>NZ_JBIASW010000002.1:745831-949258 GCF_042891215.1 Streptomyces sp. NPDC001914
GGCGCGGGTGCGGCGCGGCTTGGTGACCGTCTCGGTGACCTCGGTCGCGGGGGCCTCGACGGTGTCGACGGCGGCCTCCGCGGCCTTGCGGGTGCGGCGCCGCACGGGCTTCGCCGGGGCCTCGACGACCTCGGTGGCCTCGGTGACCGTCTCGGCGGCGGGCGCCGTCTCGACGGTCTTGCGGGTGCGGCGACGGGCCGGCTTGGCCGGAGCCTCGGCGACGACCTCGGCGGCGGCGCTCTCGACCACGGCCTCGGCGGCGGTCACCACGGCCTCCGCCGTCTCGACGGCCGTCGCGGCGCTCTTGCGGGTCCGGCGACGGCGCGGCGCGGCCGGCTCGTCGGTGACACCCTCGGCCGTCGCCACGGCGGATTCCGCGGCCTCGGTCACGGGGGCGGCGGCAGCGGCCGCCACGGCCTCTCCCGCTCCACCGCGCGTCCGCCTGCGGCGGCGCGGCGTACGGGGCTCGGAGCCCTCGACGGACGCGGGCGACTCCGTGGCCGCCGGAGCGGCCGTGGACGCGGGCGTCCCCTCCGCCGCCGGCGCACCGCTGCGCGTACGGCGGCGCTGGCGCGGCGTACGCGGCGCGCGCTCGCGCTCGGTGGAGGCGGGCGCCGCCGAACGGCCACCGCGGCCGCGCGGGCCGCCACGGCCACCGGTCTCGCCCAGGTCCTCGACCTCTTCGGCCGCGAGCCCGGCGCGGGTGCGCTCGGAACGCGGCAGGACACCCTTGGTGCCGGCCGGGATGCTCAGCTCCTCGAAGAGGTGCGGGGACGTGGAGTACGTCTCCGGCGGGTTGCCGAAGCCGAGGTCCAGCGCCTTGTTGATGAGCTGCCAGCGCGGGATGTCGTCCCAGTCGACGAGGGTGATCGCGATGCCCTTGGCGCCCGCGCGGCCGGTGCGGCCGATGCGGTGCAGGTACGTCTTCTCGTCCTCGGGGGACTGGTAGTTGATGACGTGGGTGACACCCTCGACGTCGATGCCGCGGGCCGCGACGTCGGTGCAGACGAGGACGTCGACCTTGCCGTTGCGGAACGCGCGCAGCGCCTGCTCGCGGGCACCCTGGCCGAGGTCGCCGTGGACCGCGCCGGACGCGAAGCCGCGCTGCTGGAGCTGGTCGGCGAGGTCCGCCGCCGTCCGCTTGGTGCGGCAGAAGATCATCGCGAGTCCGCGGCCCTCGGCCTGCAGTATGCGCGCGACCATCTCGGGCTTGTCCATGTTGTGCGCGCGATAGACGAACTGCGCGGTGTTCGCGACCGTCGCGCCCGAGTCGTCCGGCGCGGCGGCACGGATGTGCGTGGGCTGCGACATGTAGCGGCGCGCGAGACCGATGACCGCGCCCGGCATGGTCGCCGAGAACAGCATCGTCTGACGGCGGGCCGGCAGCATGTTCATGATCTTCTCGACGTCGGGCAGGAAGCCCAGGTCGAGCATCTCGTCGGCCTCGTCGAGGACGAGGGCCTTGACGTGCTTGAGGTTGAGCTTCTTCTGGCCCGCGAGGTCCAGCAGACGCCCCGGGGTGCCGACGACGACGTCGACGCCCTTCTTCAGGGCCTCGACCTGGGGCTCGTACGCGCGGCCGCCGTAGATGGCCAGAACGCGGACGTTGCGGACCTTGCCCGCGGTGAGCAGGTCGTTGGTCACCTGGGTGCACAGCTCGCGCGTCGGTACGACGACGAGGGCCTGCGGGGCGTCGGTGAGCTGCTCGGGCTTGGCCCGGCCCGCCTCGACGTCCGCGGGGACGGTGACGCGCTCCAGCAGGGGAAGGCCGAAGCCCAGCGTCTTGCCGGTGCCGGTCTTGGCCTGGCCGATGACGTCGGTGCCGGAAAGGGCGACCGGGAGCGTCATCTCCTGGATCGGGAAGGGGTTGACGATGCCGACGGCCTCAAGGGCTTCGGCGGTCTCAGGGAGGATTCCGAGCTCTCGGAAAGTCGTAGTCAGGGTGCTGCCTCTTCTGTGTACGCGGTGCGAGGCGAACGCGGGGGTCGTGTCGGGACCGTGCCGGGGACGTCGGCCGCTCTTGACGGGCGGGCCGGGTGGCATGGGACCACTGCCGACGCTCGAGCTCTCGTGCCGCTGAGGGTTCCCTCCGGATGTCGTACGCAATGTGCCGTACCGACGAGGAGGGCTGTCGGGTCGGAGCCGATCGGGCCACCGACCGGGCATCCTCATTCGTGCGGCCCGTCGAATACTCGCCGGGCGCATTACCACCATACCCCGGAATCACGCACATGCGATGGCCGATTTGGTCACGTTGTCGTCGTCACACAGGTTGACCAGGGACTTCCGCCGTGCTGTGAGCGGGCTATTGTGCGCTTCATGACGACGCCTGACAACGCCGCTGAGAAGCCCGCCGAGGCCACCGCCGACACCGCCCCCGCGGCCACCGGAGTCGCCGCGCAGAACTGGGAGACGGCCTCGGCCGAGCCCCAGTACCGCGCCGCGGTCGTGGACCTGCTCGGAGCGCTCGCGTACGGCGAGCTCGCGGCGTTCGAGCGGCTCGCGGAGGACGCCAAGCTGGCGCCGACGCTCAGCGACAAGGCGGAGCTGGCGAAGATGGCGTCCGCCGAGTTCCACCACTTCGAGCAGCTGCGGGACCGGCTCGCCGCGATCGGCGCGGAGCCGACGCAGGCCATGGAGCCCTTTGTCGCCGCGCTCGACGGCTTCCACCGGCAGACGGCCCCCTCCGACTGGCTGGAGGGTCTGGTCAAGGCGTACGTCGGCGACTCGATCGCCAGTGACTTCTACCGCGAGGTCGCGGCCCGCCTCGACTCGGACACCCGTGGGCTCGTCCTCGGCGTCCTCGACGACACCGGTCACGCCGGTTTCGCCATCGAGAAGGTGCGCGCCGCGATCGACGCCGACCCGCGTGTCGGGGGCCGGCTCGCGCTGTGGGCGCGCCGGCTGATGGGCGAGGCGCTGTCCCAGTCGCAGCGTGTGGTCGCCGACCGCGACGCCCTGTCGACGATGCTCGTGGGCGGCGTGGCGGACGGCTTCGACCTCGCCGAGGTCGGCCGGATGTTCTCCCGGATCACCGAGGCGCACACCAAGCGGATGGCGGCGCTGGGCCTGGCGGCCTAGGGCAGCAGCCAGGGGCGAACGGCTCGCCGATCGCCCCGCCGATCGCCCGGCCGCCTGCGGGCACGGTTCACGGACGTGGTTCGCGGTCGCGCGAGCGGGCCCTTCGCAGGGGCCTCCGCAGTGGCCTACGCGGTCGCCGAGCGGCGTCGAAAACGCTCCTCGGGACGCAGCAGCAGCGACAGCAGCGCGGCGGAGACGGCCACCGCGCCGAGAAGGATGGCCAGGAAGTGGCCGGAGCCCAGCGCCGTGTGCGTCAGGAAGGCGCCGAACAGGGCTCCCGCCACGCCGGTCGACAGGACCAGGCTGCGCGACGGCAACCGGTGCGGCAGGCGGTACGAGGCCGCCCACGCCAGCGCGAGACCCAGCAGCGCGGAGGCGGTGGCTTCCAAGAACATGGTGGGGGTCCCTCCCGCACGGCCGGTGCAAATCGGTCGTAGCCGGTCCTACCCCTGACGTTCGGAACGCAATCCTCCTCGGTGTCGGGCATGTGCTCCATCTGCGGACGTGACGGAGCGGAAGCGGACGTGCGCCGGGCGGAACCGTCGGCGCCCACCGCGGGGACGCGCCCCCGAGGACGGCAACGCGAGCGGGGAAGGGCGGCGCCCGCACGGAACGCGGGACGTGCGTACGTGCGGCGGACGTGCCTGCGTGAAGTGGGACGCGCGTACGTGTGGCGTGACGCGCCTGGGTGAGGCGGGACCTGCGTGAGCGAGGCGGGACGTGCCTGCGTTATCTGGGACGTGCGTACGTGCGCCGGGACGCGTCTGCGTGAGGCGGGACCTGCGTACGGGAAGGGCCCGGTGACGATGTCACCGGGCCCTTCCCGTACTGCTGTGTCGCCAGGTCGCCCTACAGGGCGCTGAACCCGACCTTGCGCTGCGTGGGCTCGCCGAGCTCCACGTACGCCAGCCGGTCGGCCGGAACCAGGACCTTGCGGCCGTGGTCGTCCACGAGGCTCAGCAGCTGCGACTTGCCGGCCAGCGCCTCGGACACCGCGCGCTCGACCTCTTCCGGGGTCTGACCGCTCTCCAGAACGATCTCGCGGGGCGCGTGCTGCACGCCGATCTTGACCTCCACGGCTTTGTCCCTCCGACGGTCAGTCATGTGCGCGTTCGTACGCGCCGTACGCAGCACACATTAGCCCGGCGAGGGGACCCGCACGCTCCGCCCGGGAACGCCAGGAGCGAACAGCCGACGGGAACAAAGAAGCGGCGGCCGGGGGTGTGCCCCCGGCCGCCGCCCGGCGTCGGTGATCCGGTCGTCCGGTGACCGGACGGACCGGAGGTCCGGCGGATCAGTGGTGGTCGGTGCCGTGCAGCGGGAATCCCGCGATGCCCCGCCAGGCGAGCGACGTCAGCAGCTGCACCGCCTGGTCGCGCGGGACGCTCCGGTCGCTGTGCAGCCAGGAACGGGCCACCACCTGGGCCAGTCCGCCGAGGCCGGAGGCGAGGAGCATCGACTCCGCGCGCGAGAGACCGGTGTCCTCCGCGATGACGTCACAGATCGCCTCGGCGCATTCGTGCGTCACCTTGTCGACGCGCTCGCGCACCGCCGGCTCGTTGGTCAGGTCGGACTCGAAGACCAGCCGGAACGCGCCGCCGTCGTCCTCCACGTACGCGAAGTAGGCGTCCATCGTGGCGCGGACGCGCAGCTTGTTGTCCGTGGTCGACGCGAGCGCCGCCCGCACCGCCAGGAGCAGGGACTCGCAGTGCTGGTCGAGCAGGGCGAGGTACAGATCGAGCTTGCCCGGGAAGTGCTGGTAGAGAACCGGCTTGCTGACGCCCGCGCGCTCGGCGATGTCGTCCATGGCGGCCGAGTGGTATCCCTGCGCAACGAAAACTTCCTGGGCCGCGCCGAGAAGCTGGTTGCGCCGGGCACGGCGCGGCAGGCGAGTGCCCCGCGGGCGTGCTGCCTCTGTCTGCTCGATGGCTGTCACGCCGCCTCCCAAAGTTGTCCACGTGCGGTGTGCGCCGCGCCGCCATCGTACTTTTCGGTAACCCCGCTGTGTGCGGTGCGAGCGCAGAATTTCACGGACCGGACCCCGGCCGGGACGGCGCACAGTGGTGCCGAAGGGGACGAGCTGGGCACCCGGCCGCCGCGGCGGCCCTGATCAGCGATGCCGGGTCACCCGTGGACGCCGGCCCGCGGGCCCCCTTCGCGTCGCTCTCAGATGCCGGGTCACCTGTAGTCGTCCTCGTTCAGCCGGACGACCCGGGCCTGCTCGGCCAGATCCGCGTCGTCGGCGTTGAGGCGGTTGCCCGGGGGCTGCGGGTCCACGTCGTCCGCGGGGTCCAGCTCGGCGGACTGCTCGGCGGCGTCGGCCTCCGGGGCCTCCGCGTCGGGGATCTCCCGGAACTGGTCGTCGAACGTTGCGGGGTCTGTCGGGTCGACTGTCATGGTTCCTCTTCCCGAACGGTACGAGAGCGCTCCTGTGTGCGGACGAGTGCCCTCGTTCGAAGCCTAGGAGACACGCGATCCGGACGCTATGCGATGCGTCCGCGATCTGTGACGGCGAACACATGAGCCCCGGCGTGATCGTCTCGTAACATTGCGGCATGTCTTCGACCGAACTGCCTTCCGCGCCGGCCGCCAGTGTCACGCCGAGGGTCGGCGCCGTCAGGGTCGCGGAGGGGGAGCGGCTGCGATCGGTCGGGCTGCCCGGCATCACCCTGACGATCCGGTCGAGGCCGCCTGCCCGTGAGGGACTTCCGCCCGCGCTGTACGTGCACGGTCTGGGCGGCTCCTCGCAGAACTGGTCGGCGCTGATGTCCGAGCTCGACGGGCTCGTGGAGAGC
Organism: Streptomyces sp. NPDC001914; assembly: GCF_042891215.1. Lineage (NCBI taxonomy): Bacteria > Bacillati > Actinomycetota > Actinomycetes > Kitasatosporales > Streptomycetaceae > Streptomyces > Streptomyces sp. NPDC001914. The sequence continues at coordinate 751,708 of NZ_JBIASW010000002.1, forward strand.
GAGGCCCTCGATCTGCCGGGCTTCGGCGACTCGCCGCCGCCGGACGACGGCGACTACTCCGTCACCGGACACGCGCGCGCGGTCATCCGCTTCCTCGACGCGTCCGGACGCGGGCCAGTACATCTTTTCGGCAATTCCCTCGGGGGAGCCGTCACGACGCGCGTCGCGGCGGTGCGGCCGGATCTCGTCCGGACGCTCACTCTGGTGTCCCCCGCGCTGCCCGAGATCCGGGCCCAGCGCACCGCCTGGCCGACCGCGCTGCTCGCCCTGCCCGGGGTGGCCGGACTGTTCACGAAACTCACCAGGGACTGGACCGCTGAGCAGCGCGTACGCGGGGTTCTCGGCCTCTGTTACGGCGACCCCGGCATCGTCACTCCCGAGGGGTTCCGGCACGCGGTCGAGGAGATGGAACGGCGGCTCGCCCTGCCCTACTTCTGGGACGCCATGGCACGCTCCGCGCGCGGGGTCGTGAACGCGTACACGCTCGGCGGGCAGCACGGACTGTGGCGTCAGGCCGAACGGGTGCTCGCCCCGACGCTCCTGGTGTACGGCGGCCGCGACCAACTTGTCGGCTACCGTATGGCGCAGCGCGCGGCCCGTGCCTTCCGCGACTCCCGGCTGCTGTCCCTGCCGGAGGCGGGGCACGTCGCCATGATGGAGTATCCGGAGACGGTCGCCACCGCCTTCCGTGAACTCCTGGCGGACCTGAGAGAGTCGAACCCTTCGGTGGCAGTCGGCGCGGAGAGCTGAGGCGGGAAGTGGGACGACACAGTCGTCGGGGGCGGGCCGGCAAGACGGACACCGCGCAGACGCGAGCGGTTCCGGCGGAGGAGGCGGCACCCGCGCCGGCTCCGGGCCCGGACGGCGCCCGCCGCTCCGCGACCCGCCCGCCCGGTTCCCAGGTTCCCCACCCGCCCGCGGGCGGCGGCCCGCAGCAGGGCGCACCACGATTCCCCGAGGGGACTCCGGCGCACGGTTTCCCGCGGGTGGCGGACGGTACCCCCGCGCGCGGGGTGCCGCGCTACGCCGACGGCACCCCGGCTCACGGAGTTCCACGCCTTCAGGGCGGTGCGCCGGGTCAGGGCGGTCCGCGTTTCCAGGGCGGTACCCCCGTCCAGGCCGGGCCGCGTTTCCCGGGTGGCGGTCCGGCTCAAGGCGTCCCGCGTTTCCAGGGCGGCGCTCCCGCCCAGGGCGGGCCGCGTCTTCCCGAGGGGACTCCGGCGCACGGTTTCCCGCGGGTGGCGGACGGTACCCCCGCGCGCGGGGTGCCGCGCTACGCCGACGGCACCCCGGCTCACGGGGTCCCGCGCCTTCAGGACGGGACTCCGGCACACGGAGTTCCACGCCTCCAGGACGGCACCCCGGCGCGTGGGGTGCCGCGTTCGTTCGACGGGACCCCCGCGCGCGGAACGCCGCGTCTTCCCGACGGCACCCCCGCGCACGGAACGCCGCGTCTTCCCGACGGCACCCCCGCGCACGGGATGCCGCAGGTGCGGGGCGGGCATCCCGAGCAGCGTGAACAGGGCGGCGGCTGGGGGGAGTCCGGGACCGGCGGGGCCTCTCGGGGCGCACCCGCAGGGACGCGGGTGCCCCGGCAGCGTCAGCAGGACGTGACGGGACCACGGCAGGCCTACGTCGACGCGTTCGACCTCGACGAGCGGCCGGGCGGCGGCGCCGCGGGCCGGACACCCGGCCCCCGTGGCGGAGTCGACGGCTCCGCGGACTGGAACGCCCAGTCCGCCGGCACCGGTGACGGCCCGCCGCGGGAGGCCGGCGACCAGGGCGACGCCAAGGCCCGCAAGGGATGGGCGTTCACCGGGATCGCCGCGGCCGCCGTCACCACCGTGCTGGCCGTCGTCGTGGCCGGACAGATGGCCACCGGAGGGCACGACGCCGACGCGCGGACCCAGACCGCCGACAGCGGTGGCCGGGCCACCCAGGACTCCGCCTCGCGCGGCGACGACCGGCCGACCCAGTCGGGACAGCCGCAGGTGGCCGCCGCACCCCTGACGTACGACCAGCAGATGGCCAGGACGTACCCGCTCGGGGCGAAGCTCAAGGGGTCGGGGAAGTTCACCGCGGTGCCCGGCGTCGCCAAGGCCCCCGGCAAGGGACGCAAGTACACCTACCGCGTCGACATCGAACAGGGCCTCGGTCTCGACGGCGCGCTCTTCGCCGACGCCGTGCAGAAGACCCTCAACGACAAGAAGAGCTGGGCCCACGACGGTGCCCGCACCTTCGAGCGGATCGATTCCGGCAAACCAGACTTCGTCATCACGCTGGCGAGCCCCGGCACCACCGCCGAGTGGTGCGCGAAATCGGGGCTCGACACCACGGAGGACAACGTGTCGTGCGACTCGGCGTCCACCGAGCGCGTCATGATCAACGCCTACCGCTGGGCGCAGGGCTCCAAGACCTACGGCTTCGGTGACGAGATTCACGCCTACCGGCAGATGCTGATCAACCACGAGGTCGGCCACCGGCTCGGATACGGCCACGTCACGTGCGAGAAGGACGGCGATCTCGCCCCGGTCATGCAGCAGCAGACCAAGTTCCTCGACCACGACGGAATCCACTGCCTGCCCAACCCCTGGCCCTATCCCAAGAGTTGACGGAAAGTGCGCGAACCGCTTTGACATGCGGAAAAAGATCGTTCATATTTTCCGCATGTCCTCCCGTCACGCCTCCGTTCGCGCCGCCATCGAGCTGGCGCTCATCGGCGTGACCGCGCTCTGCGTGGCCGACATTCACTGTTGCTGACGCCCGCCCCCGGCAGTCGCGTCGCTTCCCTTTCCGTCTTGCAGCCGTGCGCCCCCGAACCTCCGCGGTTCGTCGCGCCCGTGCCCCTTTCGGTCCTGCCGGACTCCGACGCCTGACGCCCTGGGCGAGCTCTGCGCTCCGCCGTCTCACTCCGTGTCATTCCGTCTCAGTATTCGAGTCATTCCGAGAGGTCGTCTTCCGATGCGTCAACCGTCCGTCACAGCGCGCCGCGTGGCCGCGGCATCCGTCAGCCTGATCGTGGCAGCGGGCGCCGCCGCCTGCGGTCCGAAGGACAACGATGCCAAGAGCTCCGGCGGCGACTCCCAGCCCCACAAGGGCGGCACCCTGACCGTCCTGAACTCCAACCCGCAGTCGGACTTCGACCCCGCGCGGCTCTACACCTCCGGCGGCGGCAACGTGCCCTCGCTCGTCTTCCGCACGCTCACCACCCGCAACCGCGAGGACGGGGCCGCCGGCGCCGAGGTCGTCCCCGACCTCGCCACGGACACCGGCCGCCCGAGCGAGAACGCGACCGTGTGGACGTACACGCTGAAGGCGGGCCTCAAGTTCGAGGACGGCACGCCGATCACGTCCGCCGACATCAAGTACGGCATCGAGCGCTCCTTCGCCGCCGAACTCTCCGGCGGCGCGCCCTACCTGAGGGACTGGCTGATCGGCGGCGCCGGCTACCAGGGTCCCTACAAGGACAAGAAGGGCCTCGACTCGATCGAGACGCCGGACGAGCGGACCATCGTCTTCCACCTGAACAAGCCCGAGGGCGAGTTCCCCTACCTGGCCACGCAGACGCAGTTCACGCCCGTCCCCAAGGCCAAGGACACCGGCACGAAGTACGAGGAGCACCCGGTCTCCTCGGGCCCGTACAAGGTCGTCAAGAACGAGAACGACGGCGAGCGCCTCACCCTGGAGCGCAACACGCACTGGTCCGCCTCGACCGACGCCGAGCGCAAGGCCTACCCGGACAAGATCGACGTACGGTCCGGCCTGGACTCCTCCGTGATCAACCAGCGGCTGTCCTCCTCCCAGGGCGCCGACGCCACCGCCGTCACGACGGACACCAACCTCGGCCCGGCCGAGCTCGCCAAGGTGACCGGGGACAAGGAGCTGGCCTCGCGCGTCGGCACCGGGCACTTCGGCTACACGAACTACCTCGCCTTCAACCCGAAGGTGAAGCCGTTCGACAACCCGAAGGTGCGCCAGGCGATCTCGTACGCCATCGACCGCACCTCGGTGATCAACGCGGCGGGCGGCTCGTCCCTGGCCGAGCCGGCGACGACGTACCTGCCGAACCAGAAGTCCTTCGGCTACACGCCCTACGACCTCTTCCCGGCGGGCGCCTCCGGCAACGCGGCCAAGGCCAAGGAACTGCTGGCGCAGGCCGGTTACAAGAACGGTCTGAGCATCACCCTCACTCATTCCAACAGCAAGGACTTCGAGACGAGCCCCGAGATCGCGACCGCGATCCAGGACGCGCTCAAGAAGGCCGGGATCACCGTCAAGCTGCAGGGTCTCGAGGAGAACGACTACAGCGACAAGATCCACAGCTTCAAGAACGAGCCGGGGCTGTTCCTCGCCCACTGGGGTGCCGACTGGCCCTCCGGCGGCCCCTTCCTGGCCCCGATCTTCGACGGCCGGCAGATCGTGAAGGACGGAGCCAACTTCAACTCCGGCTTCCTGAACGACAAGTCGGTCAACGACGAGATCGACGCGATCAACAAGCTGACCGATCTCGACGAGGCCGCCAAGCGCTGGGGCGCGCTGGACAAGAAGATCGGCGCGCAGGCCCTGACCGTGCCGCTGTTCCACCCCGTCTACAAGCGTCTGTACGGCGAGAACGTCAAGAACATCGTCATCAGCGACTGGACCGGCGTTCTGGACATCTCCCAGGTCGCGGTGAAGTAACCCCGTGAGCGAGGCACTTGTCGCCTCCCAGGCCCCCACGGCGGACCCGTCCGCCGTGGGGGCCTCGGGGGCCCGTCAGTTCTGGCGGCGGCTGCGTGCGCAGCGCGCCGCCCTCGTCGCGGCGGCCGTCGTCGCGCTGCTCGTCCTGATCGCGCTCGCCGCGCCGCTGCTCACGGCGATCGAGGGCCAGGACCCCACCACCTACCACCCCGCGCTGGTGGACTCCGCGCGCGGCGGCGTCCCCGTCGGGGCGCTCGGCGGCATCGGCGCCGACCACTGGCTCGGCGTCGAACCCCAGACCGGCCGCGACCTGTTCGCGCGCCTCGTCTACGGCGCCAGGGTCTCCCTCGGCGTCGCGCTCGCCGCGACCCTGGTGCAGGTCCTCATCGCCGTCGTCGTCGGTGTCTCGGCGGCGCTCGGGAACCGATGGGTCGATCAAGTGCTGAGCCGGGTCACCGAGATCATCGTCGCGCTGCCGCTGATGATCATGTCGCTCGCGCTGCTGGCCGTCGTGCCCGGCAGCTTTCCGCGGCCCGTCCTGGTCGCCCTCGTCATCGGTCTCATCGCCTGGGGCACCCTCGCCAAGATCGTGCGCGCGCAGACGCTCACCCTCAAGCAGCTCGACTACGTCGCCGCCGCGCGGCTCAGCGGCTGGGGCACCTGGCGGATCGCCCGGCGCGACCTGCTGCCGGGCCTCGCGGCCCCGCTCATCACCTACTCCGCGCTCCTCGTGCCGGCGAACATCGGCGTCGAGGCCGCCCTGTCCTTCCTCGGCGTCGGCGTGAAGCCGCCGACTCCGTCCTGGGGACAGATGCTGACCTCCGCCGACGTCTGGTACCAGGCGGCGCCGCAGTACCTGCTGCTCCCCGCGGGCGCCCTGTTCGTCACCGTCCTCGCCCTGACGGTCCTCGGCGACGGCGTGCGCACGGCCCTCGACCCGCGCGCGGCCTCCCGCCTGCGCGTCGGCACGGGCCGCAAGGGAGAGGCCCGCGCCGATGCGACCGGCGGCACGCAGGACGGACGCGACACGACCGAGCCCCGCCCGGACACACCCGGCACGGACCTGTCCCGGTCCACACCGGGCACGGACCTGCCTCCGTCCGGCGCTCCCGGCACGGACCTGTCCCGGTCCACACCGGGCACGGACCTGCCTCCGTCCGGCGCTCCCGGCACGGACCTGTCCCGGTCCACACCGGGCACGGACCTGCCTCCGTCCGGCGCTCCCGGCACGGACCTGTCCCGGTCGGGCGCGCCCGGCACTGACCTTCCCCCGGCGGGTGCGCCCGCCGCAGATCTCCCCCTGTCCAGCGGTGCTGCCGACGGGACGAAGGAGGGCACGGCATGAGCGGCTTCGCCGGGTTCGTGCTGCGGCGGACCATCGCCACCGCGGTCACCCTCCTCGCCATCTCGGTGATCGTCTACGTCGTCTTCTACGCCACCCCGGGCAACGTCGCCCAGATCACCTGCGGCCCGCGCTGCTCGCCCGCCCAGGTGCAGCAGGTCGCCCAGCAGCTGCACCTCGGCGATCCGCTGTACGTGCGCTACTGGCACTTCCTCCAGGGACTCCTCGCCGGCCAGGACTACTCGACGGGCACCTCCGTCCAGCACTGCCCGGCGCCCTGCCTCGGGCTGTCGTACCAGACGGACCAGCAGGTCACGCGGCTGATCCTGGCGAAGCTGCCGGTCAGCCTGTCGCTGGTGTTCGGCGCGATGGTCGTATGGCTGCTGCTCGGTGTCGGCACCGGCGTGCTCTCCGCGTGGCGGCGCGGCCGGCTCAGCGAGCGGGTGCTGACCGCACTCACGCTCGCCGGAACGGCGACGCCCGTCTTCGTCATCGGCCTGATCCTGATGATCGTCGTCTGCGGCCAGCTCGAACTGCTGCCCTTCCCGCAGTACGTGAACCTCTCCGACGACCCCGAACAGTGGGCGTGGAACCTGGTCCTCCCCTGGCTCTCGCTCGCCCTCGTCGAGGCCGCCGCGTTCGCCCGGCTGACCAGGGCCTCGATGCTGGAGACGCTGGCCGAGGACCACATACGGACCTTCCGCGCGTACGGCGTGGGGGAGCGGTCGATCATCGGGCGGCACGCCGTGCGGGGCGCGCTCGCCTCGATCATCGCGCTGAACGCCAACACCTTCGGGTCGGCGGTCGGCGGCGCGGTCCTCACCGAGACGCTCTTCGGACTGCCCGGCATCGGCCAGGAGCTGGTGCACGCGGTGAACGTCGTCGACCTTCCCGTGGTCGTCGGCATGGTCCTGGTCATCGGATTCTTCGTGGTCATCGCCAACGCCGTCGCGGACGTGCTCTACGCGGTGGCCGACCGACGGGTGGTGCTGGCATGAGCGACTCTTCCCCGACCGTTTCCACGGTTCCCCAGCCGGGGGCGGGCGCGTCGCCCGGCTCCGGCGCGGACTCCTCCCCGGCCGCCTTCGCCGCCCCGCTGGTCGACGTGCGCGACCTCGTCGTCGACTTCGGGGGCCTGCGCGCGGTCGACGGGATCTCCTTCCGGCTGGAGAGGGGCGCCGCCCTCGGCCTGGTCGGCGAGTCCGGTTCGGGCAAGTCCACCGTCGCGTCGGCCCTGCTGGCGCTGCACCGGGGCACCGGAGCGCGCGTCGACGGCACGGTCCGCGTGGCCGGCGTCGACGTCCGGCGGGCGTCCGACGACGAACTGCGCGGGCTGCGCGGCGGGAAGGCCGCCATGGTCTTCCAGGATCCGCTGTCCTCCCTCGACCCGTACTACGCGGTCGGCGACCAGATCGCCGAGGTGTACCGGGCGCACGCCAAGGCGTCCCGGCGGGCCGCACGCGCGCGTGCGGTGCAGGTGCTGGACCGCGTCGGCATCCCCGACGCGGCCCGCCGCTCCCGCTCGCGCCCGCACGAGTTCAGCGGCGGCATGCGCCAGCGCGCCCTCATCGCCATGGCGCTGGCCTGCGAACCCGAGCTCCTGATCGCCGACGAGCCCACCACGGCGCTCGACGTGACCGTCCAGGCGCAGATCCTCGACCTCCTGCACACCCTGCGCCACGAGACCGGGACAGGACTGCTGCTGGTCACCCATGACGTCGGGGTCGCGGCCGAGAGCGTCGACGAGATCCTGGTCATGCGGCACGGACGCGCCGTCGAGCACGGCCCGGTGGGTTCCGTCCTCGGCGCGCCCCGGGAGCCGTACACCCGTGAACTCCTCGGCGCCGTCCCCCGCGTGGACACACCCCGGCTCACTGGCGTCGTCCGGCCGGACGAGGTCACCGGCGCGGGCGACGTCGTCCTCGAAGCGGCCGGACTCCGGCGGGAGTTCGGGCGCGGGAAGCGGCGCTTCGCCGCCGTCGACGACGTGTCGCTGAGCGTCCGCCGGGGCGAGACCCTCGGCATCGTCGGCGAGAGCGGCAGCGGCAAGACGACCCTGGGAAGGATGCTGGTCGGACTCCTGGAACCCACCGCCGGGGTGGTCCGTCACGAGGGGCGCGAACAGAGCGGCGTCCGCCCCTCGGTGCAGATGGTCTTCCAGGACCCGGTGTCCTCCCTCAACCCCCGGCGCAGCGTGGGCGAGTCCATCGCCGACCCGCTGCGGGCGCGCGGGGACCGGGACGAGAAGCGCATCCGGGCACGCGTACGGGAACTGCTGGAGCGTGTGGGGCTCGACGGGTCGCACTACGACCGCTACCCGCACGAGTTCAGCGGCGGCCAGCGTCAGCGCGTCGGCATCGCACGGGCGCTGGCCGCGGAACCGCACGCCATCGTGTGCGACGAACCGGTCTCCGCGCTCGACGTCACCACGCAGGCCCAGGTGGTCGCCCTGCTCGGAGAGCTGCAGCGGGAACTCGGGCTCGCGCTCGTGTTCGTGGCGCACGACCTCGCTGTCGTACGCCAGGTCAGCGACCACGTGGCGGTGATGCGGCGCGGCCGGATCGTCGAGCACGGTCCCGCCGACGAGGTCTACGAGAGTCCCCGCGACCCGTACACCCGGCAACTGCTGGCCGCCGTACCGGCGCTCGACCCGGAGATCGCGGCACGGCGCCGCGCGGAGCGCGAGGAGCTGTCCCCGGCGTGACGCGCGCGCCGGGGATCCGCCGGAACGTGCCCGCGTGAACGCGTAGCGCTACGAAACGCGACCTGCGCGGGAAAGTTACGACCGTTCACCCCTTTTGGTGGTGCGATGGACAACCGTCCGTCGCACCACCGCCTTGTCCGCATACCTTCGTCCCGCTGCGAGCCGCCGGGTCAACGGCGGCTCCCCATACGGGAGATCGGGGGTGTGCTCGTGCGCATCGGACTGCTTACGGAGGGTGGCTATCCGTATGTGAGCGGTGACGCCGGACTCTGGTGCGACCGGCTCGTGCGCGGGCTCGGGCAGCACGAGTTCGACATCTACGCGCTCAGCCGCACCGAGCGCCAGGAGGACCGGGGCTGGGTCCGGCTGCCGCCCCAGGTCGGCCGCGTCCGCACGGCACCGCTGTGGACGACGCACGACGACGGCGTGGTGCACGGGCGCAGGGCCCGGCGCAGGTTCGCCGAGGCCTACGGGGAACTGGTGGCGGCGGTGTGCGGGGGACCGCGAGCCGCGAGTCCCGAAGGGCCCGGAGACCCGGCCGACGGCGCCGACACCGAGGCGGACCGTTTCGCCAGCGCCCTGTACGGGCTGGCCGAACTCGCCCGGGACGAGGGCGGACTGGCCGGCGCCCTGCGCTCCGAGAGCGCGGTGCGCGTCCTCGAACGCGCCTGTCGCGCACCCGGCGCACCGCGCACCGCCCGCACCGCGCGCGTGCCCGACCTGCTCACCGTCGCCGCGCACATCGAGCGCACCCTGCGCCCCCTCTCGCTGGACTGGTACGAGGACGACGCCCTCGGCTCGGCCGACCTCTGCCACGCCGCGGCCGGTGGGGCGGCCGCGCTGCCCGGCCTCCTCGCCCGGCACTTCCTCGGTGTCCCGCTGCTGGTCACCGAGTACGGCGTGCACCTGCGGGCGCACTACCTGGCCGCCGCGACCCTGGAGGAGGGCCCCGCCGTCCGGGCGCTGCTGGCCGCGTTCCACGGCCGGCTGGCCGCCGAGGTCTACCGCGCGGCCACCCTCATCACACCCGGCAACGCGCACGCCCGCCGCTGGCAGGAGCGCTGCGGCGCCGACCGCGCCAAACTGCGCACCGTCCACCCCGGCATGGAGGCCGCCCGCTTCGCGGACGTCGGGGAGGGAGTGCGGGGCAGCCGGTCCGCGGACCCCGGCACGCTGGTGTGGGTCGGCCGCATCGAACCGGCCAAGGACCTGATCTCCCTGCTGCACTCCTTCGCCGAGATCCGCCGGGCCGAGCCCGGCACCCGGCTGCGGATCGTCGGCGCCCCCGCCGAGGACCCGGGCGCCGCCACCTATCTGACCCACTGCAAGGCCCTGGCCGCGCAGCTCTTCCCCGACGAGGCGGAGGGCGTGCACGCCGTCGGCGACAACCCGGTCTCCTTCGAGGAGATCGGCGGCCCCGAGATCCCGAGCCTCGCCGAGGCCTACGCCTGCGGAGCCGTGGTCGTCCTGTCCAGCGTCGTCGAGGGCTTCCCTGTCGGTCTCGTCGAAGCCATGCTCTGCGGCCGGGCCACCGTCTCCACGGACGTGGGCGCGGTCGTCGAGGTCATCGGCGGTACGGGCCTGGTGGTTCCGCCGCGCAACCCGCGAGCGCTCGCGGAGGCGTGCGTGGCACTGCTGCGCGACCCCGAGCGCGGTGAGCGGCTCGGCGCGGCCGCCCGCGCCCGCGCCCTCGAACTCTTCACCGTCGAGCAGAACATCACGGCATTTCACGGCATTTACCTGGAGATCGTCTCGCACTCCCCGGTACGCCGGGTCGTCGTGGACGACGAGGGCGAGCCGCTGCCCTTCGGCGTCCCCGCCGAGGTCCACGTGCCCGGGTGCTGGACCGAGACCCGCTTCACGGGCGAACACCGGCCGGCCCGGGCGGAGGGGGCACCGGTCCGGGCCACCGTGCCCGCGCCGGTGCCCGTTTCCGTGGGGGAGGGCGCGTGACGATCGACAGCGCGGGACGCGGCACCGCCCCTCTGCACGACGGCGGGCGCGCGCGCGGCGACGCCGACTCCGCGCGGGACGGCCTCCCCGGCACACGCGGGCCCGCCGGGCGCCGTGCCGCGGTGGACCCCGTGAAGGCGCTCATGCACCGGCACCGCGAGCTCTGCGAGCGGGCCGTGGACCCGCTGGAGATCGCCGCGGGTCTGGAGGCGCACGGGGTCACCGACCGGACCGCCGCACGCCTGCGGCACCGGGACGTCTTCTCGCTCGCCGAGGAGATGTACGCCCGCGCGGCCCGCGACGGAGAGGCGGCCCCCCGCACCGGGACCCCGGTGCCCCCCGGCCCGCGCGCCTCCTGGGCGGCGCTCGCCCTGGTACCGGGCGCGCTCGCCGCGGCCGTCGTCGCCGGACTGCGGCTCACCGAGGGGCAACCGCGCCTGGCCGTCGCCGCGTTCGGCGCCCTGGCCGTCGCCACCGGGCTGCACTTCGCCTTCCGGCGCGGCCCCCTGAGCACCCCGCACCGCACCACGGGCGCCGCACGCGCGTGGACCTGCTGGCTCATCGCGTACGCGCTCTCCGGCGACGCGCTGCTGATCGCCGCCCGGGACGGAGCTCCGCACGGACCCTGGCCCCTGGCCACCGCACCCGTGCTGGCCCTCGCCCTGGGCTGCGCCCCCGCGGTCTGGTGCGCCCACCTGTTCGCCGCCCGCGCCCGCCGCCGACTGGACGCCAGCCGCGGCCTGGAGGAGTTCGCCGCCTCCGTACGCCCGCTGCTCCTCGGGGTGTTCGGCCTGTTCACGGCCGCACTGTGCGGGCTGCTCGCCCTCTGCGGGGCGGCACTGCACGAGCCCCCCGCCTACGCCGGAGCCGGCGCCCTCGGCGCCCTGCTCCTCCTCGCACGGCTGCTCACGGCACGCGGCTTCGCCCACGTCCCGGCCCGCGTGCTCGCCGGCGCGGGCGCGGCGGAGGCCGTCGCCCTCGCCACGGTCCTCGCCGCCCGGCTGCCCGGCTGCTCCTTCCTGGCCGCCCCCGTCGACGGCCTCGTGGACGCGGCGGGCGCCGGGGCCGTGCCGGCCCTGGCCTGCGGGGCGGGCGCCCTCGTCCTCCTCGCGCAGGCGACCAGGACACTCACCCGCGCCTCGGCCCACGCCCCGCCCGCCCCACCGCCGTGAGCCTCCCCGGAGCGCGGGCAGCCTGGCGGCTTCCCCGATCCGGGCCCCCATCTCCCGCGGGGCCGACACCGCGGGCCCTGCCCCGACCTACGGCATCACCTCGAAGGAGACAGCCAGATGATCACCTCCCGAACCGGAGAATCCGCCCCGGGAGCCGCCCGATGAGGGTCCTGCTGATCGGAGCCAACGGCTACCTCGGCCGATTCGTCGCCGACAGACTGCTCGCCGACCCGGCCGTGCAGCTCACCGCGCTCGGCCGGGGCGACGACGCCGACGTACGCTTCGACCTCGCCTCGGGCAGCCCCGGCGCGCTCACCCGCTTCCTGGACGCGGTGCATCCCGGAGTCGTCATCAACTGCGCCGGCGCCACCCGCGGCGGTGCCCGCGAACTGACCCGGCACAACACCGTCGCCGTCGCCACCGTCTGCGAGGCCCTGCGTCGCAGCGGCTGCGGGGCCCGGCTGGTCCAGATCGGCTGCGGCGCCGAGTACGGGCCGAGCCAGCCCGGTTCCTCCACCGCGGAGGACGCCGTGCCGCGCCCGGGCGGCCCGTACGGAGTGAGCAAGCTCGCCGCGACCGAACTCGTCCTCGGCTCCGGCCTCGACGCCGTCGTGCTCCGCGTGTTCTCGCCCGCCGGACCCGGCACGCCCGCCGGATCCCCGCTCGGCCGGCTCGCCGAGGCCCTGCGCCGCGCGATGCAGGCCAGCGACGGCGAACTCAAGCTCGGCGGCCTCGGCGTCCAGCGCGACTTCATCGACGTCCGCGACGTCGCCCGCGCCGTCCACGCCGCCTCCCTGTCCGCCGCGCAGGGCGTGATCAACATCGGCTCGGGCCGCGCGGTGCGCCTCCGCGACGCCGCCGCCGTCCTCGCACGCGTGGCCGGCTACAGCGGCAGCCTGCACGAACTCGACGGTCCGCCCGGCCCGCCCATGAGGTCGCCCATCGGCCACCCCCGCCCCGAACCCGACCACGTGGCCCCGGTGTCGTACCCCTACCCGGACGGCTGCGGCAGCTGGCAGCAGGCCGACGTGCGCACCGCGCGCGACCGGCTCGGCTGGCGGCCCCGGATCAACCTCGAGGAATCCCTGGCCGACATCTGGATGGAGGCGGCATGTCGTATCTGACCAGAACCGCGACCGGCAGCGCGAGCACGGACCTGGGACTCGGCTTCGGCGTCCCCGGTTACGCGCACCCCCTCGTCGCTCCCATGGAATGGGACGAACTCACCCGCCCCGGCACCCCCTTGCACTGGGTCGTCCTGAACGTGGACGAGGGGCCCGGCGAGCGCCCCGACCCGCGCTGCCTGGAGGCCACGGGACGGCTGCGCAACGCGGGGGTCCGGGTGCTGGGACTCCTCGACGCCGCCCACGGAGTACGCCCCTTCGGCGAGATGATCGCCGACGCGCGCCGCCATCTCGACTGGTACCAGGCCGACGGATTCGTGATCGACCGCTGCCCCACCGAACGCGCCGCGCTGCCCGACGTCCGACGGACGGCGGACGAACTGCGCGCCCTGAGGGACGGCGCCCACATCGTGTTCGGCCACGGCACCCACCCGCACCCGGGCTATGCCGAGAGCGCCGACCAGCTCATCACCTTCTCGGGACCCTGGACCGAATACCGCTGGTCGCAGGTCGCCGAGTGGACCGCCGACCATCCGCCCGAGCGTTTCTGCCACTTCGTGCACGGCGTGCCGCGCGGTCATCTGGAGGAGGCACTGCGCATCGCCCGCTGGCAGGGCGCCTCGACGATCTACTTCACCGACCGCTCCGACCACGGCGGGACGGCCGATCCGTGGGAGACGATGCCCGGCTACTGGGACGAGATCGTCTCGCGGATCGGAACGGGTGTCTCGGAATGAAGAAGGGCGTGGCAGTGTTACGGAGAGAACAACCGTAGTGATAGACCGACCAACGGAGTCCCCGTGTCGCTGCCACCCCTGGTCGAGCCAGCCTCTGAGCTCACCGTAGACGAGGTTCGCAGGTACTCCCGCCACCTGATCATCCCCGACGTGGGCATGGACGGGCAGAAGCGGCTGAAGAACGCCAAGGTGCTCTGTGTGGGCGCCGGCGGCCTCGGATCGCCGGCGCTGATGTACCTGGCCGCGGCGGGCGTCGGCACGCTCGGCATCGTGGAGTTCGACGAGGTCGACGAGTCGAACCTGCAGCGCCAGATCATCCACAGCCAGGCGGACATCGGCCGTTCCAAGGCCGAGTCCGCGCGCGATTCCGTGCTGGGCATCAACCCGTACGTGAACGTCGTCCTTCACGAAGAGCGGCTCGAGGCCGAGAACGTGATGGACATCTTCAGCCAGTACGACCTGATCGTCGACGGCACCGACAACTTCGCGACCCGGTACCTCGTCAACGACGCCTGCGTGCTGCTCAACAAGCCGTACGTGTGGGGCTCGATCTACCGCTTCGACGGCCAGGCCTCCGTCTTCTGGTCCGAGCACGGCCCCTGCTACCGCTGCCTCTACCCGGAGCCCCCGCCGCCGGGCATGGTCCCCTCCTGCGCCGAGGGCGGCGTCCTCGGCGTGCTGTGCGCGTCCATCGGCTCCATCCAGGTCAACGAAGCGATCAAGCTCCTCGCGGGCATCGGTGAGCCGCTGGTCGGCCGCCTGATGATCTACGACGCCCTGGAGATGCAGTACCGCCAGGTCAAGGTCCGCAAGGACCCGAACTGCGCCGTCTGCGGCGAGAACCCCACCGTCACCGAACTCATCGACTACGAGGCCTTCTGCGGCGTCGTGTCCGAGGAGGCCCAGGAGGCGGCCGCCGGCTCGACGATCACTCCCAAGCAGCTCAAGGAGTGGATCGACGACGGCGAGAACATCGAGATCATCGACGTCCGCGAGGTCAACGAGTACGAGATCGTCTCGATCCCCGGCGCCAAGCTGATCCCGAAGAACGAGTTCCTCATGGGCACCGCCCTGGCGACCCTGCCGCAGGACAAGAAGATCGTCCTGCACTGCAAGACGGGTGTCCGCAGTGCGGAAGTCCTCGCCGTCCTGAAGTCCGCCGGATTCTCCGACGCGGTGCACGTCGGCGGAGGCGTGATCGGCTGGGTCAACCAGATCGAGCCCGAGAAGCCGGTGTACTGACCGGCCGACCGGCCCGCTCTTTCGGCGGCGGGGGCTTCGCGGACCAGGTGTCCGTGAAGCCCCCGCCTTCGTCATGAACAGACCTTGCCGTCCTTCGGCAGCGTCCCGTCCAGCAGATAGCTGTTCACGGTCGAGTCGACGCACTTGCTGCCACTCCCGTAGGCGCCATGGCCCTCGCCCTTCCAGGTGAGTTGCACGCCCACGCCCTTGCCGAGCTCGTCCGCCATCCTGCGCGCGCCCTCGTAGGGTGTCGCCGGGTCCCCGGTGTTGCCGACGACCAGCACGGGTGCCGCCCCCGGCGCACTGACCTGGGGATCGTCGTACTGACCGGCCACCGGCCAGTCGTGGCACCAGCCCGCGGTGTCCCAGCCCATGAAGTCCCCGAAGACGGGCGAGATCCTCTCGAACTCGGGCAGCCGCTTCTTCGTCTCCTCGGGGGTCGGCCGCTCCTTGTCGTCCAGGCACGATATGACCCGTTGTGAATGGGTCGTCGTGCCGTAGTGCCCGGAGGCGTCACGGTCGTTGTACTCGTCGGCGAGCGCCAGCAGGGCCGAACCGTCCCCGTCCTCGGCGTCCTTCAGGGCCTTCGTCAGGCGCGGCCAGCCCGCCTCGCTGTAGAGCGGCAGCACGATGCCGGTGAGGGCGAGGGTCTGGCCGAGCCTGCGCCCGCCGGAGGTGGGCAGGGGGCTCGCGTCGATCCGCTTCAGCAGGTCCGCGATCTTCCGGGAGCCCTGCTTCGGGTCCTGCCCGGTGGACTTGAGGTAGTCGTCCAGGGCTCGCTGGAAGCCCAGCGTCTGGTTCTTGGCGTGGCCCACGGTGTCGGCGCTCGGGTCGACGACCGCGTCCAGCACCAGGCGTCCCACGTTCTTGGGGAACAAGTGGGCGTACACACCGCCCAGTTCGGTCCCGTACGAGATGCCGAAGTAGTGCATCCGGCGGTCGCCCAGGACCTGGCGCATCAGATCCATGTCGCGGGCCGTGTCCGTCGTCGAGACATGGGACAACAGCTTGCCCGCGGCCTTCGCGCAGCCCTTCCCGAAGTCCTGGGCGTCCTTGAGATACGCCGCTTCCTCGGCCGCGTCGTCCGGTGTCGCGTCCACCGACTCGGAGGCCTGGATCGCCTTGTCCCCGCGGCACCGCACCCCTTCGCTGGCGGCCACCCCGCGCGGGTCCCAGCTCACCAGGTCGTAGCGCTCGTGCAGCGGGCCGACGATGTTCTCGTACCACGGCATCGTGGAGAGGCCCGAGCCGCCGGGGCCGCCGAAGTTGAACAGGAGCGAGCCGATGCGCTTGCCCTGGCCGCCGGTCGCCTTGGAGCGGATGAGCGCCAGACCGATCGTCGTGCCGCCCGGCTTCGCGTAGTCCAGCGGCGCCTTGAGCGTGGCGCACTGCCAGCCGCTGCCGGGCGCGGGGGAGTCCGAAGTGGCCTTGCAGCGGCCCCAGTCGAGCTTCTGCGAGGTGAGGGAGGCGGGCAGCCCCGGTGACCCGCCGGAGGGCGGGGCGGTGGCCGGAGCCGTGTCGCCGTTCTTCCCGTCCTTCTCGCCGCCGGCCGGCGAGCCCCCGCCGCAGCCGGCCAGCAGCAACGTGGCGGCGGCCGCGGCCGTCCACCGTGCGAAACGTGTCATGAGTGCCCCCCTCGCCTGTGGCCCGCACGAGTTCGCGGATCACATGCACGCCATAGTAGGCGGCGGCCGCCGAT
This sequence comes from Streptomyces sp. NPDC001914, assembly GCF_042891215.1. Lineage (NCBI taxonomy): Bacteria > Bacillati > Actinomycetota > Actinomycetes > Kitasatosporales > Streptomycetaceae > Streptomyces > Streptomyces sp. NPDC001914. The sequence goes on from NZ_JBIASW010000002.1 coordinate 768,361, forward strand.
CGCCGTCGGGGCCTGTGGATAGCGCTCTGACCTGCAACTTTCTAGGAGCAGACGGTGTTGGCCCGCGGCACGGTGCCCTCCAGCAGATAGCCGTTCACCGCGCCTTGCACGCACCTGTTCTTGCTGTCGTAGGCCCCGTGTCCCTGGCCCTTGTACGTCAGCTCGACCCCGACACCCTTGCCGAGCGCGTTCACCATGGCCCGGGCGCCCTCGTACGGCGTCGCGGGGTCGCCGGTGTTGCCGACCACGAGGATCGGTGCCGCGCCGGGGGCGCTGACGTCCGGATGCTCGGCCGCACCCGGCACGGCCCAGTCGGTGCAGCTGACCATGCCCCAGGCGAGATAGTCGCCGAACAGCGGCGAGGCGGCCCGGAACTCCGGGACCTTCGACCGCACGTGGTCTGCGGTGTAACGCGGCTTGTCGTCGGCGCAGTTGATGGAGATGTTCGCCGGGGTGATGTTGCTGTACTGGCCGTTCTCGCTGCGCCCGTTCATCGAGTCCGACAGCAGCATCAACACCTTGCCGTCCCCGTCGTACGCCTGCTCGAGTCCCTCCGTCAGGTACTCCCAGAAGTCCTTGGAGTACAGCGACTGCGCGATGCCGCTGGTCGCGGCGGTCTGGGTGAGCCGCCGCGGGAAGACACCCGGGATCGGCCTGGCGTCGAGGTCCTTCAGGAGCCGGGCGATCCGGTCCTTGACGTCCTGCGGGGTGTCGCCGATGGGGCAGTCCTCGGCCTTCGAGGTGCAGTCCTTCGCGAAGTTGTCGAGCGCGAGCTGGAAGCCCTTGGCCTGGCCGAGGGAACTCTGTTCCACGTTCTGGGTCGGGTCGACGACTCCGTCGAACACGGCCCGGCCCACGTTCTTGGGGAACAAGTGGGCGTAGACCCCGCCCAGTTCGGTGCCGTACGAGATGCCGAAGTAGTGCAGCTTGTCGTCGCCGAGTACCTGCCGCATCAGATCCATGTCGCGAGCGGCGTCCGTCGTGCGCACATGGGGGAGGACCTTCCCGGAGTTCTTCTCGCACGCGGCGTTGAACGTCCTGGTGTTCCGCAGGAGCGCCTGCTGCTCGGCGGTGTCGTCCGGGGTGGCGTCCTGCTGGAAGAACCTGTCGAGCTGCCGGTCGTTCTCGCACTTCACCCCCGCGCTGCGGCCGACTCCGCGCGGGTCGAAGCTCACCAGGTCGTAGCGGGTGCGCAGGGCGGCGTAGTCCGCCCCGAAGGCGGGCAGCGTGGCGACGCCGGAGCCGCCGGGGCCGCCGAAGTTGAAGATGAGCGAGCCGATGCGCTTGCCGGGGTCACCGCTCGCCTTCGCCCGGATCAGCGCGATCCCGATGGTGTCGCCCTTGGGGTCGGACCAGTCGAGGGGCGCCTTCAGGGTGGCGCACTGCCACTCCGTGCCACCCGGCAGAGGGGAGGGGGCGGTGCCGCCGCCCTGGGCCTCGGACGGTGTCGGGCACGCCTTCCAGTCCAGCTTCTGCGCCGTCAGATCCCCCTCCTTGGAGTCACCGCTGCAGCCCGACACCCACGAGGTCAGCAGGACGGCGGCGACGGCCACGACGGCGGAGCGCGGCGGGGACGGGTTCGGCATGCTCCCCATCCTGCGGGCGGTCGCGGCGGGGCGCTCGGGGCACGAGCCGTGTGGGTGAGGACACGGCGGGAGCCCGCGCCCGGGCCGGTCGGGTGAGCAGGTGCTCCGTCCGGTCGGGCGATCGGGCTCCCGGTCGGGCGGCCGCCTCTAGAGCGCGCCCTTGCGTGTCAGGTGGTTGAAGAACAGCCAGCCGGGCAGCACCGGGAGCCACAGGGTCAGCAGCCGGTACAGCAGCACCGCGGGCGCCGCGACCTCCTTGGGCAGACCGACGGCGATCAGGCCGACGGTGAGGGTCGCCTCGACCGCGCCCACACCGCCCGGGGTCGGGGCCGCCGACCCCAGCGCGTTCCCGGCGAGGAAGACGACGGCGACACTGGCGAGGCTGAGCGTGGTCGTCTCCTCGTGGCCGAACGCGCGGATCGACGCGTCCAGGCACATCACGAAGCAGGCCGTCAGCAGCAGCATGCCGCCGATGCCGGTGACGAGCTTCTGCGGCCGCTGCAGCACGTCCAGCATGCGCGGGACGACGCCCGCGAAGAGCGACCTCACGCGCGTGGAGACGAACTTGCGCAGCAGCGGCACCGACGTCACCACGAGGATGAACACCGCGACCGTCAGCAGGCCCGCGATGACCGTGCGGGACGGCGACAGCGACGGCGTCTTCTCCGTACCGGTCAGATAGCCGAAGGACAGCAGCATCAGGATGTGGCAGCCGAGCCCGAAGAGCTGCGACGCGCCGACACTCGCCACCGCGAGCCCCGGCCGCACCCCGGCACGCTGGAGGAAGCGCGTGTTGAGGGCGACGCCGCCGACCGCGGCGGGCGCCACGATCTTCACGAACGAGCCGGCGACCTGGGCCGCCGTGGTCCGCAGGAACGGCACCCGCTCGGGCACGAAGCCGAGCAGGCTCATCGCCGCCGCGAAGTAGCTGAGGGCGGAGAACAGCGCCGCGGCCGCGACCCAGCCCCATTCGGCGTTGTCGAAAAGGGTCCCGAACTCGATGTGGGTGAGCTGGGTGAGCAGGAAGTACGCGCCGATCGCCCCGGCGATGACGCTGATCAGCGTGCGGGGCTTGACCCGCTCCAGGCGGGCCGGCTCCACCGGAGCCTGGGGCCTGATCAGCAGTACCTGATGGCGGATCTGGGTGAGCAGATCCTCCTCGCGCGCCTCGTCCAGCGCCTCGTCGATCGCGCGCTTCTCGGCGCGCTGCTCGGCGCGTACGGCCTTCTTCCCGGCCTTCTCCGGCACGGGCGCGGCGGCGTCCCCGCCCTCCTCGGCCGCTTCCGCGGCACGGGCGAGTCTGGCCTGCCGCGAGGCCTCCAGGACCGCCTCGCGTTCACGCTGCGCGCGCTCCCGGCCGAGCCGTCGCAGCGTCGCGCGCGTGGAGCGCGTCAGCGCGATCGGCTGGAGCATGGGCAGGCAGTTCGCGACGGCGTCCGGGCCGAGCACGCCCACCGCCGACGCCACCGCGCGCTCGGCGCCCACGCGCAGCGCGAGGGTGGTCATGAGCTGGGCGATGTCCATGCGCAGCACCAGATCGCCGGCCGCGATCTCGCCGCCGCGCAGATCCGTGAGGATCACCGTGCCGGAACGATCCACCAGAATCGCGTCGCCCGCGAGCCGCCGGTGCGCGATGCGCCGGGACTGCAGCGCCTGCACCTGGTGCCAGGTGTCGCGCAGCAGCTCGTCGGTGATCAGTTCGTCGGGCAGGGAGTCCAGGGTGTGCGCGCCGGTGTGTTCGTAGACGAGCATCACGGCGTCCGGGCCCAGCTCGGAGGTCGCGATCAGCTTGGGCGCGTTGGCGCCGGCCGCGATGGCCGCGTAGGCGAGGAGGGCTTCCTGTTCCAGGGCCTGGCGCAGGGACTGGAGGCTGCGGCGGGTGGTGATGCCGCGCAGCGTCAGCCGGCGCCAGACGCGGTAGAAGAAGCCCTGTGCCTGCTGCTCGCGGTCGACGACCGTGACGTCGAGCGGGGGGCCGTCCTCCAGGGTGACGAAGTAGCGCCGGCCGCGGTCGCCGCTCTCCACGGTCTCCGGCATCTCCTCGCGGGCCGCGCTGACCGGGTGGAAGCCGACGTGCCGAAGGCCCGCCATCAGCGTCCGCCCGGTGGGCCGTACGTTCGGGGATCCGACCGCGTACAGCGTTCCGTAGGCGACGGTCCAGCCGATCAGCACCGTCAGGATGATCGAGAACGGGGTCGTGTAGCCGGTGACCAGCATGGAGAAGGCGTCGAGGAGCAGGACGACCCAGAGCACCCCGCGCCAGCGGGGTCTGCGGGACATGCCGACGGCCGTCATGTAGGCGATGACCGGTGCGAGATAGCCGTGCACCGGGTCGGTGAGGGCGTGGACGTCACCCGGCGAGGGCTGGGTGAGTGCCTCCTGGATGGAGCCCGGGGCGCCCTTGGCGACCCACAGGTCCGTGGCGAGTGTCACTCCGTGCGCGAGGACCGCGGCGAGGACGCCGTCGGCGATGCGCAGCCCGTCCCGTTTGATCAGCCGCTCGATGGCGAAGGCGACCGGCACGAGCAGGATCGCGATGCTGGACGCCAGCCCCGCGATCTTGATCAGCAGATCGGGTGCCTGACCGGTGCCCTTGTTGATGTCCTGTTCCAGGCCCGAGGTGGTGCCGTGCGCGAACGCCGAGATGGCGAGCAGCACCACGATCGCGAGAACGCCCACCAGGAGCCGCATCAGGTCCGAGGGGCGGTGCACGCGCGCGGGAAGCAACGGTTCGTCGCCCTCGACCTCGTCGGCGTGGACCTCGTCCACGCAGCCGGTGCCGCGCTCGGCCTGCCGCTTCTCGTCCCCGGGCTTGCGGGACGCGGCCGCGCCGGTCTCAGGAGCGGGATCCGCGGCCTTCTCGTCGACGCCGTCGGCTTCCGGGCGTGACGAGGCGGCGGAGGTGCCCTCCGCGTCTTCGGGGTGCACGCCCTGCTGCCTCATGGTCTCTTCTTGATCTCGTATCACCAGTCACCGCCCGCACGATGGTGGCATGCCCGACCGACACACGGGGGCATCAGGGTGCAAATGCGGGGCGTGCAATCTGCTACAAGCGTCACCCGAGGGGAAGGAATATGCACGGTCGCCGCCGGGTCACGTTGTCGGTGGGGTGGGGCAGGATGGGGCGGATGAGCGAGGAGAGCCTTCCGGCGGACGCGCTGCCGGAGTACGCGGAACGGGTCCTGGACGTCGCCGAGCTGATCCCGCCCGGCCGCGTCATGACGTACGGCGACATCGCCGAATGGCTGGAGGAGGGCGGGCCGCGGCAGGTGGGCCGGGTGCTGGCCCTGTACGGCGGGGCGGTTCCGTGGTGGCGCGTGATGCGCGCCGACGGTGGCCTGCTGCCCGGCCACGAACTGGAGGCGCTGGCCCACTACCGCGCCGAGGGGACGCCGCTGAAGGAGGCGAGCCGGGCCTCCGCGGGGCATCTGCCGCGCGTCGACATAAGACGGGCCCGATGGGACGGCGGCGAACGCGCGGAAGGTCACACCTGACAGCTTCGGGTATTTGCCGGGCCGAAGGGGACACTGAGGCCCGTACGAGGGAAACGAGGCATATCCGTGACATGCCGTACGTTCGTAAGGCACGGAACGCACGGGACGCACGGGGCCTGAGGGAAGAATCGGAAGTCCCCCTTCCGGGAACGGCACCGGCGTAGCGTCGTCCGCACGCGTCCCCCTCACCCCGCGGTCACCGCCGTCCACGCGGCAGTCCGCCCACCAGTACGACCACCAGGACCGGCGAACCACGTGAGCTCCACTTCCTCCAGCAGGCGTCTGACGCACCCCTTCGTGCGCCAGGGGGCCCGCGGTGCGTACCGGCTGGTGCGCACCGCGCCGGCCCGGGTGGATCCCCCTCGTCTTGACGCGGCGCAGCACTCGGTGGTTGACCACGGGAGCGGACCGCTGCTCGTCCTCGCCGGTCCCGGTACGGGCAAGACGACCACGCTCGTCGAATCCGTGGCCGCCCGGATCGAACGCGGCGGCGACCCGGAACGCATCCTGGTGCTCACGTTCAGCCGCAAGGCGGCCGTCGAGCTCCGCGACCGCATGGCGCTGCGCATCGGAGCCGCCCGGGCGCCCCGGGCCACCACGTTCCACTCCTTCTGCTACGCCCTGATCCGGGCCCATCAGGACAGCGACCTGTTCGTGGAGCCCCTGCGGCTGCTGTCCGGCCCCGAGCAGGACGTGGCCGTGCGCGAACTGCTCGCGGGCCAGCCCGACCTGGAGCGGCTGGGTCTCGCCCACGTGCGCTGGCCGGACGAACTGCGCGCCTGCCTGACCACGCGCGGCTTCGCGGACGAGGTCCGCGCGGTACTCGCCCGCAGCCGGGAGCTCGGCCTCGGACCCGGCGCCCTGGAGGCCTTCGCCCGGCGCATCGGCCGCCCGGACTGGGGCGCGGCGGCCGCCTTCCTCGCCGAATACCTCGACGTCCTCGACATGCAGGGAGTCCTCGACTACGCGGAACTGGTGCACCGCGCGGTGCTCCTCGTCCGCCGTCCCGAGGTCGCCGAGCGGCTGTCGGCGCAGTACGACGCCGTCTACGTGGACGAGTACCAGGACACCGACCCCGCGCAGGTGCGGCTGCTGCGCGGCCTCGCGGGCGGTGGGCGCACCCTCGTCGCCTTCGGCGACCCCGACCAGTCGATCTACGCCTTCCGCGGCGCCGACGTGAACGGCATCCTGGACTTCCCCGAGGCATTCCCGCGCGTGGACGGCCGTCCGGCTCCGGTCGAGGTCCTCGGCACCTCCCGGCGCTCGGGCGCCGACCTGCTGGACGCCACCCGCCGGCTCACCCTGCGCATGCCGCTGACCCGGCTGCCCGCGCAGAAGGTACGCGCCCACCGCGAGCTGTCCGCTGTGCGGGACGGAGGGCAGGTCGAGGTCTACACGTACCCGACGGCCGGCACGGAGCTCGACAACATCGCGGACATCCTGCGCCGCGCGCACCTGGAGGACGGTGTCCCCTGGGGAGAGATGGCCGTCCTCGTGCGCGCCGGTTCCCGCACGATCCCCACGATCCGGCGGGCGCTCACCTCGGCGGGCGTACCCCTCGACATCGACGGCGACGACCTGCCCCTGCGGCACGAACCCGCGGTCGCGCCGCTGCTGACGGCCCTGCGGGCGGTGGCCCGCGCGGAGTCGGAGACGGGTACGGGCGCGGCGTCCGGTGTGGATGTGCCGTCCGGTGCGAATGCGGTGTCCGGTGTGGACGCTTCACCCGGTGCGGACGGGGCGTCTGGGGCGTCTGGCGCTGATGTGCCGTCCGATGCGGGCGGGATGCCCGGCGTGGATGCGTCGCCCGGTGCGGATGTGCCAGCCGATGCGGACGGGATGCCCGGCCTGGATGCGTCGCCCGGTGCGGACGGGGCGCCCGATATGGACGAGGCTTCCGCGGCCGCCGCCGGGCCGGAGGAGGCCGCCGCCGGGGTTCGCGCCGCCTCCTGGCTCGACACCGAGACCGCGCTCACCCTCCTCGCCTCGCCCCTCGCGAGCATGGACGCCGCCGACATGCGGCGCCTGGGGCGCGCCCTGCGCGAGGAGGAGCGGGCCGGCGGCAACCTCGTACCGCCGCCGTCCGACGTCCTGCTCGCCCGCGCGCTGGCCGAGCCGGAGCGGCTCGTCGCGCACGATCCCGCGTACGCCCGAGGGGCCCAGCGCCTCGGCGCGCTGCTGCGCACGGCGCGTGAGCGTCTCGCCGGCGGCGGAACGGCCGAGGAGGCCCTGTGGGACCTGTGGGACGGCACACCCTGGCCGCAGCGTCTGGAGCGCGCCGCCCGGCGCGGCGGCGCGGCCGGACGCAACGCGGACCGGGACCTCGACGCCGTGTGCGCGCTGTTCGCGACCGCCGAACGCGCGGAGGAGCGCACCGGAGGCCGCGGCGCACTGAACTTCCTGGAGCAGATCGACGCCGAGGACATCGCGGCCGACACGCTCACCCGCAGGGCCGTCCGCCCCGAGGCGGTGCGCCTGATGACCGCGCACCGCTCCAAGGGCCTGGAGTGGCGCCTCGTCGTCGTCGCGGGCGTCCAGGAGGGCCTGTGGCCGGATCTGCGCCGCCGCGGCTCCCTGCTGGAGGCCGACCGCATCGGGCGGGACGGACTCGCCGAACCCCTCACCCCCGGGGCACTCCTCTCCGAGGAGCGCCGGCTGTTCTACGTGGCCGCCACGCGCGCGCGTGAACGGCTCGTCGTGACGGCGGTGAAGGCACCGGCCGACGACGGCGACCAGCCCTCCCGCTTCCTCACCGAACTCGGCGTCGAACCCAAGGACGTGACCGGCCGCCCGCGCCGCCCGCTGGCCGTCGCCCCCCTCGTCGCCGAACTGCGCGCCACCACGGTCGACCCGCGCGTCTCGGAGCCCCTTCGCCAGGCCGCCGCCCGCCGCCTGGCCCGGCTCGCCGCGCTCGCCGACGACGACGGCCGCCCGCTGGTCCCCTCCGCGCACCCCTACCGCTGGTGGGGCATGTACGAGCCGACGGAGAGCAAGGTGCCGCTGCGCGACCGCGACCAGCCCGTCGTGCTCTCCGGCAGCGCGCTCGACCAGCTCGCCAACACCTGCGCCCTGCAGTGGTTCCTCGGGCGGGAGGTGAAGGCCGACGCGCCCGCGACGGCCGCCCAGGGCTTCGGCAACGTGGTGCACGTCCTCGCCGACGAGGTCGCCTCCGGACGCACCCCCGCGGACCTCGACGTCCTCATGGAACGCCTCGACTCCGTGTGGAACGCGCTCGCCTTCGACGCGCCCTGGAAGTCCGCGCAGGAGAAGGAGCACGCGCGCGTGGCGCTCGAACGCTTCCTGAAGTGGCACGTCATGGACCGCACCGGCCGTACGCCGGTGGCCAGCGAGCACGACTTCGACGTGACGCTCGAAGCGGGCTCCTACGAAGTGCGCATCCGGGGCTCCATGGACCGCGTCGAGGCCGACACCGAGGGCCGCGCCTACGTGGTCGACTTCAAGACCGGCAAGCAGGCGCCGACCGCCGCCGAGGTGACCCGTCACCCGCAGCTCGCCGTCTACCAGCTCGCGGTGGGCGAGGGCGCGGTCGACGAGGTCTTCGACGGCGTACGCCCCGAGGCGGGCGGCGCCGAACTCGTCCAGCTCCGCCAGGGCGCCGCCAAGAAGAACGGCGGCGAGACCCTTCCCAAGGTGCAGGCGCAAGAGCCGCTGGAGGGCGAGTGGGTCGGCGACCTGCTGGCGAACGCGGCCGGCAAGGTCCTCGACGAACGCTTCTCACCGACGACCGGACAGCACTGCACGCACTGCTCGTTCCGGGCGTCCTGCAGCGCCAGGCCGGAGGGCCGCCAGGTGGTCGAGTGAGCCGGCCCCAGGGCACGACGTCAGCGAGTGACGCATAGCACCACATGTGCTGACCTGCGGTTCTTTCGCCCCGGGCGCCGATGTGGCCTCCGCTGTCAGTGGACGCCGCTAGCCTCTGCGACATGCCCGCCCGTATCACCGACTCCGAACAGCTCAAGGAGCTCCTCGGCATCCCGTTCACCCCGGAGCAGACGGCCTGCATCACCGCGGAGCCAGCCCCCCAGGTGATCGTGGCCGGAGCCGGTTCGGGCAAGACCACGGTGATGGCGGCCCGTGTGGTGTGGCTGGTCGGCACCGGACAGGTGGCCCCCGAGCAGGTCCTCGGCCTGACGTTCACCAACAAGGCGGCGGGCGAACTCGCCGAGCGGGTCCGCAAGGCGCTCGTCAAGGCCGGAGTCACCGACCCCGACGTCATCGACCCCGACAACCCGCCGGGCGAGCCGGTCATCTCCACCTACCACGCCTTCGCGGGCCGGCTGCTGACCGACCACGGCCTGCGCATCGGGCTCGAACCCACCTCCCGGCTCCTGGCCGACGCCACCCGCTACCAGCTCGCCGCGCGCGTGCTGCGCGAGGCGCCCGGCCCGTACCCGGCGCTGACCCGCTCCTTCCCGGACCTGGTCGGCGACCTCCTGACCCTCGACTCCGAGCTCGCCGAACACCTCGTGGCCGCCGAGGACCTGCGCACCCACGACGCCGAGCTCCTGCGCACCCTGGAGAGCGCGCGACTCACCAACGCGGACCTGCGCAAGGTCCCCGAGACCGCCGCGGCCCGGCGCGAACTCGCCGAACTGGTGGGCCGCTACCGCGCGGCGAAACGAGAGCGCGACCTCCTCGACTTCGGCGACCAGATCGCCCTCTCGGCCACCCTCGCCCGCACCCGTCCCGAGGTCGGGGAGATCCTGCGGGACGAGTTCCGCGTCGTCCTGCTGGACGAGTACCAGGACACCTCGGTGGCCCAGCGCGTCCTGCTCGCCGGACTGTTCGGCGGCGGCACCGGACACCCCGTGACCGCGGTCGGCGACCCCTGCCAGGCGATCTACGGCTGGCGCGGCGCGTCCGTCGCCAACCTGGACGACTTCCCCGAGCACTTCGCCCGCCCCGACGGCCGCCCCGCCACCCGCCAGTCGCTCAGCGAGAACCGCCGCAGCGGCGGCCGCCTCCTCGACCTCGCCAACGGCCTCGCGGAGCCGCTGCGCGCCATGCACGCGGGCGTGGAGGCCCTGCGGCCCGCCCCGGGAGCCGAGCGGGACGGACTCGTGCGCTGCGCGCTGCTGCCCACCCACGCCGAGGAGATCGGCTGGCTCGCCGACTCGATCGCGCATCTCGTGCGCACCGGCAAGGCACCCGCCGAGATCGCCGTCCTGTGCCGCACCGCCACCGACTTCGCCGAGATCCAGGGCGCGCTCGTCGCCCGCGACATCCCCGTAGAGGTCGTGGGCCTCTCCGGTCTGCTGCACCTTCCCGAGGTGGCCGACCTCGTGGCCGTCTGCGAGGTCCTCCAGGACCCGGGGGCGAACGCCTCCCTCGTCCGGCTGCTCACCGGTCCGCGCTGGCGTATCGGCCCGCGCGACCTCGCCCTCCTCGGGCGCCGCGCCCGTCTGCTCGTGTCCCACGCGCACGCGCGGGGCGACGACGACCCGGACCGCAGGCTCGCCGCGGCCGTCGAGGGGGTCGACCCGGCCGAGGTGATATCGCTCGCCGACGCCCTCGACACGTTCCTGGAGACGCCCATCGAGGCCGCGGGCGACGACGACGGGCTGCCGTTCTCGCCGGACGCGCGCGTGCGCTTCGCCCGGCTCGCCGCCGAACTGCGCGATCTGCGCCGCTCGCTGGCCGACCCGCTCATGGACGTCCTGCACCGGGTCCTCGCCGTCACCGGTCTGGAGGTCGAGCTCTCCGCGTCCCCGCACGCCCTGGCGGCCCGCCGCCGCGAGACCCTGTCCAACTTCCTCGACATCGCCGCCTCCTTCGCGTCAGGCGACGGCGAGGCGAGCCTGCTGGCGTTCCTCGGCTTCCTGCGCACCGCCGCGCAGTACGAGAAGGGGCTGGACAACGCGCTGCCCGGCGGCGAGAACACCGTCAAGGTGCTCACCGCGCACAAGTCCAAGGGCCTGGAGTGGGACGTGGTGGCCGTCCCCGGCCTGGTCGACGGCACGTTCCCGAGCGGCCAGGGCCGCGAGAAGTGGACCGCCCAGGGCAAGGTCCTGCCCCACCGGCTGCGCGGCGACGCCGACACGCTGCCTGACGTCGGGAGCTGGGACGCCCAGGGCATCAAGGCCTTCCACGAGGCCATGAAGGCCCACCAGCACACCGAGGAACTGCGCCTCGGCTATGTCACGTTCACCCGCCCCCGTTCGCTTCTGCTCGGCTCGGGCCACTGGTGGGGGCCCTCCCAGAAGCGGACGCGCGGCCCCTCGGACTTCCTGCACGCCCTCTACGACCACTGCGCGGCCGGACACGGCGAGATCGAGGTCTGGGCGGACGAACCGGCCGAGGGCGAGGAGAACCCGGCCCTGCGCGAGGCGGCCGCCGACCACGCCTGGCCGCTCCCGCTCGACGACGCGGCCCTCGCCCGGCGCCGCGCCGCGGCGGAGACCGTACTCGCGCACCTGGAGCGGGTCGCGTCCCACGACGAGACCCACCCGGGCGCCGACGCGCACCCGTACCCGGCCGCCCATGACCCCGCCTCCTTCGACGACCCGGACTGGCCGCCCCCGCCCGAGGACGACGTCCCGCCCTACGACGAGTACGCCGAGTTCGACGACTACGACGAGTACGCCGAAGACGGCCTGCCCGAGGACGAGTTCCCCGGAGGCGGCCCGATCGAGGAGCACGTCCCGCAGGGCCGCCGTTCCGCGCGGAGCGCCCCGTCCGGCGGCGACGACCCGGACTGGGACTCCTGGACGACGGAGCGGCCGGGAGAGCGGCCGGCCGGCCGCGGGAGCGGACGTCCCACGGTGCCGCACCAGGCCCAGGGCCCGATCGCCCGCCCGCGCCCCCGGGAGGCCGGGAGCGAGCGCCTCACGCCCGAGGAGGCCCGCACCCTCGCGTCCTGGGACCGCGACCTGGACGCGCTCACCGGAGAGCTGCTGCGCGCCCGCGCCACCGTCACCCACGTTCCCCTGCCCGCCTCGCTCACCGCCTCCCAGCTCGTGCGTCTGGCCGCCGACCCGGACGGCCTGGCGCAGGAGCTCGCCCGCCCCATGCCGCGCCCCCCGCAGCCCGCCGCGCGCCGGGGCACGCGCTTCCACGCCTGGGTGGAGTCCCGCTTCGAGGAACTGCGGCTGCCGATGCTCGACCCCGAGGACCTGCCCGGCAGTGAGGCGGAGATCGCCGACGAGCACGACCTGGAAGCCCTGAAGGACGCCTTCGAACGCAGTCCCTACGCGCACCGCACCCCCTACCGCGTCGAGGTGCCCTTCCAGCTCGCGATCGCCGGCCGTGTCATCCGGGGCCGGATCGACGCCGTCTACCGGAACGGAGAGGGCGAGGAGACGACGTACGAGATCGTCGACTGGAAGACCGGCCACGGCCGCACGGCCGACCCGCTCCAGCTCGCGCTGTACCGCCTGGGTTGGGCCGAGCGGCAGGGAGTGCCCCTGGAATCCGTCACGGCCACGTTCCTGTACGTCCGCGACGGCGAGGCCGTACGGCCGGAGGGCCTTCCCGACCGGGCCGCGCTGGAGCGGCTGCTCACCGAGGACCCGGCGGGCGCGCGGGACGGGGACGAGGTCGCCGGGGAACCGCCGGACGAACACGCCTCTGTGGGCGGATAGGCTCAGGAACATGAGCAAGCCCGTTGACAACGCCGTCAGCACCGTCCGTACGTACATCGAGACGCATCGCGCCGCCTTCCTCGACGACCTCGGTCGGTGGCTGCGCATCCCCTCGGTCTCGGCTCAGCCCGAGCACGCCGCGGACGTGGCACGCAGCGCCGACTGGCTCGCCGCCGAACTCCGGGAGACCGGCTTCCCGACCTGCGAGGTCTGGCCGACCGCGGGCGCCCCGGCCGTCTTCGCCGAGTGGCCCTCCGAGGACCCCGACGCCCCCACCGTCCTCGTCTACGGACACCACGACGTGCAGCCCGCCGCCCGCGAGGACGGCTGGGACACCGACCCCTTCGAGCCGGTGGTCCGGGGCAACCGCCTCCACGCGCGCGGGGCCGCGGACGACAAGGGCCAGGTGTTCTTCCACACACTCGGCGTCCGGGCCCACCTCGCCGCCACCGGGCGCACCACCCCGGCCGTGCACCTCAAGCTGCTGATCGAGGGCGAGGAGGAGTCCGGCTCCCCGCACTTCCGGGAACTCGTCGAGAAGAACGCGGGGCGGCTCGCCGCGGACGCCGTGATCGTCTCCGACACCGGCATGTGGTCCGAGGACACACCCACCGTCTGCACCGGTATGCGGGGCCTCGCCGAGTGCGAGATCGTCCTCCACGGACCCGAGCAGGACATCCACTCCGGATCCTTCGGCGGCGCCGTGCCCAACCCCGCCACCGCCGTCGCCCGGCTGGTCGCGGCCCTGCACGACGAGCACGCGCGCGTGGCCGTGCCGGGCTTCTACGACGGGGTCGCCGAACTCACCGAGCGCGAGCGCGAACTCTTCGCCGAACTGCCCTTCGACGAGGAGCGATGGCTGCGCACCGCCAGGTCGACGGCCACCCACGGAGAGGCCGGCCACACCACCCTGGAGCGCGTCTGGGCCCGCCCGACCGCCGAGGTCAACGGCATCGGCGGCGGCTATCAGGGCGCGGGCAGCAAGACGATCGTCCCGTCGTCGGCCATGGTCAAGCTCTCCTTCCGGCTCGTCGCCGGACAGGGCCCGGACCACATTGAGAAGGCCGTACGGGCCTGGGCGGCCGGGCAGGTGCCGAACGGCATCCGGCACGAGATCACGTTCGCCCCGTCCACCCGCCCCTGTCTGACCCCGCTCGACCACCCCGCCCTGCAGTCCGTCGTACGCGCCATGGGCCGGGCCTTCGAGCAGCCGGTCCGCTACACCCGCGAGGGCGGCTCGGGACCGGCGGCCGACCTCCAGGAAGTCCTCGGCGCCCCGGTGCTGTTCCTGGGCATCTCCGTTCCGTCCGACGGCTGGCACGCCCCCAACGAGAAGGTCGAACTCGACCTCCTCATGAAGGGCGTCGAGACGACCGCCTACCTGTGGGGCGACCTGGCCGAGAACTGGCGCGAGACGAACTGAACAAGCCGAACCGCCCCGACAGCGCACCACCGCACGCCCGCCCTGCCGAACCGCCCGTCGAGACAACCGTTCCACCGGGGGAGTTGGAAGCATCCGTGACCACCTGGACCGACCACAGCGCCGACCGTCCCATCTCGCTCACCGCCCCGAGCGGCATCGACCGGGCGGCCCACCACCGGCTCGACGAGGCCTGGCTCGCGGCCGCCTGGAGCCACCCCACGACCCGCGTCTTCGTGGTCTCCGGCGGTCAGGTGCTCATCGACGAGACGGCCGATGGCACCACCGAACTGCTCATGACGCCCTCCTTCGAGGCGCCTCTCACCGAGGCGCACCGCTACTTCCTGGGCACGGACGAGGACGGGGTGAGCTACTTCGCGCTCCAGAAGGACGCGCTTCCCGGCCGGATCGACCAGTCCGCGCGCCCGGCCGGCCTGCGTGAGGCGGGCCTGCTGCTGTCGCCGCGCGACGCGGGCCTGATGGTGCACGCGGTCGGCCTGGAGAACTGGCAGCGCACCCACCGCTTCTGCTCGCGCTGCGGCGAGCGCACCGTCATCGCCGCCGCCGGTCACATCCGCCGCTGCCCGGCCTGCGGCGCCGAGCACTACCCGCGCACCGACCCGGCCGTGATCATGGCCGTCACGGACGACGACGACCGCATCCTGCTCGGCCGGCAGGTGCACTGGCCCGAAGGCCGTTTCTCCACCCTCGCGGGCTTCGTCGAACCCGGCGAATCGATCGAGCAGTCGGTGCGCCGCGAGGTCTTCGAGGAGGCCGGCGTGACGGTCGGCGAGGTCGAGTACGTCGCCAGCCAGCCCTGGCCGTTCCCCTCCAGCCTCATGCTGGGCTTCCGGGCCCGCGCCACCTCGTCGGACATCGACGTCGACGGCGAGGAGATCGAGGAGGCCCGCTGGTTCTCCCGGGACGACCTGCGGGCCGCCTTCGACTCGGGGGAGGTCCTGCCTCCCTACGGGATCTCGATCGCGGCGCGCCTGATCGAGCTCTGGTACGGCAAGCCCCTGCCGACCAGGGGGAACACCGCCTGAGAGGGCCCCTGACATGACGGTGCCCCTCCGGCGAGCTCGCCGGAGGGGCATGGCCGTGCGCGCGGGAGGTCAGGCCGTGAGGGCCTGCTTCACCTGGGCGAGGCTCGGGTTCGTCATGACGACCTCGGCACCACCGGCGCCGGAGACGATCCGGACGGTCGGAACCGTCTGGTTGCCGCCGTTCGCCTTCTCGACGAACGCCGCGGACTGCGGGTCCTGCTCGATGTTGATCTCGGTGTACGCGATGCCCTCACGGTCCATCTGGCTCTTGAGGCGGCGGCAGTAGCCGCACCACGTGGTGCTGTACATCGTCACAGTGCCCTGCATGTCTCTTGCGCTCCTTCACGGCTCGGGTGCGTGGTCGCTGCAAGTGGAACGCAGGCCACCCGGTCACCATTCCCGCGGGGGGTATCGGGGACGTCCACCGTGACGTGACGCTCACCGCAGCCCCGTCGCACCCGCGTCGCACCGCAGGTGGGACGCCCGGGGCGGGGGAGGGGTGGGCCTGGGGCGGGACACCGGCCCCCTGGCCGAAACACGACCCGGCGCAGGCGGCCGAGGTGACGCTCGCCGCATTCGTACGACTGCGGCCGCCTCCCTGTGGACAACCGGCTCACCCGCCTCCACCGACCTGGCAGCATGGCTGTGTGACAGCAGCAACGCACTCCCCCCTCTTCCCGCAGGTTCCGGACACGGCCGACGCGGTGCTCGACGGGCTCGACCCCGAGCAGCGCGCGGTCGCCACCGCCCTGCACGGTCCGGTGTGCGTGCTGGCGGGAGCCGGCACGGGCAAGACCCGGGCGATCACCCACCGCATCGCCTACGGAGTGCGCGCGGGGATCCTCCAGCCGTCCAGCGTGCTCGCGGTCACCTTCACCAACCGGGCCGCCGGAGAGATGCGCGGACGGCTGCGCCAGCTCGGCGCCGGAGGCGTCCAGGCCCGGACCTTCCACTCCGCGGCGCTGCGCCAGCTCCAGTATTTCTGGCCGAAAGCCGTCGGCGGCTCACTGCCCCGGCTGGTGGACCGCAAGATCCAGCTCGTCGCGGACGCGGCGGCCGCCTGCCGCATCCGCCTCGACCGGGGAGAGCTGCGGGACGTCACCGGCGAGATCGAGTGGTGCAAGGTCACCCAGACCATCCCCGCCGACTACGCCGCCGCCGCAGCCCGCGCCGGCCGCGAGGCCCCCCGGGACCCGGCCGAGACCGCCAAGATCTACGCGGCGTACGAGGACCTCAAGCGCGACCGCGCGGTCATCGACTTCGAGGACGTCCTGCTGCTCACGGTCGCCATCCTGCAGGACCGGCACGACATCGCCGACCAGGTCCGCTCGCAGTACCAGCACTTCGTGGTCGACGAGTACCAGGACGTCAGCCCGCTCCAGCAGCGCCTCCTGGAACTGTGGCTCGGCGAGCGGGACAGTCTCTGCGTGGTGGGCGACGCCAGCCAGACGATCTACTCGTTCACGGGTGCAACCCCGGACCACCTTCTCGACTTCCGCACCCGCCATCCCGGAGCCACCGTCGTCAAGCTCGTCCGCGACTACCGCTCCTCGCCCCAGGTCGTCCACCTGGCCAACGGACTGCTCTCGCAGGCCCGTGGCCGGGCCGCCGAGCACCGTCTGGAACTGATCTCCCAGCGGCCCCCCGGGGCCGAGCCCGTCTACGCCGAGTACACGGACGAGCCCGCCGAGGCCGAGGGCGCCGCCCGCCGCATCCGCGACCTCATCGCCTCGGGCGTCCCGGCGGCCGAGATCGCGATCCTGTTCCGCACGAACTCCCAGTCAGAGACCTACGAGCAGGCCCTCGCCGACGCCGGCGTGCCCTACCAGCTCCGCGGCGCCGAGCGGTTCTTCGACCGCCCCGAGGTGCGCAAGGCGGGCGCGGCCCTGCGCGCCGCGGCCCGTTTCGGCGGAAACGACTCGCTCCTCGACGATGCCGTCGACCTGCCCTCGCAGGTCCGGGCGGTGCTCTCGGGCGAGGGCTGGACCGGCACGCCGCCGGCGGGCTCCGGCGCGGTCCGGGAGCGCTGGGAGTCCCTGGCCGCCCTGGTGAACCTCGCGCAGGACTTCGCGACCGCCAAGCCCGGCGCGACACTCGGCGACCTGGTGGCCGAGCTCGACGAACGCGCCGGCGCCCAGCACGCCCCGACCGTCCAGGGCGTCACCCTCGCCTCGCTGCACTCCGCCAAGGGACTGGAGTGGGACGTCGTCTTCCTGGTGGGGGTCGCCGAGGGAATGATGCCGATCACCTACGCAAAGACCGACGAGCAGATCGAGGAGGAGCGCCGCCTGCTCTACGTCGGTGTCACCCGCGCCAGAGAGCACCTCTTCGTCTCCTGGGCGCTCGCCCGCTCGCCCGGAGGCCGCGCGGGCCGGCGTCCCAGCCGGTTCCTCGACGGACTGCGCCCCGGTTCCGTCGCCACCTCGGGCGGTCGCGCCGGCGCCGCCCAGGGCGGCATCGAGCGCGGCGCCGCGAGAGGCGGCGTCACCGCCGCGCGGCGAACGAGCCGCAGCCCCGCGCGCTGCCGGGTCTGCGGTCGCACGCTCACCGACGCCGGTGAGATGAAGCTGATGCGCTGCGACGACTGCCCCTCCGACATGGACGAGGGTCTCTACGAGCGGCTGCGCGAGTGGCGCGCGGTGCAGGCGGAGCGCAGCGGGCAGCCCGCGTTCTGCGTCTTCACCGACAGGACGCTGATGGCGATCGCGGAGACCGCGCCGGACGAGGAGGGCGAGCTCGCCCGGATCCCCGGGGTCGGTGTCCGCAAACTCAACCGCTTCGGAGCCGATGTTCTGGCCATCTGCGCAGGTCGGGAGGTCGGGGAGCACGGTGAGGGCAACTGATTGAAACTCGTCGAGAAAATAGTTTGCGCATGCCCCAGCAATCCCCATAGGTTCTTAACCACGGCAGCAGCGGCCTTCTCGAAGGCCCTGGTTCCGTGCTGTACTTAATAACCGTCGGACCGGTTCGCGCCGGTCCCCCAAGACGCCGAGAGGAGGCGATTCCAGTGATCAGCATCGACACCAGCTCCATCTACACCGTGAAAATGACCGATCCCTCGGTCGTCGTCTCCATGTGCTCGCTCGGCGTCTCGAACCTGGGCACCGGTCTGTCCGGCATCAGTGCCGTCCGGCCGGCGTCCTCCCTGTCTCTCGCGGGTCTTCCCATCCGTGAGCGCAATGAGCGACCGACCCAGGCACTGGAAGCGGCAGTAGTGGCAGAGGCGCATGCCTATGCCTTTGCGGCAGCCGGTGCCGGATCCCTGAAGCAGACGCAGCAGCACCACACGATGTGGGCCTTCCGTGGGCCTGAACCCTGGAGTGATCCAGCCTGATTCACCATCAGGCCGGCGCCTTCAGGGCCGCGGAACCCCACCCGGGATCCGCGGCCCTTCTGTTTGTCCCCGACCGGGGACGACGGAGCGAAGGGGCCTCGGGACAAGAAAAGAACCCGGTACCAGCCGCCAACCGGCCGACCCAGGCCGGCACGACCAGACGAGGAAGACGAACCGTGCAACTCGAAGCGCACGCCCCGTCAGTACCGCCTTCCGAAACGATCCCCCCGCCCGGCCTCACGGAGGACTCCACCTTGATCCCCCTCACCGCGCTCACCGCGCTCGACGACGCCATCGAGAACCTCGGCGTACCCGTCCCCTGCCGTTCCTACGACCCGGAGGTCTTCTTCGCCGAGTCGCCGGCCGACGTCGAGTACGCCAAGTCTCTCTGCCGCACCTGCCCGCTGATGGAGGCCTGCCTCGCCGGCGCCAAGGAGCGGCGTGAGCCCTGGGGCGTCTGGGGTGGCGAGCTCTTCGTCCAGGGTGTCGTCGTGGCCCGCAAGCGGCCGCGTGGCCGCCCGCGCAAGAACCCGGTCGCGGCATGAACATCCGAGGAACGATCGACCGCCCCCTGACGCACGACCCCAAGAAGCAGGCCCCGATGAAGCCGTCCACGAGCGAGCCCGCAGGCTCCGCGATTCCAGACTTCACCATCACCGGCGCGAACGACTCGCGTCAGAACAGGACCCGAGAGATGCAACTCATCCCAGAAGCCCTGGCTCGTGCGCATATGCACGAGCAACTGCACCAGGCCGAGCGGGAACGTCAGGCCGTGCGCCTGGCGACCGCTCGCCGCATGCAGCGCCGGGCCGAGCGCGCTTCGATGCGCGCCCGGCGCGCGCTGGCCATGGCGGTCATGCAGTAATCGACGCCCGACGTCGTAGCAGCCGTTGCAGTCGCAGCACGCGCAGGTGAGAAGTGGCGGGGGCCGGTCCGAGGGGACCGGCCCCCGCGGTGCGTTGCACCGCGCGAACCGCGGGCCGCGGCGATATCGTCGCCCGGTGACGAGTCTTCCCGAAGACAGTGACAGCAGCGGCCCCGCACCGGAGTCCGACGCGGACGAGGCCGAGAAGATCGTGTGCGCCCAGTGCGGCACCACGGCTCAGGGCCCCCGGCCGACGTGGACCTGTTCCGTCGAGAACGGCACCCGCCTCTACTTCTGCGACACCTGCGCCCGCAGCAACCTCAGAGCGATCGAGGGGCGTCTCGACTCGGCCTGGTGGTAGCCCGCCCGACGGACTCCCCACCCCTCGGGCCGGGCCCGGGGGCGCGGCCTCACGCCTCGGCGGCCGACACCTCTTCGCCCAACTCCTCGTCCTCCAGCTCCTCCTCCGGCACGAACCCCGGCAGCCACTCCTCCAGTTCGTCGCGCAGCCGGACCGTCGCGCCCAGCTGGCACAGGACCCCTATCGTGCTGAGGGTCACCCGGTGTATGAGGAGATAGGCGGGCGGCAGGTTCAACTGCCTGCCCAACTGGTGGGCGGGAGAGCGCGGGTCGGCGACGCGGGCGGCCTGGTTGCGCATCCAGCTCCGGGTGAAGGTGAACTCGTCCGCCTCGGCCGGTTCGATGATCGGCAGGAGATAGTCCAGGACCGCGTCGGGTTCGAGGTCTATCGACTCCTTGACGAAGCCTTCCGAGCAGAGCAGTTCGTAGACCGACTCGGCGTCGCCGTCCAGGGTCATCCGCAGGGAATCGCCGATCGGCTGGGGCAGTCCGCCGGGAAGCCGGTCCACCGTGCCGAAGTCCAGGACGCCCAGCCGCCAGCCGCTGTCCCCGTCCGGCAGGAGACGGAAGTTGCCCGGGTGCGGATCGGCGTGCAGCAGACCCGTGCGGGCGGGGCCCGAGAAGAGGAAGCGGGCCAGCAGCTGGCCGGCACGGTCCCGCTGCTCGGGCGTGCCGTCGTTGATCACCTCCGACAGCGGCACCCCGTCGATCCACTCCGTCACCAGGACCTGCTCGCACTGGTGGACCACCGCGGGCACCAGCACGTCCGGGTCGTCCGCGAACTCCTCGGCGTGCGCCGCCTGGGCCTGCGCCTCCAGGCCGTAGTCGAGCTCCTCGGAGACCCGGTCGCGCAGCTCCGCGATGAGCGGCTTGATGTCCATTCCCGGGATCAGGGGACCCAGGAGCCGGGCGAAGCGGCTGAGTTGGGTCAGGTCGGACAGCAGGGCCTCGCCCGCCCCCGGATACTGCACCTTGACGGCGACTTCCCGGCCGTCGTGCCACACGGCCCGGTGCACCTGGCCGATCGACGCGGCCGCCGACGGCTTGTCCTCGAACTCCACGAACAGCTCGGCCCAGTCCGCGCCCAGCCGCTCCTCCAGCACGGAGTGGACCGTGCGCGTCGGCATGGGAGGCGCCGCTTCCTGGAGTTTCGTCAGCGCCGCACGATAGGGGCCCGCGATCTCCTCCGGCAGTGCCGACTCGAACACGGACAGTGCCTGCCCGAACTTCATCGCACCGCCCTTCAGCTCCCCGAGGACCTTGAAGAGCTGCTCGGCCGTGCGCTGCTGGAGCTCGCGGCCAACGATCTCCGCCGACTTCCCGCCGATCCGCTTTCCGAGCCCCCAGGTCGCCCGCCCGGCGAAGCCGAGTGGCAGCGCGGCCAGTTTGGCAGTCCGGGTGACCGCCTTCCGGGGAAGATCAGACATGCGCCCTCCAGATCCCAGCAAGCTGTGCCGCGTGCGGTTGTCGCCCTGCCATTGTCTCGTGCGCTTCGCCGTCCTCGGGGGTCCGCTCTCCAATTGTTCTCTTCGCGGTGCCGCAGGAGCAGGCGGGGTGCGCCTCGACCGGTTTCGCCCGCCAAGCGCAGCCGGGCAGCGAAGTCTCCCAGCGGGTCCCCGCACAGGACGGCGGATCTCCGTCCAGGAAGGCGAGCGCGTGGCTCGCCGCGAGTCCGGCGACCGCCGCGGCCAGGGCGAGATCACAGGCGGCCACCCGGCGCTGCCGCCCGGAGCGCCACTGCGCGACCAGGCGCGGCCAGACCGGATCCGCATCGGTGCGCCGCAGGTCGAGACAGCCCGCACAGCCGGTGTCACCCGGCAGGACCAGCGGCCCCACGACCCCGGTCGCCTCGACCACTCCCGCGTAGAGGTGGGGTGTACCCGAGACGATCAGGCCCTCGGCCGACGCGGGGTCCGGCGCGTGGACGGCGAGACCGTCCCGGGGAGCGAGGATCACGAGGGACAGCCCGCGCGCCTCCTCTCCCTCTCCTCTTCCCTCCCCGCCTCCGGCGACGGTGCGGGGCGGTCGGTCCGGGGCGGCCCGGCGCACCGCCCGCCGGGCCGCGTCCTCCCGGCGCTCGCCGATCGACTCGACGGGTAGGCCGCCCGGTGCCACGTCCCACGGCTCCACCCGGCCGAGGTCACGCACCTCGACCTCACCCACGCCGGCGCCCGCGAGGAGCGCGGCCAGCACGACTCCCACCCGGCCGGCGCCCAGCACCCGTACGCGCAGCCGGCGGCGGGCGGCCAGGCGCCCGACCGCCGCTCCCGGCTCGCGGGCGACGAGGGACAGGGAGGCGAGGTCCGGCCGCAGCCGGTCCATGACCCCCTGTTTGTCGCGCAGCGCGTCCGCGGCCGGACCGCCTCCGGTCGTGTCGTCCAGGAGGCCGGACCCGGCCAGCCGGTCCACCAGTCCGTCCACGTGGCCGTCGGGCAGCCCCATCGCGCGCGCCTGCTCACGCAGCAGCGGCAGTCCGCGTGTCCCGTCGAGCAGTTCGAGGAAACTGCCCGTCGCCGTGTCCATCGGGCCCAGCACCATCGCGTGCGCCGGTGTCATACCGAACTGCACGGTGTTGAGATCCCGCCAGCCGCGCCGCAGAGCGGGCTTCATGATCGGATGCATGACCTACCCCCGTAGACCCGTAGTACGTCCCCGTATGTCCGTGGTGCGCTCCCGCAGCGCGGACCGAGTGCCAGCATGCCCGTGCCCGCCGGACCCCGCCGAAAGTTGTCCACAGACGGCACCGTTCGTCGTACGAACCGGACGGGCAGGATGCGGATCGACATCGAACCGTCCCGGGGGCGGGACTTCCGCCACGTGCAGCAGGTAACGTCGGGGCGTGCCCGCCGACCCACCGCACAGCGCCGCGACATCACAGCGCAGCACGACGAGCCCGCCGCCGAGCGGTTCGGGGGCGAGCGCGATCGAGGTCCGCAGGAGCGCCCGACGGCGCAGAACGGTCTCCGCGTACCGCGAGGGCGACCGCACCGTCGTCCTCATCCCCGCCCGGATGTCCGAGGCGGAGGAGAAGCGCTGGGTGACCGTCATGCTCGACAAACTGGCCGCCCAGGAGAGCCGGCGGGTGCTCGGCGACAGCGAGCTGGCCGAACGCGCCGAGCGGCTGTCGGCCCACTACTTCGACGGCCGCGCCCGGCCGTCGTCGGTGCGCTGGGTCACCAACCAGAACACCCGCTGGGGCTCCTGCACCCCCGCCGAGGGCAGCATCCGTCTGTCGCACCGGCTGCAGGGCATGCCCGAGTACGTCGTCGACTACGTCCTGCTCCACGAGCTCGCCCATCTGCTCGTACCGGGCCACGGGCCCCGTTTCTGGCGGCTCCTGGAGGCGTACCCGCGCACCGAGCGCGCCCGCGGCTATCTCGAGGGCGTCGTCGCCGCGGACCGGCTGCCCCACCTCCCGGCGACACGCGAGGACTAGGGCCGGCACCGGGAGCCACCTGCGGCGGCACTCGGGGACCAGTGCCGTGGTACGGGGCGGCGGATCGTCCCGCCCGGAGTGCGATTGTGTACCGGGTCTGCACCGGCTTCGTCCACTTCCGGACTTTGCCGTTAGCCTGACGCGACGCACTCGTATTCGGGATGGGGGACGGTCGTTACGCATGGCCAGGGAATTCCAACGCGGCCACAAGGCCAAGATCAGTGACCTCACCGCGGGCACGGACCTGTACGTAGGCGTGCAGATCACCGGCCCCGGACTCACCTTCGACATCAGCTGCTTCGGCCTGGACGCCGACGAACGGCTCTCGGACGACCGGTACTTCGTCTTCTTCAATCAGCCGAAGTCCCCCGAGGAGTCCATCCAGCTGCTCGGCGCGCAGTCGGGCGACACGGAGTCCTTCCGGGTCACCCTCGACCGGATCCCGGCGCAGATCCAGAAGCTGTCGTTCACCGCGACGATCGACGGCGCCGGACAGATGTCGCAGATCGCGCCCGGATACCTGCGCGTCGTCGCGGGCGGCGAGGAGGTGGCCCGGTACGCGTTCAGCGGTGCCGAGTTCTCCACGGAACGCGCCGTGATGCTGGGCGACTTCTACCTCAAGGACGTCTGGCGCTTCGCCGCGGTGGGACAGGGCTTCGACGGCGGCCTCGACGCGCTGCTGAAGAACTTCGGCGGCGAGGTCGCCGAGGAGGAGCCGGCCGCGGCCCAGCAGCCGCAGCCCGGCGCCGCGCCGTCCTTCGCCCCGCCCGCCCAGAGCACCCCGGCGCCCGCGTTCGGCGCGCCGTCGGCGCCCGCTCCGGCGCCCGCCCCGCAAGGCTTCGCGCCGCCGCCCGGTGCCGCGCCGCACGCCCCCACGCCCGCTCCCGCGCCCTCGGTGCACGGCGCGCCGACGATCGTGGCGCCCCTGCACACCCCGCCGGGCGGCACCGTCCCGCCGCCGGGCCCCGCGCCGTACGGTCAGCCGCCCGGCCCGCCCCCCGGCTACGGCCAGCAGCCGCCCGGCCAGACGGCCCCCATGCCGCCCGGCTACGGCCAGCAGGCACCGACCGCGCCTCCCGGATACGGTCAGCAGCCGCCCGGTCCGCCGCCCGGCTACGGTCAGCAGCCGCCCTACGGCCAGATCCCGGGCCAGGCACCCGGGCAGTACCCGGGCCAGCCCGGCGCCCCGTCCCCTTACGGCGCACCCCAGGGCGCTCCGCAGGGCGGGGCCGGCGTGGCCGCCGCGCTGAGCGCCTTCAAGGAGACGCCCACCGGCCAGCGGTGGACCCCGCAGAACAAGAAGCTCATCCGTGTCGACCTTGGCATCGGCGGCCAAGCCGTACTGGCCCGCCAAGGCAGCATGGTGCTGTACCAGGGCAAGGTCGACTTCAGCTACAAGGGCGCCGGATTCGCCGGCCGGATCACGGGCAACGCCACCGGCCAGGAGATGCAGCTCATGCGCTGCACCGGCCAGGGCCAGGTGTTCTTCGCCGAGAACGCCACCCAGGTGCACCCCATCGAGCTCCAGGGGGACGCGATCTGCGTCTCCGCGGAGAACGTCCTCGCCTTCGACGAGTCCCTCCAGTACGAGGTCCGCCGCATCGAGGGCCATGGCATCCCCGGGGGCGCGCTGTTCACGATGCAGTTCCAGGGGACGGGCACCATCGTCGTCAAGACGCACGGCGCGCCCGTCGTCCTGCCGGTGACGCCCACGACGTTCGCCGACTGCAACGCCGTCGTCGCCTGGTCGGCCGCCGCACAGGTGATCGTCTCCAGCCAGGTGAGGATGCGCCGGAACGCCTACGCCGGCGACACCGGCGAGAGCGTGAACCTCCAGTTCCGTGCCGCGCCAGGCAATTTCGTCGTCGTCCAGCCGTACGAGGTCTGAGGGAGCCCGTCATGAACCAGCCACTCGCGGGCTTCGCCCCTGCACCCGTCACCGCGCGCATGGAGAACCACGGCAATCACATGCTGAAGGTCGCCATGCAGACCGGGAACGACCTCCTCGCGCGCGTGGGGTCGATGGTCGCCTACGAAGGGTTCGTCCAGTACGAGCCCAACCCGCCCGCCGTCCGCCAGATCGCCCGCGACTGGATGACCGGCGAGGGCGCCCCCCTCATGAAGTGCTCCGGCGACGGCCTGCTCTACCTCGCCGACTACGGGGCGAACGTCGTCGTCATCAACCTCAACGGTGACGCGATCTCCGTCAACGCGACCAATCTGCTCGCCTTCGACGCCCACCTCACCTGGGGAGTCGAGCGGGTCAAGGGGCTCGCCAAGTTCGCCGGACAGGGTCTGTGGAACACCAAGATCTCCGGTCAGGGCTGGGTGGCGCTGACCTCCCGCGGCAAGCCGATCGTCGTCGACTGCGGCGGCGGTGAGGACGAGACGTACGTCGACCCGGACGCGCTCGTCGCCTGGTCCCCGAACCTCAAGGTGAAGGGCAAGCGCAGCTTCAAGGCACAGTCGCTCATCGGACGCGGCAGCGGCGAGGCGTTCCAGATGGCGTTCTCCGGGCAGGGCATCGTCGTCGTCCAGCCCAGCGAGGACAGCACCGACCGCCTCCGAGTCCGGGGCTGAGGGGGAGCAGGACATCATGCAGAGCCCGCTTTTCGGCTACAACGAGCAGCAGACCCAGGACCGCTACAGCCTGCAGAACTCGCAGATGCTGCGCATCGTCCTGGAGGGTCACGACGACATCCTCGCCCGCAAGGGCACCATGGTCGCGTACCAGGGTCTGGTCGAGTTCGACGCCGAGTACCAGAACAGCAGCCAGCACCGCGCTCGCGCGCACACCGGCGAGGGCCTGGACCTGATGCGCTGCCACGGGCAGGGCACGGTCTACCTCGCCAACCTGGGCCAGCACGTCCACATCATCGATGTGGACCAGGACGGCCTGACCGTCGACAGCAGCTATGTGCTGGCGATGGACTCCGGACTCCACCACGAGGTCATCGCGGTGGACAGCCAGTACGGCATCTCGGGGTCCGGCAAGTACCAGCTCAACATCACCGGGCGCGGCAAGGTCGCGCTGGTGACCTCCGGGATGCCGCTGATGATGCAGGTCACCCCGGACAAGTACGTCAACTGCGACGCCGACGCGATCGTCGCGTGGTCCACCGGTCTGCGAGTGCAGATGCAGGCCCAGACGCACTCCTCGGGCGTGTGGCGGCGCCGCGGCAACACCGGTGAGGGCTGGGAGCTCAGCTTCATGGGCAGCGGTTACGCGCTCGTGCAGCCCAGTGAACTGCTGCCGCCGCAGAACGCGGTGATCGGCCAGGGCCTGCGCGCCCAGTACGGCATGGGGCAGCAGGGCGTCCACGCGCAGAACCAGGGCAACGTCTGGAGCTGACCGTTCGGCCCCAGTGGCCCACGACGGTCCGGTCAGCAGTACGTAAGGGGCGATCGCCATGGCGGTCGCCCCTTACCCGTCGGTGGCCCTCCCCGGTGGGGTGGCCCCTCTGGCCCTCCTCGGACGGTGGTCGTCCCGCTTCGGTGGCCGTCCCGCTTCGGTGGCAGTCCCGCTCCGGTGGCCGTCGCGGGGTCACAGCCTGGCGAGCGTCGCCTCCAGGAGTCGTACGACCGAGGTGTCGGCCGACTCGGCCACCTCGTCGTAGGCGAACCAGCGCAGGTCGATGGACTCGTCGCTGATCGCCGGGACGGCGCCGGCCGGGGCGAGCGCGGCGTACTGGACGTCCAGGTGCCAGTGGCACGGCGCCGGGATGGCGTGCCGGTCCAGGGTCACGGGGCCGCCCGGCAGCAGGGTCAGACCCGTGATGCCCGACTCCTCGTGCGCCTCGCGCAGGGCCGCCCTGGCCAGGGTCGCGTCCCCCGGCTCGCAGTGCCCGCCCATCTGCAGCCACATCCGGAGCTTGCGGTGCAGGGTCAGCAGGACACGGCCGCGCGACGCGTCGATCACCAGGGCGCTCGCCGTGAGGTGCCCGGCGTGGCAGGACTTCCACATCCCGTCCGGGTGCGCGGACAGGTGGTCCAGATAGATCTGGCGCAGCTCTTCCTGGTCCTCGTAGCTCTTCAGTACGAGGACCGCGTCGTCGTGCAGGCTCACTCGGTGCCGTCGCCCTTGCCGGAGTCGCCGTCGGAGTCGTCGGAGTCGTCGTGCTTCGTCAGGTCGGGCTTCTCGGCCTTGCCGCTCGCCGCCTCGCCGAGCATCTTGTCCAGCTCCGAGAAGTCCATGTGCTCGCGGTGCACGAAGCCGTCCGGGTCGTCCAGGTCGGACGCCGTCGGCAGCATGTCCGGGTGGGCCCACAGGCCGTCACGGCCGTCCACACCGCGCGCGTCGGTGAGCGAGGCCCACAGGCGCGAGGCGTCGCGCAGCCGGCGGGGGCGCAGCTCCAGACCGATCAGCGTGGCGAACGTCTGCTCGGCGGGACCGCCCGTGGCGCGGCGGCGGCGCAGCGTCTCGCGCAGCGCGTCGGCCGACGAGAGCCGCGGCTTGGCCGCCGAGTGCACGACCGCGTCCACCCAGCCCTCGACCAGCGCGAGCGCCGTCTCCAGGCGGGCCAGCGCGGCCTTCTGCTCCGGCGTGTCCTCCGGCTGGAACATGCCCTGCTGGAGTGCCTGCTGCAGCTCCTCGGGGTTCTGCGGGTCGAACTGGCCGACCACGTCCTCCAGCTTCGCGGTGTCGACCTTGATCCCGCGCGCGTATCCCTCGACGGCGCCGAACAGGTGCGAGCGCAGCCACGGCACGTGGGCGAAGAGACGCTGGTGGGCGGCCTCGCGCAGCGCGAGATACAGCCGCACCTCTTCCTGGGGGACGCTCAGGTCCTTGCCGAACGACTGGATGTTCAGCGGCAGCAGCGCGGCCTTGCCGACCGGGCCGAGCGGCAGACCGATGTCGGTCGAGCCGACGACCTCGCCCGCGAGCACGCCGACGGCCTGGCCGATCTGCGTACCGAACATGGCGCCGCCCATGGAGCGCATCATGCCGATCAGCGGGCCCGCCATGGCCTGCATCTCCTCGGGCAGCACGTCGCCCATGGCCGCGCCGACCCGCTCGGCGACCGGGTCGACGAGCTCCTTCCACACCGGCAGCGTGGCCTCGACCCACTCCGCCCGGCTCCAGGCCAGAGCGGAGGCGGCACCGGACGGCAGGGACGTCGCGTCGTCCAGCCACAGATCGGCCAGCCGGACGGCCTCCTCGACCGCGAGCCGCTCGGAGTGTCCGACGCTCGCGTCCTTGGTGCCGTCCGACGTGCCCTGGGCGACCGTCTGCCGGGCGATCTGCTTGGCCATGTCCCAGTTCACCGGGCCGCCCTCGTACGAGAGCATCTGTCCCAGTTGCTGGAACGCGGCGCCCAGGTCGTTGGGGTTCATCGAACCGAACATCGCTGCGAGCGGATTGTCGGCTCCGGGGCCGCCGGCTCCGGGCAGCCCGAAACCGAACGGTCCCTGACCACCACCGCTCTGCTGGTCCTTCTTCTTGCCCTCGTCGCCGTTCTCCGGCTCCTCCGGCGGAAGGCCGAATCCGAATGGGGTGTCACTCACGGGATTCCTCGGCTGGTAAGGCCGCCGGTTCGTTCCGACGGCGGCTGCCCACAACACCACCCAGCGTAGACACCTGAACCCGATCGGGCCTCGGTGCTTCGCCGACTCGTCGCCTGCGGCAGGATGGATGCCACCTGGTAGGGACGCGTCACACGCGTCCATTACTGAAGACAACCGCTGGAGACGCCCGGTGAGTTCCCCAGATCCGCAGGTTCGCGCAGCGCGAAACCACTCAACCAGCCCAGCCTCGCGCGGCCCCGTCGTCGCGGTCACCGGCGCGGCGGCCGGTGTGGGCGCGCTGCTCACCGAGCGGCTGGCCGCCAGTGACGAGATCAAGCGGGTCGTCGCCATCGACGAGCGGCGCGGCGACTGCGCCGACGCCCAGTGGCACATCCTGGACGTCCGGGACCCGGCGATCGCCGAGAAGCTGCGCGGAGCGGACGTCGTCGTCCATCTGGCGCTCGACCTCGACCTGGAGACCGACGCGGCGGCCCGGACGGCGTACAACGTCCGCGGTACGCAGACCGTGCTCACCGCCGCCGCGGCGGCCGGGGTCCACCGGGTCGTGCTGTGCACCTCGGCGATGGTCTACGGGGCGCTGCCCGACAACGAGCTGCCGCTGTCCGAGGACGCCGAGCTGCGGGCCACGGCCGAGGCGACGGGCGTCGGCGACCTGCTGGAGATCGAACGGCTCGCGCGCCGCGCGCCGCGCGCGCACCCCGGCCTGAACGTCACCGTCGTGCGGCCCGCGGTCCTCGTCGGCGGCGGCACGGACACCGCCCTGACCAGGTATTTCGAGTCTCCCCGGCTGCTAGTGGTGGCGGGGTCGAGGCCCGCCTGGCAGTTCTGCCACGTCGAGGACCTGTGTGCCGCGCTGGAGTACGCGGTCGTCGAGAAGGTCGAGGGCGAGCTGGCCGTCGGGTGCGACGGGTGGCTGGAGCAGGAGGAGGTGGAGGAGCTGAGCGGGATCCGGCGGATGGAGCTGCCGTCCGCGGTCGCGCTGGGCGCCGCCGCCCGGCTCCACCGCATCGGGCTGACGCCTTCGCCCGCCGGTGACCTGGCCTACACGATGTACCCCTGGGTGGTGAGCGGGAGCCGCCTGCACGACGCCGGGTGGCGGCCGCGCTGGACCAACGAGGAGGTCCTGGCGGAGCTGCTGGAGGAGGTCTCGGGGCGGCACACGGTGGCCGGCCGGCGGCTGGGACGCAAGGACGCGACCGCCGCGGGCGCTGCGGGTGCCACGGTGGCCCTCCTGGGTGCGGCGGCGGTGGTCCGCCGGGCGCGGAAGGCCCGCCGCAGGTTCTGAAACCGGCGCCGCGCCACTGCGGCAACCGGGTGAACGGCGACGGGGCGGCCGTCTCCGGCGGGCGCGGCGATCCGGGGCGACCGTCTCCGGTGGGCGCGGCGATTCTCGGCGGGGCGGTGATCCCCGGCAGGGCAGCGGTACCCGGCGGGGCAGCGATCTTGGGCCGGGCTGCGCGCGGACCCGAGCCGATCCGTTCCGCGCACCGGGGCCGCACCGGGGCCGCACCGGGGCCGCACCGGGCACATCGCGCTCCGCGCCGGGCGACGCCGGACCGCACCCGCTCCAGGGCTGACCTGGGCGTATCACGCTTCGCGCCGGGCGGCGCCGGACCGCACCCGAGATGAGGCGCATCTGCCGTACGGGCCCGGACGGTCGAAGGCGTACTGGAGGAGGCTCCAAGCGGTACGCGTGCGTGCCGGGTGAAAGCCGTATTCCGCGGGGTCGGCGGGGTGCGGCACGATGGGGGCATGGCACCTACCTATGACCACCCCGGTGAGCGGGCCGCGCAGGACCCGATCCGGCTGCTCGCGATCCGCGACGAACCGCTCTCCCTGGACGAGGTCTTCAAGGCGGTCGGGGACGACGCCGCCGGGGGTACCGCGTTGTTCGTGGGAACCGTACGCAATCACGACGGGGGCGCCGACGTCGACGAGCTCGGCTACTCGTCCCACCCCACCGCCGAGGCGGAGATGCGCCGCGTGGCGGAGAAGGTGGCCGCCACCTATCCGGTGCGGGCGCTGGCCGCCGTTCACCGGGTGGGCGACCTGCGGGTCGGGGAGCCGGCCGTGATCGTCGCCGTGTCGTGCCCGCACCGGGGCGAGGCCTTCGAGGCCTGCCGCATGCTCATCGACGACCTCAAGCACGAGGTGCCGATCTGGAAGCACCAGAGGTTCTCCGACGGCTCCCAGGAATGGGTCGGAGCCTGCTGAGACCGGCCGGAATCCCGGGGCATCCGGCACCCTCCGGAGGCCGCCGATCACTTTCCGCCGTCCGGTTGCGTAACCGGGGCCCTGCCGTGAGCGTTGACACTGCGGATGGTTAATCTGCTGATCAGTCAGTTGCGGTCGCTCATGGGGTTGGGAGGTCGACATGGCGGCGCTTGCCTGGTTGCTGATTCCGCTGATGGCCGCGATCGGTGCCGGTCTGTGGGGCAGTTGGGCCGGTCGGAATCGCAAGGCCGCGGGAGACGGCGTCGAGCTCGCGGGCTACACACGCTTCCGTGAGGCCATGGAGCGGACCGACGTCCGGGAGAAGTCCCACTCCGACGCGGTCTGAGGTCCACGGCGCGTCCCCGGTGCCCGCGCGACGCGTCCACGCGTTCGAGGGGAACCGCCGCGGACCCGGTCGGCAGGGAGCCCGGCCGCGCGGTCCCGAACCGCGCGGAACACGGCGGCGCGACGCCCGGAACACGGCTTTCACGCCTTTCGGACGCGTTCCGGACCCACCACGTACGGACGGCCCCGACGGTGCGCTTACACCACCGTCCCGTACTGTCGTTCCATGCCACGCCGCACCGCGACGATGCTCGCCTCCACTCTGATCCTGATCGCGCTCCTGTGCGCGGGAGTGTTCATCAAAGTGCCGTACTCGGAGATGTCACCGGGTCCCACGGTGAACACGCTGGGTGACCACGACGGTGAGCCGGTGCTGCAGATCTCGGGCCGCAAGACGTATCCGACGACCGGTCACCTGAACATGACCACGGTCAGGGTCACGAGCGCCGACTACAACATGAACCTCGTCGAGGCCGTGTACGGCTGGCTGGCGCACGACAGCAAGATCGTGCCGCACGACACGCTCTACCCGGACGGCAAGACCGAGCAGGAGTCGACCCAGGAGAACGCCGAGGAGTTCAGCCAGTCCCAGGAGAGCGCCAAGGTGTCCGCCCTGAAGGAACTGGGCATCCCGGTGAAGTCCTGGGTGATCGTCTCCACCGTCGTCAAGGGTTCCCCCTCCGAGGGACGGCTGCACGCCGGTGACGTCATCAAGGCCGTCGACGGCACGGCCGTGAAGGCGCCCGACGACGTCGCGAAGCTCGTCACCAAGCACAAGCCCGGCGAGAAGGCCGTGTTCACGATCGTGCCCGCCAAGGATCAGGCGGCCGCCACGAAGGAACACACGACGGCGACCGCGACCAAGGACGTGACGATCACCACGGCCAAGTCCGACGACGACGGCTCGGACCGCGCCATCGTCGGGATCTCGGCCGGGACCGACCACACGTTCCCGTTCACGATCGACATCAAGCTCGCCGACGTCGGCGGCCCGAGCGCGGGTCTGATGTTCTCGCTCGGCATCGTGGACAAGCTCACCCCGGGCAACCTCACCGGCGGCAAGTTCGTGGCCGGCACCGGCACCATCGACGACAACGGCAAGGTCGGCCCGATCGGCGGCATCGACATGAAGACGGTCGGCGCGCGGAACAAGGGCGCCCAGTACTTCCTGACGCCCAAGGACAACTGCGCCGAGGCGGCCAAGGACACCCCCGACGGGCTCAGGCTCGTCAAGGTCGACACCCTCGACGACGCGATGAAGGCCCTCAAGGACATCAGCGCGGGCCGGACCTCCGACCTGCCCACGTGCAGCACCAAGGGCTGACCCACCCCGCTCGTCCGTGGCCGGGGGCGCCCCACGATGCGTGGGGCGCCCCCGGCCACGTCCGTGCGCGGGTCAGTCCGCGAACGTCGCCGACAGCGCCTCCGCGAGGCCCGGTACGAGGCCCGCGCCCGTCAGGACCTCCGTCGCCGCGTCCTTCTCGCGCAGCCGCAGCGCCGAGTCGCGGGTGCCGTCGCGCAGGACACCGACCGTCATGCGCACCTCCTGGCGGTCCGGGTGTGCGGCGACCCACTGGGTGAGCTTCTTGCCGCTCAGGCCCTCCGGGACCGAGCTCTCCGCGGACGGCGGCAGCATCAGCCGCTCGACGGTGAGGGCGCAGCCCACGACGGCGTCGGGCCAGGCGATGGTGCCGAGGAACTCGTCCAGCGGCTTGCCGGCGGGGATCTCCTCCTGCTCGACGGGGGTGAGACCGGTGGTCTCCTGTTCGTGCTCCAGGCCGAGCTGAGCGGCCAGGCCGGGTTCCTGGGACCGCAGCCGTGCGGTGTCTACGAGGGCGAAGAGGCGGGCGGGCTGGTCCCAGCCGAGGCCGGAGGCGTACTCGTCGATCTCGAGTACGGCCCGGGTCAGGGGGCTCGCTGCCATGGGAGTGTTGGACATGGTCACAATCCTGCCTCGTTCGTGACCTGAATCGGGAACCGAGTAAAGCGTGAGTAAGTTGCATAGATGAGGCTCCCCGATCACGGAGCCTTGCTGACGGTCCACCGACATGGGGGCCTGACGGAATCGACAGCGACTTCGAGGTGCGCACCTTGGCTTTCCAGATGCCGGACCGCGGCGGAGGCCCGACGGGGCCACGGATCAGCATGGGCCGGCCGTCCCGGCGTGTCCGGACCCTGCTCATGACACTGGGCGTGCTGGCCGTACTGGCCATGGCCTTCGTCATGTTCGCGGGGTTCTGGACGGACTGGCTCTGGTACCGCTCGGTCCACTATTCGTCGGTCTTCACCACGACACTGTGGACCAAGATCGGGCTCTTCTTCGTCTTCGGGCTGCTGATGGCGGCCGCCGTGGGCTTCAACATCTGGCTGGCGCACCGGCTGCGCCCGCCGCTGAGCGCCATGTCGATGGAGCAGCAGAGCCTCGACCGGTACCGCATGGGCATCGCGCCCTACAAGCGGTGGCTGCTGCTCGCGATCACGTCCCTGGTGGGGCTGATCGCCGGCGCGTCCGCCTCGGGCCAGTGGCGCACGTGGCTGATGTGGGTGAACGGAGTTCCCTTCGACCAGAAGGACCCCCAGTTCCACCTCGACGTCTCGTTCTACGCCTTCGACCTGCCCTGGTACCGCTTCCTGCTCGGCTTCGGCTTCGCCGCCGCCGTGCTCTCCCTGATCGCCGCCGCGCTCACGCACTACCTGTACGGCGGTCTGCGGATCACCAGCCCCGGAGCACGTGCCACGGCGGCGGCCACCGGACACCTCTCGGTGCTCCTCGGCGTCTTCGTCGCCCTGAAGGCGGTCGCCTACTGGCTCGACCGGTACGGGCTCGCGGTGAAGTCCAGTGACTTCAAGGCGACCGGCAACTGGACGGGCCTGCGGTACGTCGACGCGAACGCGTACCTGCCCGCCAAGACGATCCTGTTCTGCATCGCGGTCATCTGCGCGCTGCTCTTCTTCGCGACGCTGTGGCGGCGCACCTGGCAGCTCCCTGTGATCGGCTTCGGCCTCATGGTGCTGTCGGCGGTCCTCATCGGCGGTCTGTACCCCGCGATAGTCCAGAAGTTCCAGGTCGAGCCGAACGAGCAGGCCAAGGAAGCGCCGTACGTCGAGAAGAACCTCAAGGCGACCCGCGACGCGTACGGGATCGCCGGCACCGACGTGCAGGACTACGCCGGGGCGAGCGACACCAAGGACAAGGCCGAGCTCCGTGACGACGCGGACACCGTCGCGAGCATCCGCCTGATGGACCCGAACATCGTGTCGCCCACGTTCCAGCAGCTCCAGCAGGTGCGGAACTACTACGGCTTCCCGTCGAACCTGGACGTCGACCGGTACAGCACGAACGGCAAGGAGCAGGACACCGTCATCGGTCTGCGCGAGCTGAACCTGGCGGGCATTCCGAAGAGCAACTGGATCAACGACCACTTCCGTTACACGCACGGATACGGCGTCGTCGCGGCCAAGGGCACCACGGCCGACAGCGAGGGCCGCCCGGTCTTCACCGAGTACAACCTGCCGTCCAAGGGCGACCTCGGCACGTACGAGCAGCAGATCTACTACGGCGAGAAGACCACCCAGTACTCGATCGTCGGCGGTCCCCAGAAGGAGATCGACTACTCCGACGACAACGGTGAGAAGACGACCAGCTACAAGGGCAAGAGCGGCGTCAGCCTCGCGAGTCCGGTCAACCGGGCCGCGTACGCGGTGGCGTTCGGCGAGCCGCAGATCCTGTACTCCGGCGCGATCGGCGAGGGTTCGCGGATCCTGTACAACCGCACGCCCAAGGAGCGGGTCGAGGCGGTCGCCCCCTGGCTGACCATCGACGGCGACGCCTACCCGGCGGTCGTCGACGGGAAGATCCAGTGGATCGTCGACGCGTACACCACCACCAACGGCTATCCGTACGCCTCGCGCACCACGCTCGGCGACACCACGGCGGACTCGCTGACGGCGGCCAACAACCAGCGCGCGGTGGTGGCCCAGCAGAACCAGGTCAACTACATCCGCAACTCGGTGAAGGCGACCGTCGACGCCTACACGGGCGCGGTCAAGCTCTACCAGTGGGACACCAAGGACCCGGTCCTGAAGACCTGGATGAAGGCGTTCCCGAACACGGTGGAGTCGAAGAACTCGATCTCACCGGAGCTCGAGGCCCATCTGCGGTACCCGCAGGACCTGTTCAAGGTCCAGCGCGAACTGCTCACCCGCTACCACGTGAAGGACGCCCAGACGTTCCTGAGCGGCAGCGAGGTGTGGCAGGTCCCGGACGACCCGACCAACAAGTCGGGCAGCGCGATGCCCCCGTACTACCTGAGCATGAAACTGCCGGGGCAGTCGTCGCAGGCGTTCTCGCTGACGACGACGATGACGCCGAACGGCCGCGACAACCTGAGCGCCTTCGTGTCGGTCAACGCCGAGGCGGGGACACCCGATTACGGCAAGATCAGCATTCTGAAACTGCCGACCGGCAGAACCGTCGACGGACCCAAGCGGGTGCAGAGCCAGTTCAACTCCGAGCCGTCCATCGCCGAGTCCATCAGGCTCCTCAGAGGCGGCGACTCGGAAGTCGAGTACGGCAACCTGCTGACCGTCCCGCTGGACGGCGGACTGCTCTACGTGGAACCGGTCTACGTCCGCGGCGGCGACCTCAAGTACCCGCTGCTGCGCAAGGTGTTGGTGACCTACGGAGGCAGCACCGCCTTCGAGGACACCCTGGACCAGGCGCTCAACAAGGTCTTCGGGGCGGAGAGTTCGACCCAGCCGCCGGAAGAGACCACGAAGCCGCCCACGTCGAGCAACCCGACGGTCCAGGCCGCGCTCGCCGACGCCCAGAAGGCCTTCGACCAGGGCCAGGAAGCTCTCAAGAAGGGCGACTGGAAGGCGTACGGCGAGGCGCAGAAGGACCTCGAGGACGCGCTGCAGCGGGCGGAGGACGCGCAGGCCAAGGCGGACAAGACGGCCGGCACGTCCGGTGCGGACAAGTCGGCCGACAAGGGCACGGACAAGAGCGCCGGTGCCGGCGGCAGTCCGAGTCCGAGCAGCAGCCCGAGCAGTGAGAAGAGCTCGGGAAGCGACTGATCAAAAGCCCGTCCCGCGCCGTGATACGGTTGAAACACAACGGCGCGGGGTGGAGCAGCTCGGTAGCTCGCTGGGCTCATAACCCAGAGGTCGCAGGTTCAAATCCTGTCCCCGCTACTGAAGTCGAAGGCCCGGATCCATTTATGGATCCGGGCCTTCGACGTGTGACGCCACGCCGGGGCGCGCCGGTGACCTGCCGACTCGTGTGAAGTGCTACGACATGCGAGGGGAGTTGAGCGTTCTGTGTTTGACTTGTCTCTCTGTGGGCATGTCGACAAAACGCTGAAGTGACCTCACTGGCTGCGGTATACCAGGTGTACCCAGGTAGCAGGTGGTGCGACGATGGACGTTATGGGGGACAAGGCAACTCTGTTGGATACAGGGCGGTTTGCGCAGCCTGCCGACTTTGAGCAGCCTGCGGATCTCACGCAGCCTTCCGACCGGGACGAGACCGGCGAGGCTGCCGAGGAGGCGCGCCAGTGGTCGGCCGCGGAGGCCGGCGACGTCGAGGCGATGAGCGTCCTCGGTGCCATGCTGCTGCGCCGCGGCGATCTCGACGCTGCCGAACCGCAGTTGCGCGCGGCCACCGCCGCGGGTGACCGTGCCGCCGCCAACAATCTGGGTGTCCTCCTCTACCAGCGCGGATACGCCGACGAGGCCGCCGGATGGTGGCGGATCGCCGCCGTCGCCGGCAGTGCCGCCGCCGCGCACGCGCTCGGCCGGCACCACCGCGAGCGCGGTGACGAGCCCGCCGCCGAGTACTGGCTGCGTCAGTCCGCCGAACAGGGCCATGCCCTGGGCGCGTACGCTCTCGCCGATCTGCTGGAGCATCGTAGCGACGTGGGCGCCGAGCAGTGGATGCGGGCCGCCGCGGAGCGGGGGCACCGCGAGGCCGCGTACCGGCTGGCGCGCACGCTCGACCGCAAGGCCCTGGACTCGGGCGAGGCCGTGGGCGACAACGGTGTCATCGGCGCCGCCGGACAGGCCGCCGAGCAGTGGTACCGGCAGGCCGCCGCACGCGGACACCGCAGGGCCGCTCTGCATCTCGGGGCGATCCTGGAGAAGCGCGGCGATCTCAAGGAGGCCGGACGCTGGTACCTGACCTCCGCCAAGGACGGGGAGGCGCGTGCCGCGTGCGCCCTCGGATTCCTGCTGCGCGACGCCGGGGACCCGGACAGCGCCGCCGTGTGGTGGCTGCGGGCCGCGCAGGACGGGGACGGCAACGCCGCCAACGCGCTGGGCGCGCTGCACGCCGAGCGCGGTGAGACCCAGACCGCCGAGCGGTGGTACCGCGCCGCGATGGACGCGGGCGACGTGAACGGCGCGTACAACCTCGGGCTGCTCTGCGCCGAGCAGGGACGGACCGCGCAGGCCGAGCAGTGGTACCGCAGGGCCGCCTACGCCGGTCACCGTGAGGCCGCCAACGCCCTGGCGATCCTGCTGCTCCAGGTCGGTGACGCGGCCGGGGCCGAGCCCTGGTTCTCCAAGGCCGCGGAGGCCGGGAGCGTGGACGCCGCGTTCAACCTCGGCATCCTGCACGCCGGGCGCGCCACCGAGAGCGACGACGCCGCGGCGCTGCGCTGGTACGAGCGCGCGGCCGCCGCCGGTCACACGGAGGCGGCGCTCCAGGTGGGCATCGCGCGGCTGCGGGAGGGCGACGAGCCCGCTGCCGAGCGGCATCTGCGGTGCGCCGCGGGAGGGGGCAGCGCGGAGGCCGCCTACCGGCTCGCCGCCGTGCTCGACGCCCGGCGGCCCCCGGCGCCCGCGCACGAACTCGGTGAGCCCGCGCAGGAGAAGAGCGAGTGCGAGGAGTGGTACGAGCGGGCCGCGTCCCAGGGGCACCGGCGTGCGCAGGTGCGGGTCGGGATGCTGGCCGCGGCGCGGGGTGACGTGGTGGAGGCCGCTCGCTGGTACCGCGAGGCCGCCGAGGCCGGGTCGCGCAACGGCGCCTTCAACCTCGGGCTGCTGCTGGCGCGCGAGGGGAGCGAGCCGGAGGCGGCGCTGTGGTGGACCCGCGCGGCCGACGCGGGCCACGGACGCGCCGCGCTCCGCCTGGCGCTCGTGTACGCGCGGCGCGGGGAGCTGGCCGAGGGCCAGCGCTGGGCCGACCGGGCCGTGTCGCTGGGCCCGGTGGAGGTCGCCGAGCGGGCGGCGCGCCTGCGGGACGCCCTGCGGGAGGAACTGTCCGCCTGACGGCGGGCCGGGTGTCGGACGCCCGCGCAATGGATTTGCGCGGGCCACGGTCTTGACGTACTGTTCAGTTCATCGACGCGGGGTGGAGCAGCTCGGTAGCTCGCTGGGCTCATAACCCAGAGGTCGCAGGTTCAAATCCTGTCCCCGCTACTGAAGGCCGAGGGCCGGAATCCGAAAGGGTTCCGGCCCTCGGTGCGTTTGCGGGTCCGGTACGGAAAACACGGCCGCGAACGGTGAACTGTGAACGCCGGACGGAGATCGGGGCCCGGTTTCGGCGCGGAGCCGGCCGTGCGGGCGTTCGGCTGCCGCTGTGCCGCTGTGCCGCTGTGCCGCTGTGCCGCTGTGCCGCTGTGCCGCTATGCCGCGATGGCGGCGCAGTCGGGGCAGACGCCTCGGTAGGTCACCTCGACGTCCGACACGGTGAAGCCGAAGCGCTCCGAGTCGGGGAGGTCGCCGAGCGGGTTGCCGATCGGATGGACGTCGCGGATCGCCCCGCACCGGGCGCAGACCAGGTGGTGGTGCGGACGGTGCGCGTTCGGGTCGTACCGCTTGGCGCGCTTGTCCGTGGCCACCTCCAGCACCTCGCCGAGCGAGACGAGCTCACCCAGGGTGTTGTAGACGGTCGCCCGGGAGATCTCGGGCAGCTTGGCCACGGCGCGGGAGTGCACCTCGTCGGCCGTCAGATGGACGTGGTCGCCGTCGAGGACCTCGGCCACGACACGCCGCTGCGCGGTCATGCGCCATCCACGTCCGCGCAGTCGTTCCAACAGGTCACTCATACAGGTCAGCGTAACAGCAGGTGAACCAGATCCCGAATGGGTGTGATTTTAGATCTTGCCCTGACTTGGACAATGTCCATGATGGGGTCGGGTGCGGTCGGGTCCACTGTGTGCGGCGGGCCTGGACCCCTTGATCCGTCCGGGAGTCCAGGCCCGCCGAGTGTCCGGGCCGGACCCGGGGGCGTCTCAGGCCGGTACGTGCTGCCGGACGGGTGCCCAGCAGCGGATGATGTCGCGGACCGAGACGATGCCGACGGGGCCGCTGCCGTCGAGCACGATCAGGTGCCGGAAGCCGCCGTGCGACATCGCGGCCGCAGCCTCCTCCAGGGTCCAGGTGGGTGCCGCGAAGACGACGTCGGTGGTGGTGTGGCTGCCGGCGGTCTCTGAGTCCGGGTTCTGGCCGTGGGCGAGGGAGTTGAGGATGTCGCGCTCGGTGAGGATGCCGAGGCCGGAGGAGTCCTCGTCGAGGACCACCGCCGCGCCGACGTGACGTGCGGACATCAGGCGGGCCGCCTGTCGGAGGGTGTGTGCCGGGCCGATGGTGAGGACCACCGTGCTCATGGCGTCGCGGACGAGCATGGGCTGGAGCCACCTCCTCGGTGAACCGCGGGCTCCTCGACTCCGAGGCGGAGCGCAAAGAGAAGTGGTTCACAAGTTCACAAGTGGGGGAGCTCTCAGGGTCGCAGTTAAAGAGAGGGTCAACAAGGGGGCGCGTGCCGCGAGTTCGGGGGCGCCCGGGGTTGCTCGGCAGCCCCGGGGTCCGGCAGGGCCGCTCAGGCGCCCCGGGGGTACCGCCGGGGCCGGGGCGCCGTCCGAGGGTCCGCGACGTCGGTCCGGGACGTGTCGAGGTCGGTCCGGGACGTCGATACGTCCCGGCTCACGTCGCGGTCACGGCCGCGGCCCGTTCCTCAGTAGCGCTGATTCAGATAGCCGAGCATCTCGTCGTGGAGGAGGCCGTTCGACGCGGCCGCGTTGCCGCTGTGCGGGCCGGGGCGTCCGTCGAGGCCGGTGAACATGCCGCCCGCCTCGGTCACGATGATGGCGTTCGCCGCCATGTCCCAGAGCGACAGCTCGGGTTCGGCGCAGATGTCGACCGAGCCCTCGGCGACCATCATGTACGGCCAGAAGTCGCCGTAACCGCGGGTGCGCCAGACCGCCTTCGTGAGGTCGAGGAACCCGTCCAGGCGGCCCTGGTCCTCCCAGCCGGACAGCGAGGAGTAGGCGAAGGAGGCGTCGGCCGTCCGCGAGACGCTGGACACCCGCAGCCGGGTCGCGGAGGACAGGCTGCGCCCGGTGAACGCGCCGTGGCCCTTCGCCGCCCACCAGCGACGGCCGAGCGCGGGGGCGGAGACCACGCCGACGACCGGCTGGTAGCCGCCCTCGCCCGCCTCCATCAGGGAGATCAGCGTGGCCCACACGGGCACACCGCGGACGTAGTTCTTGGTGCCGTCGATCGGGTCGATGACCCAGCGGCGCGGGCCCGTGCCCTCGATGCCGTACTCCTCGCCGAGGACCGCGTCGCGCGGCCTGGCCCGCTGGAGATGACCCCGGATCAGTTCCTCGGCGGCCTTGTCCGCCTCGCTCACCGGCGTCATGTCCGGCTTCGTCTCGACCTTCAGGTCGAGCGCCTTGAAGCGGTCCATCGTCGCGGCGTCGGCGGCGTCCGCCAGGACATGGGCGAGGCGCAGGTCATCGCGGTAGTCGGGCATGGGTGAACCGTATCTGCCCGCGTCGGGACGGGGCTACACAGGACCGCCAGGTGATCACGGCGCCGACGCGCGTCCGGCCCCGCCGGCCCGGACGCGGAGCCGACCCACCCCGGACCCGTGTCCGGTCCGCCCGGGAGGCAGGACCGCCCTGGGCCGGCACGTACGCGGGCACCCGCCCCGGCGTGCGCGGCTTCGGTGTGCTCCTCTCGGGGGCGCCGCGACCCCTTGACAGTGCTCCCGCACGCGTCAAATCTGGCTCCAGAGCCGCTCGCCCCGAGGAGGCGATGATGCCCGCAGCGCGCGAATCGCTCTTGGACGCCGCCTATACGGCACTCGCGCGCAGGCCGTGGTCCGCGGTGCGGATGGTCGACGTGGCCGCGGTCGCCGGAGTGTCACGCCAGACGCTCTACAACGAGTTCGGGAGCAAGGAGGGCCTCGCGCGTGCCCTCGTACGGCGGGAGGCCGACGCCTATCTCGCCGGTGTCGACCGGGCCCTGGCCGCGCACACGGACGCGCGGGACCGGCTGGCCGCGATCGCCGAGTGGACCGCGTCCACGGCCCGCAGCAACGCGCTGGTGCGGGCGATGCTGACCGGATGCTGGAGCGAGCGGCTGCCCTCGCCCGCGCTGTCCGCCGTGCCCTCGTCGTCCGCGGTGCCCGCGCAGCGGCGGGCCGACGGACCGCTGCCCGCGCCCGCCGACTTCGTGGCACTGGTCCGCGACCGCGCGGTCGCGGCGCTCGCCCTGTCCCGGGCGGACGCCCCCGAGGTCGCACGGACCTGTGAACTGGTGGCCCGGCTCGCGTTGTCGTGTGTCGTCGCGCCGCCCGAGCGGGGCGGTGTCGCGGAGCTGGTCAGGACCGCGCTGGCGCCGTCCCAGCGGCTCGGCGTCTGAAGGGCCGGGTGCCTCGGGGCCCGACGGCGCCCGAGGGACGTGCGCTCAGTGCGCCGACCCCGACAGTTGCAGACCGATGACGCCGATGATGACCAGGCTGATCGAGACGATCTTGAGGACCGAGACCAGGTCGTCGAGGAAGATCATCCCGTAGATGGCGGTGCCGGCCGCGCCGATGCCGGTCCACACGGCGTAGGCGGGACCGACGTCGAGCTTCTTCAGGGAGAGGGTCAGCAGGCCGAAGCTGCCGAGCGCGAAGATGCAGAAGGCCACGGTGGGCCAGAATCTGGTGAAGCCGTGGGACAGCTTCAGACAGACGGCGAAGCCGGTTTCCAGCAGTCCCGCCACCACGACCAGCAGCCACGCCATGTCTTGTCCTCCCGCATCACACGTCGACTGCTCGGGGCCTGGGTGGGCTTCCTCCGACCTGCTCCGCCGGAC
This sequence comes from Streptomyces sp. NPDC001914, assembly GCF_042891215.1. Taxonomy (NCBI): domain Bacteria; kingdom Bacillati; phylum Actinomycetota; class Actinomycetes; order Kitasatosporales; family Streptomycetaceae; genus Streptomyces; species Streptomyces sp. NPDC001914. The sequence goes on from NZ_JBIASW010000002.1 coordinate 810,679, forward strand.
AGGCCTCCGGCCGGTCCGGACCGGGTCGGAGCGATTATGCATTCACCGGCCCGGAGAAGCCCTTACCGACGGCGGGCGCACGCAAACACGGGGACGTCAGTCGCCCTCGCGGCGCTCGCGGGTGGCCAGCAGACGGCGCAGCGAGTACAGCCGCTGCGGGTCCGCGTGGCCGTCGGCCACCCACTGATCGAGCGCGCAGTCCGGCTCGTCGTGACTGCACGCCCGGGGGCAGCCCTCGGTGCCGGGTTCGAGATCGGGGAACGCGTGGATGACCCGGGACGGATCGACGTGGTTGAGGCCGAAGGACCGGACGCCCGGGGTGTCGATCACCCAGCCTCCGTCGCTGCCCGCCAGGGGCAGCGCCAGCGCCGAGGTCGTCGTGTGCCGGCCGCGGCCCGTGACCGCGTTGACGTGACCGGTCGTCCGGCGCCGCTCGGGCGGCACCAGCGCGTTCACCAGGGTCGTCTTGCCGACGCCCGAATGGCCGACGAACGCCGTGATCCTGCCGTCCAGATGCTCGCGCACACGGTCGGCGGCGGCCTCGCTGCGCAGCTCCTCTCGGCTGGTCACCACGTACGGGATGTCCAGCGCGCCGTACAGCTCCAGGAACTTGTCCGGCGGGGCCAGGTCGGACTTGGTGAGGACCAGGAGCGGGGTCAGACCGCCGTCGAAGGCGGCGACCAGACAGCGGTCGATCAGCCGGGGGCGCGGCTCGGGGTCCGCGAGGGCGGTGACGATGGCGAGCTGGTCGGCGTTGGCGACGACCACGCGCTCGTACGGGTCGTCGTCGTCGGCCGTGCGGCGCAGCACCGAGGCGCGCGGCTCGATGCGGACGATGCGGGCGAGGGTGTCCTTCTCGCCGGACAGGTCGCCGACGATGGCCACCCGGTCGCCGACGACGGCGGCCTTGCGGCCCAGTTCGCGTGCCTTCATCGCCACCACGGCACGGTCCTCGACCAGACAGGTCAGCCGGCCGCGGTCGACCGTGAGGACCATGCCCTCGACGGCCTCCTCGTGCTTGGGGCGGATGTTCGTACGCGGACGGTTGCCCTTGCGGTTCGGCCGCTGGCGGATGTCGTCCTCGTCGGTGTGCTTGCCGTAACGGCGCATGATCCAGGTCCGCCCGTCAGTTCCCGAGCATCCCGGTCCACAGGTCGGGGAAGTCGGGCAGGGTCTTCGCCGTCGTCGCCACGTTCTCGATCTGGACGCCCTCCACCGCCAGCCCGATGATCGCGCCGGCCGTCGCCATGCGGTGGTCGTCGTACGTGTGGAAGATGCCGCCGTGCAGCCGGCGCGGCCGGATGTGCAGGCCGTCGGCCGTCTCGGTGACGTCGCCGCCGAGTTCGTTGATCTCCTTGGTGAGCGCGGCCAGCCGGTCCGTCTCGTGCAGCCGCAGATGGGCCACGCCCCGCAGGGTGGAGGGGGAGTCGGCCAGCGCCGCGACGGCCGCGATGCCGGGGGTGAGCTCACCGACCTCGCCGAGGTCCACGTCGATACCGTGGATGGCACCCGAACCGGTGAACTGCAGTCCGGCCTCGGTCAGTTCGCAGGAACCACCCATCTCGGTGAAGATCTCCCGCAGCCGGTCGCCGGGCTGCGTGGTGTGGGCGGGCCAGTCGGGGATCACGACCGTGCCGCCGGTCACCAGCGCCGCCGCCAGGAACGGCTGGGCGTTCGACAGGTCCGGCTCGATGATCAGGTCACGGCCGAGCAGCGCGCCCGGCGTCACCCGCCACACGTTCGGCTCACCGCCCGACTCCGGGGTGTCCACCTGGGCGCCGACCGCGCGCAGCATGTCCACGGTCATCCGGATGTGCGGCATGGACGGGAGCGTCGAGCCGGTGTGCCGGACCTCGACACCCTGGTTGAAGCGCGGGGCGGAGAGCAGCAGGGCGGACACGAACTGGGAGGACGACGAGGCGTCGATCTCCACCGGGCCGCCGTCCAGGGCACCGCCGCCGTGGACCGTCAGCGGCAGCGCGCCGCGGGCGTCGTCGTCGATCCGGGCGCCGAGCAGGCGCAGCGCGTCGATCACGCCGTGCAGCGGACGCTCGTACGACCGCGGGTCGCCGTCGAAGCGGATGGGGCCGTCCGCGAGCGCGGCCACGGGGGGAAGGAAGCGCATGACGGTGCCGGCGTTGCCGACGTCGACCGTGGCCGGGCCGCGCAGGCCGGAGGGGATGACACGCCAGGCCTCGCCGGAGGCGTCCGGGCCCGCCGCGACCGTCGAGCTGGAGGCGACGGTCTCCTCGATGCCGACGCCCATCGCGCGGAGCGCGCCGGCCATCAGCAGGGTGTCGCGGGAACGCAGCGGGCGGCGCAGCCAGCCCGGCTCGGAGGCCAGCGCGGCCAGGACGAGGGCGCGGTTGGTGACCGACTTGGACCCCGGCACGTGAACCGTCGCGTCGACGGCTCCGCTCGCGTGCGGGGCTGGCCAGAGAGCGGTGTGGGCGGGGTTCACGGTCATGCGCCCCACTTTAGTGGCAGCGCGCCGGGCAGCCGCGGGTCCGTCACCGCCGGTCACGCCCGCCCGGGGGAGCGGGGCGGGGCACTGCTCCGCGGCCCGGCGGACGTGCCGCGGCACAAGCGAGGACCCACCGGCCGGCACCGGGACCCTCGGCAGGACGTCACCCTTCCCCGGAGCGGGAGATCAGGTTCCCCAGACCGGGAGATCGGGCCGTGCGGACAGGACCCCGCAGCTCACGGCCGCAGCGGCCCGAAACCCAGGTTCACGGACCGGGCAGGCGGCGACGGGGGCTCACCACCGCGGATCCTCGCGGCCCGGTCCCGGCAGGCGATGCCGCAGCCCACACCCCGGAAGCCGGATCCTCGCGGCCCGGTCCCGGCAGGCGATGCCGCAGCCCCCACCCCGGAAGCCGGAACCTCGCGGCCCGGTCCCGGTGGGCGACGGCGTTGCTCACGCCCCGGCGGCCAAAACCCCGCGGCTCACAGGGCCAGCAGCCAGCGGCCGCCGCCCATCAGTGAGCACAGCGACACGGCGTGGAAGAGGAACAGCCACAGCCCGGCCGGTACGTGGGTCAGCCGCGAGAGCTGGTCGGCGTCGGAGTCGCCCGCGCCGCCGCGCCGCCGCTTCGCCTGGAGTTCGAAGGCGGGGCGGACACCGCCGAGGAGCAGGAACCACACCACGGCGTACGCGAACGCGGCCTGCACCTGGGGTCCGGCGAGCCAGGACACCAGCAGGAAGGTGCCGCCGGTGAGGATCACGGTGAGCGCGCCGTACGCGTTGCGGATCATCACCAGCATGGCGACGAGCAGGGCCGTGGCCACCCACAGCAGCAGGGTGATGTGGCCCGCGCCGAGCAGCGCGGCGCCGCCGAGCCCGAGCAGCGGGGGAGCGGTGTAGCCCGCCGCCGCCGTGAGGATCATGCCGAGGCCGGTCGGTTTGCCGCGGCTGACCGTGAGGCCGCTGGTGTCGGAGTGCAGCCGGATACCGCTGAGACTGCGCCCGGTGAGCAGGGCGACCAGGCCGTGGCCGCCCTCGTGCGCGATGGTGATGGCGTTGCGGGATATGCGCCAGACTCCGTGCGGGACGACCGCCGCGAGGGCCGCGACCAGGGTGGCGATCACCACCCACAGGTCGGGGTCAGGCTGGGTGCCGAAAACCTCGTCCCACAGGGAGCTGAGCGAGGCCAGCGAGGTGGATGCGGTGCTGTCCATTGTCGGCGGTGGCTCCCTTTCGCGGCGCGGAATCTGGCAGTGTTGCACGTATGTGCGGACGGTATGCAGCCAGTCGTGGACCCGAGGATCTCGCAGCAACCTTTGAGGTCGAGAAGTGGGAGCCGGAAGAGACCTTGGCGCCCGACTACAACGTGGCCCCGACCAAGGAGGTCTACGTCGTCCTCGACCGCCCTGTGAAGGACGCCGACAGCCCGAGGCCGGTTCGCCAGCTGCGCAAGCTCAAGTGGGGACTGGTCCCGTCCTGGTCCAAGACGCCCGAGGGCGCCGCCCGGATGATCAACGCGCGCGCCGAGACGGTGCACGAGAAGCCCTCGTACCGCCGCGCCTTCAGCGCCCGGCGCTGCATCGTCCCCGCCGACGGCTACTACGAGTGGGTCACCGCAAGTGCCGAGCGCGAGCTGGAGGTCGAGGGCAGGAAGAAGCGCCCGCGCAAGCAGCCGTACTTCGTGACGCCGGCGGACGGATCGGTGTTCGCGATGGCGGGTCTCTACGAGTTCTGGCGGGACCGGACGCTGCCGGACGAGCACCCGCTGGCCTGGTGGGTGACCTGCTCGGTCATCACGACCGAGGCGGAGACGGCACCGCTCGCGGTGGGCCCCGCCGAGGGTCCGCGAGCGCTGGCCGACATCCACCCCCGGATGCCCCTGATGCTCACCCCCGACCGCTGGGACCACTGGCTCGACCCCTCCCGCACCGATCCGGACGAGCTCCGTGACCTGCTCGCGCCGCCGCCCACCGGGCTGATGCGCGCCTATCCCGTGTCCACCGCGGTCAGCAACGTCCGCAACAACGGCGCGGAGCTGCTGAAGGAGCTGGAGGGGCCCGAGGAGGGCACACTCTTCTGACCGGACTCTTCTGACCCGGGGAGCGCGCCCTTCCGGCCCTCCGACCCGAAGAGGATCGCGCCCCTCCGACCCGAAGAGGATCGCGCCCCTCCGACCCGAAGAGGATCGCACCCTTCCGGCCCGAAGAGGATCAGCGCCCTTCCGACGTGACGAGGATCAGCGACGTGAGCGAGACCATCGAGACCGAGGCCGGTACGGCGCGGATCACCTGGCACCGGGCGGCGGGGGCGCGGCTCGTTCTCGCCGTGAGTCATGGCGCGGGCGGCGGGATCGAGGCCCGGGACCTGCGGGCGCTGGCCGAGGTGCTTCCCTCCCACGGGGTGAGCGTGGCACTCGTCGAACAGCCCTGGCGGGTGGCCGGGAAGAAGGTGGCCCCGGCACCGAAGACGCTGGACGTCGGATGGCGGGGCGTGTGGCCGGCGCTGGCGGAGCAGGGGCTGCCCGTGGTCTCCGGGGGCCGCAGCGCCGGAGCCCGGGTCGCGTGCAGGACCGCCGTTGAGCTGGGCGCCGCCGCGGTGCTCGCCCTGAGCTTTCCCCTGCACCCGCCGGGCCGGCCGGAGAAGTCCCGCGCCGCCGAGCTGCTCGGCGCGGGGGTGCCCACGCTCGTCGTCCAGGGCGGCAACGACCCGTTCGGCCGACCGGAGGAGTTCCCGCCGGGCTCGTACGAGCTGGTCGAAGTGCCCCACGGAGATCACGGCTTCGCCGTCCCGAAGCGGGCTCCGCTCGGCGAGGAGGAGGCGCTGAAGATCATCACGGACGGTGTCGCAGGGTGGGCCGCGTCACTCGGGTGACGCCCGGGAATGCGGGGTGACGGACTTCTGTTGTGCGGATCAGACAGCACGCGACGTGCTGCACCGTTCGTACGAGAGGAAGTCCGCCGCATGGGTTCGACCTTCTGCCCGAGCCGCAGCAGCCGCGCTGACCTGGACTGGACGGTGCTGCACGCGGGCAAGAACGCCCCGATTCGGGCGGCGGGCGGACATGATGTTCGTCTATCCTCCGATTCCAGTGGGACCGGTCTCGGTCTCGCTACGTCGCTGGAGGAGGTGGGTCCGGTCACTGGGACCGACGCAGGGACCGAAAACGGCCAGGCGGAGCAGCCCGAGGGCCGGGGCACGAGCGACGCGTCGGCGGAGACCTCCGCCGAGCGCACCGCGCGCTTCGAGCGGGACGCGCTCGAATTCCTCGACCAGATGTACTCGGCCGCGCTGCGCATGACGCGCAATCCGGCCGACGCCGAGGACCTGGTTCAGGAGACGTACGCCAAGGCGTACGCCTCGTTCCACCAGTTCCGCGAGGGCACGAACCTCAAGGCGTGGCTGTACCGCATTCTCACCAACACCTTCATCAACTCGTACCGCAAGAAGCAGCGCGAACCCCAGCGCAGCGCGGCCGAGGAGATCGAGGACTGGCAGCTCGCGCGCGCCGAGTCGCACATGTCGACCGGCCTCCGTTCCGCCGAGTCGCAGGCGCTCGACCACCTGCCCGACTCCGACGTGAAGGAAGCGCTGCAGGCGATCCCCGAGGAATTCCGCATCGCCGTCTATCTCGCGGACGTAGAGGGCTTTGCGTACAAGGAGATCGCGGACATCATGGGGACACCCATCGGTACGGTGATGTCCCGGCTGCACCGGGGCCGTCGCCAACTGCGCGGCATGCTGGAGGACTACGCCCGTGACCGCGGGCTGGTCCCCGCCGGCGCCGGAGAGTCGAACGAAGCGAAAGGCTCGGGCTCATGAGCTGCGGAGAGCCGCACGAGACGGATTGCAGTGAGGTACTCGATCATCTGTACGAGTTCCTCGATCATGAGATGCCGGACGCGGACTGCACCAAGTTCGAGGTCCACTTCGAGGAGTGCTCTCCGTGCCTGGAGAAGTACGGCCTCGAACAGGCCGTGAAGAAGCTGGTCAAGCGGTGCTGCGGCCATGACGACGTGCCCACCGACCTGCGGGCCAAGGTCATGGGCCGCATCGATCTGATCCGCTCCGGACAGACCGTGCCCGAGCACGACGTGACCGCGACGGCCCAGGAGTCCTGAGCCCCGCGGCGCTGCGCCGCCGGAGGGCCGCGTTCACGGCGGCGCTCCGCCGCCAGGGTCCGCGCTCACGCCGGCGAAGTCTCCCGGCTCTCCGTTTAATCACCCGAACGTGCTAATCCGCGGGCCTGGAGCCCGCGGATTAGCGCATACCCGTCCCCGTTTCCCTCCTCCCGCCCTAGGCTCCGAGCCTGAGAACAGGGGAGGTACGGGGGAGGTACGGGGATGGGTTCGGTTCCGGCGTGGGCCCGTGCGTACGTGGCCGGTGTCGCCCTCCTCGCACTCGCCTGCCTCGCTCCCCTGCCGCACCTGGACGTGCCCTGGGAGATCGTCGCGCTGCTGGCCCTGCTGTACGCGGGCTGCGAGCGCCTCACCCTGCGGCTCCGGCCGCACGGAACCGGCGCGCCCGGCGACACCGCACACGGGACGGGCACCTTCCTCCCCGTCCTGCTGGCCGGCGCCTTCCTGCTCCCCCCGCCCGCAGTCGCCCTCGTCGCGCTGCCCGGGGCACTGCTCGCCCCGGTCGAACAGCGCCCGCGCGGCCCGCGCCGGGTCTGGCGCGCCGCCCAGCTCGCCGTCGCCGTCTGGGCGGCGTCCCGGGTGTTCGGCGTGCTCGGCGGCCGGGACGCGCTCGACACGCCCGACTTCCCCTACGCGCTCGTGCCCGCCGGGGCCGCGGTGCTCACCTTCTGCGCCGCGCTCACCGTCCTCGACGGCGGGATCCTCGCCCTGGCCGAACGCGCCCCCGTGCGCGGTGCCTGGCACGGACTCTTCGCGCGCTCGCTGGCCCCGGTCGCCGTGCACGGCCTCGCCGGACTGATGATGGCGGTGCTCTGGCGCAGCCCGTACGGGCCCGTCTCCGCGCTCCTCGTCCTGCTGCCGATGTACGTGTCCTGCTGGGTCTTCGCCCAGTACCACCGCGAACGGGCCGCCCACCAGGCCACCATCCGCGCCCTCGTCCAGGCCGTCGACATCAAGGACGGCTACACCCGCGGACACAGCGAGCGGGTCGGCCGGGCGTCCGTGATGATCGCCCGCGAGCTGGGCATGCACGACGAGCGCGTCGAGGTGCTGCGGTTCGCCGGCATCCTGCACGACGTCGGCAAACTCGGCGTCCCCACCCGGCTGCTGCGCAAGGACGGACCGCTGACCCCCGAGGAGCGGCGGGTCATCGAACTGCATCCCGAGTACGGGCACGAGATGGTCCGCGGGATCGGGTTCCTCGGCGAGGCCCGCTCGGCGATCCTGCACCACCACGAGCGGCTGGACGGGAGCGGATATCCGTACGGTCTCGCGGGGCCGCAGATCCCGGAGTTCGCCCGTGTGGTGGCCGTCGCCGACGCCTTCGACGCGATGACGTCGACCCGCTCCTACCGCAGGGCCCGCCCGGTGCGCGCGGCGCTGGACGAACTGGGCCGGTGCGCGGGCACCCAGTTCGACCCCCGGATGGTTGCGGCGCTGGTGCGCGCGCTCGACCGGCACGGCTGGCATCCCGCGGTGACCGCGGACACCGCCCCCGCGGGTGTGACCGGCATGCCGCCGGCGCATCCCTCCGACACCGTCGGGCGGGGCGCGCCGTGAGCACCACCGCCTCCCGTCGGGAGGCCCCCGCCCGTGCCGCCCGACCCGCGCCGGCCGGAAGGGCCCCGGCCCTGCTCACCGCGGTGCGCGCCCTCGCCCTCGGCCTCGCGTTCTTCGCCCTCGGCGTCACCCTCTGGGAGGGAATCGACCAGCGCGGCACGGCGCTGGCCTTCGGCCTGCTCATAGCCGTCGGCGAGCTCGCCCGGTGGAGCGGGGCCGAGCAGCGCGAGTCCGCGCCCCTCGGAGCCGCCGGAGCCCTCGCGTACGCGCTGCTCGGCGAGAACGCCGGACACCGCACCGACCACGGAGTCCTCCAGGTCGTCGCCGTGGTCGTGGCGGCGGCGCTGGTCGGGTGCGTTCCGCACGTGGCGCGGGGGGACGGGCCGACGCCCGACCATCTCGCCCGCCGCGTCCTGACCGTCGCCTTCGCCGCCGTCTGCTTCCAACCCCTCTATGACCGGGGCAGGTTGCTGGAGTGGAGCGGCTCGGCCCAGGCCCTGCTGCTGGTCGCGCTGCTGGTTCTCACCACCCTGTGGGACGCCGTGCTCGCCGCGGCCACGGCCCACGCGCGGACCCGGTGGCCGTTCGGGCCGCTGCTGCGCGACGAACTGCGGGCCACCCTCGGGATCGGCTCGGCCGTGTGCGCGACCGGGGCCGTGATGGCGCTCGCGGTCGCGGTGGTCGGACTGTGGGCGCTGCCCGTCTTCTCGCTGCCGCTGCTGCTCACCCAGCTCTCCTTCCGGCGCTACGCGGCCGTGCGGGTCACCTACCGGCAGACGATCGCCTCCCTCGCGCGTGCGACCGAGATCGCCGGGTACACACCGGCCGGGCACGCCCGCCGGGTGGCCGCCCTCAGCCGGGCCGTCGGCCGCGAGCTGGGCCTGTCCGAGCCCGACCTGACCGTCCTGGAGTACGCGGCGCTGATGCACGACATCGGGCAGCTCAGCCTCGTCGACCCCGTACCGGCCGGTGCCACCGCCGCGCTCCCGGCCGCCGAGCAGCGGCGCATCGCGCTGCTCGGCGGCGCCGTCGTACGGCAGACCGGGGTGGAGTCCGAGGTCGCCGTCGTGGTGGAGCGGCAGGCGGACCCGTACCGGGACCAGCCGGTCACCGCGCGCATCGTGCGGACGGTGAACGCATACGAGGAGATGGCCCGGGCAGCAGGGCCCACAGGGCCGCTGACCGCGCTGGAGCGACTGCGCCTGGCCACCGCCCGCGACTACCAGCCGGAGGTCGTGGAGTCACTGGCCCGGGTCCTGTTCCGGGCCGGTCTGACCTTGCCCGGAGCTGGGTAACCCATGGGTAATGAGCGGCCGTCCGAAGGTACGTGGTTGGATGCGAGGGAGAGGGTGTCAGGGGGCGCGGGCCGGCCCGGGGCTGCACTGCCTCCCAGGGACTCTTCGAGGGACCGGCAGGCGGGTAACGCAAGAAACTGGCAGGCGGGAATCGTGAGGATCTTCGGCAAGGGACGACACCGGCCCTCCGCCTCATGGCGGCAGGCCACCGACCGTGCGTTCACGCTGATCGGCGACGGCCGGTACGAGGACGCGGGGGCGCTGCTGACGCGTGCCGCGGACCTGGAGCCCTGGCTGTCCGAGTCCTGGTTCAACCTGGCCCTGCTGCACAAGTTCCGGCACGACTGGGAGCAGGCGCGGGCGGCGGGTCTGCGGGCCGTGGCGCTGCTCGACCGGGAGACCGGCGCACCCGACTGGTGGAACGTGGGGATCGCGGCCACCGCCCTTCAGGACTGGCCGCTGGCGCGGCGTTCCTGGCAGGCGTACGGGCTGCGGGTGCCCGGCGGCGCGGCCGTCTCCGGCGAGCCCGTGGGCATGGACCTCGGCAGCGCGGCCGTGCGGCTGTCGCCCGAGGGCGAGGCCGAGGTGGTGTGGGGGCGCCGGCTGGACCCGGCCCGTGTAGAGGTGCTGTCGATCCCGCTGCCGTCCTCCGGACGCCGCTGGGGCGAGGTCGTGCTGCACGACGGCGTTCCGCACGGCGAGCGGACCACCGCCGCGGGGCACGCCTACCCGGTCTTCGACGAGATCGAGCTGTGGGCCCCTTCACCGGTGCCGACCTGGGTCGTCCTCCTCGAGGCGGCCACCGAGGAGGACCGGGACGCGCTGGAGCGGCTCGCCGCCGACGCCGGCTTTGCCGCCGAGGACTGGTCCTCGTCGGTACGGCTGCTGTGCCGGATGTGCTCCGAGTCCCGGATGCCGTCCGACGAGGGCGACGAGGAACACCTCGACCCGCACGACCACAGCGAGCCCGGTCACCCGGGTCCGCTCGGCCATCGCACCGACGGACAGCTCTGGGTGCCCGAGCGGGAGTGCGGCCTCGCCGCACCGGCCTCGCTGGTGCGCGGCCTGCTCGACGGCTGGGTCGCCGACAGCCCGGACTCCCGCGACTGGCGGGATCTGGAAGAGGTCTGCTGAACGCACCTTTAGGCTGTAGTCGCAGGAAACCCCAAGGTCTGAGGAAGGCGTACGTCGTCATGGCGCAGCAGGACACCGATCAGCAGCACGTGGGCGTGCTCCCCGTGGACGACGACGGCTACGTCATCGACACCGAGGACGCCGAGGAGCGCGAGACCGCCTACCGCGAGCGCGGCACCTCGCGCCCGATCACGGTGGTCGGGAACCCGGTGCTGCACAAGGAGTGCAAGGACGTCACCGAGTTCGGGGACGAGCTGGACCAGCTGGTCGCCGACATGTTCGCGAGCCAGCGCACCGCCGAGGGTGTGGGCCTGGCGGCCAATCAGATCGGCGTCGACCTGAAGGTCTTCGTCTACGACTGCCAGGACGACCAGGGCGTGCGGCACGTCGGCGTGGTCTGCAACCCGAGGCCGGTCGAGCTGCCCGCCGACCGCCGGCAGCTCGACGAGAGCAATGAGGGCTGCCTGTCGGTGCCGACGGCCTACGCGCCGCTCGCCCGTCCGGACTACGCCGAGGTCACCGGGCAGGACGAGAAGGGCAACCCGGTCCGGGTGCGGGGCACGGGGTACTTCGCGCGCTGCCTCCAGCACGAGACGGACCACCTGTACGGCTACCTGTACATCGACCGTCTCTCCAAGCGCGACCGCAAGGACGCGCTGCGGCAGATGGCCGAGAACGAGCCGCGCTACGCGACCGTCGCGAACGACTGAGCCCCGGCTCGCCAGGCGCCCCGCGCCGCTGTGACATAAATTGACCGGCGTGACGCGCGGTCTCTAGTGGTTCCACTCGAACGGTGTCTGGACAGGTGATCCTCCTGACCAGGCACCGTTCGCATGTACGTCGCATGTTCGATCCCTTGTGCTCCTGGAGTGATCCAGATTCAGTCACACAAGGGGAGAATCTCGGCATGGTCGCGTAGTCAGTGGGCCAAATCCGTTCCCAGAACGGTCAGTTGTGGTGCTGAATGGGAAGTGCGGGGATACGCAACGGCGCGCGCCCGGCACAGCGGGAGGGGCGTGACGTCAACAAGCGGCTGAGAGGGGTTTGTTCGTGCGTGCTTTCTCATACGGCTCTCCATCGACAGCGCTCGCGGTGCCACCGGCGCTCTATCTCCCGGTGATCGAGTCCGAGTTTCCCCGTCAACTGCACCCGTATTGGCCGAGGCTCCAGGAGAACACCAGGACCTGGCTGCTCGAAAAACGGCTGATGCCCGCGGACAAGGTCGAGGAGTACGCCGACGGCTTGTGCTACACGGACCTCATGGCGGGCTACTACATAGGCGCCCCCGACGAGGTCATGCAGGCGATAGCGGACTACAGCGCGTGGTTCTTCGTCTGGGACGACCGGCACGACCGCGATGTCGTCCACGGCCGGGCGGGCGCCTGGCGGAAGCTCAGGATCCGGCTTCACGCGGCCCTCGACGCACCCAGGGAGCATGTGCACCACCAGGATCCCCTGGTGGCGGGGTTCGCGGACAGCATGGTGCGGCTGTACTCGTTCCTCGACGAGAACTGGAACAAGCGGTTCGCACGTCACTTCCACGAGGTGATCGACGCGTACGACCGGGAGTTCCGGAACCGGACCTCCGGAACCGTTCCCACGGTTCCGGAATACCTGGAACTCCGCCGGCTCACTTTCGCGCACCACATCTGGACCGACCTACTGGAACCGAGCGCGGGCCGCGAACTGCCGGCCGAGGTGCGGCGTCATCCGGCATTTCGCCGGGCGGCCCTGCTCAGTCAGGAATTCGCCGCCTGGTACAACGACCTCTGCTCTCTCCCCAAAGAAATAGCGGGCGACGAGGTCCACAATCTCGGAATCAGTCTCATTCACCATCAGGGGCTGACGCTGGAAGAAGCCGTCGTCGAACTGAGGCGGCGGATCGAGGAATGCGTACGGCAATTCCTCGTCGCCGAGAAGGACGTCTCGCGGCTCGCCGAATTACTCGACGACGGCACGGTCCGGGGAAAAGAGACGAGCATCACCGTCAGGGCGTGCCTCGGAAACATGCGGAACTGGTTCAGCTCCGTGTACTGGTTCCACCACGAGTCGGGCCGGTACATGGTCGACAACTGGGACGACCGCTCCACACCCCCGTACGTCAACAATGAAGCGGCAGGTGAGAAATGACCGTCGATGCGGTACGACCCGAGACACCCGAGGCGCGGGAGCTCTCCGTCCCGCCCCTCGCCGGCGGAGGGGTGCCCGTTCTCGGGCACGGCTGGAAACTGGTCCGCGACCCGCTGGGCTTCCTCGCCGGGCTGCGCGACCACGGCGACGTCGTCCGGCTCAGGATGGGACCCAAGACGGTGTACGCCGTCACCACCCCCGCGCTCACCGGCGCCCTGGCGCTCAGTCCCGACTACGAGATCGGCGGCCCCCTGTGGGAGTCGCTCGAAGGACTGCTGGGCAGACAGGGTGTCGCCACGGCCAACGGGGCGCAGCACCGGCGCCAGCGCCGGACCATCCAGCCCGCGTTCCGGGCCGACATCGTCCCCGAGTACGGCCCGATCATGGAGGAGGAGTCGAAGGCGTTCGCGGAGCGCTGGGAGAGCGGCGCGGCGGTCGACTGCACCTCCGAGTCGTTCCGCGTCGCGGTCCGTGTGGCCGCCCGCTGTCTGCTGCGCGGACGGTTCATGGACGAGCGCGCCGAGCGGCTGAGCGTCGCGCTCGCCACCGTGTTCCGCGGTATGTACCGCCGCATGGTGATACCCGCGGGACCGCTCTACCGGCTCCCGCTTCCCTCGATACGCGCATTCGACCGCGCATTGGCCGATCTGCACGCGCTTGTCGACGAGATCATCGACGAGCGGCGGGCATCTGGTCAAAAGCCGGACGATTTGCTGACGGCATTGCTGGAAGCGAAGAACGACGACGGCGACCCCATAGACGAACAGGAGATCCACGACCAAGTCGTCGCGATACTGACTCCCGGCAGTGAAACCATCGCATCCACGATCATGTGGTTGCTCCAGGTGTTGACGGAACATCCGGAACAGGCGGACAAAGTGGCCGCAGAGGTCCGATCCGTCGCGGGAGACCGCCCCGTGGGATTCGCTGACGTCCGGAAGCTGTCGCACACGAACAATGTCGTCGTCGAGGCGATGCGTTTACGGCCCGCCGTATGGATATTGACGCGGCGCGCGGTGGCCGAAACCGAGCTGGGCGGCTATCGGATTCCGGCCGGTGCCGACATCGTCTACAGCCCGTACGCGATCCAGCGCGACCCCCGGTCGTACCAGGAGCATCTGGATTTCGATCCCGACCGCTGGCTTCCGGAACGTTCCGCGGACATCCCGAAGTACGCGATGCGCCCCTTCAGTGTGGGCAACCGCAAGTGCCCGAGCGACCATTTCTCGATGGCCCTGCTCTCCCTGATCACCGCGACCGTGGCGTCCCGGTGGCGCTTCGAGCCTGTGTCCGCCTCCAGCGACACGACCCGCGTCGGCATCACCCTGCGCCCCCACGACCTGCGGCTGAGGGCCAGGCCGCGCTAGAGGTCTCCGTACGCTCCGCCCCGGCCGGCGGGTGACCGGCCCCGCACGTCCATCGGCGCACGTCCAGGCCGCCCTCGGGCTCCTGGACGTGCGCCGCGGTCGTCAGGCCTTCGGCACGACCACGGTGACCGTCCACTCCTGAAGGCCCTTGCAGGACATCCGCGCCGGATCGCTCGGGCACATCGGGCGGGACGAGGTCAGCGTGACCGTTCCCGCCGAGACCGCCCGGTAGGCGGCCGAGGCGTCACCGGGCTGAAGGACGATCCCGCCGTTGGTGGCCGCCAGGGCGCCGCCCTCGCTCTTGACGGGTTTCCAGGGCCGGCTGGTGGTGCCGTCCAGCAGGACCCGGATCGTGTCGCCGGGGGCCAGGCAGTACGTGTGGCCCGTGTCGGCGGCGCCGAGCTGTGCCTGGACCGCCGGGCAGTCCGGGCCGGACGGCGTGGAGGACGGGGGCGAGGAACGGGACGGAACCGGGGACGAGGTCGGGGAGGACGGCGGGGTCGGGGACGGGGACGGGGGTGAGGACGAGGTCGGGGACACGGTGCCGCCGGCGCCCGTGTCGTCTCCGCCCTGCGTTCCGCAGCCCGCGAGCAGCAGGGCCAGGGCGGCGAGGGCGATGGTCCGGGTGTGAGTCGTTCGACGCATGGGGTGGCCTCCTCGGGGGTTGGACGTGCCACCGGTGGATCAGGATCCCTCCCCGGGCACGGCAGGGCCCCGGCCGCCTCGGCGACCGGGGCCCGCTCGGTCCGGCCACCGGGGCGGCCGGACCTCGTGGCGCTGATCAGCTGGTCGTGACGGCGGTGTCGTCCACGACGAAGCTGGTCTGGAGCGAGGAGTCCTCGACGCCGCTGAACTTCAGCGTGACGGTCGAGCCGGCGAAGGAGGACAGGTCGAAGCTCTTCTGGGTGTACCCGGAGGCCTTGTTGAGGTTGGAGTAGGTCGCGAGCGTGGTCGAGCCCGCGGTGACGGTGAGCTTGTCGTAGGCCGTGCTCGTGCTGGTCTCGGCCGTGTCGACGTGCAGGTAGAAGGTGAACGTGGCCTTGCAGCCGAACGGGACGGTCACCGACTGGGACAGCGTGTCGGTGTGGGTCGAGCCGTATCCGTCGAGCCATGCGTCGTAGGAGCCGGAGTGCGTGGCCTCGCTCGTGTCATTGGTGATGACGCCGCTGGTCTCGCTCCACACGGTGGCGCCCGACTCGAAGCCCTGGTTGCCGAGCAGCTGCGCCGAGGTGCAGGTGCCGCCGCCGGAGGTGCTGACGGTCCAGGTGAAGGAGGCCGAGCCGGAGGCGCCGGTGGCGTCCTTCGCCGTGACGGTGACCGCGTACGTGCCCGCGGCGCTCGCGGTGCCGGAGACCAGACCGGTCGAGCCGTTGATCGTGAGGCCGGTCGGCAGCCCGGTCGCGCTGTAGGTGAGGCTCGCGCCCGCGCTGTCGCTCGCCGCTATCTGCAGGCTCACCGAGCCCCCGGTGGCCGTGGACTGGCTTCCGGGGTTGGTGACGGTCACGGTGTTGCCGGTGCTGGTGCCGGAGGTGAAGGCGGCCGTGCCGTCGGGGGTGCCCCAGCCGGTCGGGCCGTCGTAGCCGGTGGTCGCGGTGCAGAAGTACGACGGGGAGCAGGAGCCGTTGCTGCCGCTCGTCACGTCGTACAGGTTCGAGGTGTGGGAGTAGGGGTACTTCGCCGGGTAGTCGGCGGAGCCCGGGGTGCCGGCCAGCGCGTACACGCCCGCGATGATGGGTGCGGAGGCGCTGGTGCCGCCGTAGACCGCCCAGCCGGAGCCGCCGTAGGTGTCGTAGACCGCCACGCCCGTGGCCGGGTCGGCGACCGCGGAGACGTCGGACTCCATGCGCTTGGCGCAGCCGGTGTCGGTCTGCCAGGAGGGCTTGGCGTCGTAGGCGGAGCAGCCGGAGCCGGTGCCCTCGGTGCTGCTGGTCTTCCAGACCGACTCGCTCCAGCCGCGGCTGCTGGAGGAGGTGCTCAGCGCGGTGCCGCCGACGGCGGTCACGTACTGGGAGGTCGCCGGGTACTCGGCGCCGTAGGCCTCGTCACCGGAGGAGACGGTGATCGCGACGCCCGGGTGCTTGAAGTACGCGGTGTCCTCGCCGGTCTGCGAGGAGGACTCGGAGCCGCCCCAGCTGTTGGAGACGAACTTCGCGCCGAGCGCGACCGCCTCGTTCTCCGCGGCGCCGAGGTCGGAGTCGTTCGCGGAGTTCGCCTCGACGAGGATGATGTTGCAGTTGGGGCAGACGGCGCTGACCATGTCGATGTCGAGCGCCTCCTCACCCGCCCAGCCGGTGTCGTTCGAGGGCAGTGAGGTCGTCGAACCGGTCTGGCCGACCTGCTTGAAGCAGCCGTTGGCCTTGGTGCAGGACGACAGGCCGAACTGCGAGCGGTAGGTGGCGAGGTCGGCGGCCGCGTTGGGGTCGTTGTAGGCGTCGACCACGGCGACCGTCATGCCGGAGCCGCCCGTCGAGGGCAGGTTGTAGGCGCTGTGCAGGTTGGCCGGGCTGAGGCCGGACACCGCGGCGGCGGCGTCGGGGGAGACCTGGGCCGCGAGCTTCTGCGCGATGTCGGTGCGGCGCTGGGCGAAACACGACATCTCGCCGGGCCGTGACGCCTCGGCGCACAGGTGCTTGGTCGCGACCTTCTGGCCGGCCCTGCCGGTCGCGTGGACCGTCTGTCGGGCGGGGTCGGTGAGGGCCCCGGAGTTCTGGGTGACCCGGGAGACGTGGGGGACCGGCACGGGCCGGGCGTTCGCGGGAGGGGCCGCGGCGAACCCGGCGACGCCGAGGGCCAGGGCGGGGAGGGCGGCGGTGAGCAGTCTTCGCAGGCTCCGGGCGGGTCTGCCCGAGGGGGTGGGGCGCTGGGAACGCATGGGGGTGTCGCCTCCGTCGGTTCTGGGCCGGTGCCGCTCGGGCCCGGGTGGGGCCGTTCGTGGCGCCATGGCCGGAAGTGGGGTTCTCGGCGCTCTGAAACGGCAGCCGGTGACGCGCGTAGCGCGAACGTGGGAGAGACGCGTCATGGGCATGCCAATTCAGTCGTCCCGGTGTGCCGCGGTGCGCGGTGTGGCGGGACGGCCAGAACGTAACCGGGGGGAACGACGTGCGAACAGGCGTGCCGGAAGAACTTTGCCGCTCCATGGACGGGGATTGGCACGGCGATTGGAGGCGCGCGGGCAGTACGTGACGAAAGCCGGGCCGCAACGGGCGGCCCGGCTCTCACCAGTGACGAACGGTCAGAAAGACCTGACCGCTCAGAAGTCCTCGTCGAAGTCGACGGTGCCCTCCACCGCGACCTGGTACGCGGACGGGCGGCGCTCGAAGAAGTTGGTCAGCTCCTGGACACCCTGGAGCTCCATGAAGGAGAACGGGTTCTCGGAGCCGTACACCGGCGCGAAGCCCAGCCGCTGGAGGCGCTGGTCCGCCACGCACTCCAGGTACTGCCGCATCGAGTCGGTGTTCATGCCCGGCAGGCCTTCGCCGCACAGGTCACGGCCGAACTGCAGCTCCGCCTCGACGGCCTCGCGCAGCATGTCCGTCACCTGCTCCTGGAGCAGGTCGTCGAACAGCTCCGGCTCCTCCTTGCGGACGGTGTCGACCACCTCGAAGGCGAAGCTCATGTGCATCGTCTCGTCGCGGAACACCCAGTTGGTGCCGGTCGCCAGGCCGTGCAGCAGACCCCGGCTGCGGAACCAGTAGACGTACGCGAAGGCCCCGTAGAAGAAGAGTCCCTCGATGCACGCGGCGAAGCAGATCAGGTTCAGCAGGAAGCGCCGGCGGTCCGCCTTGGTCTCCAGCCGGTCCAGCTTCTCCACCGAGTCCATCCACTTGAAGCAGAACTGCGCCTTCTCGCGGATGGAGGGGATGTTCTCGACCGCGTCGAAGGCCGCCGCGCGGTCGTCCGGGTCGGGCAGGTAGGTGTCGAGCAGCGTCAGATAGAACTGGACGTGCACGGCCTCCTCGAAGAGCTGACGGCTCAAGTAGAGCCGCGCCTCGGGGGAGTTGATGTGCTTGTACAGCGTCAGCACCAGGTTGTTCGCCACGATCGAGTCGCCCGTCGCGAAGAACGCGACCAGCCGGCCGATCATGTGCTGCTCACCCGGCGTCAGCTTCGCGAGGTCGGCGACGTCCGAGTGGAGGTCGACCTCCTCGACGGTCCAGGTGTTCTTGATCGCGTCCCGGTAGCGCTCGTAGAAGTCCGGGTAGCGCATGGGACGCAGGGTGAGTTCGAATCCCGGGTCCAGGAGGTTCTTCTCGGACACAGCCTTCTCGGTGTTCGTGTCGCTCATTACTGGCATGCCTCGCAGGACTCGGGGTTCTCCAGGGAGCAGGCGACGGCGTCGGGGTCGGCCGCCTGCTGGACGGGGATGGTGGTCTCGGGCCGCGCCTGGGCCTGGGCCGCGCGGGCGATGCGCGTCGCCGGGCGCGAACGCAGGTAGTACGTCGTCTTCAGCCCCGCCTTCCAGGCGTACGCGTACATCGAGGAGAGCTTGCCGATGGTCGGCGTCTCCAGGAACAGGTTCAGCGACTGCGCCTGGTCCAGGAACGGGGTGCGGGCGGCGGCCATGTCGATCAGTCCGCGCTGCGGGATCTCCCACGCCGTGCGGTACAGGTCGCGCACGTCCTGCGGGACCCAGGTGAAGCCCTGGACCGAGCCGTTGGACTCGCGCAGCGCCTCACGGGTCTGCGCGTCCCACACGCCGAGCTCCTTCAGCTCGGCCACCAGGTAGGAGTTGACCTGAAGGAACTCGCCGGAGAGCGTCTCGCGCTTGAACAGGTTCGACACCTGCGGCTCGATGCACTCGTACACGCCCGCGATGGAGGCGATGGTGGCGGTGGGCGCGATCGCGAGGAGCAGCGAGTTGCGCATGCCGACCGCGGCGATCCGCTCACGCAGGGCCGCCCAGCGCTCCGGCCAGTTCAGCTCGACGTCGAAGTGGTCCGGGTGCAGGACGCCCCGGGCGGTACGGGTCTTCTCCCAGGCCGGGAGGGGCCCGTTGCGCTCGGCGAGGTCCGCGGAGGCCTCGTACGAGGCGAGCATGATCCGCTCGGCGATACGGGTGGACAGCGCGCGGGCCTCGGGCGAGTCGAACGGGATCCGCAGCTTGAAGAAGACGTCCTGCAGACCCATCGCGCCGAGACCGACCGGACGCCACTTGGCGTTCGAGCGGCCCGCCTGCTCGGTCGGGTAGAAGTTGATGTCCACCACGCGGTCGAGGAAGGTCACCGCGGTGCGCACGGTCGCATCGAGCCGCTCCCAGTCGATGTCCCCGCCGGTCACGAACGCGCCCAGGTTGACCGAACCCAGGTTGCAGACCGCCGTCTCCCCGTCGTCCGTGACCTCCAGGATCTCGGTGCACAGGTTCGAGGAGTGGACCGTGTGGCCCGGCTCCGCCGTCTGGTTGGCGGTGCGGTTGGCGGCGTCCTTGAAGGTCATCCAGCCGTTGCCGGTCTGCGCCAGGGTGCGCATCATGCGGCCGTACAGGTCGCGCGCCGGGATGGTCTTCCTGGCGAGGCCCGCCTCCTCCGCCTTGCGGTAGGCCGCGTCGAACTCGTCGCCCCACAGGTCGACCAGCTCCGGCACGTCGGCGGGGGAGAACAGCGACCAGACGGCGTCCTCGTTCACCCGGCGCATGAACTCGTCCGGGATCCAGTGCGCGAGGTTCAGGTTGTGCGTACGCCGGGCGTCCTCACCGGTGTTGTCGCGCAGCTCCAGGAACTCCTCGATGTCGGAGTGCCAGGTCTCCAGGTAGACCGCCGCCGCGCCCTTGCGCCGGCCGCCCTGGTTCACCGCGGCGACCGAGGCGTCGAGGGTCTTCAGGAACGGGACGATGCCGTTGGAGTGCCCGTTGGTGCCGCGGATCAGCGAACCGCGGCTGCGGATACGGGAGTACGACAGGCCGATGCCGCCGGCGTGCTTCGACAGCCGGGCCACCTGGTGGTAGCGGTCGTAGATGGAGTCCAGCTCGTCCAGCGGGGAGTCGAGGAGATAGCAGGACGACATCTGGGGGTGCCGCGTACCGGAGTTGAAGAGCGTGGGGGAGGAGGGCAGGTAGTCGAGGCGGCTCATGAGCCGGTAGAGCGCGGCGACCTCCTCCACGGAGCGGACGGTGTCGTCCTCCGCGAGACCTGAGGCCACCCGCAGCATGAAGTGCTGGGGCGTCTCGACGACCTTGCGGGTGATCGGGTGCCGGAGCAGATAGCGGCTGTGCAGCGTGCGCAGCCCGAAGTAGCCGAACCGGTCGTCGCCCTCGGCATCGATCAGCGCGTCGAGGCGGGCCGTGTGCAGCCGCACGAACGCGGCCGTACGGTCGGCGATCAGACCCTCGCGGTGGCCGACGGCGACCGACTCGGAGAAGGTGCTCACGCCCTGCGAGGCGGCCTCGGCGGCGATCGTGATCGCGAGCAGCCGGGCGGCCAGCCGGGAGTAGGCGGGGTCCTCGGAGATGAGACCCGCGGCCGCCTCGGTGGCCAGTTCGCGCAGCTCGGCCTCGTCGGCGCGGGCGGACCGGCCGCGCAGCGCCGCGGCGGCGACCCGGCCGGGGTCGGCGTCGGGGAGGTCGGCGGTCAGATCCGTCAGGGTCCGCAGCAGCGCGGTCCCGGGACCGTCGGTCTCCACCGGGGCCTGCTGCGCGGTCACTGAAGCCGGATCGGCTGGCGCGATGGTCACGTGGGCTCTCCTCGCTCGGCACGGGGCCTTGCGGGCGGGCACGGGGCACACGGGAGCGCTTTCGGGCAGCAGCGCACCGCGTCCACCGGCCCATTCCGCGAGGCCCGGACGTCGTCGGCACCCGGGCCGGACGGCCGGGGCGCGCTGTCGGCAGGTCCTCGGACTGACGCGAGTACGGGCACACGCAGACGCGAACACGCACAAGTACACCGTTGCGGGACAGTTCCGGATTCGCACCGGATTCCCCTGCGGCGACAGCGACCATGAGCATACATCTTGTGCCGGGCTTCGGGACTGCCCCCACATGTTGTGTCCGCTCGGTGTCCGAGAGCGCTACGGAGCGTGCCGGAGCGTCAACTCGTAAGTGAGCAGCCGGATGTCGTCGAGCTCCGGGAGGGGGTTCCAGTCGCGGTCCGGGGTGCGCGTGAAGCCGAGGCGTTCGTAGAGGCGGTGGGCGCCGTGCATGGTGCGCTGGGTGGACAGGACGAGGCGCGCGCAGCCCTCCACGGCCCGTGCCCGCCCGACACAGGCACGTACCAGGGCCTCGCCCGCTCCCCGGCCGCGGGCCTCCCGCGCGACCGCGAGCATCCGGATCTCCGCCTCCCCGGCCCGCGCGAAGTCGGCCATGGGACCGGCGTCCGCCACGAAGGTCACGCTGCCGAGCACCCGGTCCCCCTCGGCGGCGACCAGTACCTCGGCGACGGCCGCGCGTCCCGCGACGTCCCGCAGCCGTCCCAGGTACGCGTCGCTCTCCCCGAAGTCGAGCAGCCCGTCCCCGAGATAGGCCTGGGCCGCGATCTCGCCGACGACGGGGTACTCCTCGGGCCGGGCCGGCCGGATGACGATGTCCATGCGGGCGAGTGTGCCCGACCGGCAGGACGAAGGGCCGCCGGTTTTCCTCAAACCGGCAGGGCGAAGAGCTGCCGCTCTCCTCCGGCCGGTACGGCGAAGGGCTGCGGGTTCGCCTCCGGCCGGTACGGACGGGCCGCGGGTTTTCATCCGGCCGGTACGGCGAAGGGCCGCGCGTCTTCCTCCGGCCGGTACGGCGAAGGGCTGCGGGTTCTCATCCGGACGGTACGGCGAAGGGCCGCCGGCTTCTCATCCGGCCGGTACGGCGAAGGGCCGCCGGCTTCTCCTCCGGCGGCCCTTCGTCGTGCGCTCGTGTCTCCTGGTGGCTCGTCCCTAGTGGCTCGCCTCCGCCGCGGCCGGCGGGAGCTCGGTCTCGACGCCCGGATCACCCGCGTCGGCCGTGTAGTCGCCGGGCGAGGTCTCGTCCACGCCCTCCGGGGCCTTGAGCGCCCTGAGGACGAAGGTCAGGACGACGGTCACGGCCACGTTCAGGACGAACGCCGTCAGACCGATGTACCCGATCTCCCCGATGCCGGGGATCTCCTTCGCGCTGCCGCCGAAGTGCTTCTGCGTCGGGGAGGCCACCCCGTAGGCGGCGATCGTGCCGTAGAGCATGCCGACCGCCCAGCCGCCCAGCAGCGCCCAGCGGTGGAACCAGCGGGTGAACAGCCCGCCGACCAGCGAGGGGAAGGTCTGCAGGATCCAGATGCCGCCCAGCAGCTGGAAGTTGATCGCGACGGTCTTGTCCATGGTCAGGACGAAGGCCAGGGCGCCCACCTTCACCAGCAGCGAGACCAGCTTGGAGACCCGGGTCTCCTGGCGCGGGGTCGCGGCCGGGTTGATGAAGTCCTTGTAGATGTTGCGGGTGAAGAGGTTCGCCGCCGCGATCGACATGATGGCCGCCGGGACGAGCGCGCCGATGCCGATGGCGGCGAAGGCGACGCCCGCGAACCAGGCGGGGAACATGTTCTCGAAGAGCTGGGGGATGGCGAGCTGGCCGTTGGTGACCTTCACGCCCGCCGCGATCGCCATGAACCCGAGCAGGGCGAGCAGACCCAGCATCAGCGAGTACAGCGGCAGGATCGTGGTGTTGCGGCGGATCACCTCCCGGCTGCGGCCGGACAGCGTCGCGGTGACCGAGTGCGGGTACATGAACAGGGCCAGCGCCGAGCCGAGCGCGAGGGTGGCGTACGTCCACTGGCCGGCCTCGGCGGGGACGACCCCGCCGGCGCCCGCGGCCGTGTACTTGTCGCTCGCCGCCTTGAAGATCTCGTCGAAGCCGCCCAGCTTGATCGGGATGTAGATGATCGCCACCGCGATCACGATGTAGATCAGGGTGTCCTTCACGAACGCGATCAGCGCGGGGGCTCGCAGACCCGAGGAGTAGGTGTACGCGGCCAGCACACCGAAGGCGATGAGCAGCGGCAGGTCCTTGACGAACCAGTTGGTGCTGTCGCCGCCGCCCACGCCCATCACGTCCAGGACGGCCTGGATGCCGACGAGTTGGAGCGCGATGTAGGGCATGGTGGCGAGGATGCCGGTGACGGCCACGGCGAGGGACAGGCCCTTGGAGCCGAAGCGGCCGCGCACGAAGTCCGAGGTCGTCACATAGCCGTGCCGGTGGGAGACCGACCACAGGCGGGGCAGGAAGGTGAAGATCAGCGGATAGACCAGGATCGTGTACGGCACCGCGAAGAAGCCGGCCGCGCCCGCCGCGTAGATCGCCGCCGGCACGGCGACGAAGGTGTACGCGGTGTAGAGGTCGCCGCCGAGCAGGAACCAGGTCACCCAGGTGCCGAAGGACCGTCCGCCCAGGCCCCATTCGTCGAGGGTGTGCTCGTCGGCGGCCCTGCGCCAGCGCGCGGCCAGGAATCCCATGACCGTGACGGCCAGGAAGAAGAAGATGAAGACGCCGAGAGCGACGCCGTTCACACCGTCCTTCATGCCTCCGCACCCCCCTTCGCGGAGGTGCGGGCCCGCTGGTCACGCCGCCACAACTGGTAGGCGATCACCGTCAGCAGGGTGGAGAGGGGTACCCACAGCAGTTGGTACCAGTAGAAGAACGGGATGCCGATGAACGCCGGGTCGGTCTTCGTGTAGGAGCCGACCCACAGCATCGCCACGAAGGGCGCGAGCAGACAGAGGGCGATCACCACACGAACCGGTGTCACCACGGGTGGTTTCACTTCGGGCAGGTCTGACATCGGGCGACTCCGTCCCCTCATCGATCACCTGTGTAACGCGCAGGCAATCTAGGGGACGGTCCGGCTTTAGGGAACACCGCAGCACGGACGGTGTGTGGAGGGTTGGTGTCGGGCACGGGGGGTGTGTCCCCGTGCCCGTGGAACGCTCCCCGCCGCTCAGTCCTGCGGGCGCTTGAGGCGGGCGACGAACTTGTACCGGTCTCCCCGGTACACCGAGCGCACCCATTCCACCGGCTCGCCCTGCCGGTCGAGCGAGTGACGGGAGAGCATCAGCATGGGCAGGCCCACGTCGGTGCCGAGCAGTCCGGCCTCGCGCGGGGTGGCCAGCGAGGTCTCGATGGTCTCCTCGGCCTCCGCGAGGTGGACGTCGTACACCTCCGCCAGCGCGGTGTAGAGGGAGGTGTACTTGACCAGCGACCTGCGCAGGGCGGGGAAACGCTTGGCCGAGAGATGGGTCGTCTCGATGGCCATGGGCTCGCCGCTCGCGAGGCGCAGCCGCTCGATGCGCAGCACCCGGCCGCCGGCGGAGATGTCGAGGAGGCCCGCGAGGGCGTCGTCCGCCGTGATGTAGCCGATGTCCAGGAGCTGCGAGGTCGGTTCGAGCCCCTGGGCGCGCATGTCCTCGGTGTACGAGGTCAGTTGGAGCGCCTGGGAGACCTTCGGCTTGGCGACGAACGTGCCCTTGCCCTGGATGCGTTCGAGGCGCCCTTCGACGACCAGCTCCTGAAGGGCCTGCCGCACCGTGGTGCGCGATGTGTCGAACTCGGCGGCGAGGGTGCGCTCCGGCGGTACCGGCGTACCGGGCGGCAGTGTCTCCGTCATGTCGAGCAGGTGCTTCTTGAGGCGGTAGTACTTGGGCACGCGCGCGGTACGGATGGGTGCCCCACCCTCGTTCTCCGCACTGCTGACGTCGGTGCTCATGCTCTGCCTTTCCGGCTCCGGATGCCGAAGCGACCGCCATGTCGTCGGCCACGGCTCACATCGTGGCACGGCTTGTTGTGCAGGTGTTCCCCGCACGCTCCGTGATCCCCTCTATATACCGTCGGCGTACCTGTTGGTCTAGTCCATCACGGGCCGGCGGTGCCGCCGAACTCGGCGCGGACCGGCCGGAAACGGTTCCTTCGCAGGCCGTGGGCGGGTCCGTCATTTGTGCCGCTTGGCTACTTAAAGGTCCTTGCATATGTAGGTCCCATAACGGCCGACTGGACGGGCTTACACACCCTTGACACCCCCCTAGGTCTAGGCCAAGCTCCCGGTACTGGTCTACACCATTGGTCCAGTCCCGGCCCCACGGGCGGTACACGGCGTTTGTCACCGCGGGGGAGCAGGGGGGTTTGTGGCATCCCTGAGGAGGGTGGCGTGAAGCGCAAGCTGATAGCCGCGATCGGTATCGCGGGCATGATGTTCTCCGTCGCGGCCTGTGGCAACGACGACAAGTCCGGGGGGTCGGACAAGGGCGCGGACGCCAAGGAGCTGACGGTCTGGCTCACGGTCGACGCGCAGAACAACTGGCCCGAGCTGGTCAAGCAGGCCGACGCGGCCATCGTGGCGAAGCACCCCGGCATCAAGATCAAGCACGAGTACTACGGCTGGCCGGACAAGAACACCAAGCTCGACGCGGTCCTCGCCACCGACAAGGCGCCGGACGTGGTCGAGATGGGCAACACCGAGATGCTCGGCTACATGGTCAAGGGCGCCTTCGCTCCCCTCGACGCGTCGAAGTTCGACAACTCGTCCGCCTGGCTCGACGGACTCAAGGAGTCCGTGACCTACGACGGCAAGACCTACGGCGTGCCGTACTACGCCGGTGGCCGCGTCGGCAACTGGCGCAAGGACATCGCCGCTTCGGCCGGCGTGAAGTCCACGCCGAAGACGTACGCGGAGCTCACCTCCGACCTGGACAAGATCCAGAAGAAGCAGGGCGCCAAGTTCAGCGCCTGGTACCAGCCCACCCGCGACTGGTACGCGGCCATGTCCTTCGTCTACGACGCCGGCGGCTCCATCGCGAAGGAGGAGGGCGGCACCTGGAAGGCCAACCTCTCCTCGCCCGAGTCGGTCAAGGGACTCAACGAGTTCAAGACGATCGTCGACAAGTACATGCACGGCGACAAGACCAAGGACGAGTCCGACCGTTACATCGTCTACGGCCAGGGCAAGTCGGGCATGATCTTCGGTGCCGCCTGGGAGGGCGCGACCGCCGAGGACCCGAAGAGCGACAAGACCGGCAAGCTCAAGGGCAACCTCGAGAACTTCGTGATGCCCGGCCCGTCCGGCAAGAACCTCCCGGTCTTCCTGGGCGGCTCCGACCTGGCCGTCCCGGTGAAGTCGAAGGCGCAGACCGTCGCCGCCGAGTGGATCAACGCGTTCACCGGCGCCAAGGGCCAGAAGCTCCTGATGGGCAAGGGCAACCTGCCCAACAACAAGACCGACCTGGTCAGCCTGCAGAGCGACCCGAAGACGGCCGTCCCGGCCACCGCGGCCGAGTCCAGCTGGTTCGTCCCGATGGCGCCGGGCTGGGGCCAGGTCGAGAAGGCCCAGGTCCTGCAGACCATGCTGCAGAACATCGGCACCGGCAAGAAGTCCGTCGAGGACGCCGCGAAGGAAGCGGACGCCGCGATCGACAAGGTCATCAACACCAAGTGACCTGAGAGCAGGGCCCCGTCGGTCCTCCTTCACGGAGGGGCGGGGCCCTGCCTCCCGTACGGCCCGGCCCGGGGCGCGCCCCGCACGCCCGGCCGTACGGGCCTTCGCTTTCGTACGACCTGAGGGACCGCTGAGGAGCGCGCGATGAGTGCCGCAGACACGACCACCCCTGCCAAGGTGCCGCCACCGCGGCAGGCACCACCACCGGCCGTCGCGAAGGCGCCACGCCCCCGGCGGACCGCGGGTGCGGCGGCCGCCCCCTGGGCCCTGCTCGCCCCGTGCCTGCTGATCCTCGCGCTCGTCCTCGGCTATCCGCTGGTGCGCCTGGTCACGCTCTCCTTCCAGAAGTTCGGGCAGTCCCAGCTCTGGGGCTTCCAGCCGGCCGAGTCGGTCGGCCTCGACAACTTCACGAAGGTGCTCTCGGACGACGAGTTCTGGCAGGTGGTCGTCCGGACCGTCCTCTTCGCCGGCGGGGCCGTCGTCTTCACGATGGTCATCGGCATGCTGATCGCGCTGCTCCTGCAGCGCGTCTCCGGCTGGGTGAAGACCCTGATCAACATCGCGCTGGTGGCGAGCTGGGGCATGCCCATCATCGTGGCCACCACGGTCTTCAAGTGGCTCTTCGACTCCGACTACGGCGTCTTCAACGCACTGCTCAGCAAGCTGCCCGGCGTCGACATGGTCGGCCACAACTGGTTCGCCAGCGGATGGCAGGGCCTGAGCGTGATCATGCTCCTGGTCGTCTGGGGCGCGGTGCCCTTCGTGGTCATCACGCTCAGCGCGGGACTCACCCAGGTCCCCGCCGAGCTGGAGGAGGCCGCACGGCTCGACGGCGCGGGTTCCTGGGGCGTCTTCCGCCATGTCACGCTCCCGATCCTCAAGCCGGTCATCGTGATGCTGACGACCCTCTCCGTCATCTGGGACATGGGCGTCTTCCCGCAGGTCTTCGTCATGCGCGGCGGCCACCCGGAGGCGGAGTTCCAGCTCCTCACCACGTACTCGTACGACCGTGCCTTCGTCGTCAACGACTACGCCCAGGGGTCGGCGATCGCCGTGCTCACCGTGCTGCTGCTCCTCGGCGTGGTCGCCGTCTACATGCGTCAGATGCTCCAGATCGGAGAGGTCGAATGAGTGCCGTCGCCACGTCCGGGCGTAGGTCCGCCACGGGGCGGAAGTCCTCCGGGCCCCGCAAGTCCAAGCTCGGCTGGAACCTGATCGGCCTGCTCGTCTTCCTCACGGCGGGCTTCCCCGTCTACTGGATGCTCAACACGGCGATCAAGCCGGCCAAGGACGCGATCGACCCCGACCCCAGCCTGTTCCCGACCGGGTTCACGCTCGACAACTTCCGCCGCGCGCTCGACATCGCCGACTTCTGGGGCCCGGTGGGCCGCAGCCTGATCGTCTCCCTCGCGGTGGTCGTGATCGGCATCGTGGTCGGGATGCTGGCCGCGCTGGCCATCTCCCGCTTCGCCTTTCGCGGCCGCAAGGTCGTGATCGTGGGCATCCTCGCGGTGCAGATGATCCCGCTCGTCGCCATGATCATCCCGGTCTTCCTGCTGCTGAACGACCTGGACCAGTACGACAAGCTCTCCGGTCTGATCATCACGTACCTGACCTTCATCCTCCCCTTCACGGTGTGGACGCTGCGCGGCTTCATCGTCAACATCCCGAAGGAGCTGGAGGAGGCGGCGATGGTCGACGGATGCAGCCGCACGGGCGCCTTCATCCGCGTGGTCTTCCCGCTGCTGGCCCCCGGCATGGTCGCGACGTCCGTCTACGCCTTCATCCAGGCGTGGAACGAATACCTCTACGCCCTGATGCTGCTGAGCCAGCAGAACCAGACGGCCACCGTCTGGCTGGGCAACTTCACCACCAAGCACGGCACCGAGTACGCCCCGATGATGGCCGGAGCCACCATGATGGCCGTGCCGATCGTCGTCCTGTTCCTCCTCGTCCAGCGCAAGATGGCCGCGGGTCTGACCGCGGGCGCCGTGAAGGGATAACGCCACCCGATGACGACATTCGCCAGCGGTACAGACACCCTGACGCGCGACGCCCTGACCGTGCTCCAGCCCGGTTTCACCGGGACCACGGCTCCGGACTGGCTGCTGCGCCGCCTCGGTGAGGGCCTCGCCTCCGTCGGCCTGTTCGGCCGCAACATCGCCTCGCCCGATCAACTGGCGGCACTGACCGCCCAGTTGCGTGCCGAACGTGACGACGTCCTGGTCGCCATCGACGAGGAGGGCGGTGACGTCACCCGTCTGGAGGTGCGCACCGGGTCGTCCTTCCCCGGCAACCACGCGCTGGGCGCCGTCGACGACGTGGCGCTCACCGAGGAGGTCGCCCGCGAGCTCGGCCGCCGGCTGGCCGCGTGCGGGGTGAACCTCAACTGGGCGCCGTCCGCCGACGTGAACTCCAACCCCGCCAACCCGGTGATCGGCGTACGGTCCTTCGGTGCCGACACCGGACTGGTGGCCCGGCACACGGCCGCCTACGTCACCGGCCTCCAGGAAGCCGGCGTCGCCGCCTGCACCAAGCACTTCCCGGGCCACGGGGACACCGCGGTGGACTCCCACCACGCCCTGCCGCGCATCGACGCGGACCTCTCCGTCCTCCACTCCCGCGAACTCGTCCCGTTCCGGGCCGCCATCGCCGCGGGCAGCCGGGCCGTGATGAGCGCGCACATCCTCGTCCCGGCCCTGGACCCGGACCGCCCGGCCACCCTCTCCCGCCGCATCCTCACGGGCCTGCTGCGCGAGGAGCTCGGCTACGACGGGCTCATCGTCACCGACGGCATGGAGATGCAGGCCATCGCGGCGACCTACGGCATCGAGCGGGGCAGCGTGCTCGCGATCGCGGCCGGCGCCGACGCCATCTGCGTCGGCGGGGGACTGGCGGACGACGACACCGTGCGCCGGCTGCGCGACGCCCTCGTCTCCGCCGTCCGGGACGGCGAGCTTCCCGAGGAACGCCTCGCGGACGCGGCGAACCGGGTACGGGCGCTGGCCGAGTGGACGGCCTCGGCAGCCGCGGCACGCACGGCCTCCCCGGCCGTCCCGGGCCCGGCGGTCCTCTCGTCCACGAATGGCTTGAACGGCTCGAACGGCTCGAACATCTCGGGCGGTACGGGTGGTGCGAGCGGTGCGGCCGGCGTGAACGGTACAGGCGGTACGGGTGTCACCGGCGGTGCGAACGGTACGGGCAGTGAGGCCGGTACGGGCAGCGCGGGCGGCTCCGACGGCGCGGACGGTTCCGAGGGCACCGACGGCGTTCCGGCCGGCCCGGTCGCCGAGGTGGGCCTGGTCGCCGCCCGGCGCGCGCTGACCGTGACCCGCTCCGCGTCGTACACCCCGCTCACCGAGGCCCCCTTCGTCGCCGCGCTCACCCCGGTCGCGAACATCGCCGTCGGCGACGAGACCCCCTGGGGCGTGGCGGCGGAGCTGGCACGGCTGCTTCCCGGCACCGAGACCGCCGGATTCACCGGCGAGGACGCGGGCTCCGCGGCGCTCGCGGCCGCCGCCGGGCGGCCCCTCGTCGCGGTGGTCCGCGACGAACACCGTCACCCCTGGATGGCGGCCGCCCTCGACACGCTGCTCGCGTCCCGCCCCGACACCGTCGTGGTCGAGATGGGCGTCCCCCAGTCGGCGCCCCGCGGAGCCCTGCACATCGCCACCCACGGCGCCGCGCGGGTGTGCGGCCAGGCCGCCGCGGAGGTCATCGCGGGCGCCTAGGGCGGTCCGCGGCGTCGGATCCGCCCGGCGGACCGGCCCACGGGCCACCACGCACCGGTGCCGGGCACTCCCACGGGGGGAGTGCCCGGCACCGGTGCGTGTCCGCGGGCCCGGCGCTCGCGCCGGGCCCCGCCTGTCAGATCCCCTGCCACTCCGGCTTGGCGGCGAACGTCTGACGGAAGTAGTCCCCGAGCTTCAGCTTGGAGGCGGCGGCGTCGTCGACGACCACCGTGGCGTGCGGGTGCAACTGCAGCGCGGAGGCCGGGCAGACGGCCGCGACCGGCCCCTCGACCGTCGCCGCCACCGCGTCCGCCTTGCCCTCGCCGGTCGCGAGCAGCACCAGGTGCCGTGCCTCCAGGATCGTGCCGATGCCCTGGGTGATGACGTGGTGCGGCACCTGTTCGATGTCGCCGTCGAAGAACCGGGCGTTGTCGACCCGGGTCTGCTCGGTCAGCGTCTTGATGCGGGTCCGCGAGGCGAGCGAGGAGCACGGTTCGTTGAACCCGATGTGCCCGTCCGTGCCGATGCCCAGCAACTGGAGGTCGACCCCGCCGGCGGCCGCCAGCGCCCTGTCGTACGCCTCGCACGCGGCCTGGACGTCCTGCGCCGTGCCGTCGGGGCCCATGAAGGCGTCCATGCCGATGCCCAGCGGCTCCAGGACCTCGCGGCGCAGCACGGAGCGGTAGGACTCGGGGTGCTCGGCCGGCAGCCCCACGTACTCGTCGAGCTGGGCGATGCGCGCGCGCGAGGCGTCCACGGCACCGGAACCCACCTCGGCCGCGAGCGCCGCGTAGATGGGCAGCGGCGTCGAGCCGGTGGCCACGCCGAGCAGCGCGTCGGGCTTGCGCCTGAGCAGTTCCGCCATGGCCGTGGCGATCAGCTCGCCGCCCGCCTTGGCGTCCGGGACGATGACAACTTCCACGCTGGGCCTGCCGATCTGGAGAGGGGACTCAGGAACGCGTCGAATCCGAAGGGGGACACATGTGGTATAGACCAATCTATCAGAGCGTCACCCTCCCGTCGCCCCGGCGATCGGCCCGTACCGAGGACCGAAGCGGGATAGCCTGAGGGGAGTTCCTGGTGTTGGATGAGCGGACGGTGAACAACAACCGTAGATCCAGGGGGTGTGGACGCGGCTCGGACACGACCGCCGACGCATGGACGCGGAACCATGGTCTAGTCCACAATGCTCTGAGAAACTGAACAAGCCTCCGTCTTCCCCGCACAGGAAGACGGACCGAGGAACCGGCGCTCTCTGCCCTGACTGCACCGGCTCCTCTCTTCGGCCGACCGGGACCGCACACCCCACGGCCGTTGTTGCTCCGGGCTGCGGTGCCGGGAGGGTTGAGGGTCCCTCCCAGGCGCCGCGGCCCGCGGGTGTCTCCGGGGGCCGTGCGGCCCCCCTGGAGCCCCGGACGCGCGGCCGATTTCGGGACCTGTCGGATCCTCCGGGTACGCTCGCACACGTGCCCTCCATGAACGACCTCGTACGCCAGCACACAGCCCTCGACGACTCCGATCTCGAGTGGCTGCATCTGCTGGTCTCGGAGTGGCAGCTGCTCTCCGACCTCTCCTTCGCCGACCTCGTCCTGTGGGTCCCCACACGCGACGGCACCCGCTACGTCTCGGTCGCCCAGATGCGCCCCAACACGGGGCCCACCTCGTACCAGGACGACATGGTCGGCCATCTGGTCCCGCGCGGCCGCCGCCCCCTGCTGGACGCGGCGCTCGACGAGGGCCGGATCGTGCGCGAGGGCGATCCCGAATGGCGCGAGGAGGTGCCCGTCCGGGTCGAGTCCATCCCCGTACGACGTGACGGCCGCGTCCTCGGTGTCATCGCGCGCAACACCAACCTGCTCACCGTGCGCACCCCGAGCCGCCTCGAACTGACCTATCTGCAGAGCGCCTCCGACCTCGCCCAGATGATCGCGGCGGGCACCTTCCCGTTCCCCGACCAGCAGGTCGACATGGACGCCTCGCCCCGGGTCGGCGACGGGCTGATCCGTCTGGACGCGGACGGCATCGTCCAGTACGCCTCGCCGAACGCGCTCTCGGCGTACCACCGCATCGGTCTCGCCTCCGACCTGGTGGGGCACAACCTCGGCACCACGACCGCCGAACTGGCCCCGTCCCGGGGCCCGGTGGACGAGGCGCTGTCGAAGGTCGCCAGCGGCTGGGCGCCCCGCGAGTTCGAGATCGAGAGCGCCGACGGGGTGATCCAGCTCCGGGCGATCCCGCTCAAGCCCAAGGGCACCCGCGTCGGTTCCCTGGTCCTGCTCCGCGATGTCACCGAACTGCGCCGCCGCGAGCGCGAATTGATCACCAAGGACGCCACCATCCGGGAGATCCACCACCGGGTGAAGAACAACCTTCAGACGGTGGCGGCCCTGCTGCGGCTGCAGGCGCGGCGCATCGACTCGGACCGGGGCCGGGAGGCCCTGGAGGAGGCCGTGCGCCGGGTCGGCTCGATCGCGATCGTGCACGAGACGCTCTCCCAGAACCTGGACGAGCGGGTGGAGTTCGACGAGATCGCCGACCGGGTGCTCGCCATGGTCGCCGAGATCTCGCCCGGCAAGGTCACCGGCCGGCGCACCGGACGCTTCGGCATCCTGGACGCCGAGGTCGCGACCCCGCTCTCCATGGTGCTCACCGAGGTCCTGCAGAACGCGCTGGAGCACGGCTTCCGCGAGGGCGACCGGGGCACCGTCGAGGTCTCCGCGGTGCGCGGCGGCACCTCGAGGGAGGCCCGGCTGCTGGTCACCGTGCAGGACGACGGGGTCGGACTGCCGGAGGGCTTCGACCCGCACCGCTCGGGCAACCTCGGCCTCCAGATCGTACGGACGCTGGTGGAGGGCGAGTTGGGCGGCAGCTTCGACATGGTGCCCGCCCCGGAGCGCGGCACCCAGGTGCTCCTGGACATCCCGGTCGTCGTGCCCAAGTGACCCGGCGGCACCCGCCCCGCGTACGGGCCGCACGCATGGCCCGTACGCGGGGCGGGTCGGTGTTCCCGGGTGTGCGTCACTCACAGTGACCGGTTCCGGGCGCGAACAGCAATGAGCCCCGGACCACCAGGTGGTCCGGGGCTGAAAGCTCGTTGCATCAAGCGCATCGGGGTACTGCGCGCTGCGGCTCGGGGGCGGGAGTTGCGTACTCGCTGTACGCGCCGCCAAGCTCAGGCTCGTGCGGGGTGGAACGTCAGGCGGTGGCCTGACGAGCTCGGTTGCGGGCGGCACGGCGCTTCATTGCGCGGCGCTCGTCCTCGCTGAGGCCACCCCAGACGCCGGAGTCCTGGCCGGACTCGAGCGCCCACTGCAGGCACTGCTCCATGACGGGGCAGCGGCGGCAGACGGCCTTGGCTTCCTCGATCTGCAGCAGCGCAGGACCGGTGTTGCCGATGGGGAAGAAGAGCTCGGGGTCTTCCTCGCGGCAAACGGCGTTGTGACGCCAGTCCATGGCTGCTACCTCTCCTTGGTATTACATGCACGTTGCTTGTGAATGTGAACGCTTTCACGAATCCCTCAACAAGTGAAGGGCCGACAACCAGACGGACTGGTGTGGTCCTAAGAATTGAGGAGGGGTTCCGGTGCTCTGTGGGGCCGATGTTGTGGGCCGTCCCGAGCGCCACGTAGAGACTCGCAAACCTCAGCGGCGGATACAACCCCTTCCGGAAAGTTTTTTTTGATTCCTCGGTGTCGGCTGAGTCACAGCCGTACTTCCATGGGGTGGACCGTGGTCTAAACGTTCGAGTGAAAGGAGTTTGGGCCCTTCCACTCACACAATCACACGCAGTGCACGGCGTACGCCTGTGAACGTCACGCTTGTACGCAGTCCCAGATGGTCGCCGTCCATCTGAAGGGGGAGCGGGACCTTCGAATGCAAGGTGAAGTCCGCCATGTCATGCAGGGTGACGGCGTGCTTGCCGTGGGGTCCACGCTCGGGGGACGAAGTGAGCAACTGGGTGGCATACCGGGCGACGGCGGGCGTCGACATGCGGCTGAGCGCGAGTACGTCGAGTCCGGTATCGAACGAGGCCTTAGGTGTCGCGTACACCGGACGATTGCCGAGAAACGTCCACGGCGAGGTGTTGCAGACGATCGACAGGACCAGATCGGTGACCGGGTCGGCGCCGGGGCGCTCCAGGGTGATCACTCCGTGCCGGCGGTGCGGATCGTCCAGAAACTGCCGCAGCACCTGGCGCAGATACAGCGCATGCGTGGACCGCCGGCCGAGCTCGCGCTGCTGTTCGACCCGCCCCACGACACCCGCGTCGAAGCCGAGGCCGGCGCAGAAGGTGAACCAGCGGGAGGGGACGGACTCGTCCTCGGTGCCGGGGGTGCCCGCCGCCAGACCGAGGCCGACCGTGCGCTCGCGCTCCTCGCGCAGCGCGTCCAGCAGGGCGCCGGTCGCCTCCACGGGATCGTTCGGCAGGCCGAGGGCGCGGGCGAAGACGTTGGTGGAGCCGCCGGGGACCACGGCGAGCCCGGGCAGGCGGTCGGGGTCGGGGCCCCGGTGCAGCAGACCGTTCACGACCTCGTTGACCGTGCCGTCCCCGCCGAGGGCCACGACCAGGTCTATGTCCTCGCTGTCGGCGGCCTGCCGGCCGAGGTCCCGGGCGTGCCCGCGGTACTCGGTCATGACGACGTCCAGCTTCATCTCACTGGCCAACGCGTGGATCAGGACGTCGCGCGTGCGCGCACTGGTGGTGGTTGCCGCCGGATTGACCACGAGAAGTGCACGCATGCGATGCAGCGTACCTACTGAGTGGTACTCGTCCCAGACCGAGGTAGGGATCAAGTAAGAGTCCGCAGGTGGCGGCGGGGTGCGGATTCGGCCCGGCGAGACTCCCGCCGCCCTGCGGTTCCCGGCCCGGGGGGCATCCGGGCCTCCGGATGCGGCGGCTACTCTTCGGGGGTGAGCCGTGAGCAGAACCCCACCCCTGACGCCCCCCACTCCGACGCCCGTCCCGGACGGCTGACCGCCGCCGCGGCGCTGGCCGCGCTGGAGGGGGCCGCCCTCGTCGCGGGCGGCATCTGCGTCCTCGTCCTCGGCCTCACCGGCAACCCCGACAACCGGACCCAGGCCGTCACCGGCGGCGTCACGCTGGTCGCGCTCGCGCTGCTGCCGCTGCTCGCCGCCCGCGGACTGCTGCTGCGCCGCTCCTGGAGCAGGGGCCCGGCCCTGGTCACCCAGATCATGGCGCTGCCCGTCGCCTACACCCTCCTGCGGGCCGACAGCGTCGCGATCCCCGCCGGCATCGCCCTCGCGGTCGTCGCGCTGACGGCCCTGGTGCTGCTGGCCAACCCGGAAACGACGCGGGCCCTCGGCATCCGAGGGCCCGGCGGCGACGTACGCGAAGAGAAGTAGCGCGGCTCACTCCTCGACGAGGAGCTTCTCCCGGAGCTGGGCCAGCGTGCGGGCCAGCAGCCGCGAGACGTGCATCTGCGAGATGCCGACCTCCTGCGCGATCTGCGACTGGGTCATGTTGCCGAAGAAGCGAAGGAGCAGGATCCGCTTCTCCCGCGGCGGCAGGTCCTCGAGGAGGGGCTTCAGCGACTCGCGGTACTCGACGCCCTCCAGCGCCTCGTCCTCGGCGCCCAGGGTGTCCGCGACCGCCGGGGACTCGTCGTCGGTGTCGGGGACGTCCAGGGACAGCGTGGAGTACGCGTTGGCGGACTCCAGGCCCTCCAGGACCTCCTCCTCCGAGATGGCCAGCTTCTCGGCCAGCTCGTGGACCGTCGGCGAGCGGCCGTGGAGCTGGGAGAGCTCCGCGGTCGCCGTCGTCAGCGCCAGGCGCAGCTCCTGGAGACGGCGCGGGACGCGCACCGCCCAGCCCTTGTCGCGGAAGTGCCGCTTGATCTCGCCGACCACCGTCGGGGTCGCGTACGTCGAGAACTCGACACCGCGCTCCGGGTCGAACCGGTCGACCGACTTGATCAGCCCGATCGTCGCGACCTGGGTCAGGTCGTCCAGCGGCTCACCGCGGTTGCGGAAGCGGCGGGCCAGGTGCTCGACGAGCGGCAGGTGCATGCGGACGAGCTGATTGCGCAGCTCCGCGTACTCGGCGCTGCCGTCCTGCAGCTTGCGCAGCTCGACGAACATCGCCCGCGCCCCGCTGCGGTCCTGCGGGTCGTGCCGCTCGCCCGGCGTGTGCTGGATCCGCAGGGCGTCCTGCACACCCTGCGCGTCCTTCACACCCTGCTCGTCCTGCGCGCCCTGCCCGGGCTCCCGCTCGTGCTGCGCGCCCTGCACGTTCTGCTCCGCGTCTCGCTCGTGCTCGCTCATAGTCCCGCCCGTCACCATTTCCCGAGCTCGAGGCTCTTCCCCCGTGTCCTCGGCCGCGCTCGAACCGGGGGGACCTCCCCGGACGGGGAAGGCTCCCGGCTGCGCCGCTGCCGCCGAGGAGACGCCGATCTCCGGATGCGGCCGGGCCTGTTCGGGGATGCCGTCGACGCCGTCCGCCGTGTGCCGCGGCCCACCCGGACCGTCGGCGCGCTCCGCGGGAGGCTCCCGTGTGCCGCGCTCTTCGTCCCGCACCGGCCCGTCCCCGTTCCTCACGCCGGCCCGGGTCCCGCGCCGCGTTGTTTGTAGAGGCTGATCGAAACGGTCTTGTCCTCGGCGACGGTGGAGTCGACCTTGCCCGCGAGAGCCGACAGGACGGTCCACGCGAACGTGTCACGTGACGGAGCGTGACCGTCGGTGGTCGGCGCCGAGACCGTGACCTCCAGCGAATCGTCGATCAGCCGGAAGACACAGCTGAGCACCGAACCGGGGACGGCCTGCTGCAGCAGGATCGCGCAGGCCTCGTCCACCGCGATGCGCAGATCCTCGATCTCGTCGAGGGTGAAGTCCAAACGGGCCGCCAGCCCGGCCGTGGCCGTACGCAGTACCGACAGGTAGGCACCCGCGGCCGGCAGCCGGACTTCCACGAAGTCCTTCGTCGCGGGCTCGCCTGCGATCTGGGACACCCTCACCTCCATGGTGGTACAAGCTCATTCGAGCTCTTTCGGGGGCCGAGGGTCGCCCCCCGGGGTAACGCGCTACGTCGTTCTGCGGTGACGCTACCGCGCTCCCGACTTTCCTGTCCTGGGGACCCCGCCCCTTGCTGTCACTCATAGTAAGCCCATGAGTACGGACAGTGGCTAGAGGTCTACGGCCCCAAATAGGAAGAGCGCGCGCCGGGTTGACGTACCCAGACGTCAGACGCTCGAACCGTCCCGATCGGGAGTCACGCGCGTACGTGATCCACGGCTCAGACGAGGACGTGGTCCACGAAACACCAACGCCAGTCCTCCCCCTGCTCGAACGTGCGCATGATCGGATGGCCGGTGGCGTTGTGGTGCTCCGAGGCGTGCCGCAGTGGTGAGGAGTCGCAACAGGCGAGATGCCCGCACTCCAGACACAGC
Source organism: Streptomyces sp. NPDC001914 (assembly GCF_042891215.1). Classification (NCBI taxonomy): domain Bacteria; kingdom Bacillati; phylum Actinomycetota; class Actinomycetes; order Kitasatosporales; family Streptomycetaceae; genus Streptomyces; species Streptomyces sp. NPDC001914. Next base: position 848,261 of record NZ_JBIASW010000002.1, read on the forward strand.
CGAAGCTGCACCGGGTGCGTACCGGCGGCCACGCACTCCAGGCAGGTCTCGCTCCCGGGGTCGGGTTCGGGCTGCGGCAGCGCGTCGGCGTGCGTGCACTGTTTCATGATTGCCAGGTTACGTCGGGCGTGCGGGACACCGCGCGCAATTGCCGGGCGTGCGGGGGACCGCACGGAAGAACGAGGGTGGGCGGAAGACGATGGACGTGTTGCCACTGCTGTTGCTGGTCGCGGGGAGCGCGGCGGTCGCCGGGGCGGCCCGTCGCACCCCCGTCCCGGCACCCCTGCTGATCGTCGCCGTGGCCCTGGCGGTCTCGTACGTCCCCGGGGTGCCCGCGTACGAGCTCGACCCCGACGTCGTGCTCCCGCTGGTGCTGCCGCCGCTGCTCTACACGGCGGCCACCGACAGCTCCTATCTCGACCTCAGGGCCCAGCTGAGGCCCGTCGCGCTGCTGTCGGTCGGCTACGTCCTCTTCGCGACCCTCGTGGTCGGCTGGGCCGCCTATCTGCTCGTGCCGGGTCTGCCGCTGCCCGCGGCGCTCGTCCTCGGCGCCGTGGTCGCGCCGCCGGACGCGGTCGCCGCGACGGCCGTGGCGCGCCGGGTGGGCCTGCCCTCGCGGCTCACCACGATCCTGCAGGGCGAGTCCCTGGTGAACGACGCGACCGCGATCACCGCCTACAAGGTGGCGCTCGCCGCGGCGGTCGGCGAGGGCGCGACCTGGGCGGGCGGCATCGGCGAGTTCCTGCTCGCGGCGGTCGGCGGAGTCGCCGTCGGGCTCGTGCTGATGATCCCCATCCACTGGCTGCGCACCCACATGAACGAGGCGCTCCTGCAGAACACCCTGTCCCTGCTGATCCCCTTCGTCGCCTACGGCATCGCCGAGCAGTTCCATGCCTCCGGAGTGCTCGCGGTGGTCGTCGTCGCGCTCTACCTCGGACACCGCTCCTGGGAGGTGGACTTCGCGACCCGGCTCCAGGAGGAGGCGGTGTGGAAGATGGTCGCCTTCGTCCTGGAGTCCGCGGTGTTCGCGCTGATCGGACTCCAGCTCCCCGTCGTCCTCAAGGGCCTCGGATCCTACGAGGGGACGACCGCCGCCTGGTACGCCCTCGCCCTCTTCCTCGTCGTCGTCGCGACCCGGTTCATGTGGGTGTACCCGGCCACCTTCCTGCCCCGCCTGCTGTCGGCGCGCATCCGCGAACGCGAGGCCAACCCCACCTGGAAGGGGCCGTTCATCATCGGCTGGGCCGGGATGCGCGGCGTCGTCTCGCTCGCCATCGCCTTCTCGATCCCGCTCACCGTCGACGGCGGCGACCTCTTCCCCGAGCGCAACCTGATCCTCTTCCTGACCTTCACCACCGTCATCGGCACCCTGGTCGTGCAGGGCCTGACCCTGCCCCCGCTCATCCGGCTGCTGAAGCTGCCGGGACGCGACACGCAGGCCGAGACGCTCGCCGAGGCCAACGCCCAGGCACAGGCGTCCCGCGCGGCCGAGGCGCGCCTCGACGAACTCCTCGCCGACGAGCGCAACGCCCTGCCGCCGCCGCTGACCGAGCGCCTGCGCTCGGTCATGGAGCGGCGCCGCAACGCCGTCTGGGAGCGGCTCGGCGCGGTCAACCCCGTCACCGGCGAGACCGCGGACGACACCTACCGCCGTCTCTCCCGCGAGATGATCGGCGCCGAGCGTGACGTCTTCGTCAAGCTGCGCGACCTGCGCTACATCGACGACGAGATGCTGCGCACGCTGCTGCGCCGGCTGGACCTGGAGGAGGCGGCGGCCTACCGGGAAGCGGCCTGAGGCGCGGCCTCGGGTGCGGGGAACGGCGCCCCGGTGATCACCGCGGCCACCGTCGTGCCGCGCGGGAACGCCCCTTCCGCGGCGAGGGCGACAAGTCCGTAGAGCATCTTGGCGACATAGAGACGTTCGACGGGCAGTCCGTGCCGCTGCTCGAAGTCCTCCGCGAAGGCGTCGAGTTCGGGTGTGGTGCGGGCGTAGCCGCCGAAGTGGAAGCGGTGGTCGAGGGACCAGGTCCCGCGCCGGCCGCCGAACGCGTCCTCCTGGAGCGCCGCCGTGTCGGCGTCGAGGAAGCCGCCCCGCAGGACGGGGACGCCCAGCGCCCGCTGGCCCGGGGCGAGACCGGCGGCCATCCCCGCGAGGGTGCCGCCGGTGCCGCAGGCGAGGGCGGCCACGTCGACGCCGTCCGTGTCCCGCAGTTCCTCGCCGAGTGCCCGGCAGCCGCGTACGGCGAGGGCGTTGCTGCCGCCCTCGGGCACCACGTACGCGTCCTCGGTGCCCGTCGCGCGCAGGATCCCGGCCAGCGTCCCGGGGTCCGTCTTGTGCCGGTACGTCGATCTGTCGACGAAGTGGAGGCGCATGCCGTCGGCGGCGCAGCGGGCCAGGGAGGGGTTGAGGGGGCGGTCGGCCAGCTCCTGGCCCCGGACCACGCCCAGCGTGGGCAGTCCGAGGAGCCGGCCCGCGGCGGCGGTGGCGCGCAGATGGTTCGAGTAGGCCCCGCCGAAGGTGACCAGCGTGCGGCCGCCCGCCGCGTCGAGGTTCGGCGTCAGCTTGCGCCACTTGTTGCCGATCAGCTCCGGGTGGATCAGATCGTCCCGCTTCAGCACCAGCCGGACCCCCCGCCCCGCGAAGCGGGGGTCCACGGCCTCCACGACGGGCGACGGAAGCCGCGGCGGGGTGCCACCGGGGCCGGGCGGGGCGTCGTGACCGATCACCCGTTCATTGTCGGACACCTGTCCGGGGAGCGCCGGACGCGGGGGCAGGGGGACGGGCCGGACGGGGGTCCGGGCGCGACCCGGTGCACCCGGGGGCCCGGCGGACGGCCGGGTGTGCGGACGGCCGGGTGCTCGGCGCGGGGCGGGGCCGACGCTCCGTCCGGGGGTGACGGTCGGACACGGGGTCCGGGAGGGTGGTCGTCCGCCGGGCCCGGCGTCGGTCCCGGTGCCCGGCGGCTTAGTTCACTTCAGGAGTTCGCGGACGCGCGCCCGCAGGGAGTTCATCGTGAAGCCGCGCGGGTCCACCTTTCCCGGCTGCCACTCCAGGTGGCCGATGACCGAGCGTTCCGTCCAGTCGTGGAACCGGCAGATCGCGGCGCAGACCTTGGCGATGGCGTCGAGCTGCGCCTCGGGCCACGGGTCCCTGCCGTCGCCGAGGTTCTCGCACTCGAAGCCGTAGAAGTGGCGGTTGCCGTCGGTGTTCGCCTCGTTGTCGTGCGGCAGCGCCTTCTCGGCGATCACCGCGCGCAGCACGTCGTCGTCGCCGAGCCCCGCGTGGTTGGCGCGGCCGTAGCCGACCAGGTGGACGACGCCGTCCTTGGTGATGACCCCGTGGCACAGCGGTCCGGGCAGATCCTCGCGGCCCTCGCGGCACAGCCCGACCGTGAGCGAGCTGCCCGAGGTCACCGTGTGGTGGATCATCACCCCGTGCACCGGCCCCCACGGGCCCTTGTGATTGCGGTTGTGGTGCTCCCAGTCGCCGACCTCGACGACATGGACGCCTTCGTCCCTGATCCGGTCCAGGAACCTGCCCGCGGACATGGGCGATGCCATGGCCGACTCCTTCGCGCTGTACGCCGGCCGCCCTGCCGCGGCCGTCTGGTACCGCAGCTTCTATAACCGGCCGGGTGGCCGGAACCAGCCGTTCGTACAGCGTGCGAGCCGATCCGGTCAGCCGCGGCGCGGAGCGGCCGCCTCTGCCCAGCTCCGGAGTGATCCATTCCCCCTCATTCGTGTAATGGCATCAGCACACTCCGTGATGAAAGGCTTGGCCGCGAAGATCAGTGCACGACCGGGAGGGCAATTTTCATGTCGGTAGGCGAAGAGGTCCGCGCGGAGCAGAACCGTCCGCAGCAGAGTCTCGGCACATCAGCCGCGCGGAACCTGGCCACCACCACCAAGTCCGCGCCACAGATGCAGGAGATCAGCTCGCGGTGGCTGCTGCGCATGCTTCCGTGGGTGAACGTCCAAGGTGGCACGTACCGCGTGAACCGGCGGCTCAGCTACTCGGTGGGCGACGGCCGAGTGACGTTCGTCAAGACCGGGGACCGCGTCCAGGTCATCCCCGCGGAGCTCGGAGAACTGTCCGTACTGCGGTCGTACGAGGACCCCGAGGTACTGGGTGAGCTCGCCCAGCGGTGCCAGCAGCGGGAGTTCGCCCCGGGGGAGGTGCTGGCCTCGTTCGGCAGCCGGGCCGAGGAGGTGTTCCTCCTGGCGCACGGCAAGGTCGAGAAGATCGGCACCGGCCCCTACGGAGGCGACGCGGTGCTCGGTGTCCTCGCCGACGGCGCGTACTTCGGCGAACAGGCGCTCATCGACCCGGAGGCCATCTGGGAGTACACGGCCCGCGCGGTGACGGCGGTGACCGTGCTCGTGCTGCCCCGCCAGGACCTCGAAATGGTGGCGGAACGCTCCGAGTCCCTGCGCGAACACCTCACGGAACTGCGCGCGATTCCCTCGCAGCGCACCAACAAGTACGGCGAGAAGGAGATCGACCTCGCGGCCGGCCACACCGGCGAGCAGGACATCCCGGGCACCTTCGTGGACTACGAGGCGTCCCCGCGCGAGTACGAACTGAGCATCGCCCAGACCGTCCTGCGGCTGCACACCCGTGTGGCCGACCTCTACAACCAGCCGATGAACCAGACCGAGCAGCAGTTGCGGCTCACCGTGGAGGCGTTGAAGGAGCGCCAGGAGCACGAGCTCATCAACAACCGCGAGTTCGGCCTGCTCAACAACTGCGAGTACGACCAGCGGCTCCAGCCCCACGACGGAGTGCCGAGCCCGGACGACATGGACGAACTGCTCAGCCGCCGGCGCGGCACCAAGCTGTTCCTCGCCCATCCGCGCGCGATCTCCGCGTTCGGCCGCGAACTGAACAAGCGCGGGCTCGTCCCCGAGAGCATCGAGGTGGCCGGCAACCGCATCCCGACCTGGCGCGGGGTGCCGATCTTCCCGTGCAACAAGATCCCGGTCAGTGACGCCCGTACGACCTCGATCATCGCCATGCGAACCGGCGAGGCCGAACAGGGAGTGGTCGGGCTCCAGCAGGCGGGCATCCCGGACGAGATCGAACCGAGCCTGTCGGTGCGCTTCATGGGCATCAACGAACAGGCGATCATCTCCTACCTGGTGACGGCGTACTACTCGGCCGCCGTCCTCGTGCCGGACGCGCTCGGCATCCTGGAGAACGTCGAGATCGGCCGATGGCGGTGACGACCCGGACGCGGCAGGGACCGGCCGGGATTCCCGGCGGACGCCGTCCGCCGGGACCCGCGGACCGACGGGTTCCCGGCGCGAGGCCCGCGGAGAGACCGGGCGCGCACGGCCCGCTCGACGCCTCGGAGGCCGCGGTCGTCCTGGAACGGGCGCGGGCCTGCGTCGACCCCGAACTGCGCCGGGCGCTCGACTCGCTGCCGGGCTCGATGCGCCGGATCGCGCTCTACCACTTCGGGTGGGAGCAGGCGGACGGCACGCCCGGGGCGGGGAACGCCGGCAAGGCCATCCGGCCCGCGCTCGTGCTGAGCGCGGTCCAGGCCCTCGGCGGACAGCACACGGCGGCCGTACGGGCGGCCGCCGCGGTGGAGCTGATCCACAACTTCACCCTGCTGCACGACGACGTGATGGACCGGGACACCACCCGCAGACACCGCCCCACCGCGTGGACCGTGTTCGGCGACGCCGACGCGATCCTCGCCGGGGACGCCCTGCAGGCCCTGGCCCTGCGGATGCTGGCCGAGGATCCGCACCCCGCGTCCTCGGCGGCCGCCGCCCGGCTCGCGGGCTGCGTCGTCGAGCTGTGCGCCGGACAGCACACGGACACGGCCATGGAGAAGCTCGGCCCGCAGGAGGTCACCCTCGACGAGTGCCTCGCCATGGCCGAGGCGAAGACGGGCGCCCTGCTCGGCAGCGCCTGCGCCATCGGCGGGCTGTACGCGGGGGCGGACGCCGAGGACGTCGAGGCGCTCGACGCCTTCGGCCGGGAGGCGGGGCTCGCCTTCCAGCTCATCGACGACGTGATCGGGATCTGGGGAGACCCGGGCCGCACCGGCAAACCGGCGGGAGCGGACCTCGCCGTCCGCAAGAAGTCGCTGCCCGTGGTCGCCGCGCTCACCTCGGGCACCCCGGCGGCCGCCGAACTCGCCGAGCTGTACGCGGCGCCCTACCGGGAAGGAGAGCTGGAGCGCACGGCGCTGGCCGTCGAGCGGGCGGGCGGGCGTGACTGGGCCCAGGTCCAGGCGGCCGACCGGATGTCCCGGGCGATGCACGAACTGTCCCGCGCGGTCCCCGACCCGGAGGCGGCGGGCGGCCTCCTCGCACTCGCCGAGTTCGTCACGCGGCGCAGCAGCTGACCGGTCCCGCGCTCCGGTCGAGGGCCCCGGAACCCCCGGGCACCGCACGGAACCTGACATCCGCGCGGTGCCCGGCTCCGGAGGGGCGGGCCCCGCACGGCCCCACGGCGTGCGGGCCCCGCACCGCAGGCCCGCGCCCCGCGCCCGCTCCGACGTCGGACCCCGCCGGCCGGGGGCGCTCGCGTACCCCGGGGGCGGTGGACCGGCGCGCAGGCGTATTAGGCTCAACCGCCGTACGGTCGAGGCTGGTTGGGGCGAAGGGTGGGGCTGGTCATGGGTGTGGCGATCCGGGTGGCGGGCGAGGCGGACCGGGAGCTGGTCGTCCGGCTGCTGGACGAGGCCTTCCAGGACGATCCGGTGAGCAACTGGGTCTTCCCCGACCCGGCGCGGCGCCGCGCGAAGCACCCCCGTCTGATGGCGGCGTTCACCGATGTCGTGCTCGCCGAGGGGCGTGTCGATCTGGCCGAGGACGGTTCGGCGTGCGCGCTGTGGCTGTCCGTCCCCGCCACCGGGAACCACGAAGGCGACGGTGAGGGCGAGGAGGCCGGCGAGGACGGTCCCGCGCAGCTCCGCGAGGCCGTCGACCCGGACAACGAACGCGTCGAGCTGATCGGCCGGCTGACGGCCGCCGTCCACCCCGAGGGGCGGGCTCACGAATACCTGTGGATGATCGGGGTCATGCCGCAGCGCCAGGGCGAAGGCCTCGGCGGCGCGCTGATCGAGGCGGTCCTCGACCGATGCGACCGTGAGGGGGTGGCCGCCTACCTGGAGGCGAGCAACGCCCGCAGCCGCGCCCTGTACGAACGGCTCGGGTTCGCCCTCGCGGGCCGCCCCCTCGACCTGCCGGACGGCCCGCGGATGTGGCCGATGTGGCGCGAACCCCGTCCGGCGGGAGCGGCGCAGGCTTAGCGGCGGCCGGACGCGCCCGGTGCGGGGCGTACGACCGGAACCCGGTGCGGGGCGTACGACAGGAAGCGGTGGGGAGGCCGTCCTACCCTGAAGGCATGGGCACGGATGAGCATGTATGTCCAGAATGCGGGCAACCGGTCGCCACGATCGTGCACCGGTACAAAACCCTGGGCGCCTGGGTGCCCAAATGGGGCCCCGGACCCTGCCGCAACCCTGACTGCGCCGCCTACGCGGACGAGCCCGGCCACGGACACGCCCAGGACCAGGCCCAGGGGCACGGACACGCCCAGGACCAGGAGAACGGGCACGATGTGCCGGAGGAAGCCGCGGCGGAGCAGTCCTGACGCGCACCGGCCACCGCGGTACGACGTCGTGGAAAGCCGCGCGGAGAACGTGTAGAGAAACGCGGGCCGGCTCCGACGTCCCCTGTGAGAGCCGCCCACCACGGGCGGTCCGAGCCGAGGAAGCCGAAGGAGCGGACTCATGAAGTACCTGGTGATGGTGCAGGGCACACACGCCGACTACGAGGCCATGCGGGGCAAGGCGTCCGAAGGGTCCCCGGCCTGGAGCGAACGGGAACTGCAGGCCATGTACGCCTACATGGGCGCGATCGGCGACGACCTCTCCGAATCCGGCGAACTCGTCGACGCCCAGGGCCTGACCGACCCGGCGCTGGCCCGTCAGGTGTCCCTGGGCCCGGACGGCAAGGCCGTGATCACCGACGGCCCGTACAGCGAGACCAAGGAGCTGATGGCCGGCTACTGGGTGGTCGACTGCGCGAGCCTGGAGCGGGTCACCGAGATCGCCGAGCGGGTCACCGGATGCCCCGGTCCGAAGGGCCAGACCGGCCGCCCCGTCGTCATCCGCCCCATCCAGGACGGGGCCGGGGACATCTGAGCGGGATGAGGGGCACGACCGAGGTCGAGGACCTGCTGCGCCGCCACGCGCCGCAGGTCCTCGGCGCGCTCGTCCGCCGCTACGGGCACTTCGACGCCGCCGAGGACGCCACGCAGGAGGCGCTGCTCGCGGCCGCCCGGCAGTGGCCCGGGAAGGGAGTGCCGGACAACCCGCGCGGATGGCTCATCAAGGTCGCCTCGCGGCGGCTCGTCGACACCCTGCGCGCGGAGGAGGCACGGCGGTTGCGGGAGGAGAAGGCCGCGGCGCTGACACCGCGGGACGCCTTCACGGCGCCGCCGCCGGGCGCGGACCGCGCCCCGTCGCAGGACGACACCCTCTCCCTCCTCTTCCTGTGCTGCCACCCCGCCCTGTCTCCGGCCGCGCAGATCGCCCTCACCCTGCGCGCGGTCGGCGGCCTGACCACGGCGGAGATCGCGCGGGCCTACCTGGTGCCCGAGGCGACCATGGCGCAGCGGATCAGCCGGGCCAAGCAGCGGATCCGCGGCGTCGGACTCGCCCGTCCCGACCACTGGGAGGAACGGCTCCCCGCCGTCCTGCACACCCTCTACCTGATCTTCAACGAGGGCTACACGGCGATCTCCGGCACGGCGCTCCAGCGTGCCGAACTCGCCCGTGAGGCCATCCGGTTGACCCGAACGGTCCGGCTTCTGCTGCCCGAGGACGGCGAGGTGACCGGACTGCTCGCGCTGATGCTGCTCACCGACGCCCGGCGTGCCGCGCGGACCGGCCCGCACGGAGAACTCGTCCCCCTCGACGAACAGGACCGCGCCCGCTGGGACAAGGCGGCGATCGAGGAGGGTGTGGCGCTGGTGACCGAGGCCCTGGCGCTGGGTCCGGCCGGCCCCTACGCGCTCCGGGCCGCGATCGCCGCGGTCCACGACGAGGCGCCCTCGCCGCCGGAGACGGACTGGACCGAGATCCTCGGCCTGTACGACCTCCTCGTCCGCCGGGTCCCCGGCCCCGTCGAACGCCTCAACCGCGCGGTCGCCGTGGCCATGGTGCACGGACCGCGCGCCGCCCTCGCCGAACTCGACCGGCTGGAGGGCGAGTCGGCCGGGCACAGGCTGGATGCCGTCCGGGGCCATCTGCTGGAACGGGCGGGCGACCCGGAGGCCGCGCGGAACGCCTACGCCTCCGCCGCGGCCAAGACCCTCAGCCTGCCCGAGCGCCGCTATTTGGAAGTGCGCGCGGCACGGCTGCGGCCGTAGCGTGGTCCGCATGTCCGAACCTCTGCTGCATCTGACCGAGCGTTCCCTGTGGGACGCGGCCCGTGCGTCGGGCACCTTCGAGATCTCCACCCGCGGCCGGACGCTGAAGGAGGAGGGCTTCATCCACTGCTCGCTGCGGAACCAACTCCCCGCCGTAGCCGCGATGGTGTACGGCTCCTACACCGGGCCCGACGAGCTCGTGGTCCTCGTCATCGACGCCGAACGGCTCACGGCGCCGGTCCGCTTCGAGGCGATGGAGCCCGGCGGGGAGGAGTTCCCCCACGTCTACGGGCCGCTCGACGTGGACGCCGTCGTGGACGTGGAGGTCTGGGGCCGGGGCGGGGCGGCCTCGGCGTGAGCGTGCCGGGGGGACGACGCCGGATGTGGCGCCTGATCCTGGTGGTGTGGGCGGTCGCCGTGATCGGAGGGGGCGTCCTCACGCTCCGGCTCCAGGCCTCGGCGGAGCCGCCACCGCCCACCGGTTGGTACTCCGTCGAGCAGGGCGGCCCCGGGGACCCGGCAGCGTCGCCCTCCTCCGAGCCCCCTACACCCCCTTGTCCGAGCGCGAGTGGCGGCCGGCCCGTCGTCTGCGTCTACGCGACCGGTCCCTAGGGCAGATGAGTCGACACGACGGGGCCCTGGGGCAGGCTGCCCGTCGCGGGATCGCGGCCGGTCAGGCAGTACGTGCCGCCGGCGGGGTCCCGCATCACCGTCCATCGCGCGCCCCGGCCGACCGCCGTCGCCCCGAGGGCTTCGTGCCGGGCGCGGACCGCGTCGACGTCCGAGCAGGCGAGGTCCAGATGGGCCGAGGTGGGGCGGTCGGTGCCGAGGCGCTGCAGCAGGATGCGCAGCGGCAGCCCGGCGGGCGGCCTGATCACATGGAACTCCGGGAACGCTCCGGGGAAGGACTCCCACCCCGTGAGCTCGCCCCAGAAGACCGTCTCGGCCTCGTACACGCCCGGCGCCAGGTCGATGCTCACCTGGTCCAGCCGGCTCGTCGTCCCGTCCGGTCCCTCGGTCACCGGCGGCCGCTCCGACTCGCCGTTCCACGGCACCGCGCAGAACAACTGCCCTCCGGGGGACCGGAGTACGGACCAGCCGTCGTGCTCCGCGACGACCCCGGCACCGAGCCGCAGCGCCCACTCCACCAGGGCCGGCACGTCCTCCGCGGACAGGCAGACGTGCGCGCCCCCGGACCCCTCCCGGATGCCCTGCGCCTTCACGTACGCGTCGCCCTCGGCGGGTAGCAGCGTCACGAACTCGCCGCGCTCGCCCCGGCGTTCGGACGGCTTCGTGCCGGTGACCGCCGTCCAGAAGCCGAGGGCCCGTCCGAGGTCCGCCGCCGGCCGGTCGACGAAGACGTGGGTCCACCGGATGGCCGGCCTCGCGGTCACCGGGGCATCACCCGCTCCGCCGTCCGTGCGGTTCACAGCGCCTCCTCGGCGATCAGCGTGCGCAGCGACGTCTTCATCCGCGCGACGAAGGAGTCCCGGACCTCGGGGGAGAGGACGTCCAGGGAGAGATACGGGTTGAGGTCCTCCAGCTCGACGAGCAGCAGCTCGCCGCCGGGGGCCCGGCAGGCGTCGACGCGCTGGATGCCGTACGCGATGTCGTTCCACTCGATGAACCGCTGGGCGAACCGACGGTCCTCGTCGGTGGGTTCATAGGGTTCCAGTGCCCAGCGCCGCTCCGGGTCGGGCGCGTACAGGGCGTACTGGAGGGTGTCGTCGACGAAGTAGAACGAGACCTCGTAGCGGAACTCGACGCGCGGCTGGACGAGGAGAGGGCCGAACGGCAGCGCGGCGAGCCGCTCGCGCGGCACGAACTCCAGACCGATGGAGTCCGCCCCCTGCTTCGGCTTCACCACGTACATCTCGGCCTCGGGCAGCAGGTGCAGGTCCTCGGCGCGGTCGACGGTCGGGATGACCGGGAACCCGGCCGCGGTCAGCTCCAGCAGATAGCCCTTGCCGGCCATGTCCCCCTTGCCGGAGAGCTGGTTGTAGACGCGGACGCCCTCCGCGAGCGCCCGTTCGCGGAAGGCGTCGTACGCGGCCTGGTAGTGCAGGACCGGCCCGCTGTTGCGTACGACCACCGCGTCGAAGCCGGTCATCAGCGCGGCCGCGTCCAGCGGGTGGCAGACGGCGATGTCGAACTCCTCGCGCAGCCGCGAGGTCAGGGCGATGTCCTCGTCGCAGTACCGCCGCCCCTTGGCCGGATAGGCCAGGTCGCTGACGAACAGGACGCGGGGGCGCTCGGACGGCACGGGTGGCTCCTCGAAGGGCTCGGAGAATTCGCTCCGCGGGCGGATCGTGCCCGCGGACCACGGACGTAGTGTCCCTCCCGGGCTACCCCGCCCCCGAGCCGCCCCCTCCCGGGTGCTCCCGCCCCCGAGCCGGCCCCGAGCCGCCCCCGGCCGGGCGCCGCCCTGCCGCCGGTCGCCCGGGTCGGCCGGTCGCCGGGGTCAGCCGGCCGTGCGCTTCTGCGCGAAGCGCAGGAGGTTGCCCGCCGGGTCGCGGAACGCGCAGTCCCGCAGGCCGTACGGCTGGTCCTCGGGCTCCTGGACGACGTCGGCGCCCGAGGCGCGGACCCGCTCGAAGAGTTCGTCGCAGTCGGTCGTCGAGAAGATCACTCCGCGCAGCATGCCCTTGGCCAGCAGGGCGGCCATGGCCTGCTTGTCCGCGGGTGAGGCGTCCGGGTCCGCCGCCGGCGGTTCCAGGACGATCTCCACGTCCGGCTGGAGCGGCGAGCCGACGGTGACCCACCGCATCCCCTCGAACCCGACGTCACCCCGGACCTCCAGGCCCAGCACGTCACGGTAGAAGGCGAGCGCCTTGTCGTGGTCGTCGACGGAGATGAAGCACTGGGACAGTTTCAGATCCATGTCTCCAACCTAGGCCGTGAGCCGGAACGGCGGGTCGGGAAAGCGGGGGACCCTCTCACAGGCGTGTGCCCGGTTCCGCCTCCGGGTTGGGGTGGCGGGCCGGGCGGGTGAGCCGGCGGGCCACGCAGGAGGGAATGGGGGCGCCGTGGTCGTGCGGCCGGGCCCGGTAGGCGCTCGGCGTCTCGCCCACCAGCTCCGTGAACCGCGAGCTGAACGAACCGAGCGAGGTGCAGCCCACCGCGAAGCAGACCTCGGTCACCGTCATGTCGCCGCGCCGCAGCAGCGCCTTCGCGCGCTCTATGCGGCGGGTCATCAGGTAGGTGTACGGCGTCTCGCCGAACGCCTCCCGGAAGCTGCGCTGGAAGTGCCCGGGCGACATCAGCGCGGTGCGCGCGAGCGTGGCCATGTCCCACGGCTCCGCGTACTCGCGGTTCATCCGGTCGCGTGCCTGCCGCAGCCGGACCAGGTCTTCGAGCGGTCGGGGATTCGCCACGTCCCCAGAATGGCACACGGACCGCCGCCCCCCGGGGGATCACTGGCCCGGGGGACGGCGGTGGTCGTGCGTGCGCGGGGGTGTCCGTGCCGTCAGGCGGCGAGGACCTTGGCCTTGGCCGTCTCGAACTCCTCCGCCGTGATGTGGCCGTGGTTCTTGAGATCCGCGAGCTTCGCCAGTTCGTCGGCCTTTCCGGTGCCGGTGGAACCGGCGGTCTCACGGATGTAGGCGTTCATGTCCTCCTGGCTCTTCTGCATGCGCTTCATCTCGCGCTCACCCATGCCGCGGCCCCGCGCGATCAGGTACACGAAGATGCCCAGGAAGGGCAGGATGACGACGAAGACGCACCAGCCGGCCTTGCCCCAGCCGTTCAGCTCGTCGTCGCGGAAGATGTCCCCGATGACGCGGAACAGCAGCATGAACCAGAGGATCCAGAGGAAGAACCACATCGTGGTCCAGAAGACCTGCAGCAGGGGGTAGTCCGCTGCCAGATTGACCGTCGAGCCGTTCATGGTCGAACTCCTGTCGGTTGTGCGACATCTCCGCGAGCGTTGCCTGGGTGTCGGGCGGATCGAACTGTCGCCGGGCGCCGGGTCGCGATCTCGGGGATTCCGCGCAGGCCCGGCCGTCGTGGGTTCGCGGCCGGCCGGCAGGGCCTGGCGGGTCGGTGCGCAGAGCGCGGTGGTGCGGCGGACGGTGACGGTGCCGCGGTGTCCGCCGCGGACAGACGCTCGAAGGAGGGGGGCGAGCGGGACCCCCCGGACACACGGGACGGGCCGTGACGACGCCGTCCGGTGTACTCGGCGTGATCGGTGCGGTGTCAGGGTCGTCCGGGGGCGGCACCGGCCGTGCGGGCGGCGTGCGCCGCGCAGGCCCCATGGGCCGCGGCGCCGCGGAGGACCGTTCGGGGTCCTTCGGGCCGTGGCGGACGGGCCCCGGGCACGGCACACCCGGCGCGGGCCGGATCTGCCGCTGGATGCAGGCCATGAGCGGTGCCCTCTCTGACGCCCGACGTCTTGCTCCGGCTCCAGAGTGCGGTCACCCCCCGCCCCGCCGGATCACCCTTCGCGGGTGAGCTCGCGCACCGGCCGCCGCGCCCCCCGCGTCACCCGCTGAAAGGGCCGGAACCGGCTCCGGGGAGTGCCGGCCGGTGCCGTCCGCTCACCCTCCGGGGATTCTCGGGGCCCTTTCCGGGTCCTTTTCCGGCTGTTTCCCGTGCCCGGCGGGCAGGGTGCCGGGGCGGAGGAGGAAGGTGGAGGGGCGAGGGTGTGAGCGGGAGTGTTCGGGGCCGGGGGCAGGTCGCCCGCACCGGGGGATGCCACATCGGTGCGCGCGGCCGACGATGGCAGGGCATCGCAGCGGACCCGCGCCCCGGCCCCGAGGGAAGTGCTCGTATGCGCTACGAATTCCGCATCGCCGGCCTTGTTTCGGACACGCTCGCCTCGGCCTTCTCCGAACTCGACCGGGTCCGTACGAAGGAACAGACCCTGTTCTTCGGCACCGTGATCGACGACGCCCATCTCTACGGACTGCTCACCCGGTTCCAGGCCCTGGGCCTGCGGGTGATCGAGATGCGCCAGCTGCCCGTGTGACCGGGGACGCCCGTCGCCGCGGACGGCCCCGGAAAGCAGTGCGCACCCGGACCGTCGGGCCGCCGGGAGCGGCGGCCCGACGGTCCGGGTGCGCACAGGAGGGGCGACGCGATCCGCGCGGAGGCGGTTCGGGCGGCCCGGACGAAGGTCAGGCCTTCTTGGTCTCCCAGAAGATCTTGTCGATCTGGGCGATGTAGTCCAGCGCCTTCTGGCCCGTCGCCGGGTCGGTGGACGCCTTCGCGGCCGAGAGGGCCTTGAGGGTGTCGTTGACCAGCTGGTGCAGCTCCGGGTACTTCTCGAAGTGCGGGGGCTTGAAGTAGTCGCTCCAGAGCACCGAGACGTGGTGCTTGGCGAGCTCGGCGCGCTGCTCCTTGATGACCGTGGCGCGAGCCTGGAAGTGCGGGTCGTCGTTGCCGGCCATCTTGTCCTGGACGGCCTTGACCGACTCCGCCTCGATGCGGGCCTGGGCCGGGTCGTACACGCCGCAGGGCAGGTCGCAGTGCGCGCTGACCTTGACCTTGGGGGCAAACAGGCGGGAGAGCATTGAGCTGTCCTTCCTCGTGATCGTCTTCTCAGGTGGGACATTACTCCGTGGGAGAGGGGATTTCGCGGGTGCCCCCATGGGCTTACGTCAAAAGTCCGGGGTGAAACTGGGACTGGTGGAGGATAGGACCGGGGAGGTGCCGTTGATGCCGGAGCTGTCGCAGGAGACCGAGCGGGGAAAGGCTCTGCTGCCGTTCGGGGCGGCTGAGGTGACGGGCCCTTCGATGGTGCCCACACTCCAGCACGGGGATCGGCTGGTCGTTCAGTGGGGTGCGCGGGTGAGGCCGGGCGACGTCGTCGTCCTGCGGCATCCGTTCCAGCAGGACCTGCTCGTCGTGAAGCGGATCGCGGAGCGGCGCGAGGGCGGCTGGTGGGTGCTCGGGGACAACGCGTTCGCGGGCGGGGACAGCACCGACTACGGAACCGTCCCCGAGGAACTCGTCCTCGGGAAGGTGCGGTTCCGTTTCCGCCCGCCGGCAGCGGGTCAGCGGTCGCCGTTCGCCGTCGTCCGCTGGGTGCTGGTGGCCGCGAGGCCCGTGCTGCCCGCCCGGTCCGCCTCCAGGCGCTTGCGGGCGCGGTAGGCCGCGACGTTGGCGCGGGTCGCGCAGCGGTCCGAGCAGTACCGCCGGGAGCGGTTGGTCGAGGTGTCCAGGTAGGCGTTGCGGCAGGGCGCGGCCTCGCACAGGCCGAGCCGGTCCACGCCGTACTCGGTCAGATGGAAGGCGAGGCCCATCGCCGCGATCGCCGCGTAGCCCGCGGTCGCGTTCGACGGGTGGTCCGCCAGGTGCATGTGCCACAGCGGGCGGCCGTCGTCGTCGCGGTGGTCGTGCCCCGAGATCTGCGGGCTCACCGGGAACTCCAGGAGCAGTGAGTTCAGCAGGTCCACGGCGAGCGTCTCCTCGCCGCCGGCCGCCGCCTCGAAGACCGCGCGCAGCCGCCCGCGTACCGAACGGAAGCGGGTGACGTCGGCCTCCGTGGCGCGGCGGGCCGCCGAGGCATTGCCCCCGAACAGGTCACGGACGGCCTCGACGGAGGTCAGCGAGTCCTTGCCCCGGACCGGTTCCTCGGTGTTGACGAGACGGACGGCGTAATCCGAGTAATAGGCCAGTTCCACTTGTAGTCCTTACGGAGGCGCTCTATCGTCGTGACGGTGGTCAGGTAACAGCTGATCGCGCTTACAGGGTATTACGTGGTCGACTGGAGGAGGGGCTTTCATGGCCATCGGCACCGGAACCGACTGGCAGGCATGGCAACGGAGCTGGGACCGGCAGCAGGAGTGGTACATGCCGGACCGCGAGGAGCGCTTCCGGGTGATGCTCGACATGACCGAGGCGCTCGTCGGCCCCGAACCCCGCGTCCTCGACCTCGCCTGCGGCACCGGCACCATCACCGCCCGGCTGCTCGCCCGCTTCCCCGGAGCCACCAGCACCGGCGTCGACCTCGACCCGGCCCTCCTCGCCATCGCCGGGGGCACCTTCGCCGGCGACGACCGGGTCACCCTCGTCACCGCCGACCTCAAGGACCCGCGGTGGCGCGACCGGCTGCCGTACGACACGTACGACGCCGTCCTGACCGCCACGGCCCTGCACTGGCTGCACAGCGAACCCCTCACCGCCCTCTACGGCCAGATCGCCGAACTCGTCCGCGACGGCGGTGTGTTCATGAACGCCGACCACATGGTCGACGAGACGACACCCCGCATCAACGCGGCCGACCGCGCCCAGCGGCACGCCCGGATGGACCAGGCCAAGCAGGTCGGCGCCCTCGACTGGGCCGAATGGTGGGAGGTGGCCGCCCAGGACCCCGTCCTCGCCGGACCCACCGCGCGCCGCTTCGAGATCTACGGCGAGCACGCCGACGGCGACACCCCGTCCGCCGACTGGCACGCGCGCGTGCTGCGCGAACAGGGCTTCGGCGAGGCCCGCCCGGTGTGGCGCTCACCCTCGGACGCGCTGGTCCTCGCGGTCAAGTAGGCCCCCCGCGAACCCTGTTGGAGGCGGTACGGAGAATCCGTACCGCCTCCACTGCGTCCTGCGGCACCTCCCGCCGCACTGGAGGGGTGAGGCGGTCCGCGGGCGCGGGCCGGAAAGGGGGCGGGATGACGCGCGGCGAGGAAGCCGCTCTGCACGCTTTCGTGGAGTGCAGGCGGTCGGCGCTGTTCCGCAGCGCCTATCTGCTGTGCGGCAATCGCGACGAGGCCGAGGACCTTGTCCAGACGACCCTGGTGAAGGTCGTCCTCGGCGCGCGCCGGCACGGCGGACGTCTCGAAAGTCTCGAGGCGTACGCGCGCAAGACGCTGGTCAACACCTTCATCTCCGCGCGCCGCCGGTTCTGGCGGCGCGAGCACGCGTACGGCGACGTGCCGGACGTGGCGGGGCGGTCGGTCGACAGCGACACCGGACTCATGGTGCGGGCCGCGCTCGCGGAACTCACACCCAAGCAGCGGGCCGTGCTCGTCCTGCGCTACTGGGAGGACCTGAGCGTGGCCGCCACGGCCCAGGTGCTCGACATGCGCGAGAGCACGGTCAAGAGCCACACGGCCAGGGGACTCGCGGCGCTGAAGGCCGCGGTGCGGGAGGAATACGCGTGAATCAGGAAACGGCGGAGGCGGAGACGGAGCACGTCAGGGACCTGCTCGCACGCGCCGTGGACGAGATCCAGGTGCCGATGGGCCGCGGCAGCGAGGCGGTCTTCGCGAAGGCCGCGCGGGTGCGGTGGCGCCGGCGCGCGACGGTGACGGGCGCCGTCGCGGCAGCCGCGGCGGCCGGTCTGCTCCTCGGCCCCGGCGTGCCGGGCGCCGGGCACGGCGCGAGCGTGGCGAACTCGCCCACCGCGGCCGACCGTGCCACCAAGGCGGGCCGCTTCGCGAAGCTGCTTCCGCCCGGGACCGGGAGGATCAGCGAGATCTCGCTGGCGCGTGTCATGAAGCAGTCGCAGAGCATCGCGCTGCCGAAGCCCCTGGGCCGGTACGGCGGCGACTACGCCGTCACCCGGCCCGAGGGCGTCGGCTACATCAGCGTGCACATCGCCACCCGCTCGGAGACCGACACGGGGGCGGGCGGTGCGGGCCCGGAGAACCCCTGCAAGGACGCTGCCAAGGACGGGCGCATCGACTGCACCACCCAGAAACTCTCCGACGGCGCGCTGCTGGGCGTCTGGGAGACGCCCGCGGCCGACTCCGACCTGGCCCCGGAGCCTGCCGGGGGCCGGGAGTACGACGCGGTCCTGCGGCTGACGGACGGCCGGTCGCTCACGGTACGGGCCAGCACCGGTTTCCACGGCAGGGGCCGGCTCGGGCCCATGCTCGTGAATCCCCCGCTGACCCGGGCCCAGCTCACCGCGCTGATCCAGAACCCCGCCCTCCTGAAGTAGCGGGAAGCGAGGGACGACGGGGGGAGCGGGAACGGGGGCATGAGGAAGGGGCGGTACGGGAGACCCGTACCGCCCCTTGTCCCTGCGCCCGGGGGCACGGCGTTCTCGTCAGAGGACCTTCGACAGGAACGACTTGGTGCGCTCGTGCTGGGGGTCCGTCAGGACGTCGCGCGGGTTGCCGGACTCGACCACGACACCGTCGTCCATGAACACGAGCGAGTCTCCGACCTCACGGGCGAAGCCCATCTCGTGGGTGACGACGATCATCGTCATGCCGTCCTCCGCGAGGTCCCGCATGACGTCGAGCACCTCGCCGACGAGCTCCGGGTCGAGAGCCGAGGTCGGCTCGTCGAAGAGCATCAGCTTGGGCTGCATCGCCAGCGCACGGGCGATGGCCACGCGCTGCTGCTGGCCGCCGGAGAGCTGGGCGGGGTAGTGACCCTTGCGGTCACCCAGTCCCACCCGGTCGAGGAGCCGCTCCGCACGCTCACGGGCGACGGCCTTGGTCTCGCCCTTGACCTGTACGGGTGCCTCCATGACGTTCTCCGCCGCCGTCATGTGCGGGAAGAGGTTGAAGCGCTGGAACACCATGCCGATGTCCCGCCGCTGGGCGGCGACCTCGCGCTCCTTCAGCTCGTAGAGCTTGTCGCCCTTCTGGCGGTAACCCACGAGGTCACCGTCGACGTACAGGCGACCGGCGCTGATCTTCTCCAGGTGGTTGATGCACCGCAGGAAGGTCGACTTGCCGGAACCCGACGGACCGATCAGGCAGAACACCTCGCGGGGGTTCACCTCCAGGTCGATGCCCTTGAGGATGTGCGCGAGCCCGAAGGACTTGTGCACCCCCTCGGCCTTGACCATCGGCCGGCCGCTCGTGCTCGGGGTGATGTCCTTGCTGAGACTGCTCATCGGGCCACCTCCGGGCGGCGGAAGGAACCGAACAGACGGAGGTTCTTCCTCAGACGCTGCAACGGGGTCGGCGGCAGGGTGCGCGACGAACCACGGGCGTAGCGGCGCTCCAGGTAGTACTGGAAGACGCTGAAGATGCTGGTCAGGATCAGGTACCAGATCGACGCGACGAAGTACATCTCGACGACCGCCAGCGAGGTGCTGGAGATGTCGGTGGCCGCCTTGATCGTCTCGTTGAACTGGACCGCGTAGGCCAGCGACGAGGTCTTGAGCATGTTGATGAACTCGTTGCCCGTGGGCGGCACGATCACGCGCATCGCCTGCGGGAGGATCACCCGGCGCAGCGTCTTGCCCTGGGTCATGCCGAGCGCGTGCGACGCCTCGGTCTGGCCCAGGTCGACGGACTGGATGCCCGCCCGGACGATCTCCGACATGTACGCGGCCTCGTTGAGGCCGAGTCCGAGCAGAGCCGCCAGGAACGGCGTCATCACCTGGTTCATCTCGTCCTTGTAGAACCCCAGGTTGAGGACGGGGAACACGAGCGCGATGTTGTACCAGAGGAGCAGCTGCACCAGCACCGGAGTGCCGCGGAAGAACCAGATGTACAGCCACGACACGGTGCTCGTCACCGGGTTCGAGGACATCCGCATGACCGCGAGGATCACGCCCAGCACGAGTCCCAGCAGCATCGCCAGCACGGAGATGTACAGCGTGTGCCAGACGCCGGACAGGATGGTCGAGTCCGTGAGGTAGTCCGGGATGATGCTGTAGTTGATGTTCGCGTTGGAGAACGCGAGCACGATCAGCGCCAGAACCGCGATGACCAGGACCCCGGCCACCCAGCGGCCGTAGTGGCGCACCGGGATGGCCTTGATCTGCTCCGGCGGCACGGATGACGCCGGAGTCTTGTCGACAGTGTCAGTCACAGTGACTGCCCTTCAGTGTTGCGTCAGGCAGGGTCAGGAGCCGCCGTTGATCTTGGCCTCGGTCACCGCACCGTCCTTGACGTTCCACTTCTCCAGGATCTTCGCGTAGTCACCGTTCTCGATGATCGCGGTCATGGCCGCCTGGAGAGCGTCGCGGAGCTGGGTGCTCTCCTTGCTGACGCCGATGCCGTACGGGCCGGCCTCGATCTGGTCGCCGACGACCTCGAAGTCCTTGCCGCCGCCCGAGGTCTTGGCGTTGTAGGCCGCGACCGGGAAGTCGTTCAGGTCGGCGACGGACGCGCCCTGCTTCAGACGGAGCAGCGCCTCGGGGTCGGTGTCGAAGGTCTGCAGCGTGATGGCCTTCTTGCCGTCCTTCGTGCACTTCGTGCTCTGGGCCTTGGCGATGCCCTCGGACGTCGTGCCCTTCTGCAGCGCGACGACCTTGCCGCACAGGTCGTCCAGGGACTGGATGCCCTTCGGGTTGCCCTTCTGGACGAGGATCGACGTACCGGCGGTGAAGTAGTCGACGAAGTCGATGCCGTTGCCGGCCTTCTTGCCGGTGTCCGAGTCGATGCCGTTCTGGCGGTCCTTCGTGTCGCTCATGGCCGACATGACGGCGTTGAAGCGCTTGGACTGCAGACCCACGATGAGCTGGTCGAACTTGCCGTTCTGGAACTCGAACTTGACGCCGAGCTGCTTGCCGAGCGCGTCCGCGATGTCGGGGTCGATGCCGACGGCCTTGCCGCTCTCCATGTACTCGACCGGCGGGTAGGCGATGTCGGAGCCCACCTTGATGACGCCTGCCTTCTTGATGTCGGCAGGCAGCTTGCCGGCGAGCGGCGCGGAGGACGAGGACGTGTCCGAGCTGCCGGTGTCGCTGCTCTTGTCCGTCTGGTCACCGCAGCCGGTGAGGATCAGGGCGCCGGCGACCGCGATCGCGCCGACCGCTGCTATCCGGGACTGAGCGGCCTTGCTACGACGGGTGGTGCGTGCGGTCATGAGGGTTCCTCCGGCGGATCAGGGAGTAGCCGATAGGTCGACGGAAACACACACCTTCGAGTGTCGCGACCTCGTGTAATGACGGCATCTTGCCATTCGGACCGCGAGATTCAGGGTGACCGCTATGTCAAAATCGGATAACGGGTGACCCCCGAAGCGTTACTGGTCAGTCATGTCCGGCCGGATCTTGTCCGGGAATCCTTTCTTCCGGCCGGAAGATCTTCGGTGCATCGCAAGAAGCGGAAGACCGCTACGCGGCACTCATGGCCGAACGAGGACATGTCCGGAAGTGTCAATGGATCAAGGCATGAGTCATCTCACCGAGGTGTGATCTTGGTTCTATGGACTCGTCCTCGGCACGGTCCGTCCGGTAAGAAGGTTCTTTACACCCCTCATCCGGGGCTCAGGGCGCGTGTGCGGCGCGCCCGTCGCGCAGCGGCCCGTACGCAACCACGGCGGCAGGGCCTGCGCGGTGCCCGCCCACCCCTCAACCAGGAGTGGACACCCTCAAACATTGAAGACTTAAGGGGTAAACAAAGTGGCAGCGGAGATCGTCAATCCTCGCAGCGACAGCAGTACGGATCAGGAAGGCGGGGCAGAGCCCCTCGATTCCTTCGACCCGGCTTTCGCGCTGCACCGCGGCGGCAAAATGGCTGTGCAAGCCACGGTGCCCGTCCGCGACAAGGACGACCTGTCCCTGGCTTACACGCCCGGCGTCGCGAAGGTGTGCAGCGCGATCGCCGAGCAGCCGGAACTCGTCCACGACTACACGTGGAAGTCGTCCGTGGTCGCTGTGGTGACCGACGGCACGGCAGTGCTCGGGCTCGGCGACATCGGCCCGGAGGCCTCGCTCCCCGTCATGGAGGGCAAGGCCATCCTGTTCAAGCAGTTCGGCGGAGTGGACGCGGTGCCCATCGCGCTCGCCTGCACCGACGTCGACGAGATCGTCGAGACGGTGGTCCGGCTGGCTCCCTCGTTCGGCGGCGTCAATCTGGAGGACATCTCGGCACCGAGGTGCTTCGAGATCGAGCGCAGGCTCCAGGAGCGGCTGGACATTCCCGTCTTCCACGACGACCAGCACGGGACCGCGGTCGTCACCCTCGCGGCCCTGCGGAACGCCGCCAGGCTCACCGGGCGCTCGCTCGGCGACCTGCGCGCGGTGATCTCCGGCGCGGGCGCGGCGGGTATCGCCATCGCCA
The DNA here is from genome assembly GCF_042891215.1 of Streptomyces sp. NPDC001914. Classification (NCBI taxonomy): domain Bacteria; kingdom Bacillati; phylum Actinomycetota; class Actinomycetes; order Kitasatosporales; family Streptomycetaceae; genus Streptomyces; species Streptomyces sp. NPDC001914. The sequence goes on from NZ_JBIASW010000002.1 coordinate 870,569, forward strand.
AGTTCCTGCTGGAGGCGGGCCTCGGCGATGTCGCGGTCGCCGACCGCAAGGGCGTCGTGTCCCGTGACCGGGACGACCTGACGGACGTCAAGCGCGAGCTCGCGGAGATCACCAACAAGGCGGGGATCTCCGGTTCGCTGGAGGAGGCGCTCGCGGGCGCCGACGTCTTCATCGGCGTCTCCGGCGGTACGGTGCCGGAGCCGGCGGTCGCCTCCATGGCGAAGGGGGCCTTCGTCTTCGCGATGGCCAACCCGAACCCCGAGGTGCACCCCGACATCGCCCACAAGTACGCGGCCGTCGTCGCGACCGGGCGCTCGGACTTCCCGAACCAGATCAACAACGTGCTGGCCTTCCCGGGGATCTTCGCCGGTGCGCTCCAGGTCCGGGCCTCCCGGATCACGGAGGGCATGAAGATCGCCGCCGCCGACGCGCTCGCCGCGGTCGTCGGGGACCAGCTCGCCGCGGACTACGTCATCCCCTCGCCGTTCGACGAGCGGGTGGCTCCGGCGGTGACGGCCGCGGTGGCTGCCGCCGCCCGGGCGGAGGGCGTCGCCCGCCGCTGACGCGCAGCGCCTCGCACGGCCCCGCCGGGACCCTTCCCGGCGGGGCCGGCCCTGTTTTCGCCCCCTCCGCCCCTTCCCGTCCCGTTTCTGGGGGCTGCGCCCCCGGACCCCCGCTTCGGCCTGGACGGCCTCGTCCTCAATCGCCGGACGGGCTGGAACTCCCCGGCGGGCAAAAGTTCAGCCCCTCCGGCGATTGAGGAGCGGGGTCTGGGGCGGAGCCCCGGGTACGGGACGGGCAGGGGCGGAGGGGGCGAAGGACGTCTGTGCCCGGGGCCACGCGGCCGGTGGGGGACGTGTCACAGACGGAGGCGGTTCCCCCGGCCGGGGGCGGAGCCTATCGTCAAGGTCATGTTCGCTGCCTATGCCGCCCGAATCGACCGTGACCAGCCGCTGAACGGCCTGGAGTTGGGGGAACGCCCGGCCCCCGGACAGAGGCCGGGCTGGACGACCGTGAACGTCCGCGCCGCCTCCCTCAACCACCACGACCTGTGGTCGCTGCGCGGAGTCGGCCTCGCCGAGGACAAACTGCCGATGATCCTCGGCTGCGACGCCGCCGGAGTCGACGAGGACGGCAACGAGGTCGTCCTGCACTCCGTCATCGGCCAGAGCGGGCACGGGGTCGGCCCCAAGGAGCCCCGGTCCATCCTCACCGAGCGCTACCAGGGCACCTTCGCCGAGCAGGTCTCCGTACCGACGTGGAACGTGCTGCCGAAGCCCAAGGAGCTGTCCTTCGCGGAGGCCGCCTGTCTGCCGACCGCGTGGCTGACGGCGTACCGCATGCTGTTCACCAACGCCGGCGTACGGCCCGGCGACTCCGTCCTCGTCCAGGGGGCCGGCGGAGGCGTCGCCACCGCCGCGATCGTGCTCGGCAGGGCCGCCGGACTGCGCGTCTTCGCGACCAGCCGTGACGAGGCCAAGCGCAAGCGTGCGCTCGAACTCGGTGCCGTCGAGGCGCTGGAGCCCGGGGCGCGGCTGCCGCAGCGGGTCGACGCCGTCATCGAGACGGTCGGCGCGGCCACCTGGTCGCACTCGGTCAAGTCGCTGCGCCCCGGCGGAACCGTCGTGATCTCGGGTGCCACCAGCGGTGACCGGCCCTCGCACGCCGAGCTGACGCGGATCTTCTTCCTCGAACTCAAGGTGGTCGGCTCCACCATGGGGACGAAGGACGAGCTGGAGGACCTGCTGGCCTTCTGTGCGGCCACGGGGGTCCGGCCCGTCGTCGACGAGGTGCTGCCGCTGGACCGGGCCCGTGAGGGGTTCGAGCGGCTGGAGTCGGGCGATCTGTTCGGCAAGATCGTGCTGACGACGGGCTGACCGCCCCGCGGGGCCGGCCGTGTGCGTACGGCCGGCCGGGCGACGGTCATTCACGGCGGGTCCGGGTTTCCGGGCCCGCCGTTTCGCATGCCCTGCCGAGGGTCCGCCCCTGGGTTGCTGTCAATTTTGGTTGACAGGAGGGGGGCTGTCAACGTAAGTTGACAGCATGACCGAAGCAACGGATCTTGCCGAGCGCGCGGGTGATCGCGATCCGCGGATCGGGCTGCGAGCGGTCTCCGCGCTGCGGAGGCTGCTGGAGCAGTTGGAGGCGGTACAGGTGCGCAGTGCGCGCCATCAGGGCTGGTCGTGGCAGGAGATCGCCGCGGAACTCGGAGTGAGCAGGCAGGCCGTGCACAAGAAGTACGGGAGGCAGTGATGTTCGAACGCTTCACCAAGGACGCGCGTGCCGTCGTCGAGGGCGCGGTGTCGCACTCCGAACGAGTGGGCGCCGAGACGGTCGAGGAGGAGCACATGCTGCTCGCCCTCCTTGACCGGGAGGGCAGCCGGGGTTCCTTCGCCGTCTCCTCGCTCGGGGAGCCGGGCTTCCGGGAGTCGCTGGAGCGGGACCTCGCCGAGGCGCGGCGCAGGGGCGGGCTCTCGCGCGCCGACGCGGACGCCCTGTCCGGGCTCGGCATCGACCTGTCCGAGATCGTCTCCCGGATCGAGGAGGCCCACGGAGAAGGCGCGCTGGAGGCGGGCAGGCGGGGCGGGAACGGCAGGCGGGCCCGCAGGCGGCCCTTCGGGCAGGAGGCGAAGGACGTGCTGGTGCGAGCCCTGCGGATCGCCGCCGCCCGACGTGACCGGCATATCGGGGACGAGCACCTGCTCCTGGCGATCACCCTGCGGGGCGGGGTGGCCGCCGAGGCCCTGGCCGATCACGACGTCACCTACGGTTCGGTGACACGCGTCCTGTACGGCGAAACCGACTCACCCGGCGAGACCGGGGTGGCGGAGGCCGGGTAGGGCGGGGCTCGGGATGCGCCCCGCCTGCTCCGGACGGGGCCGGGGTGCGCCCCGCGGGGCGGGCTCGGTGGTGGCGCGGGGTCGGCACAGGCCCGTACCGGTCGTGCCCGTCGGACCCGGGGTGTGCGGTGGCCGGGTCGGCCGGTGACTGAGCCGGCGTGAACCGTGCAGGCACCGCGGCGAGTTGTGTGGGGGCTGGCGCCCGACCGGGTGGCCCGAGGCTGGCGGCGCGGACCCGGGCCGGTGTGAGCCGGGGCCGATGGCGCGGACCCGGACCGGTGTCACCGGGGCCGGCGACGCGGACCCGGACCGATGTCAGCCGGGGTGACCTGAGGGCGGCGGCCGAGCAGCCCGGCGCGAGCCGTTGAGTGTTCGGGCCTCGGCCGGTGGCGGCCCGTGGCACCGGAGGCCGGCCGGGTCGGCGAGGCCACGCACGTGGTCCCGCCGACCGAGGTGCCCGACCGAGGTGCCCGGCGACGGAGGCGCCAGGCGCCGGCATCGGGGGAGTTGCGGCGGCTGTTACGGCCGCGTGTTTCGCAGAGTGGAGCCGATGTGGGCCGCTGCCTTCGACAAGTGGGCGCGGATGTCGCGGAGTTGGTCCTCCGTGATTCCGTGGTCCCGGGACGAGTCGCGGATGTCGTCACGGAAGCGGTCCAGCAGGCGGTCCAGGTCCCGGGCGGGGTTGCCCGTGGAGTCCTCGTGGGCCCAGGCCGGTTCGTACGCGGCCGGGAAGTCCTCCGGCGTGGTCGAGTACTCCGCGTCCGAGGGCGCCCCGGAGGGAGTGCGGCCGAAGCCGAAGTCCTTGCCGAGATCCTTCCCGAGGTCCTTGCCGAAGTTCTTCCCGAAGTCGCCGAATTCCTTGGCCAGTTCGGTCAGCCCCTCGCGCACGCCCGTCGGCCAGTCCCCGCGCGCGAAGTGGTCCTGGACCTGGTCCTGGACGCGCTTGGCCATGCGCTGCATCTCCTCCTGGGCCTGCGCACGGGCCTTCTCCTGGGCTTCCTTGGCCTGGCGGCGGGCGCGCTGCGCCTCGTCGCGGGCGCGGCGGCTCTCGTCCTTCGCGCGGCGGGCCTGTTCCTTCCACTCGTGACGGACGCGCCGCATCTCCTCCTTCGCGGCCCGCCACGACTCCCTGTCCTGGAAGTCGTCGAGACCGCCGGACCCGTCCGCGGGACCGTCGTGCCGGCTCGGCCCGGCGCCCGCCCTGGAGCCGTGGCGTGCCTCCGTGGCCGCTGCCCGCATCTCGCGGCGCAGGTCACCTGCCGCGCCCCGGACGTCCGCGCGGATCTCCGCCGCGAGCTCGGCGACGGACTCGCGGATCTCCAGCTCCAGATCGGCCAGCTCACCGCTGCGGTCGGCCAGTTCGGCGCGGCCCGCGTCGGTGATCGCGTAGACCTTGCGGCCGCCCTCGGAGGTGTGCGTGACGAGTCCCTCGGCCTCCAGCTTCGCCAGCCGGGGGTAGACGGTGCCCGCCGAGGGCGCGTACAGGCCCTGGAAGCGCTCCTCCAGGAGGCGGATCACCTCGTATCCGTGGCGCGGGGCCTCGTCCAGCAGCTTGAGGAGATACAGGCGCAGTCGGCCGTGGGCGAAGACGGGGGCCATGTCAGAGCACCTTCTTGTCGGTCGAGTCGGCCGGCCGGCCCTCGGTGGCATCGTCGCCCGGCGTGCCGTTCGCGGTGCCGTTCGCCGCGCCGTCAGTGGCCGCGCCGCCAGTGGCAGCGTCGGCCGTCGTGTCAGCCGTCGTGTCAGCCGGCGTGTCGACTGTCGCGTCAGCTGTCGCGTCGGCCGCCGTGTCCGAGTCGGCAGGCGGGGCCGTCTCCCGGGGGCCGGGGGCGTCCTCGTACGGCGGCTCGTCCTCCGTCGGGGGCCTGCGCAGCAGGGCGATCGAGCCCGAGACCGTCATCGCCCTCAGCCTGCCGTTGCCCGCGCCGAGCTTGCCGGTGATCTTCTTGGCGCCCCACGCGCCGTTGACCCGCAGGTCCTCGAACGCGCTGGAGACGCTGCCGCTCGCGGTGTTCGCCTCCACCTCGGCGTCCGCGGGGTGGGGGAGCCGGACGGCGATCTCGCCCGAGACGTTCGACAGCCGGACGTCGGTCGGCGAGCCCGTGGCGTCGAGGTCCACGATCATCGAACCGCTCACCGACTCGGCCCGCACGGAGGTTCCGGAGCCCTCGACGACGGTCAGGTCGCCGGAGACCGAGTTGAAGTGGAGGTCGCCGGTGACGGCCTGGGCCTCCAGGTTCCCCGAGACGGTCTCCACGCGCACGGGGCCGGCGACGCGCACGAGCGTGGTGTCGCCGGTGACGCCCTTCACCTGGACGCGTCCGTCAGTCCCCGAGACCACGGCGGCCGCGCCGACCACGCCCACCTCGACGTGCGTGCCGGTCGGGACGGCCAGGGAGACCACGGCCGCACGGCGCCAGCCCTTGCGGTCGAGCCACTTCAGGAATCCCTTCCAGGGAAGGTCCTCGTAGGCCACCGTGAGGGTGCCGCCCTCCTGGGTCACCTGGAGCGGGGGGCCGTCCAGCTCGGACACCTCCAGCCGGGCGGAACCCTCGTCGGTCCCCACGACGTTCACTGTTCCGTTGACGATGCGTACGTGCAGTGTCTGCACGGGACCGTCGAAGGAGAGCTTCCTCGGCTCTGTCACGGACCACTCGGACATGGTGCAGACCTCCTCGACCGGACCGGACCCGCGTAAGAGCCCGAGCTCGACGCGGCATATCGCGTCTCCCGTATTCACGATATATCGCGGATACGGAAAGTCAAGACACCCGTTTTGGGGATCATGGGTGCATCGAAGCGGGCAATTCGCCCTAAAGTGGGGCTATGTCGACTCCCTCCGGCGCGCCCAGGGGAGGCCGTCCGGCCCCCGGCGCCCTGCTCCTGTGCCGGGCCCGTCCGGAGTCGGTCGGCCCCGCCGTCCAACTCCTGCGCGAGCGGATGCTGCTCGCCGGAGCCGGCCCCGACTGGAGCGTCCTGGTCCCCGAGGGCAAGCCCTGGCAGGACGGTGCGGAACCCGTCGACCGCGTGCTCACCGGCTGGGCCGCGGCGCTCGCCGTCGGCGCGCCCTGGCCCGTCCTCGCGCTGTGGTGGGACACCGACCGCAGCGGCTTCACCCTGGCCTCGGGCTTCCGGCGCACCGTCGGCTACGAATGGCTGGCGAACGGCACCCCGGTCGGCGAGGACGAGGCGATGCGCACCTTCGCCGCCCGTCTGGGGCTCGACCCCGTGCTCGACATGCAGCTGCTGGAACCGCTGACGCGGCCCGACCCGGTGTCCGACGCACACGCGCGCGTGACCGGTCTGCTCGCCGTCCTCACCCGCGCGGGGGTGGTCCTCCCGGCCGGGGTCGACCCCGGGGAACCCGTGGAACGGCTCCGGGACGCGGTGCGGATCCTGCCGGACGCCGAGCAGATCGAGTGGACCGGCTGGCGTGCCGCCGTGGGCGCCGAACTCGACGTCGTGGAGAGCGGCGGTCTGGGGCCCTGGCTGCGCGGCCCCAGGGCGCGCACCCTCGCCGCGGCCCAGCTCGTCGTCGGCGTACCGCTCACCGCCTGGGGGATCCGGCGCCGCAGCGGCGGCTGGATCGTCGCCGGCGCGGTCCTGACGCTGCGCGGCGCCCTCGGTCTGGCCTACGACCACCTGCGCGCGTACGACTGACAGGGACCCGGGCGCAAGCGCCGCCCGGCCTCGGGCCCCGGGCGCAAGCGCAGCCCGTCCCCTTACTCCTCGTCGTCGTCCTCGTCGTCCAGGCGGGCCAGCCAGGTCGCCAGCCGCTCCACCGGCACCTCGAAGTCTGGGTTCAGGTCGACGAACGTACGCAGCTGCTCGGCGAGCCACTCGAAGGTGACCTCTTCCTCGCCGCGCCGCTTCTCAAGTTCCTCGATGCCGCGGTCGGTGAAGTACATGGATGGTGCTCCGTGGGTGAAAGGGAAGTGGAACGCTGGGAAAAGGATAGGCAGGCCCCAGGGGCCCGTGGAGGGCCTCTGTCGTGCGCGGGCCCCTGCCGCTAGCCTGCAAGGTCGGCTCGGACCACGGGGGCGTGGGGGAACGGGGGATGCCATGAGCGACGCGGTGACGCGCATCGCGCGGATCGAGATGCCGGACGGGACACCGGTGTGGGCCCGGATCTCGGGAGCGGACGAACTGGAGGATCCCGGCGGCGAGCTGTCGCTGACGGACGTCGGATTCGCGGAGCGCGTCGAGGCACAGGTTGAGTCCCTGCAGTCACTGATCACCGGGGTCGCGCGTTCGCTCGCCGCCCCGCTGCGCGCGGTGCGGCCGGACGAGGTCAGCGTCGAGTTCGGCATCGAGCTGACGGCGAAGGCCGGCAAGGTGGTCGGACTGCTCGCGGACGGCGAGGCCAAGGCGGGCATCACGGTGACGCTCACCTGGAACGGCGGTCCACCCGACCTGGAACCGGGCGGGACAGCCGGCCCGGACGGGGGCGGGACAGCTCGCTTGGAGGCGGGCGGGACACCCGGCCCGGACGGGGGAGGAACGGTCGGCCCGGATGCGGGCGGGACAGTCGGCCCGGATGCGGGCGGGACAGCCGGCCCGGATGCGGGGCCACCCGGCCGGCGAGGGGACGGAACCGCCGCACCGTACGCGGGCGCGTCTCCCGGCGCCCCGGCGCACGGCGCCGCCGTCGGCCCCTCCGGCGGGGGCGGAGCATGACGGACGGGCACGCCCCGGGCGCACCGGGCGGCCCCGGGAACGCTCACCGTGCGCTGCGTGATCTCGTCATGGCCGCGACCGTGCGCATCCATCGTGCGGGCCCCGGGTATGCCCTCGACGAACCCGGCACGTTCCTCGGGAGCGGCTTCTTCATCGCGCCGAACTGGGTTCTGACCTGCGCGCATGTGGTCCGGAGCGGGGAAGGGAACGAGGTGACGGTCGTGTACGAGAGGGGTCCGGGCCACGGCACGTCCGCCGTCACCGGCGAGGTCGCGACGGTCCTCCCGGACGGTGCCGCGATCCCGTCACGGGGCACCTGGCCGTCCCCCGACCTCGCCCTGGTGCGGCTGCGCGAGCCGGTGGACCACGACTGCGCGTACGTCACCGAACGCCCGGCCGCCTACTACGAGGAGTCCGTCGTCCTCTACTCCGGCTGGTCGGTGGTCGGCGGGGAGCTGCGCCGGCTGAGCGGCACCTGCACGGTCCAGGGCACGCTCGGCGGCTGGTCCGACGACGAACAGATCCGCCTCGGCGGCGACGTGCTGCCGCCCGGCGTCTCGGGCGGACCCGTCGTGGACCCCGTACGCGGTGAGGTCGTCGGTGTCCTCAAGTCGCGCACGGACCGCGGGCTCGGCGGGACCTGCACGGGCGTGGAGCAGCTGCGGTCGCTTCCGGTGCCGGCCGAGGAGCCGGCCGCCGAGCACGACGACCCGTACCACGCCGTCTTCCACGCGCACGACCGCTACCACCGCGACCGGCAGCGCCACCCGGACACCGACCGCAGCACCTGGGCCGACGTCCAGAACCAGCTCGGCGCCCGGCCCGGCCGGGCCCTCAGTCCCGAGGAGCGGACCCAACTGCTCGGCCGGCTCGCCGATCTGCCGCCGCCGGTCAGCACCCGCGCCCTGCTCGGCCTGCTCGAATCCCTGCTGGGCGACCGGGCGGCGATCCCGCACCCGGCCCCGCGCGGCTGGCGCGACGGACTCGGGGCGCTGTACGAGAGCCCGCGCCAGGACGGGGCCCTCGACCTCGTCCTCGACTACGCCATGCGGGCGATGTCGGCCGAGCGCCCGTTCGTCACGCCGGGCACCCGGGCCGCCGAACGGGCGCTGTGGGAGTGGGTGCGGCAGACCGCCGAGGGCCGTCCGGGGCCCGCGTACCGGCGCCGCCTCGGCCAGCAGTGGATCGAACGGCTCCAGGTGGCGCCGCGCGTCCCCTCGGCGACGGAAGCAGAGGCGGCGCACGCCACCGCGCAGAGCGCCGACCGTGCGCCCCGCCTCTACGTCCTCCTCGAAATCGAACAGCTCGGCTGGGAGCCGGGCCGCTGCGACTGGCACGTCTCCGTGGGGCGCCCCACCGGGGAGGTGCTGCGGCTGCGGGACGGCGAACGCACCCCCTTGGAGGAGCTGCCCGCCGTACTCGCCGCGCCCCTGACGGAGGCCTTCCGCCAGTGCGACGAACCCGGGCGGCCCGCCGACCTCCAGGTCGCGCTGCCGCATCTGCTGCTCGGACTCGACGTCGACGCCTGGCGGTTCGGGCCCGACGAGGTGCCGCTCGGCGCCCACCGGCCCGTCGTCGTGCGCTGCGCCGACCGGGAACAGCTCCCCGAACCCGCCGACACGGCCGCCCACGCCGGAAAACCGCTCCCCGCCGACGAGGAGCAGCACGAACGCGAGGCCCGCTGGCGGTGGATCCACGCGCACGGCGCGCAGGCCGAGGTCCTCGACTGCGAGGACGGTCTGCGGGTACCGGTACCGGCGGCGGACTCGCTGCGCGGCCTGCCGCACAAGACCGTCCCGGTGCTCTGCCGCTACGGGGACCACCGCTTCGCGGACGACCCGGTCGCGCTCGTCCGGATCGTGCACGGCGGATACGGCGTCGCGCTGTGGCGGCGCTGGCGCGGGCAGTCCGAAGCGGTCTGCGGCGAGTTCCACCGAAGAGCCGGCGACACGGTGGCGGGCGCGGGCGGCGCGGACCGGCTCCCGGCCCTGGTGCACGCCCTGCGGGCCGGACTGCGCGAGGGCCGGCCGGAGACCTACTGGGCCCATGGGATCGCCCTGTTCTACGACGACCCGCGCCGGCCCCTGCCCGGGACCGGAGACCTGCTGGAGGCGCCATGACCGGATCGGTGGACCCGCTGTCGCGCGATGCTCGAGGCAGGCCGAAGTGGGCTGCCACGAGCCCCTCTTGGGGCCTTACGGGGCCCTCCGCGGATCGATACGGTGAGGCGACGATCGACGGCTGCCGGGGTGGACGAGTGACGACGAGGACTGGGCAATGACCGATTCCAGCGAGTGGCTCATCTACCGAGGCGCAGGCGAACCCCACGACGGCCTGAACCGGCTTCCGGCCCCGCCGCCGTGGCGCGACTTCGCGAGCCGGGACGCCGCCGGGACCGACGGTGACGGCTCCGAGGACCGCAGGCTGGGCGCGTACCGGCATCTGGCCGAACTGCACCGGCCCGGCGCCGAGGAACTCGAAATGATCAACGCGGCGCTCTATCTGCGCAGGCCCCTGCTGGTCACCGGCAGCCCCGGTGCGGGCAAGAGCACGCTCGCGCACTCGGTGGCCTACGAACTCGGCCTCGGCAACGTCCTGCGCTGGCCGATCGTCAGCCGCTCCACACTGCGGGACGGCCTCTACCACTACGACGCGATCGCCCGGCTGCAGGACGTGCAGCTCGCCGCCCCGCACGGCGCGGACCCCGCCGCACCCGGCGCCCCCGGTTCCGTCGAGGGCATCGGCAGCTACATCCGGCTCGGCCCGCTCGGCACCGCGCTGCTGCCCTCCGAGACCCCGCGCGTGCTGCTGATCGACGAACTGGACAAGAGCGACATCGACCTGCCCAACGACCTCCTGAACGTCCTGGAGGAGGGCGAGTTCGAGATCCCCGAGCTCCAGCGCGTCGCCGACCGGCTGCCCGGCGGCGAGGCCGCGGTGCTCACCGCCGACGGCACGAAGGCGCTGGTGCGCGACGGCCGGGTGCGCTGCCACGCCTTCCCCTTCGTGGTCCTGACCAGCAACGGCGAACGCGACTTCCCCGCCCCGCTCATGCGCCGCTGCATCCACCTCGAACTGGGCCGACCGGACCACAAGCGGCTCGCCACGTTCGTACGCGCCCACCTGGGCGACGAGGCGGCGCGGGCCGGGGACGACCTGATCACCCACTTCCTGGAGCGTTCGCGCAGCGAACTCGTCGCGGCCGACCAGCTCCTGAACGCGATCTACCTCACGGACGCCGCGGCCCCGCCCAGCCGCGACCGGCTCGCCGACCTGCTCATCCAGCGACTCGACCGCCCGAGGTGACGCGCTGATGACCGGCGGCGACCCGATCGCCGAACTCATCGCCCGGATACGGCAGACCGGGCTGGATCCCGATGCCCGCCAACTGGCCGACGCGCTGTGGCTGGCGCGCTGGTCCCGCCCGACGGACCGGACCGGCGACGAACAGGGGAGCGTGCCGCCGTCCGGCGGCCGGGCGGCGGCCGAGGACCCCGTGGCAGGGCGCCCGGACACGCGGGGAGGCGAACGCCCGGCGCCCGGGGACCGGCACGGACCGGCGTGGCAGGACACGGAGACGGACCGGCGCGTCGCGCTCTACCCGGTGCCGCGCGACGGCGCGCCGCGCGGCTACGGTCAGGGCCGGTCGGCGGTGCTGCCGGTCGGCGTCCCCGCCGCGCCCGCGTTCCCTTCCCCCCTCGAACTCCAGCGCGCATTACGCCCGTTGCAGGGCTACCGCACCGCCGCACCACCGCTGCGCAATGTCCTCGACGAGCCCGAGACCGCCGAACGGACCGCCCGGGCGGGCGGGTTGGTCCTGCCGGTGTTCCGCGGCGTGACCCGGGCCGACGCCACCCTCCAGCTCGTCCTGGACGCCTCATCCTCCATGCGCGTGTGGGACCGGATGTTCGCCGAACTGGAACAGGTCTTCAGCCGGCTCGGCGCCTTCCGGGACATCCAGATCAGCCACCTCCACCAGGGCCCCGACGAGGGACCCGCCGTCAGCCGCAGCCCCGAGCCCGGCGCGGCCCCCCTGCACTCCGCCGACCGGCTGAGCGACCCGACGGGACGCCGTGTCACCCTCCTCGTCAGCGACTGCGCCGGCCCCCTGTGGCACAGCGGTCACGCCCACCGGCTCCTGCACCACCTGTCCCGGCTCGGCCCCGCCGCCGTGCTCCAGCCGCTGCCGCAGCGCATGTGGAACCGCACCCGCCTTCCGGTGTCGTACGGCGAACTGACACGCGGCGAAGCCCTCGCGGGGGCCGCCACGCTCAGGGTCCGGCTGTCCGCCGGCACCCCGCCGGAAGCACGCGGCGGCGCGCTCCCGGTACCCGTCCTGCCGCCCGAGCCCACCGCGCTCGGCGCCTGGGCGCGACTGCTGTCCGGAGCCGGCGCCGGACCCGTGGCCGGGGCCGTCGGCTGGGTGCGCAGGAACCACGAGCCCGCCCCGAGCGCCCGGCCCGGCCGCCGGATGTCCGGACTCGAACTGGTCAGCCGGTTCCGCTCCAACGCCTCCAAGGCCGCCGGGCGACTGGCCGGCTATCTCGCCGCCGCCCCGCTCAGTCTCCCCGTCATGCAACTCGTCCAGCGCACCATGCTCCCCGACTCCGGGCCCGCCGAACTGGCCGAAGTCCTGCTCAGCGGACTGGTCTCCCGTGCCAAGGCCGAGGAGTACGGCGCGGACGGCACCCAGTGGTACGAGTTCGCGCCCGGCGCGCAGGAGGCCCTGCTGTCCCCGCTGGGCCTCGACGAGGCCATGCTCGTGCTCAAGCACTGCTCCGAATACATCGAGCACCGCTTCGGCAAAGGAGGCCCCAACTTCCCCGCCCTGGCCCTGGCACAGCTCGGCGAGGCCGGCTCCGGACCGCCGTTCTCGCCCGGCGCCGGATACCCGGGCGAGAACGGTGACAACGGCGGCGCCACCCTCGTGCCCCAGCCCTTCGCCGAGGTCGCCGCACGGGTACTGGAGCGATTCATGCCGCTGCCGGAACACTTCGCCGGATACGCGCCCACCCGCCGGCCCGACGGCCCGACCGGCCGGCGGCCCACCCACCCCGCCGTGCCCAGAGCCCGCTCGCTGGCAGGCCAGTTCGGCAGCGACGGCATGGTGCAGGACCTCATCGACGCCGTCCAACTGCTGCGCGGCGCGACCGAACACGAAGAACTCCCCGGCGCCGACCCCGAACTGTGGGCCGAGTACGCCAACTGCGTCCTGCTCCTGTGGGAGGTGCAGGGCGGCGCGGACCTGCTGCGCGAGGCCGAGGCCGCCGCCGAACGCGCCGTCGCGCACCCGCGGGCCCTGCGCGAGCGGGCCGTCCTGGCCCGCGTGCTGCACGCCGCCGCCACCGACCGCAGGCGGCGCGGCGACCGGCGCGGCGCGCTCGACCTGCTGCAACGCGCGGACCGCGAGTACGCGGTGGCCTGTGCCGCGCCCGACCTGGACGCGGCCGAGGCCCTGCGGCTCACCCTGGAACGGGTACGGGCGCTGGAGGCGCAGTGGCGCCTCGGCGGCGACAGCGCGCTCCTCCAGGGCGCGGTCGGCATGCTGGAGGCGTTCGCCGACGCCTGGCCCGACCGGCGAAGCCGCCCCTCCGGGCTCCCGCTCGCCCACGGCCGGGTCCTGCTGCGCCTGTCCGGAGCCACCGCCGACCAGGAACAGGCCAGGCTGTACGCGGAACAGGGCGCGCGCTCCCTGCGCGCCGCCCTGGAGACCGGACCGCGGGACACACCCGCCCTCGACGGCGAGTCCTCGCGCGTCCGCATCCTCCTCGACCTCGTCGACGCGCTCCTGGGATCCGGCGGTTCACTGGACGACGCGCGGGACCATGTCGAGGAGGCGCTCGCGCTGACCCGCGAACAGGGCCTGCGTTCCGCCCTGTTGGTGCGGGCCGGGCGCATCCACGTCGCCCGGTACGCCGACACGGGCGACCCGCGCGAACTCCAGGACGCCGCCGCGCGGTTCGAGCAGGCCTCCCGGGGAGTGCCCCGGGACGCGCCCGCGCACGCCGACGTCCTCGCCGAGTGGGGCGAGGCCCTGTTGCGGCACGCCGTGGCGGACAGCGGGCGCGCCCCGGGCGAGACGCTGTACCGGGCCATCCGGGTGCTGCGGGACTGCCGCACCGAGACGCCCGCGGGCAGCCGCCAACTCGCCCACCGCCTGCTGCTCCTCGGCCGTGCGCTCATGCTGCGCTACCGCGCCCGCGGTGACCGGGTCGACCTGCGCGAGGCGGAGCACCTGTTCGGCCTCGCGGCCCTCGAGGACGGCCCGCCGCTCACCACCGCCCGCTGCTGGCTGGAGCTCGGCCAGGCCCAGTTCGAGGCGTACCAGAGCCTCGGCCGCAAGGCGCGGCTCGACGAGGCCATCGACGCCTTCCGGGCCGCGGCCGAGTCGGCCCGCGAGGCCGAGGAGGACGCGGAGACGGAGCGCACGCGCCAGGAGGCCGTGGAACTGGCCGCTCGGGCACAGCACTGGCGGGGTATGTCCTACGAAGCGGCGGCGCGCCCGCGTGCCGCGCGCGAGGCCTACCGGTCCGCACGGACCGACTGGTCCAGGCTGCCGGACGGCGTCGCGAGCACGGGCGAACCGACGGCCCGGCAGACGGCGCAGCGGCTGGCCGAGCTGGAGTAAGAGCGCCTGCCGGCGGCCGCCGGGGCGGAGTCAGGGAAGGCGAGGGAGACGACATGGGTGCACGGGACGACGTACGGGATGGTGTGCGAGACGGGGACGGGGACGGGGCGGGGGACGAGGCCGCGGATCTCCCTGTCCCCGATCTGCTGGAGCTGGACCTGGCGGAGCTGCGGACCGTCCAGCACCCGGTCCTGACGGAGGTGCTGGCCGACCTGCGTGCCCGCTCGGAGGAACCCAGCGAGATCCTGTGGGGGTTCAACAACGCTTTCTGAAAAGCGAAGTGAGTGACGAATCGAACAAGTGTCGCTCATGGTGTGTCAGTTCAAGGCCACCCTCATGATTGAACCGGACAATCTCGGACGACCGGTGTTTGTGGCCGGTGTGCGGGCGGGCATGCCGCCCGGTACGGGCAGGGGGCCGTGGCGCGGTTCGCGGCGTGGGATCGTGCGGCTGTACTTCATGGGGGTGCCGGAGTGTCTGCAGAGGCGACCTCCCCGACACCGATACCCGTGCCCTCACTCCTGCCGGTGCCCGTACCGGCCGGTGTGACCGTGCCGCACTCCGTACCGTCCTCTCCGGACGGTCCCACGACCGAACCACCCTTTCCCTTCCGGCAGTTCATCGTGAAGATGCACGGCCGCTGCAACCTCGCCTGCCGCTACTGCTACCTGTACGAAGGCCCCGACCACAGCTGGCGCACCCGCCCCGCCGCGGCCCCGCCCGGCGTCCTGGAGCGGACCGCGCGGAGGATCGGCGAACACGCCGCGGCCCACGGCCTGACGGATCTGTCCCTGGTCCTGCACGGCGGCGAACCCCTGCTCGCCGGAGTGGACACCCTCACCCGGTTCACCGGCCTCGTACGCGACCGGGTCCCGGACGACTGCACCGTGCACGCCACCGTCCAGACCAACGCCACCCTGCTCACCGAACGGCGGCTCGCCGCGCTGGCCCGGCACTCCGTCCGCGTCGGCATCAGCCTGGACGGCGGTCTGCCCGAGCACAACACGCTGCGCACCGACCACGCCGGCCGCCCGTCCTGGCCCGCCGCCGCGCGCGGCGCCCGGCTGATCGCCGAGCACCACCCGGAGGCGTACGCGGGGATCCTCACCGTCGTCGACCCCACGACGGACCCGGTCGAGCTGTACGAGTCCCTGCTCGCGCTGCGGCCACCGGCCCTCGACCTGCTGCTCCCGCACGGCAACTGGTCCGCGCCCCCACCGCACCGGCAGGGCCCGGGAACTCCCTACGGCGACTGGCTGTGCGCCGTCTTCGACCGCTGGTGGCGGGCCGGTCGGCGCGAGACGCGCGTGCGGCTCTTCGAGGAGTGCCTCGCGTTGCTCCTCGGGATGCCCGCAGCCACCGAGTCCCTCGGCCTCGCGCCCTTCGACGCCGTCGTGGTGGAGACGGACGGCTCCATCGAGCAGGTCGACTCCCTCAAGTCCTGTTACGAGGGGGCGGCCAGGACCGGCCTCGACGTCTTCCGGCACCCTTTCGACCAGGCCCTGCGTCACCCCGGTGTCGCGGCCAGGCAGGCGGGCGCCGCCTCGCTGGCCGCGGTCTGCCGGGCCTGTCCCCTGCTCTCGGTGTGCGGCGGCGGACACTACGCGCATCGATACCGGACCGGCCACGGCTTCGCCAACCCGTCCGTGTACTGCGCCGACCTCCAGCGCTTCATCCGTCATGTCGCCGGGAGGCTCGCGGGAGCCGTCTCCGCCGCGCCTGCCGAAGCGGCCACCGTGCCGGAAGCGGCCACCGCGGCCGTGTCCGGCGGACGGGTTACCGCCCCCGCCCCTGCCCCCGCGGCTTCCGCCGCTTCCGAAGGAGATGTCCCGTGATCCTGCCCGCGGTCCCGGAACGGGCCGTGGACGAACTCGGCCGTACCGAAGGCGGCCCCGAGACCCTAGGGCTCCTCGTCCGCGACCAGCACACCAGACGGCTGCTCCTGCTCCGCGCGGTCCTCGACGCGGCGGAGTCGGCCGCTCCGGACCTCTGTCCCGCCGCCGCGCTGAAGCGGCTGCGCGAGGACTGGTCCCTGCTGGAGGAGGCCGAGCGGCTGGAGCGGTACCCCCATCCCCGGGAACGGCCTGAAGAGGGTCCCCCGTCGGTGGCCGAGGGATCGTACGGGTTCGCCGGTTCCTCACCCTCGGTGGACGGAGCGCAGGAGCCCGCCGGCTCCGCACAGCTGGCAGAGGCGCAGCCCGTGTCCGCTAACCCGGAACGTGATGCTCCCGTACGGGCACTCCTCCGTCACCCCTTCATCGGCCCCTGGGCCAGGGACACCCTGCGCGCGCTCGGACCCGGATCGGCTCCCGGGCGGGACGGCCGTGAACAGGCCCGCGCGCTGGCGCACTTCGGGGCGCTCGCCGCCGCGGCCGCCGCCCGTGCCGGGGTGTCCTATTCGCTGCGGCTGACGGCCCACGGCGGCGTTTTGGCGCTGCCCTCGCTCGGCACCCTGCATACGGGCGGTCCCGGTTCGAAGACCGAGGTGAGCATCGTGCACCGGCGGGGGCTGCTGACGCTCCGGCGGCGCGGCGAGGCGGACGTGCTCGTCCGCCCGCAGAGCGGTACCGGCGCCTGGTCGGAGTCGGCCGCCTGGACATCGGCGTACACGCTGCCCGGGCTGGTGCCGGGCTCCGCCGCGGTACCGCTGGACGATCTCGACCCGTACCGGACCGCCCGGGGCGGACCACGCCCGGACACCCTGAGCGGCCCGGCCACCCTCGAAGAGGCCGACCGCAAGCACTGGCTGCACACCTGGTCGGGCACCGCCGCGGCGCTCGCGACGGGAGGCGAGCACCGGCTCGCGGAGTCGGTGACCCTGTTGCGCTGCCTGGTCCCGCTGGCCGCGCCACCGGGCTCGGTCCCGGGCGGCACGGGCGGAAGCTGCAGCGGCACCCGGCGTGAGGCCTTCGGCGCGGTCCTCAGCAGCGCGCCCGCGACGGCGACCGCGTTCGCCGCCACCCTCGTCCACGAGATCCAGCACACCAAACTCGCCGCGCTCGGCGACATGATGACGCTCCATCACGCGAGCCCGGCTCGACGTCACTTCGCCCCCTGGCGCCCCGATCCCCGCCCGTACGACGGCCTGTTGCAGGGCGCCTACTCCCACCTCGCGCTCGCGGACTTCTTCCAGCGCAGCGCGCTCGCCGCCACGCTTCCCGCCCGCCGCGACGCCGCCTGGGCGCAGCACGCGCGCTGTCAGGCACAGGTCGGGGCCGTCCTGCCGGCGCTCGTCGGATCGGGTGATCTCACCGTGCGGGGACGCCAGTTCGTCGACCGCATGGTCGAGGTGTACGAACGGCTCGCCGAGCAGCCGCCGCCCCGCGGACACGCGGCGCGCGCGACGGCGTACGTCCAGGCCGCCCGGGGACTGTGGAACCGGCGCCACGCACCGGGCGAATGAACCCCGCATCCCAAGGGGGGCGCGGCGGAGGCCGGCCGAGTCGCGTCGGTACCCCGGTACGTGCCCCGCGCGCCGGTCGATCAGGCCATGGCCCGTCTCGATTGAGCCATCCTCGCCGAAAGAAGTCGGTTCCCGGACGCGGGAGGGTCCGTGCGCCAAGATCGACGCTGAACACGTATGGGAAGGAACCGTGGAGCAAGCGACCGGCGTGCGTCTGCGCCCTATCGCCGACCCTCGCGGCGGTTCTAAAATCACGCGCGGGGAGGCCGCTGCATGTCTGGAGCTCGTACACCGGTCGGGCCAGCCGAGAGGGGGCCCGCGAAGCAGACCGTCACCATCAGCTTCGCCGGTTTCAACCGGGCCTGGGCGGCCTGGATCGGGGACCGCCTGGAACGGCGCGGACACCGAGTCGTGTACCAGCGCTGGGACTCACCGGCCGAGGTGCCCCTCGTCGACCTCCTGCGTGACCTGACGCTGGCCAAGGGCCGCATCCTGATCGTCGTCAGCGAGTGGTACTTCCAGCTCGGCCCGCGCACCCACGAGGAGTGGAACGCCGCGCTGCGCGAGGTCGTCGCCCCCGACCCGTCCCGCTTCGCCGCCGTCTCCGTCACCAACGCCACGCTGCCGACGGCCACCACCGTCCTCGGCGCGACCGACCTGAACAACATGGGGTCCGACGAAGCCGAGCGCCGCGTCCTGGAACGCCTCGACCTGCCCTCCGACCCTCTCCCCGAGTCCGTCGAGGGCGTCCGGCGCGGCCCCCGGTTCCCGGCCGCCATGCCCGAGGTGTGGGGCGGAGTCCCGCGCCGCAACACGCGCTTCACGGGCCGCGAGCCGCTCCTGAACGACGCCTACCACCTGCTCCAGGGCGCCGAGGCGGGCGCGGGCGTGGTCACGCTGCACGGCATGTCCGGCGTCGGCAAGACCCAGCTTGCGGCTGAATATGTCTACCGCTTCGGCTCCGAGTACGACGTGGTCTGGTGGGTCAACGCCGAGAAGCGGGTCACCTACCGGCGCCGACTGGCCGAACTCGCACCGCAGTTGGGCCTGTCGACCGGTGCCGAGTACGGCGAACGGCTGCGTGCCGTACGGGACTCGCTGCGCCGGGGCGACCCGTACGCGCGCTGGCTGCTGATCCTGGACGGCGCGGACGAGCCAGACCAGATCTACGACCTCGTCCCCACCGGTCCCGGCCACGTGCTGATCACCTCGCGCAACCCCGAGTGGAGCGAGCACAACAGCAAGCTCCTGGAGGTGCCGGTCTACGCCCGTGACGAGTCCGTCGCCTTCATCCGCCGCCGCGCACCCCGCCTGACCGAACCCGAGGCCGACCAGCTCGCCGAAGCCCTGGAGGACCTGCCCCTCCTGCTGGACCAGACGGCCGGCTGGCTCAACGACTCGGACCTGTCCGTCCAGGAGTACATCGCCCTCCTCGACGGCGGCATCGACCAGGACGTCGTCAAGATCTCCGCCGACTTCCCGGTCGCCTTCCAGACCGCCTGGTCGATACTGCTGAACAAACTCCGCGACACCGTCCCGGAGTCCGTCGACCTGCTGCGCCTGTGCACCTTCTTCGCGCCGGGCTTCATCCCCGTACGCCTTTTGAAGGAGATGCCGCACGACCAACTGCCGGAGCAGATCGCGGGCCTGCTCAACGACCCGCTGCTCTGGAACAGGGCGATCAACCAGCTCCGCCAGTACTCCGTCGTCCGCCTGGAGTCCCACGAGGCGGGAGCCGGCGACGAGGCCGCCTCCTCCGGCGAGTCCCTGTACCTGCACCGCATGGTCCACCAGATCGTCCACAAGGACATGCCCGACGAGGACCGCCGCGAGTTCATCGACGTGGTCCGCCGCGCCCTGGCCGCGGCCGACCCCCGCCGCCCCACGGACACCCGCCTGTGGCCCGGCTACGCGGAGATCGTCCCGCACCTGAAGTACGCGGACGTGCTGCAGAGCAAGGACCCGGCGGTGCAGACGCTGGTCTTCAACTGCCTTCGCTACATGTACATTTCGGGCGAATACCAGTCGGGCATCAGGCTCGGCGAACGCGCCATGGAGGCCTGGCGGCCCCTGCTGGGCGAAAAACACCCGCGCGTCTACGAGCTGACCCACCACTACGCCAACCTGCTGCGCGCAGTCGGCGACTACCAGCACACCGAGGCCATCGAGCGCGCCGCCGTCGAGCATCTGCGCGAGGAACGCGGCCCCCAGGACCTGGAACACCTGCGCGCCGCCACCGGCCTCGCCGCCGACCTGCGCGGCCTCGCCCGCTACGACGAGGCCCTGGAACTCTCCCGGTGGATCTTCACGGCCTACCAGGACCTCCTGGGCGACGCCGACTCCCGCACCCTGGGTGCCCGGAACAACCTGGCGGTGTCCCTGCGGCTGCTCGGCCACTACGAAGCGGCATTGGACATCGACCGGCAGACGCTGGAATCCCGCCGACAGCTGTTGCGGGCCCGGCATCCGTGGACGTTGTCCTCCGAACTCCACTACGCCGTAGACCTCCGCCTGCTCGGTCGCTATACCGAGGCCGAGTCCATCCAGGACAAGAACGTGCGCGAGTACCGTCGCGTGATGGGCGCCGATGCTCCGCAGACCCTTGAAGCCGAGCACAACCTCGCTCTGTGTCTGTATCGCACCGGGGACCGTCTGACGGCGGGCACCCTGCTCACCCGGGTGCTGGAGCGCTGCGAGCGTGCCCTCGGCGAGTCGGACCCGCAAACGCTGAGGTTTGCCGCGTCCACCAGCTGTTTCACCCGTGAGCACGGCGACATCGACCAGGCGCGGGAGATCGGTGAGGCCGTCGTCGCGCGATACGAGGTGATGCTCGCCGAGGGGCACCCCTACATCGCCGGGGTCCGTGCCAATCATGCCTTGGTCCTGCGCAATGTCGGCGAACGGGACCAAGCCCATGTCGTCATCGAGCAGGCACTGGCCGACATGAAGGCGAGCCTGGGAGAGCGTCATCCTTGGACGCTCGGCTGCGCCATCAACGCCGCCGCCCTGCGCAACCTCATCGGCGACCCCGAGTCGGCCGCCGCGCTCACCCAGGAAACGGTCACCCGCGCCATCGAGGTTCTCGGCCGCACCCATCCGCTGACCCTCTCGGCCCGCATCGCGCTCGCGGCCGACCTGCGCGGCCTGCGGGACCGCCAGCAGGCGGAGAAGGTCGAACAGGCGGCCCTCGACGACCTGGCCGCCACCCTTGGCGCCCAGCACGTCCACACCGTCTCCGCCCGCTCCCGCAACAGGCCCTTCTGGGACTTCGAACCACAGGAGACGTGACCGCCGATGCCGAGCCCCGGTGCGCATAACCGCCAGTGTGCCGGGGAATGACCCAGTTCTCTCTCAACGGCCATGCACTGCACGAGAGTTCAATCAGGGGGGCGCGTGGTGATCTTAGTGGGGCCTGTCCCGGTGGGCGCGGATGGACCCATTCCAGTCGAAGTGGAGAGTGAACCGGCCGCCGGAGGTCTCGACCTCGTCTACGGGGACGAAGACACGAGGGGAGGAGCGGCCCACCGGGTGGTCGAGGTCGCCCGCGACGCCTACAGCGACGGACTGGACCTCGCGCGCCGGTGCGCGGCGCAGGCCGTCAGGAGATTCGAGGAACTCGACGCGAGCCTGCGGCCCGACGAGATCGAGATGCAGCTCTCGATCAAGGTCGACGCGGGAGTGGCGGCCCTCGTCAAGAGCGGGGCCGAGGCCCAGTTGCAGATCACCTTCCGATGGCAGACCTCCGGAGCTGCGGACACGGCGGAGGGCGCGGCCGGGGTCGCCTCGTGAGCGCCGCGGTGACGGAGACGAGCCGATGGCGCGGGTCGATCCTTCCGTACAGCCGTGTCGTCGAACAGGACGAACTGAAACTCGCCCTGGAGCTCAACCAAGTGGCGCCGCGCATCGGCGGCGTACTCATGGCCGGGCCTCGCGGTACGGCCAAGTCGACCCTCGTCCGCGGCTTCGCGCTCATGGCTCATGGAGAGCTGCCGGTCACCCTGCCCATCAACGCGACCGACGACCGGGTCGTCGGGGGCTGGCGGCTCGACGCGCTGATCCGCGGCGAGACGCTGGAGCAGCCCGGGCTCCTGGAAGAAGCGCATGACAAGGGCATCCTCTACGTCGACGAGGTGAACCTCCTCGACGACCACGTCGTCAACATCATCCTGGACGTCGTGTCCACGGGCGTGCTGACCGTGCAGCGCGAGGGACTGGCCACGGAGAAGCCACTCGCCTTCGGTCTCGTCGGCACGATGAACCCCGAAGAGGGCGGACTGAGGCCACAACTCCTCGACCGCTTCGGTCTCATGGTGACGGCGACGGATCTGGACGCGGACGCCCGGCACCGCATGATCCGCACGGTCCTGGCCTTCGAGGAAGCGCGGTCGCTGGAGAACTCCGAGTGGCTCGCGAAGGCCGAGCGGGACAACGCCGCGGTGCGGGACCGCCTCGAAGCCGCCCGGTCGCGGCTTCCGCGCGTCGACGTGCCCGACCGGGTCGTGCGGCTGTGCGCCGAGGCGGCCGGCCGCCTCGACGCCGTCGGACAGCGCGGTGAGATCGTCGCGATCCAGGCCGCTCGCGCCCTTGCCGCCCTGGAAGGCTCCGATCGTGTCGCTCCGGACCATCTGCTCCGCGTCCTGCCACTCGCCCTGCGCCATCGCCGCCCCGAGACGGCACACGGCGGCACCTTCGACTGGGGGCCTGACGACGATGCCAGGATCAAAGATCTCTTCGACGCCGGATGAACGCGCCCGATGACCCTCATGGCCGCCGAACCGCTCGACGACGTGCGACGACTCGAACTCGTCTTCCGGTGCTCGGCCCTCGACCCGGCTCTGTCCGGCGTGCTGCTCTTCGACCTCGATCCCCGGCTGGTCCGACCCGTCGCCGGGCTCTTCGCCGCGATCCTCGGTGAACCGGGCCGGCCCGCGGCCCGTATCCCGCTCGGCGCGGCCACTCGCGAGGAGGATCTTTGGACCACGTCCCGCCTCGAACGGCAGCGGGACGGCTTCGCGTTCTCCGTCGCGCCCGGCCCCCTCATGACCGAGACGGGCCCGCCACCCCTGGCTGTCGTGCCAGATCTCGCGCACCTCAGCTTCGCCGGGACGAGGGCAGCCGTGCAGCTTGTCGGCGCCGACGTCGTCTGCGTCGAGCAGCCGGGGCTACGCCTCCATGACAGACCACGGGCCCGGTGGCTCGCGGTCTGCCGCTCCGAGGACGCAGGCCGGGTCACTCCGCACCTCCTCGATCGATTCGCGCTTCGGCTCGCAGTGCCGGGACTGCGCACGGTTCCGGGCGAATGGCCCCGCATGACGTCGGCGATGCCGGAGAAGCCGGCCTTCAGCACGGACGAGGCGGTCACTCGCGTACAGGAGATCCTCGGCGCCGGTGCCGGCCCACGTCGTAGCCTTGCCCTCGCACGGCTGGCGAGAGCCCTCGCCACACTGGGCGGACACGGCGAAGTGACGGCGCGGAACTGTGACGACGCGGCACGGCTCATCGGGCTGCGCATCACCGGAGCACCGCCCGCCACCGACCGCGCCGACGGCGAAACACCCCGCCTGCCTCCGCCGTCCCCACCGCTGCCGCCGTCCGGCGAAGGCACACGCCGGGGAGCCCGAAGCGAGAAGAACCCCCGACCTGCGGACGAGGCGCCACTGCTGGCCCCCGGCGCGGCCCAGGGCGTCGGTGCGGCGCCGGGCGCCCCGGCCGGGACACCGTACCCGGAGGACGAGGCGGTGGCACTGCGCGAGTTCACGCCGCTGCGCAACCCGTGGCAGCGGCGCTCCGGGCCCGCCGCGGTGCGCGGAACCGTCGTGGGTACCCGGCGCGCGAGAGACCTGCGCGACCTCGCGCTCGTGCGGACCGTGCGGGAGGCCGCCCTGTACCAACGGGTCCGGGGGCACACGGAGTTCACCGTCGTTCCCGCCGACCTGCACAGCAACGTCCGTGCGCCCGCCCCCGAACATCTGCTCACCCTTCTGCTCGACCATACGTGCCGGGGCGAGTGGGACTGGCAGGACGCCCTCACCCCCTTCCTCCAGTGGGCCTACACCACGCGGGCCGCCCTTCAGGTCATCGAGGTCGGTGGCGCCGAAGCGCCGAACGAACTGCGTGCCGAGTCGTTCGCCGCGCGAGGCGTACTGGACCCACGGGTGCTCGCCGCCCTCTACCGGGCCAAGGGGCGCGCGACGCCCCTCGCCCACGGCATCGAGCAGGCCGATCGGGTGCTGCGCCAGGCGTTTCGCCTGCAGGGCAGCACCCTGGCAGAGGCATGGCTGGTCGTGGTGACCGACGGCCGCGGCAACGTGCCGTTGCAGGCCAGCCATACCGGACGTCTGCACGGACCCGTTGCGGCCCAAGGCGTCGAGGACAGTCTCGCCGCGGCGGCTCCCCTCGCCGCACTGGACCGCGGACGACTGCGTGTGGCGGTCGTCGACGCGGCACGATCGCCCTACGGGGACCTGCCGTTCGCCTTGGCGGAGAAGCTCGGAGCCACCGTCGTCGAGGGACGGGCAGGTCATGGGGACTGATCCACAGCATGGCGCCCGGTGGCTGTCCGGTACGGGCTCCATGGTGCGCCGGGCGTCCCTGCCCGGTCTGAAGGAGGCGGCCCGCCGCGCCCCGGCTTCCCTGCGCAACCTCCGGCAGCCGCGCGAGACCGCGTTCGGTGTCGGAGGCGCAGTCGCTCATCCGTACCAGCACCTCCAGGACGGGGACGCCTTGCTGTACGTGGTCCGTGCCCACGACAGCGCGGGCCGCGACGCCTACCGGGTGTCCGGCTGGTGCGGGGACCTCACCGTGCGCGGCGGGGCCGAATCACCACGGCTCAACGCCCCCGGAGCGGGACTGGGCAACATCCGCCGCGACGGCGAATACCCGGCCGACGTCCTGCACGCCATCCATCTGTGGTCGCGCAACCAACCGGAACTCGGCGACTGGCTGAACCGCGTCCGTGCCCGGCACGGCGCCACGCTGAGGCTCCTCGTCTGGGACGACACCGGCTACGAACTCCCCTGGGAGCTCTTCCTGCTGCCCGGGGACCGCGCACGGGGGCTCCGCGAGGCATGGCTGGGGGCGGAGGTGGTGATGTCCCGGTGGACGACCGTGCACGACAGCGGGCACGACCTGCCGCGCGAGACGATGGCCTGCCGTGGTCGCGTACTCGGCTACCTTCACCACGAAATGGCCGACGACGGACGTGTCTTCCACCCGTACGCCCACCAACTCCACGCCCGGATGAGCGCGTTCCTCCATTCCCTCGACACTCCGGGCGAACCCACCGGACTCGTCTACATGGGCTGCCACGGCACCTACGGCGAGACCGTCCCACGCCTCACTCTCGGCAATCGCACCTGGGCCGAGCTGAACGGCCAGGCCATGGGCGCGCTGCGCGCGGACCGGTCGCTGGTGTGCCTCAACGCCTGTCACTCCGGACGGGCCGTCCTCAACAGCGCCCAAGGAGAACAGGCCTTGCGCGGATTCGCCGAACTCTTCCTGCGCAAGGGGGCCGGCGGCTGCATCGTCACGTCGGGGCAGGTGGGTGACAAGGAAGCCCGCTCGCTGGTGCGCGACCTCGTCGAGCAGGTCGCCGAGCATCCTCACCGGCCCGTCACTCACACACTGCTGTCGTTCAGAGCCCGCGCTGCCGAGGTCTTCGGCCCGCCGTCCGTCATCCCGCCGATCCGAGACGACGACGGCCTCGTCGACGAGGTGGGTCAGAAACGAATCCTGCGGCTGCTGTACGCCTTCATGTTCCACTACTACGGTCACCCCCTGACGACGCTGCGACTGACGGCCCGGGAGGCCGGGAAAGGCGGAGCGCGATGAGTTCCCTGCCCGCCTCCGACGGGCTCCCCCTCCTTGTCGAACCCGTCGTCGCCTGGCCACGACGGGCCGAGACCCACCGCGACTACCTCGTCACGGTCGACCTCCGCGGACCACTGCCCTCGGGGGAGGCGGGATGGCCTTACCCCGACGAGGAGTTCACCTTCACCGTCGCTCTCGACGGCTCCCCGCATTTCGTCTGTACGGCGCTGGACGACCCCAGCGTGGTCCTGCACAGGTTCGGAGGCACCTATGGGCCGGCCGCCTTCCGCGTCTCCACGGGTTCGCTGCCCGGCTCCGCCGCACTGTGGCTGACGGTCAGCAACCAGTGGGGCGTACCCATCCGCAAGGCCGAACTGCGTGCGGAGATCTGGGAGCGGGAGCCCGGGCGTGCTCCGGCGGCCCAGCTCGCGGACGTCGTACGGGCCCGTGCGGCCGGGCCGTCTCCCCACCGGCGCCCGGCACCGGCCCGCGACACCGAGCCATCGGACGCCGCCGTCAGGTCCGCCCCGGTCATCACGGGCACCGGCCACCCCACCGTCACCATCAGCCACACGGGCTTCAACCGGGACTGGGCCGTGTGGATCGCGGACCGGCTGGAGCGGCGCGGCCGGACGGTCACCTTGCACCGCTGGGATCCACCGGACGCCATGTCCACGGCCGACGCACTGCGCGAGTACCTCCCGGCCCCGGGACCCGTGCTCCTGGTCCTTCACGACGCGTACTTCCAAGTGGGCCTGCGGAGCACCGACGACTGGAACAGGGCCCTGCGGGAGGTCGTTCTCCCGAACGCCGACCGTTTCGTGGCCGTCGTGGTCACGACGGCGTCCCTGCCGTCGGCGGTTGCCGCCCTCGAACCCCTCGACCTGTCGCGCGGCGGGGCGCAGGATGCCGAACGGCTCCTGCTGGAGCGGCTGGGCCTGCCGACCTCACCGCTCCCCGAAGAAGCCGGCAGGCCGGGTCCCCGCTTCCCGTCCGACGGCCCGGCGGTGTGGGGCGGTGTGCCGCGGCGCAACACCGACTTCACCGGCCGCGACGCGCTGCTCAACAGCGTGGCGGAGCGGCTCCGGGGCACGGAGTCCGGTGCGGTGGCGCTCCGCGGCATGTCGGGGGTCGGAAAGACACAGCTGGCCGCCGAGTACATCTACCGATTCGGCTCCGAGTACGACGTGGTGTGGTGGGCGACCGCCGACCAGCTCGGCACGCTCCGTGAGCAACTCGCCCAACTCGCAACGGCGTTGGGGCTGACGACGGGCCAGGGGTACGGCGAGCGCATCCGCGCGGTCCAGCAGGCGCTGCGCCGTGGCGTGCCGTACGACCGCTGGCTGCTCGTCCTGGACAGCGCCGACGAGGTGAACGGCGTGACCGATCTGGTGCCGACCGGAACGGGCCATGTCCTGATCACCACCCGAAACTCCGCCTGGGCGCAGCAGGGCGTCGAACTGCTGGACGTTCCGCTCTACGAACGCGGTGAGTCCGTCGACTTCATCCGGCGTCGCGCACCCCGGGTCACCCCGGACGAGGCGTACCGACTCGCGGAGGCGCTTGAGGATCTGCCCCTCCTGCTCGACCAGACCGCCGGCTGGCTGAACGACTCGGACCTGCCGGTCCAGGAGTACATGGCCCTGCTGGAGCGCGGCGCCCACCGCGACCTCCTCGCCGCCTCCACGGACTTCCCGGTCGCTCTCCGCCCGGCCGGCGCGATCCTGCTCGACCGACTCCGCGAGACCGTCCCCGAGTCCGTCGACCTGCTGCGCCTGTGCGCGTTCTTCTCGCCCGGCTCCGTACCCGTTCGCCTTCTGCGCGGCGTGCCGGAGCGTGCGCGGCCGACGGAACTGGCCGGACTGGTGAGCGACCAGGACCTGTGGGACAGGACCGTCCGGAAGCTGTCGCAGTACTCCGTGGCCCGGCTGGAGTCCGGGGAGACGGTTCTGTACCTGCACCGGATGGTGCACCAGATGGTTCGTCAGGACATGCCGGTGGACACCGCGGAACGGTTCGCCGCCGCCGCTCGCGCCTCGCTCGCCGCAGCAGCCCCGGGTCGCCCGGGGGATCCGGAGGCGTGGCCGGTCTACGCCGAGATCGTCCCTCACCTGGAATACGCCGACTCGCTGCACGACATCGATCCCGCCGTACAGGATCTCGTCGTCGACTGCCTGCGCCACCTGTATCTCTCGGGCGAGTACGGCACAGGTCTTCACCTCGCTGAACAGGCGGTCCCGGCTTGGCAGTCCCTGCTCGGTGAGGACCATCCGCGCCTCTGGGACCTGAGCCACCACTACGCGAATCTGCTGCGTGCCGTGGGCGACTACCGGCACAGCGAGGCCGTGAGCCGTTCCGCCGCCGAGCGCCACCGGGGTGCCCGGGACCGTGGCGAGGACCCGCGGCTGTATCTGCGCGCCGTGGCCGGTCTGGCCGCGGACCTACGGGCCCTGGGACGCTACGAAGAGGCGTACGCGCTGTCCCGGGAGGTCTGCGACGCCCACGAGGAGTTCCTCGCGGACGAGAACCATCCGGACGTTCTGGCGGCGCGGAACAACCTGGCCGTCTCGCTTCGCCTGCTCGGCGCATACGGGGGCGCGCTGGACAGCGACCGGAGCACCCTGCACGCCCGCTACCAGACCCTTGGCACGGGACACCCCTGGACCCTCCTCTCGGAGACGTCCTGCGCCATCGACCTGCGCCTGCTGGGCCGTGAACGGGAGGCACTCCTCGCTCAGCGGCGTTGCGTGGAACGGCACCGCGCACAGATGGGTCGCGATCACCCGCAGACGCTGCACGCCGAGCACAATCTGGCCATGTGCCACGATCGGGCGGGGGAGTTCGCGCAGGCCGGTTCCCTGTTCGCGTCCCTGAGCGCACGCGGCGAGTGGGTCCTCGGGGAGGACGACCCACTGAGTCTGATCCTCGCCACCGCCCACGGCTGCTTCGCGCGCGAGCACGGTGACCTCGCCGGGGCCCGCACGACCATGGAATCCGTCGTCGCCCGCTACGAAAGCATGCTCGACGCGGCACACCCGTACGTCGCCGGGGCTCAGACCAACCTGGCCCTGGTCCTGCGCGCGGCCGGCGAACGGGAGGAGTCCGCCGTACTGGCGGGCCGAGCGTCGGCCGTCATGGCACGAGCCGTCGGACCGGGCCATCCCTGGGCGCTCGGCTGCGCTCTCAACGCCGCCGCTTCCGCAGCCCTCACCGGTGATCACGAGACGGCACTCGTGATGAGCCGGGACACTCTGTCCAGGGCCGAGCGGGGCGAAGTCCTCGGATCCGCGCACCCCTTGACGCTCGCCGCGCGTGTCGCCCTCTGCGCCGATCTGCGGACCACCGGCCACCGCACCGAGGCCGACCGGCTGGAGGCGCGGGCCCTCGACGATCTGGCGGCGACACTGGGCCCCGGCCATCCCCGCACGCGCGCCGCGCGGTCCCGCGAACGTCCGTACTGGGACTTCGAGCCCCTGACGACCTGAACACGGCCGAGCCGTCGTACACGGCGGACGTCCGGCTTCCTGGAGAAGCGGGGGCGGGTCTCGGGTACCGCCCAGCGCGAAGGGGCCTGGCCCCGAGCCCGCATGGGCTCGGGGCCAGGCCCCTTCATGCTGTCGTGCCGGAGGCCTACGCCTCGTACACCTCACGCACCAGCTGCTCCTGCTCCGCCTGGTGCCGCTTCGCGGAACCGACGGCGGGGGAGGAGGAGTGCGGACGCGAGATGCGGCGCAGGCGCTCGGCGCCCGGGACGTCCGCGCCGACCGCGAGGTCCAGGTGGTCGATCAGGTTGAGCGCGATGAACGGCCAGGCACCCTGGTTCGCCGGCTCCTCCTGGGCCCACAGGTACTTCTCGGCGTTCGGGTACTTGGCGATCTCCGCCTGGAGCTCGGCACCCGGGAGCGGGTACAGGCGCTCGATGCGGATGATCGCCGTGTCCGTGGAGCCGCGCTTCTGCCGCTCGGCCTCCAGGTCGTAGTACAGCTTGCCGGCGCAGAACACGACCTTGCGCACGGCGGCCGCGTCGACCGAGTCGTCGCCGATGACCGGGCGGAACTGGCCCGACGTGAACTCCTCCGCCTTCGAGGCCGCGGCCTTGAGGCGAAGCATCGACTTCGGGGTGAAGACCACCAGCGGCTTGTGGTGCGGGTTGTGCACCTGCCACCGCAGGAGGTGGAAGTAGTTCGCCGGGGACGTCGGCTGGGCGACCGTCATGTTGTTCTGGGCGCACAGCTGGAGGAAGCGCTCGATGCGGGCCGAGGAGTGGTCCGGGCCCTGGCCCTCGTAGCCGTGCGGCAGGAGCAGGGTGACGCCGGACGTCTGGCCCCACTTCTGCTCGGCGGCCGAGATGTACTCGTCGACGACCGTCTGCGCGCCGTTGACGAAGTCGCCGAACTGCGCCTCCCACATCACGAGCGCGTCCGGGCGGGCCAGCGAGTAGCCGTACTCGAAGCCCATGACCGCGTACTCGGAGAGCAGCGAGTCGTAGACGTTGAGGCGGGCCTGCTCGTCCGAGAGGTACTGCAGCGGGGTGTAGTCCTCGCCGTTGACCCGGTCGATCAGCACCGCGTGGCGCTGGCCGAAGGTGCCGCGGCGCGAGTCCTGGCCGGACAGCCGGACCGGCGTGCCCTCCAGGAGCAGCGAACCGATGGCGAGGGTCTCGCCCATGCCCCAGTCGATCGTGCCGTCCTCGATCATCGCCGCGCGGCGCTGGAGCTGCGGGAGCAGCCGCGGGTGCACGGTGACGTTGTCGGGGATGTTGACCTGGGACTCGGCGATCCGCTTCACGATCTCCTGGGAGACCGCGGTGGACACGGCGACCGGGAACTCGGCCTGGACGTCCGGGACGTGGGCCTCGGGCGCCTGCGCGACGGCCTCGCGGACCTCGGTGAAGACCTTCTCGAGCTGGCCCTGGAAGTCCTGGAGCGCCTGCTCGGCCTCTTCGAGGGTGATGTCGCCGCGGCCGATCAGGGACTCGGTGTAGAGCTTGCGCACCGAGCGCTTCTTGTCGATCAGGTCGTACATCAGCGGCTGCGTGAACGCCGGGTTGTCGGACTCGTTGTGCCCGCGGCGGCGGTAGCAGATGAGGTCGATCACGACGTCCTTGTTGAACGCCTGACGGAACTCGAAGGCCAGGCGCGCGACACGGACGACGGCCTCGGGGTCGTCACCGTTCACGTGGAAGATCGGCGCCTCGATCATGCGGGCCACGTCGGTGGCGTACATGGAGGAGCGCGACGACTCCGGCGCGGCGGTGAAGCCGACCTGGTTGTTGATGACGATGTGGACCGTGCCGCCCGTGCGGTAGCCGCGCAGCTGCGACATGTTGAGCGTCTCGGCGACCACACCCTGGCCGGCGAAGGCCGCGTCGCCGTGCAGGGCGACGGGCAGGACGGTGAAGTCCGTGCCGCCCTTGTTGATGATGTCCTGCTTGGCGCGGACGATGCCCTCGATGACCGGGTCGACCGTCTCCAGGTGGGACGGGTTGGCGGCCAGCGAGACCTTGATCTGCTCGCCGTCGAGGCCCGTGAAGGTGCCCTGGGCGCCCAGGTGGTACTTCACGTCGCCGGAGCCGTGCATCGACTTCGGGTCGAGGTTGCCCTCGAACTCGCGGAAGATCTGCGCGTACGACTTGCCGACGATGTTCGCGAGGACGTTCAGGCGGCCGCGGTGGGCCATGCCGATGACGACCTCGTCCAGGCGGGACTCCGCGGCGCTGTCGATGACGGCGTCCAGGAGCGGGATGACGGACTCGCCGCCCTCCAGGGAGAAGCGCTTCTGGCCGACGTACTTCGTCTGCAGGAAGGTCTCGAACGCCTCGGCGGAGTTCAGCCGGCGCAGGATGCGCAGCTGCTCCTCGCGCTCCGGCTTGGTGTGCGGACGCTCGATGCGGTCCTGGATCCACTTGCGCTGCTTCGGGTCCTGGATGTGCATGAACTCGATGCCGGTGGTGCGGCAGTACGAGTCGCGCAGGACGCCGAGGATGTCGCGCAGCTTCATCAGGGACTTGCCCGCGAAGCCGCCGACGGCGAACTCGCGCTCCAGGTCCCAGAGCGTGAGGCCGTGCTCGGTGATGTCCAGGTCGGGGTGCTTGCGCTGCTTGTACTCCAGCGGGTCGGTGTCGGCCATGACGTGGCCGCGGACCCGGTAGGAGTGGATCAGCTCGAAGACGCGGGCGGCCTTGGTGACGTCGTCGTCGTGGCTGGCGTCGATGTCCTTGAGCCAGCGGACCGGCTCGTAGGGGATCCGCAGCGCCTCGAAGATCTCGTCGTAGAAGCCGGTCTCGCCGAGCAGGTAGTTCGCGACGATGCGCAGGAACTCGCCGGAGGCGGCGCCCTGGATGACCCGGTGGTCGTAGGTCGACGTGAGCGTCATGACCTTCGCGATGCCGAGCTTGTTCAGGGTGTCCTGGGAGGTGCCCTGGAACTCCGCCGGGTAGTCCATGGAGCCGACGCCCATGATGACCGACTGTCCGGGCATCAGACGCGGGACCGAGTGGACGGTGCCGAGGCCGCCGGGGTTGGTCAGGGAGACCGTGACCCCGGTGAAGTCGTCCATCGTCAGCTTGCCGTCACGGGCGCGGCGGACGATGTCCTCGTAGGCCTGCCAGAACTCGAAGAAGTTCAGCGTCTCGGCCTTCTTGATGCCCGCGACGACGAGCTGGCGGTCGCCGTTGGGCTTCACCAGGTCGATGGCGAGGCCGAAGTTGACGTGCGCGGGCTTGACGAGGGTGGGCTTCCCGTCCTTCTCCGCGTAGTGCCAGTTCATCGACGGCATGGCCTTGATGGCCTGCACCATCGCGTACCCGATGAGGTGGGTGAAGGAGATCTTCCCGCCCCGGGCGCGCTTCAGGTGGTTGTTGATGACGATGCGGTTGTCGAAGAGCAGCTTCACCGGGACCGCGCGCACGGACGTGGCCGTGGGCACCTCCAGCGAGGCGTTCATGTTCTTCGCGACGGCACCGGCGGGACCGCGCAGGGTGACGTACTCGGGGCCCTCGGGCGCCTCGGCGGCCGGAGCGGCCTTCGGCTTCGCGGCGGCGGCCGGAGCGGCCTTCACGGGAGCCGGCGCTGCGGCGGCGGGCTTCGGAGCCGCGGGAGCGGCGGCCGGAGCGGGCGCGGGCGCGGCCGGGGCCTGGGGAGGAGCCTGGCGCGCCGCGGGCGGCACGGGAGCCGCCGGAGCGGCCGGAGCGGCCGTGGTGGTGGTCCCTGCGGCCCCCGCGGCCGCAGTACCCGCCGGAGCCGAGGCGGCGGGCGCCCCCGGCTTGTAATCGGCGAAGAAGTCCCACCAGGCTCGGTCTACCGAATTCGGGTCCTGGAGGTACTGCTGATAGATCTCGTCGACGAGCCACTCGTTGGCACCGAAGGCGGCCGCGGGGTTCTTCCCGGCGGCTTGGTCATCGGTCGAGACACTCGAGTTACTGGGGGACTGTGGCGACACGGCGCTAACCGCCCTCTTCCGCTTCGCAAGGTGATGGACAGCGGGAATAAAGGCTACGCCTCCCTGGCCGAGAAGGTCAGGCCGGGCCCGTCCAACGTCGCGTAAGTCACATCGGAATCCGTGTTTCGCCCATGGAAATGGCGGGAAACAAGCGAGGTTCCGGTTCAGAATGGGTACGTCGACCACGGGTCGCGGCGTGCTTCACGCGGCCCTGTGCCTGATCACACGTGTACGCACCGGGCGACAGCGGTGGATCTTGTGGCTCCGGTTCGGACTCTACGTCAACTTGGCAGAGAAGGGAGGCCCGGAAGGATGACCTGGATGCGGCATCCCCGC
This sequence comes from Streptomyces sp. NPDC001914, assembly GCF_042891215.1. Taxonomy (NCBI): domain Bacteria; kingdom Bacillati; phylum Actinomycetota; class Actinomycetes; order Kitasatosporales; family Streptomycetaceae; genus Streptomyces; species Streptomyces sp. NPDC001914. Next base: position 903,702 of record NZ_JBIASW010000002.1, read on the forward strand.
TGAGATTCGGCCACACCTATGCGTCCGCCGTGCAGATCCACCGCCCAGCGGGCGATCGCGAGCCCCAGTCCCGTACCGCCGTCGCTGCCCGGACCGTGCGGCGCGGGCACCCCGCCGCGGTTGAAGCGCTCGAAGACGCGGTGCCACTCCGACTTCGGGATGCCGGGCCCCTCGTCCAGGACCTCAAGGGCCAGCGACTCGGGAAGGTCGCCGCGCCGGGCCCGCACCGTCACCCGGCCGTGCGGCGGACTGTGCTTGACCGCGTTGTCGATGAGATTCGCCACGACCTGGTGGATCCGCTCCGGGTCCGCGTGCGCGGTCAGCTCGGGCGGGGACACGTCGAGGTGCAGATGGACGTCCGTGCGCGTGTGGCCGCCGCCGGAGCCCGAGGTGAGGTCCGCGCGCGCGGAGGCCACCATGTTGGCCTCCTTCAGCACCCCGGACAGATACGGCCACACCTCGAAGCGCCGCCTGCGCAGCGGTACGACGCCGTTGTCCAGCCGCGACAGGTCGAGAAGCGTCTCCACCAGCCGACCGAGGCGCTCCGTCTGCTTCAGCGCGGTGCGCATCGTCTCGGGATCGGCCTCCGAGACACCGTCCACGACGTTCTCCAGGACGGCCCGCAGCCCCGCGATGGGGGTACGCAGCTCGTGCGAGACATTCGCCACGAGCTCCTTGCGCTGACGGTCCTGGGCCTCCAGCTCGTCGGCCATGAGGTTGATCGTCTGGGCCAGGTCGCCGAGCTCGTCCCGCCGGTCGTCCCGCACCCGGCGGGTGTAGTCGCCGTGCCAGATCGACCGGGCCACCGCGTTCATCTCGTCCAGCGGCGCGGTGAGCGAGTGCGCCACGAACTGGGTGATCAGCAGCGTGGCGATCATCGAGAAGACCGTGATGAAGCGGAGCTCGGTCTTGGTGTGCACCGCGATCATCGACAGACCGGTGGTGATGAGCACGGAGATGACGACCAGCGCGCCCAGCTTGGTCTTGATCGAGAAGGGCCGCACCTCGCCCCACCCCGAGCTCCTGCGCTCCGCGGACGCGCGCTCGCCGAGCCCGCGTCCCCGCTCTCCGAGTCCGCTCATCACATCAGCCCCTCACGCAGGTCCCGCTCGCACGGGTTCCGACGTACCTACGGAGTCCCGGCTCAGGGAGTCGGGGTCTCCAGTGCGTAGCCGACACCGTGCACCGTACGGATCCGCTCGGCACCGATCTTGCGGCGCAGCGCCTTGATGTGACTGTCGACGGTCCGGGTACCGGAGGCGTCCGCCCAGTCCCACACCTCGGCGAGCAGCTGCTCGCGCGAGAGTACGGCACGCGGGGTGTTGGCGAGGCAGACCAGCAGGTCGAACTCGGTCGGGGTGAGGTGCACGTCCTCGCTGCGGACCCGCACCCGGCGCTGCGCGTGGTCGATCTCCAGCTCGCCGAGCCGCAGGATGCCGCTGCGCGGGGTGGAGGCCGCGACGACCGCGCGCTCGACCCTGCGGAGCAGGACGTGCACCCGGGCGGCCAGCTCGCGCATCGAGAACGGCTTCGTCATGTAGTCGTCGGCGCCGACTCCGAGCCCGACCAGCATGTCGGTCTCGTCGTCGCGCGCGGTGAGCATGAGCACCGGCACCGGGCGGGCGGCCTGCACGCGCCGGCAGACCTCCAGACCGTCGAAGCCGGGCAGCATGATGTCGAGGATCAGCAGATCGGGCTGCCAAGCCTCGGCGGTGTCGACGGCGGCAGGGCCGTCACCCGCGGTTTGCACGAGGAATCCCTCGGCTCGCAGACGGGCCGCGATGGCGTCGACGATCGTGGGGTCGTCCTCGACGACCAAAACCCGGCGCTGAGCGCCCGGGGTCGCCGCCGTGCCGTTCTGGGAGGTGTGTGTCTGCTCCATCGCCCGCCCCTGAAGTGTGCTTTCCGGAATCCGTGGGGTGATCCCATGACTGCGCTTGACGCTTGAATGATCCGCGTCAGGCAAGCAGGGTACGGGCAGTGGGTACGGCTCGGCTATCCAGGCCTCACCGCGAGATGCACCACGTCGGGAACGCCCCGGGCAACGGGGATTACTTCGGTACGGACCTGTCGGAATCCGGCATTCCGCAAGGTTCCTTCAAATTCCGGAGAGGGCTGCGCCGACCACACCGCGAGGACGCCGCCCGGCCTCAACGCCCTTGCGCAGCTTGCCAGTCCGGACGCCCCGTACAGGCCCGCGTTGCCCTCGGTGACCGTCCAGCCGGGCCCGTTGTCGATGTCGAGGCACAGGGCGTCGAACGTGTTGGAGATCTCATTGACGTAGTCGACGAGGTCCCTCTCGACGATCTCCGTGCGCGGGTCGGCGAGCGCCGGGGCCGAGAGCGAGGCGAGGGGCCCGGCCCGGTGCCAGTCGATGATCGCCCGTTCGCGCTCGACAACACTGATGCGCCCCCAGCGCCGGTCGGCCGCGGCGTGCGCCAGTGAGAACCCGACGCCGAGCCCGCCGATCAGCACGCTCGGCTCCGGGCGCCCGTCCAGGGCGTCGTACGCGGCGTCCATGAGCAGCCGCTCGGAGCGCCCGTCGGAGGTGTCCATCAGGAAGCACCCGTTGGCGATGATCTGCAGCAGGTCGCCGTGACGCCGCAGGACGACCTCGCCGTACGGGCCCTGGCGGCGGTCGAGGACTTCGGGAGTCTCGTACGAGGGGGCGGTCATGGCCGCCATCCTGGCATTTTCACCTGTACGGGTCGCGGGAATTCCCGCAGGACAGCTCCCTCGGCCCCCGGGGTGACGACGCTTCACCCAAGGTTGACGCACCCCCGGGCCGGAGGCCGTCACGGGCCCGAGGTGGTCGGAGTCATGGGGGCTGGAAGTGGTCACCGGCCGGAGGGTGCTTGCCTTGCGGGCCGGAGGGCGTCGCGGTCCCGAGTCCGCCGCAGCCCGGAGTCCGCCGCCGCCCGGAGTCCACCGCGGCCCGGAGTCCGTCACGGGCCCGCGGTCGCGCCCGGGACTCGGGAGCCGACTGCTGCCCCCCTTCCCCGGTGTCGTCACGGCTCGGAGGTGGTTGCGGGCCGGAGATGGTCACGGCTCGGAGATGGTCGCGGGCCAGAGATGGCCACGGCCGGAAGCCGTCGCGGGCAGGGGGCGGCACGGGTCGGAGGTCGCCGGGGGGCGGAGGGTATTGCGGGCCGGCGGTTCCGCCCGGGGCTTCGGACCCGGTCGCCGCGGCCCCCCTTCGCGGCTCACGGGCCTTCTCCTCGTCCCGGCGGACGGGAGGCGGCCCGTTGAGCCGTCGGAGGGAGGGCGGTCAACGGACGGGCGCGCCGTTCTGGGAGTCGGAGGCGGTCTGCCACGCCTGCACGCCCGCCAGGGAGGCCTCCTTCGCCTGCCGCCACTTCATGGCCGCCACCTGCGACGGAGGCACGTCCATGGCGCGGATCATGCGCCGGCCCGCCGCGAACACGGCGGCGGCCGCGATGACCATGCCGGTGCACGCCACCACTGCGCCGGCCGCGGTGAGCACGGCGCCGGTCGTGACGAGCCGGGTGTCGATGTCGAGCTTGTTCTGGGCGAGGTGATGGTTCATGCCTCCACGATCCGAGGCGGACGGCCACCCCGCATCCCGGGCGACGGGACATCTCCCGCGGTTCGGCGGCGGGCATCTCCCGCGGATCGACGGTGGACATCCCCTGCTGATCGGTTGAGGACTTCCTCCCGGACGCCGGACAGGTGGCGGAGTCCCCGGTCGAGCCCCCAGTTCCCCGCGGACCGGTGGCGGACTTCCCCCGCGGATCAGCGGCAGGCAAGCGATCGCTCAGAGCGAACGGCGGCCGGGGAACATTGCGGAGCCCCCGTGCATTGAGTCGACATAGCTCAACTTGAATGCCGAAGGGGAGATCATGGCTTCGACGTCCGCATCACTCACCCTGCCCGTGCTGCCGCTCGACGACGAGGTAGTGCTGCCCGGAATGGTTGTTCCGCTCGATCTGAACGATCCCGATGTGCGCGCCGCGGTGGAGGCGGCCCAGTCCGCCGCCCGTTCAACGCCCGGCAAGCCCCAGGTACTCCTGGTGCCGCGCATCGACGGGACCTACGCGAGCACCGGCGTGCTCGGCACGGTCGAACAGGTCGGCCGGCTGGCCGACGGCGACCCGGGCGCGCTGATCCGCGGGCGCGGGCGCGTGAGGGTGGGCGCGGGGACCACCGGTCCCGGTGCCGCACTGTGGGTCGAGGGCACCCGGGTCGAGGAGACCGTGCCCGACCCGCTGCCCGGCCGGGTCGCCGACCTGGTGAAGGAGTACAAGGCTCTGGCCACGAGCTGGCTGCGCAAGCGCGCCGCCTGGCAGGTCGTGGACCGGGTGCAGCAGATCGACGACGTCTCCGCCCTTGCCGACAATTCCGGTTACTCACCGTTCCTCACCGTGGAACAGAAGGTCGAGCTGCTGGAGACCGCCGACCCGGTGGCCCGGCTCAAGCTCGCCACCGAACAGCTCCGCGAGCACCTCGCCGAGCAGGACGTCGCCGAGTCCATCGCCAAGGACGTCCAGGAGGGCGTCGACAAGCAGCAGCGCGAGTTCCTGCTGCGCCGCCAGCTCGAAGCCGTACGCAAGGAGCTGCGCGACCTCAAGGGTGAGGACGGCGAGGACGAGTCCGACGACTACCGCGCCCGGGTCGAGGCCGCCGACCTTCCCGAGAGCGTCCGCGAGGCCGCCCTCAAGGAGGTCGAGAAGCTGGAGCGGTCCAGTGACCAGTCGCCCGAGGGCAGCTGGATCCGGACCTGGCTCGACACCGTCCTGGAGCTGCCGTGGAACGAGCGGACCGAGGACGCGTACGACATCAGGGGCGCACAGGCCGTGCTCGACGCCGAGCACGCGGGTCTGGGAGACGTGAAGGAGCGGATCACCGAGTACCTCGCGGTGCGCAAGCGGCGCTCCGAGCGCGGTCTCGGAGTCGTCGGCGGCCGGCGCGGCGGTGCCGTGCTCGCGCTCGTCGGCCCGCCCGGGGTCGGCAAGACCTCGCTCGGCGAGTCCGTCGCGCACGCCATGGGCCGCAAGTTCGTCCGCGTCGCCCTCGGCGGCGTCCGCGACGAGGCCGAGATCCGCGGACACCGCCGTACGTACGTCGGCGCGCTGCCCGGCCGGATCGTCCGCGCCATCAAGGAGGCCGGGTCGATGAACCCGGTGGTCCTGCTCGACGAGATCGACAAGGTCGGCTCCGACTTCCGGGGCGACCCGGCGGCGGCGCTGCTCGAAGTCCTCGACCCGGCGCAGAACCACACCTTCCGCGATCACTACCTGGAGGTCGAACTCGACCTCTCCGACGTCGTGTTCCTCGCCACGGCCAACGTCCTGGAAGCCATCCCGGAGGCCCTGCTCGACCGTATGGAGCTGGTCCGCCTCGACGGCTACACCGAGGACGAGAAGGTCGTCATCGCCCGGGACCACCTGCTGCCGCGTCAGCTGGAGCGGGCCGGTCTGGAGAAGGACGAGGTCGTCCTCGACGAGGGCGCGCTGCGCAAGCTCGCGGGGGAGTACACCCGGGAAGCGGGCGTGCGGAACCTGGAGCGGGGCATCGCCCGACTGCTGCGCAAGGTCGCGGCCCAGCACGAACTGGGCCGCAGGGAGCTGCCGTTCACGGTGACCGACGCCGATCTGCGCGAGCTCATCGGGCGCCCGCACCACGTGCCCGAGTCGGCGCAGGACCCGGCCGAGCGCCGCACGGCGGTGCCGGGTGTCGCCACCGGTCTGGCGGTCACGGGAGCGGGCGGTGACGTCCTCTACGTGGAGGCCTCGCTGGCGGACCCGGAGACGGGCGCGGCCGGTCTGACCCTCACGGGCCAGCTCGGCGACGTGATGAAGGAGTCGGCGCAGATCGCGCTCTCCTTCCTGCGCTCGCACGGCGCGGAGCTCGAACTCCCCGTCGGCGACCTGAAGGACCGTGGCGCGCACATCCACTTCCCGGCGGGCGCGGTCCCGAAGGACGGCCCGAGCGCGGGTGTCACGATGACGACCGCCCTGGCGTCGCTGCTGTCGGGCCGGCTGGTCCGCACGGACGTGGCCATGACCGGTGAGGTCTCGCTGACCGGGCGGGTCCTGCCGATCGGCGGGGTGAAGCAGAAGCTGCTCGCCGCGCACCGGGCGGGTGTCACGACCGTGATCATCCCCAAGCGCAACGAGGCCGATCTGGACGACGTCCCGGCCGAGGTCCTGGAGAAGCTCGACGTCCACACCGTCACGGACGTCCGCCAGGTCCTGGAGCTGGCACTGGCGCCGGCGACGAACGGTGCCGTGCCGGAGGTTCCGGTGGCGGCGTGACGGACGCCGCCGGAAGGGAAGGCCCGGGTCCCGTGAGGGAGGCCCGGGCCTTCGCCGTGCCCTGCGCCCGCGCCGTACGGCGGGGGTGTGCCCGCCCCCGGCGGGGGCCCGGGCGGGTGCCGGTCAGCCGGTGGCGAGGGCCTTGACCCGGTCCAGGGCGCCGTTGAACTTGTCGTGGTCCCCGACCGTCGGTCCCGACGACGTGTACTGCCACATCGTGTAGTAGCCCCAGCCCGCCGGGAGCGTCCCCGGATCGGAGGCGTACCGCGCGATCCACAGGGGGTTGGCCGAGGCGAAGCCGCCGTAGTTTCCGGTGCACTGCGTCCACCAGCTCGCGGCCGTGTAGATCACCGCGTCACGGCCGGTCCTGGCCTTGTACTGGCTGAGGAAGCTGCTGATCCAGCTCACCATCGCGCTCTGTGTCTTCCCGTAGCAGGCGGCCCCGTACGGGTTCCACTCGATGTCGAGGGTGCCGGGCAGCGTCTTGCCGTCGCCCGACCAGCCGCCGCCGTGGTCGACGAAGTAGTTGGCCTGGGTGGCGCCCGTCGTGGTGTCGGGGGTCGCGAAGTGGTACGCCCCGCGGATCATGCCGATGTCGTAGGCGCCGTTGTACTGCTGGGCGAAGTACGGGTTCGTGTAGTACGTCCCCTCGCTCGCCTTGGTGTAGGCCCACCTGACTCCGCTGTTCCACAGCGTCGACCAGGCGACGTTGCCCTGGTAGCCGGCGACGTCGACCCCTTCCGTCTGGGTGGCGTTGCCGGTGGTCGGCGTGCCGCCCTGACCGTCGTGGGCGACGACTCCGATGCCCATCCGGGCGGTGCCCCGGGCGGGGACGTCGGCGGCGGAGGAGGGGAGGGTGGAGAGGAGGGAGAAGGCGGCGAGCAGGGTTCCGGCCGCGAGCACACGCAGGCGGCGGGCCGTTCCGGATCTGTGCACGGACATGTGCGTGCCTCCGAAGGGCGAGGGAGCTCCGGAGCCCTGGGGGAGCTCGGTGGAGCTCGGTGGGGGGAGAGCGCGGGCATGCGTGCCCCGGGGGGATCAGGTCGTCGTCGGCCTGGGAGTGGCGTGCGCATGCCAGTAAAGGTGTCTGATAAAGAAGCTACGCACGTAGACGACGGCGTGGGAAGAGGGGCCGGAGGCTGCCGTTGGTCTACGCCTGCGAAATACTGGCGGAGCTGCGGCAACGGTGAGTTCTGGCAGAAACTTTCAGGATCGGGAAACCGGGTCAGGGGTGCTGACGTGCACGAGGGCGGGAACGACGGCGGACGTCCGGTCGAATCCGGCGTGTCGGGAAATGGTGTGGACCGGCCCGTGACGCGCGACGTCGGGGACCGCGAGTTCCTTTCCCTGGAACGCGAGTTGACCGTGTTCCTGCGCCGCGCCCGTGCCAACCAGGGGGAGATGGCCCGCGAGGTGCACCCGGACCTGGAGTCCGCCGCGTACGGACTCCTCGTCCGGCTGGAGGAGTGCGGCCGCCAGCGCGCCACGGAACTCGCCGCCTACATCGGCGTCGGCAAGGCCACGATGTCCCGTCAGCTCCGCGCCCTGGAGGAACTGGGCCTGGTCGCGCGCGAACCCGACCCGGCCGACGGCCGCGCCTGGCTCGTCCACCTCACCGACGAGGGCCGCGGTCGCGTCTCCAGCGTCCGCGAGGCCCGCCGGGCCCGCTATGTCCGCCAACTCGCCCACTGGGACCAGAACGAGGTGGCGGAACTCGCCCGCCTGCTGAACCAGCTCAACCGCGGCATGGAGAAGTAACCCCCGCCGGACCGGCGCCGACGCCTCACGCCGAGGCAAGCAGCCCGCCCCGGACCAGCGCGCGGCCCTCGCCGAGGAAGGCGGCCCCCGCCGGACCGACGCCCGCAGCTCCGCCCCCGTGACCGGCGTCCGCGGTCCTCTCCGAGGGAACCGGTTCCGGCTGTATCGGCGTCCGCAGCTCCGCCCGTGGGGCCGGCCCGCGCCGAACCGGCGCCGGTGCTTCTCCCTACGGGACGTGGCCTCGGTGGATCGGCGTCCGTGGCCCGTGGCCTTCGTCGCGGGACGTGCCCGGCCGGGCCGGTGATCGAGGCTCGGCCCGCCGGTCGGCGCGGCCGCGCTCGCCGTGCCGTCCGGGTTCCCTCACAGCTCCACGAACACCACCGTCGCGTCGTCGTGCGTCTTGCCCCTCCGGGCCCCCGGCCGGTCCGCGGCGTCCGTGCGCTCCAGGTGTCGTACGCGCTCGACGAGCGAGGCGGAGCCCTCCTCGCGCACCAGCGCGAACAGCTCGGCCCAGTCGCCCGCGTGGAACCTCTCGACCCACCGGGTGGCGCCGTCCGTGAGAGCCGTCAGGGCGCGCACCGAGGACCGGGGAAGCGTCCCCGTCACCGCCCGGGAGGCCACCGAGGGATCCGCGGCCGCCGTGAAGAAGCCGCCCTCCTTGTTGCGGACGGTGGAGTCGGCGACGGCGTCCGAGACGAGGGACGCGCGGGGGAGCCGGTCGAGCCGGTCGTCCAGCAGCACGGTGACCTCTCCGGCGGGGGACTCCACCAGCAGGGCCGAGTCCGAGAGGATCAGGTACTCCACCTGCGACGGGGACCACCGCGCGAGGACCACGGTTGCCTGAGGCGTGCGCGGGTGAGAAAGGTCACAGGTGTCGGCGTGGGCGTCGGCGACACGGCGAATCGCCCGGGACAGGACCTCCGGGAGGGGTAAATCCCCCTGCGAAACGGACAGTTCGGTCAGCGCCCCGCCGAGCCGTGCGCAGAACCAGGGGACGGAATGCAGACAGCCGTCGTCACCCCGGGGCGGTGTCACCCCGTCGAGCACGATCAGTGAACCGCCCTGTCCTGAAGCCGGAAGCCCGACCGATGCGAAGTCCTCATTGGGGCGGTCCGGGTCCCCGGACTCCGACACGAGTTCAGCGCGCATTCCGCCAGTCTGCACGAGCCCTTCACAAGGGAGCCGAAAGGACCCGGGGAACGCCCGACGTGCGGTTCAGCGGCTCCGGCGCCGGGTTTGGCCTGGAATGATCGACTCCGGCAAAACGTGGCGGCGAATACTGCCAAAGCCCGTCCCCGACGTCCAACCGGCCCGCCGCGCGGGCCGGTCGCGGGCGCCGGGGAGACTTGCCCGCCAACTCCCCTCCGATGTTCACTCCTTCGGGTGGCGGGTCAGATGATGCGGGACCACTGCCCACCGGCACTGGGAGGGTCGGGAGCCGTACCGGGCGTACGCCGCGATTGACGGGACGTCACCCGGGCCCCAAATGGGTACACGAGTCAGGAATGCGAGCACCGGTGCAGAAGACGCGGCCGAGGCGCACAGGCAAGAAGACGGCCTCCAACTCCACAGAGGGTGGCGCCGTCGGCGACGCCACCGGCTCCACGGGCCGGGGCAGGACCGCCCATGTACGCAACCGGCTGATCGTGGCCGTGGCGGTCGTCGCGGCCGCCATCGCCGGAGCCGGCGCGCCCATGGTGCTGACCGCCTCACAGGAACTGAACGACTCCCAGAACCTGGTGACGCTCGCCCAGCGCACCCAGCAGGCGCTGACCCTCGCGCACGCGCTGGCCGACGAGCGCGACGAGGTCACCACGTACGTCGCGGCCGGCAGGCCCCGGGCCAAGGCGCCCTCCGAGAAGCGCAGCGCCCTGGTCGACCGGCAGGTCGAGGAGCTGCGCGCGGACGCGGACGCCCCCGCCGCCCTGCTCGACGACCTCGACGGCATCGCGACGCTCAGGCGGGCGGCGCTCACCGGCAAGAGCACCGCTCTGGAGGCGCACCAGTCGTACTCCGACGCCATCGCCGAACTCCACGCCCTCGCCGAGGACCTGGCCGATCGGATGCCGCCGCGCGCGGGCTCCGGCGCACACGCCCTCGCCGAGCTGGACACCGCCGTCCAGCAGTCCGCCGCAGCCCGCGGACTGCTCCTGGCGGCCCTCGGCATCCCGCACACCACCCAGAGTGTCTACAACCCGGTCACGGGCCTGACGAGCACCACGAACGTCACCTCGGCCGCCGACACCAAGCAGCGCGACGCGCTGAGCGCCGCCGCCCAGCAGGCGCGCCTCCGCTCCGACGCGGCCGTCGCGGACTTCCGCGAGACCGCGCCCAAGCAGGCCGTGACGTCGTACGACTCCACGGTCACCGGTCCGGACGTCGGCTCCGCGGAGAAGTACCTGGCGAACCTCACCGGGCAGCCCACGCTCTCCGACGCCGGGCTCGGCACCAACACCAAGAAGCTGGACGCGGCCCTGTCCGCCCGGATCGACCTGATGCGCGGCGCGGAGGCCTCCCTCAACGACCACCGCAGCAAGGACCTCGCGAAGCTGCGGGACGACGACGTCACCGCGCTGGAGCTGCGCGTCACCCTCCTCGGCGTCCTGATGCTCGTCGCGGCCGGCATGACGATGGCCATGGCCCGCACCCTCACCAGGCCGCTCGCCGTCCTGCGGCTCGGCTCGGCCCGGCTCGCCGCCGACCCGTCCTCCGCGGAACCGGTCAAGTTCACCGGCCGCAACGACGAGTTCGCCCAGGTCGTCCGCTCCGTCAACGCGCTGCACCAGCACGTGGCCACCCTGCACGAGCGGAACACCACCCTCGAAGGCGACCGCAAGCACCTCATCGGCCAGCGCCAGCAGATGGCCGACGAGCGCGACCGGCTGCGCGGCGAACTCGCCGAGGCGGCCGCCCACCTGGAGCAGGTGCGCGGCACCATCCACAGCACCTTCGTGAACCTCGCGCTGCGCACCCTCGGCCTCGTGGAGCGCCAGCTCGGAGTCATCGAGGGCCTGGAGGAGCGCGAGCAGGACCCGGACCGCCTCTCCACCCTCTTCAAGCTCGACCACTTCGCCACCGTCATGCGGCGGCACAGCGAGAACCTTCTCGTCCTCGCGGGCGCGGAACACGTCCAGCACCACGCGGGCCCGGTCCCGCTCGTGGACATCGCGCGGGCCTCGGTCAGCGAGATCGAACGGTACGAACGGGTACGCATCGCCGCGCTGCCCCCGCACGCGCACATCGCCGGGTACGCCGCCGACGACATCAGCCACCTGGTGGCCGAACTCCTGGAGAACGCCACCGCGTTCTCGCCGCCCGACGTACCCGTCGAGGTCTCCGGCTGGCTGCTGGAGAGCGGTGACGTGATGCTCTCCGTGCAGGACGAGGGCATCGGCATGACCGACGAGCGGATGAGGCACCTCAACGCCCGCCTCTCCGAGTTCGACCCGGAGGACACCTACGACCAGGAGAGCGGCGAGGGACTCGGGCTCGGCCTGTACGTCGTGGCCCGGCTCGCCCACCGGCACGGCGTGCGGGTGAAGCTGCGCGAGCAGAAGCAGGGCGGGGTGGCCGCCGTGGTCGTCCTGCCGAAGGCGCTGCTCGCCGCCGCCCCGGCGTCCACCGTCCCCGACGCCGTCCGGCTGGCCGGCGGAGCTCCCGCGGTGACCCTGCCCGGCGCCGACGCCGAGGCCAACTCCAATGTGCTGCGCGGCCGTTCGATCCTGCGCGCCTCGGCGACGGCCCCGGCCGACGACGAGGACCCGCTGATCGCGGCGGCCGAGGCGACCCTCCAGGAATCCGCCACCGAACCGGAGACGGAACCCGGGGGGACACCTGCCGCCGAGTCAGGACCGGCCACCCAGGTCCCGGTCATCCCGGCGCCCCGCGTGCCCGAACCGGAGAGCCCGTCCGAGACGACGATGGAGCTGCTGCTCCCGGAGCTCGCCCCGGAGGCCCCCGCGTCGGACGCGGCCGAGGAACCGACCGGCACGACGGGGACGGCCGGAACGGCCGACGCACCCGCCCCGGCCCCCGCCGAGGCGCCCGACGCCGCCGAGCCGGCTCCCGCCACGGACGCGACGACCCCCGGCGTCACCGGCGCCGAAGCGGCGCCGGCCGCCGGCGAACCCTCCGCGGAACGCCCTCGGACGGCGGACGCCCCCACGGGGACGGCCACCGAGGCCCCCGCGGGCGCGGCCCCCGGCACCACCGGTACGCCCGGCGCCCCCCACCAGGCCGGCGCCACCCACGCCGGCACTCCCGCGGATGCCGCCGCCGACCCGTACGCCATCGGCCCCGACGACCACGAGCGGGCCGGCGACGACGAGCGCGTCGCCGACGAACACCCCAGGCTCACCGACAAGGGCCTGCCCAAACGCACACCGAAGATCTCCGCCCCCGCCGCCGCCCCGCGGCCCCGCGTGGGCGGAGTGGACGCCGAAGCCCTGCGCCGCAGGCTCGGCGGGTTCCACCGGGGTGCGATCGAAGGCCGTCGCGACGTGGAGGCCGAGATCGCCGACCGGACGGCGGAGACCCCCACGCCCGAAGGACAGACCCCGCCGGCCCCCGCACCCGCACACGCGCCCGCCGGACCCGCGCCCACCGCGCACGGGACCGGCACCCAGGACGTAGAAGCATCGGGGGGCACAGTCGAGGAGGCAAGCAGTTGACCGCGACCAGTACCTTCGGCCTGAGCAGCGAAGCACGTAACCTGCACTGGCTGCTGACCAATCTCGTCGAGGAGGTGCCCGGCCTCCAGTCGGTCGCGGTCGTCTCCTCCGACGGCCTGCTGCTGCTCTCCTCCGACCCCGGCCGCAACGCCGAGGCGAGGACGGCCGACAGCGCCAGGCCGGCCGGGCCCAAGGGCTCCGCGGCCGACCTCGCCACCATCGTCTCCGGCATCGGCAGCCTCACCCTCGGCGCCGCGAAGCTGATGGACAGCGGCGGCGTCAAGCAGACCATGGTCGCGATGGACGAGGGCAGCCTCTTCGTCATGGCGATCAGCGACGGATCGCTGCTCGGCGTGCACGGTTCCGCGGACTGCGACATGAGCGTGGTGGCGTACCACATGGCGCTCTTCGTCGGCCGGGCCGGACACGTCCTGACCCCCGAGCTGCGCATCGAGCTCCGAAAATCTCTCGAGGCCGACGCTCCCGGGAGTGCCTGATGACCGCGTCGAACGTCGTCAAGAAGCTCCCGGTCCGCGGCGGCGACCGCAAGCCCGCCCGCGTACGCCCCTATTCGCTCACCGGCGGACGGACGCGCTTCGGCCACGTCCTGCTGGTGGAGACGTTCGTGGCGGCGCTGGAGGCCCCGGAGGCGCGCAAGGAGCTGACCGCCGGCTCGCTCACCACCCGGGTCATGCCCGAGATGCGGGCCATCGTCGAACTCTGCCGCCGGATGCGTACGGTGGCCGAGATCGCCGCTCTTCTCAGGATGCCGCTCGGAGTGGTCCGCGTGCTCTTGAGCGACCTGGCGGACCAGGGGAAGATCCGTGTGTACGGAACAGGTCACGGCCCGGGACAGCCCGACCGTGCCCTGCTGGAAAGGGTGCTGAGTGGACTCCGCCGTCTCTGACGCCGAACCTGGCGTCGCCCCCCTCCTCGACGACGAGGAGAATCTGCAGGCCTGGCAGACGGACCGCACGCGCGCGCCGATCGCCACGAAGATCGTGGTGGCCGGCGGCTTCGGCGTCGGCAAGACCACCCTCGTCACGTCCGTCTCGGAGATCACCCCTCTCCAGACGGAGGCGCTGATGACGCAGGCCAGCGAGGAAACCGACGACCTCACGGGTACGCCGGACAAGCTGACCACCACCGTGGCCATGGACTTCGGGCGCATCACGCTCGACGACGACCTGGTGCTCTACCTCTTCGGTACGCCGGGCCAGCAGCGGTTCTGGTTCATGTGGGACGACCTGGTGCGCGGTGCGATCGGCGCGGTGGTCCTCGCCGACACCCGCCGCCTCTCGGACTGCTTCCCGGCGCTCGACTACTTCGAGAGCTGCGGGCTGCCGTACGTCGTCGCCGTCAACCACTTCGACGGGACCGACGAGTTCGAGCCGGAGGATGTGCGCGAAGCCCTCACGGTTCCTCCGCACATACCTGTCATGATCATGGACGCGCGCCGCAAGATCTCGGTCGTCGAGACCCTGCTCGCGCTCGTCGGCCACGCGCTCGAAGTCAGCCCCGAATAGGGACGCCCGACCCCTAGGAGAAGCACCCCGCATGCGGAAGATACTCGTCGTGGGAGCCGGCCAGTCCGGACTCCAGCTCGCCCTCGGACTCCAGTCGCAGGGGTACGAGGTCACCCTGATGTCGAACCGGACGGCGGACGAGATCCGTTCCGGCCGGGTCATGTCGACGCAGTGCATGTTCGACACGGCGCTCCAGCACGAACGCGATCTTCAGCTCAACTTCTGGGAGTCCCAGGCCCCGAAGATCGAAGGGCTCGGGGTCTCCGTCGCGGTCCCCGGCTCGTTCGACCCGGGTCCCTCGCAGCGCGCCATCGACTGGGTCGGCAAGCTCGACGGCTACGCGCAGTCGGTCGACCAGCGGGTCAAGATGGCCGGCTGGATGGAGACGTTCGCGCAGCGCGGCGGCCAGCTGGTCATCCACGGTGCCGCGGTCTCCGACCTCGACTACTTCTCCCGGGCCTACGACCTGGTGCTCGTCTCGGCGGGCAAGGGCGAGCTCGTCTCGATGTTCGGCCGTGACGCCGAACGTTCCCCGTACACCGAGCCGCAGCGCGCCCTCGCGGTGTCGTACGTGCACGGCCTGGGCCCGCGCCCGGAGCACCCGGACTACGACGCGGTCCGCTGCAACCTGGTCCCCGGTGTCGGCGAGCTGTTCATCATGCCGACCCTCACGACCTCGGGACGCGCCGACATCCTGTTCTGGGAGGGCATCCCCGGCGGCCCGCTCGACGTGTTCAACGGCGTCAAGGACCCCGCCGAGCACCTTTCGCTGACCCTGGAACTCATGGAGCGGTTCACGCCCTGGGAGTACGCGCGCGCCACCAACGTCGAACTGACCGACGCGGGCGGCACGTTGTCCGGGCGGTACGCACCCACGGTCCGCAACCCGATCGGCCGTCTCCCCGGCGGCGGACTGGTCCTCGGCGTCGCCGACGTCGTCGTGGCCAACGACCCGATCACCGGCCAGGGCTCCAACTCGGCCTCCAAGTGCGCCGCCGCCTACCTCGCGTCGATCGTCGAGCAGGGCGACAAGCCCTTCGACGAGGAGTGGATGCAGGCGACGTTCGACCGCTACTGGGACACCGCCCAGCACGTCACCAAGTGGACCAACGCGATGCTGGGCGTCCCGCCGGAGCACGTGCTCAACCTGATCGGCGCGGCGGGCCAACTCCAGCCCGTGGCCGACCGCTTCGCGAACGGCTTCAACAACCCGGCCGACTTCGAGAACTTCTTCTTCGACCCGGAGAAGACGAACGCCTACCTGGCGTCGGTCACCGGGGCCTGAACCCGTCACGGTCAGCCGCCCCGGCCCTCTCGGGGGCCGGGCGGCGACGGACCCGTCGACCCCGTGATGTCTTCCTGGCCCCAGGACGGCCGCGGCCCGCGCTCCGTTCGGTGCGAGGGTCCGAGGGGGGGTCCGAGGCGGCTGATCACGGACGGGGGCCATCGCGTGACCGGTCGCGCGCCGGCCGGTCCTACCCCGTCGTCACGGTGGCCGGCCTGCCCGGGGCGAAGCCCGCGTCGGAGCCTTCCGTGGCGTGTTCGGGGAGCTCGGGCGGGGTGTAGTGCCCCAGCGGCTCCCCGTCCGGATCCGGGCGGACGGCGCCCAGCAGGGGGTTGGCCGCGATGGGGGACACCTTGATCCGTGTTCCGGGCCGCGGCGCCTGCACCACCATCCCGTCGCCCAGGTAGATCGCGACGTGCGTGGCTTCGGGGAAGTAGATCACCAGATCGCCGGGCCGCAGCTTGTCGAGCGGGATCCTCGGAAGCTCGGCCCACTGCTCCTGACTGGTGCGCGGGATGGCCCGGCCGGCCCGCTCCCAGGCCTGTGACGTCAGCCCCGAGCAGTCGTAGGCCTTCGGGCCCTCCGCACCCCACTCGTACGGCTTCCCGATCTGCTCGACGGCGTAGCGCAGCGCCTCCGCGCCCTCCCGCGTGGGCGGACGCACGCTGCTGAGCGCGCCGGACGCCATGATCTTTTTCTGCGCCGCGTCGGTTCCCGACTTCTCGACCCGGTTCATCTCGGCGATCTGTTCCGCGGTCAGCGAGGCGAGCAGCCGCTCCACGTCGTCAAGACGCTCACGCACCTCGTCCCGCTCCTTCTTCTGCCGCGCGGCGAGGGAGAGTTGTCCGTCCAGCGCCTTGCGGGCCGCCCGCGCGAGCCCGTCGGTCCGCTTCTCGCCGCCCGCGACCCGCCGTACGGTCTGGGCCCGCTCCAGGGACAACTGCCCGATCAGGTGCCCCTGGTCGAGGGCGTGCTGCGGATCCCGGGCGAGCAGCAGTCGTACGTAGGGGGAGATCTCGTCGGCGCCCTGGTACTGCTGCCGGGCCAGCCGCCCGGCGGCGGTCCGGCTGTCCTCCAGCGACAGGCGGGCCCGGGCGAGCCGGGCGTCGAGCCGGGCGACCTCGGCGCGCTGCTTCTCCAGCTTCTCGGCGGTGCCGTTGTACGTCTCGGTGGCGCGTTCGGCGTCCCGGTACAGCCGCTGAAGATCCGTCAGCAGCGTGGCGACGGACGGCGGGGCGCCGGAGCCGGGCTCGGGCGCGGCCACCGCGGGCGTGGAGGGAAGCAGCGCTCCGACCGCCACGGCCCCCGTGCAGACCAGACGCAGAAGCCTTCCTGACACGTCATCACCTCCGGTGCCGGGGTGGCCCGTCCACCACCCGTCTCGCACCGGAAGGATCGGACCACCGCACCCCGGGCGCCCGCCGGGAGAGCGCTTCGGCCCAAGAACCTCACTCGTCGGCGTTGCCGCCCGGCGTGGCGCCGCCGCTGCCCGTGCCCTTGTGCGTGCCGGGGGACCAGGGCCAGCTGAACCGGCGTACCGACGCCTCGCCCTCGGGGTCGTACTCGTACTTCCACCCCTGGTGCAGCCCGAGCCGCTTGCTGGTGGCGGCCTGGACGCGCCGGTAGACCAGCACGGTGGACCGGCCGCCGTCCGGGTCGGGCACCGGGATCCGGTACGTCTTCGGCGGGTGACCGGTGATCCCGAGCAGGACCGGCAGGACGCGCCCGTCCAGCGGGCCGCCGACAAAGGGTGTGTCTTCGCTCTTCACCCGACCAGTGTCACAGCAGGTGGGCCGCATTCCCGACAACGGGCAGCACCCGGCGGACCAGCGCTCCCGCGATACCGTCGGAGCGCTCCATCGCGAGCGCGGCCCTGACCACCGTCGCGGTCTGCGGATCGCTCCCCGCGCTCACCGCGAGCGCCGCCGTGAACTGCTCCACGAGCCAGTCCCGCAGCTCGTCCAGCGGCGGTTCCTTGTCCTCGTCGAGCCAGATCAGCGAGGCGGCCTCCACGGCCGTGATCCACATCCGTACGGTCATCCGCAGCCGCGGCCCGGGATCCCTCACCGCCAGGTGATCGAGGATGTGGTCCGCCGCCGCCCGGCGGACCCCGTCGACTATGGCCGTGGTCCGCGAGGTCTCGATGACGCTGCCGCCCTGCAGCAGAGCGCTGAATCCGGCGTCGTGCTGGTCCACGAACGCGAGGTAGCGGTCCAGCGCCCTGGAGAGCCGCTCGGTCAGCGGCCCCTCGGCGGGCTCGGCGAAGCACTGCTCCAGCTCCTCGGCGGCCGACCGCAGGGCGGCCTCGTACAACTGCTGCTTGCCGCCCGGGAAATACCGGTACACGAGCGGCCGCGACACCCCGGCGGCCTCCGCCACATCGTCCAGTGAGACGTCCTCGGGCACCCGCTGGGCGAACAGGGACAGCGCGGCTTCGAGCAACTGACTGCGCCGCTCCTCGACACTGAGCCGACGGTAAGCGGGGGTGGAAGCCTGCGAGGTCATGTCCGGCAGCGTAACCGCCCCGCCGCGCAGACCCTCGTACAGCACGGAAGGCCAGACGCGGAGGCCCGAGCCGCGTACCACCAGCAATGGCTCCCCGGGGCCGGCCGGTGAATCCGGACCGGACCCCAGCCGGAGACGGCCCGCAGCCGCCGTACGACGCGAGGGGCCGTGCCCGTACATCACATGCCCGCAGCCCGGACGGATCATCACCGAGGTCCACTCGGAAACGCCGGTGGGATCCGTTCGGATGCGGGCGGATGCACCGGCGCGGCCCCGCTCCACGAAGAACCTGGCGCCCCTTCCCGGGCCCGAGCCTCGCCCCCCGCGAAGGGCTCATCGCTCCTTCCCCGGGCCCGAGCCTCGCACCGGGCGAAGGGCTCAGCGCCCTTCCCCGAGCCTCACCCGGAAGCCCGGAAGCCCGGAAGCCCGGAAGCCCGGAAGCCCGGAAGCCCGGAAGCCCGGAAGCCCGGAAGCCCGGAAGCCCGGAAGCCCGGAAACCGGCCCTGGCGCCGAAGCCATCCGATACGGCTCCGAGCCCGCCCGCCCGGCCGGCCTCAGGCCAACAGCCCCGACGACCTCCACAGCCGCCGCCCGGCCCCCCGCAGCACCCCGATCTCGTCCAGGAAGTCCGTCAGCTTCTTGGCCCCGGTCTGCATGACATCCCGCCGGTGCCCACTGGCCTTCACCTGCGCCAGAGCCTCACGCTTGTCGAGCCCGACGTTCGTGTAGACGTCCGGATTCACGAAGGCCACCGAGAACACGCGGGCGAACTCGCCGGAGGTGAGCCGCGTGAACTCCTGCGACCACCGCGGAGCGGTCAGCATCTGCCGCCGCAACTCCTCCCGGGCGTACCGGACATGCCGCGCCTCCTCCACGACGTGGATCCGCGTGACCCCCCGGACGAGGGTCTGCACTCGCTCGTCCGGGAACGTCAGCCGCTGCATCCAGTCGAGGATCTCCTCGCCGAGCAGCGTCGCCGTGAACGACCCCGGAGTGGTCGAGACGGTCTTGAACAGCCGCCCGAGATTCAGATGCGCCCGGCTCACCGGGTAGTGCGGCGTGCCCCCGCGCGTGATCAGCCGCGCGAACATCTTCGAGTGCCGGCACTCGTCCTCGATCTCCGTCAGCGCGTACCGCACGTGCGCGCTCGTCGCCGCCTTGTCGTAGATGTGCCGCACCAGCAGCTGCATCAGGATGATCTCGAACCAGATGCCCAGCGAGGCCAGCGCGGCCGCCTCGTGCTGGGACAGCGCGATCCGCTGCTCCTCGCCCATCTTCCGCCACAGCGGAGTGTCGTACAGCGACACGAGCTCGGGCGGCCAGAACCACTTGCCGTCCTCGAAGGGCGCGTCCCAGTCGAGCTCCTTGTCGGGGTCGAAGGAGTGCTTCGCGGAGGAGTCGAGGAGGCGCTCGGCCACCTGCTCCCGGTCCTTGAGCAGACCGAGCGCGTCACGGAGCACATCGGCCTCGGGCACCGTCGTCATGGCTGTTCCCACCTCGTCGTACGGGATCACTTCAGAAGTTACCGGCGGTCACAACTTATGAGACTGCTTGTCAGCAAGCTCGTCAATCCCCTGTGCCGGACTTGTTGACGACGCGTCTACTCCGTGTGAGCCTGCGAGGTATGCCGACGCATGAGCTGTACGCCGCGGACTCGGGAGATCCCCTCTGGCAGGTACCGGCCTCGGGGGCTGCCCGCTTCAGCTGGGAGTACGACGACGGTCGTGACCGGCTGCTCGCCCTCTACCAGAAGGGCAAGGACAAACAGTGGGACGGCCAGAAACGCATCGACTGGAGCCTGGAGGTCGACCCCGAGGATCCGCTGGGCACCCCCGACGAGGCACTGACCCTGTACGGCACCCCGTACTGGGCGAAGATGGCCGACCGGGACAAGGGCGAACTGCGCAAGCACTACGCGTCGTGGCAGTTCAGCCAGTTCCTGCACGGTGAACAGGGAGCGATGGTCTGCGCGGCGCGGATCGTGGAGTCGGTCCCCGACCTCGACGCCAAGTTCTACTCGGCCACGCAGACCATGGACGAGGCCCGGCACGCGGAGGTCTACTCCCGCTTCCTGCACGAGAAGATCGGGATGCTCTACCCGATCAACGACAACCTCCAGGCACTCCTCGGCGACACCCTCCGCGACGCGCGCTGGGACATGCCCTACCTGGGCATGCAGGTCCTGATCGAGGGTCTGGCGCTGGCCGCCTTCGGGATGATCAGGGACACCACCGACAAGCCGCTGCCGAAGCAGATCCTGTCGTACGTGATGCAGGACGAGGCGCGCCATGTCGCCTTCGGCCGCATGGCCCTGCGCGACTACTACCGGCAGCTCTCCGACGCGGAACTCCGCGAGCGCGAGGAATTCGTCATCGAGGGCTGCTACTTGATGCGGGACAGGCTGCGCGGGGT
The DNA here is from genome assembly GCF_042891215.1 of Streptomyces sp. NPDC001914. NCBI lineage: Bacteria > Bacillati > Actinomycetota > Actinomycetes > Kitasatosporales > Streptomycetaceae > Streptomyces > Streptomyces sp. NPDC001914. Next base: position 924,133 of record NZ_JBIASW010000002.1, read on the forward strand.
CGAGGTCCTGGAGAACTTCGGCATCCCCAGGGCGGAGGCCGAGGAGTTCAGTGAGAACTCCGAATTCTTGCACCTGTTCCGCCAGTTGCTCTTCAGCCGCATCGTCCCGTGCGTCAAGGACATCGGCCTGTGGGGCGAACGCCTCCAGCGGGCCTACGTGGACATGGGCGTGTTCGAGATGGGCAACTCCAACCTGGACCTCCTGATGGCCCAGGACGAGGAGATCGCCGAACAGCTGGACGCGGAACGGTTCGCGGCCGAGGAACGGGACCGCATAGCGGAAATCGGGTCGACGATCGCCGAGGGCTCCGACTCCGGGGACTAGGAGCCGTCGGCGGAGTGGTCCCGCAGAGCGACGGCCCCCGCGGACCGGTGGCCGCTCACGGAGCGATGCCCCCGACAAGGTGAGTCCCCCGACGGCAAGGCGGCCTCACGATCCCAGTACGGCCTCCATCACGGACCGGGCGATGGGCCCCGCGAACCCGCCCCCCGTGATGTCCCCCCGGTTCGCCGCCGCGTCCTCGACGACCACCGCGACGGCCACCGCGGGCTCCATGGCGCCGTCGGCACGGGCCCAGGAGATGAACCAGGCGTACGGCGTACCGGAGTTGCCGACACCGTGCTGGGCGGTGCCGGTCTTCCCGCCGACGGTGGCACCGGGAATGGCGGCCACCGTTCCCGTGCCCTTCTCCACCACGTCGGTCATCAGCTCCCGCATGCGCTGCGCGGTGGACGCGCTCATCGCCTGGTGGAGGATCCGGGGACCGGTCGTGGTCAGGGTCGCGCCGCCGCGCGAGGTCGTCCGCTCCACCAGGTAGGGCTTCTTGACCGTGCCGTCACCCGCGACGGCCGCGGCGATCATCGCCATCTGCAACGGAGTCGCCCGCGTGTCGAACTGACCGATGGAGGAGAGCCCCAACTGGGCGCGGTCGAGCCGCAGATCGAAGTTGCTGGGCGCCACCGAGAAGGGGATGCGCAGCGTGCGGTCGTTGAAGCCGAAGTTCGCCGCGGTCCGCGTCATGTCGTCGAGCCCGACGTCGACGCCGAGCTTCGCGAAGACCGTGTTGCAGGACCAGGTGAAGGCGTACCGCAGGGAGGCGTCCTCGCAGCCCTCGATCTCGTTCGTGAGCCTGGTCGTGGTGCCGGGGAGCCGGTAGGGGTTCGGCGACCTGGTCGGCTCGTCCACGTCCTCGACGACCCCGGAGTCCAGCGCCGCGGCGGCGGTCAGCACCTTGAACGTCGACCCCGGCGGATACGTCTGCCGGACGGCCCGGTTGAGCATCGGCTTGTCGGCCTGGGCGTTCAGTCCCGCCCACGCCCTGGACGCGGCCGGCCCCGTCCCGGAGAGCAGCCCGGGATCGTACGACGGCGTGGAGACCAGGGCCAGGATCCGCCCGGTGGACGGCTCGATCGCGGCGACCGCGCCCCGGCGGCCGTCGAGCCCCTCGTAGGCGGCCCGCTGCGCCGCCGCGTCGAGGGTCGTGACGACGCTGCCGCCGGTCCCACGGGCCCGGGTGAGGCCGCCCAGCAGGGGGAGCGGCGCGAGCATCGGATCGCTGCCGGACAGGATGCCGTCCTCGGTGCCCTCCAGCAGGGTGGTCCCGTAGAGCTGTGAGGCGAACCCGGTGACGGACGCGTACAACGGGCCGTCCAGATAGGTCCGTTCGTAGCGGAACTGCCCGCCGGTGTCCTCGGAGCCGGTGACCGTGCGGCCCTCGACGACGATGTCCCCGCGCGGCTGTCCGTAACGGGCGATCGCCGGACGGCGGTTGGCGGGGTTGCGGTCGTACGACGGTGCCTGGACGACCTGGACGCGCGCGGCGTTGACCAGGAGTGCCACGAGCAGCAGGGCGCACAGTCCGGCGGCGCGGCGGATGTACTTGGTCATGGCGCCGGGGTCCCGTCGTACTGACCGCGGGCGCAGTCGCTGATCCGGATCAGCAGGGCCACGATGATCCAGTTGGTGACGACGGAGGAACCGCCCTGCGCGAGGAACGGCATCGCCATGCCGGTCAGCGGGATCAGGCCGGTCACGCCTCCCGCGATGACGAAGACCTGGAGGGCCACGATCGAGGCGAGGCCGATCGCGAGGAGCCGGCCGAAGGGGTCGCGCAGCGCGAGGCCCGCGCGGTAGCCGCGTTCGACGAGGAGGGCGTAGAGGAGGAAGACGGCGGACAGGCCGGCCAGTCCGAGTTCCTCGCCCGCGGTGGCGAGGATGAAGTCGGACTTGGCGGCGAAGCCGATGAGGACCGACTGGCCGAGCCCGAGGCCGGTGCCGAGCATGCCTCCGGCCGCGAACGCGAAGAGGGACTGGGCGAGTTGGTTGGGTCCCTGGCCCGCGGTGATCGAGGCGAAGGGGGCGAGCCAGTCCTCGACCCGGCTGTGCACGTGCGGTTCGAGACGGCCGACGGCGAGCGCGCCGACGCCGGCGAGCAGCAGCCCGACGGCGATCCATCCGGTGCGGCCGGTGGCGACGTAGAGGAGGATCACGAACAGGCCGAAGAAGAGCAGCGAGGTGCCGAGGTCCCGCTCCAGGACCAGGACCAGGACGCTGAGCAGCCAGATCGTCACGATCGGGCCCAGTACGCGGCCGGTGGGCAGCTGGAGCCGCCGGAACCGCCAGATCTGGCGGCCGCTGTAGGCGAGGGCGTTGCGGTTGGCGGCGAGGTAGCCGGCGAAGAAGACGGCGAGCAGGACCTTCGCGAACTCGCCCGGCTGGATGGAGAATCCGGCGATCCGGATCCAGATGCGGGCGCCGTTGACCGCCGGGAAGAAGATCGGCAGGACGAGCAGGGCGAGCGCGCCGACCACCGACACGTAGGTGTAGCGCTGGAGGACGCGGTGGTCGCGCAGGCAGAGCACGACGACGATGAAGAAGGCGACGCCGAGGGTCGACCAGATGAGCTGGATGGGAGCGGCCTGGTCGTCCGGGGTCTCCAGGTCGAGCCGGTAGATCAGGACCAGGCCCAGGCCGTTGAGGAGGACGGCGATGGGGAGCAGCAGCGGATCGGCGTACGGGGCGCGCAGGCGCACGGCGACATGCGCGAGGAGCGCGAGCACGCCGAGCCCGGCGCCGTAACCGGCGGCGCCGGGCGGAACGGTGCCGTGCTTGGCGAGGCCGACGGCGCAGTAGCCGTACACGCAGAGCAGGACGGCGACGACGATGAGGGCGAGCTCGATGCCACGGCGCCTGGGCAGGCGTTCAGCGGGTGGTGCCGGGTCCGCCGCCACGGCCGTTCCGGACATTCCGGGCAGGGTCATGTCCGGAACGTAGCAAGCGGGCGACCCGAAGTCCCGTTACCCGATGCCCCGTCATGGGCCGGGGTCCCGGGTGTCGGCACCGGCGGGGGGTGTCAGCACCAGCGGGGGGCCGGGCCGATGTTGTCGATGTAGCGCGCGGCGCCCCAGGCCCAGGTGCCGTCCGTCAGGAGGTACCACAGCGGGTTGCCGCCGACGGTCTCGCCGGGGGTCTTGCAGAAGATGGAGACGATCTCGCCCTGCCGGGCGACCCGGATGAGCTGGCTGCCGCGGGTGGGGGCGCTGCGCAGGGCCAGCCCGCCGCGGGCGGTGACCCGGCCCTGGTAGAGCCGCGGATCGTTCTGGTTGTTCCCGTTGCCGTTGCCGTTGCCGTTGCCGTTGCCGTTGCCGTTGCCGTTCCCGTTGCCGTTCCCGTTCCCGTTCCCGTTCGTCGGCTGGCGGCCGTCACCGCCTCCGCCGCCCCCGCCACCGTTGTTCCAGTTCTGGTTGCCGCCACCACCGTTGTTCCACGTCTGGTTGCCGCCGCCGTTGTTCCAGTTCTGGTTCCCCCCGCCGTCACCACCGTCACCACCGTCACCGCCCCCGCCACCGCCGTTGTGCCAGTTCTGGTTGCCGCCGCCGCCGCCGTCACCGCCGCCGCCGTTGTTCCACGACTGGCTCTGACCGCCCCCGTCGCCTCCGGTGCCCTGCTGGCCGCCGCCGTCACCGCCGCCGCCGTTGGTCCACGACTGGCCGGTGCCGTCGCTCCACTGGTGGTTGTCGCTGCTTCCGGTGCCGCCGTCGTTGTCGGCGAGGGCGGGGGCGGCGCCGCCGAGGGCGAGACTGCCGGCGGCGAGGGCCATACCGATTCGGGTGTACGTGGACCGCAGGGACATGGAGGGCTCCTCCAGGAAGGGGGGCGAAGCTGACTTATCGCCACATTAGGAGCGTGATCCGGGGAGCGCAGTTCACAGACCGCCATCGGAGACCCCGGGCTCCCGCCGCGTGATCCGAACGACCCGCTCTAGTCCTGAGGGAGCGTCAGCGTCGCCACAGCACCGCCGTCCGGGGCGTTGCCGAACTCCAGGCGCGCCCCCAGGACCTCCGCCTGGCCGGCCGCGATGGTCAGACCGAGCCCGTGGCCCCTCGCGCCGCCCTCGGTACGGAAGCGCTGCGGGCCGTGCTCCACGAGGTAGCCGGGGAAGCCGTCCCCGTGGTCCCGTACGGTGACGACCGGGCCGTCCAGGGTCAGCACCACCGGCCCCCTGCCGTGCTTGTGGGCGTTCGCCACCAGGTTCCCGAGCACCCGCTCCAGCCGCCGCCGGTCGGTCTCCACCCGCGTGCCGCGCACCACCCGGACGGCCGTGTCGGTCCCCGACGCGCGCACCACCCGTTCCGCCAGCGGCACCAGTGGCTCCGAGTCCAGCTCCAGACGCTCGCCGCCGGAGTCCAGCCGGGAGATCTCCAGCAGGTCCTCGGTGAGGGTGCGCAGCGTGGCCACCCGGTCGCGCACCAGCTCCGTCGGCCGCCCCGGCGGGAGCAGTTCGGCCGCCGCGTGCAGCCCGGTCAGCGGAGTGCGCAGCTCGTGCGCCACGTCCGCGGTGAAGCGCTGCTCGCTCAGCAGCTTGCCCTGCAACGACGACGCCATCGTGTCGAGCGCGTCGGCGACCGCGGCCACCTCGTCCTGCGGGCGCGTCGGGTCCTGGGCGCGCGGGTCGTCGACGCGCGCGTCGAGGTCGCCCGCGCTGATCCGCCGCGCCACCCGCGCCGTGGCGTGCAGCCGGCGCGTCACCCGGGTCACCGCGAACACCCCGACCAGCAGCGTCACGCCGATCGCGAGGGCCGAGGACCACACGATCGCCCGGTCCAGCGCGGCGATGGCGTGCGCGCCCTGGGCGTAGTCGAACCGGACGGCCAGCGCGCGCCGCCCCGGGCCGGCGGGTCCGGCCGCCCACATCGTGGGGTGCGTGTCGTGCTCGCCGACCATCGTGCCGCGCTTCCCGTCCTCCGCGAGCTCCCGCAGCCGCGCGGGCAGCCCGGGAGGGTCGACGCCCGCGTCCGGTGGGAGCCGGTCGCCCGACTCGTAGGCCGTGGTGACGTCGGCGAGCCGGTCGAGCGCGCGGCCGCGGGCCTCGCCGACGGTCTGTTCGGTCACCGAGACGTGCACCAGGGCGCCGAGGAGGGCGACGAGACAGCAGCACATCACCGCGATGAACGCGGCCGCCTTCCAGGTGAGCCCGGCGGTCCAGCGCGGCAGACGCAGCGACCGTCTCATGGGGTGCTCGCTGCCGGGAAGAGCGCCGGGGAGGCCCGGTGCGCGGCCGGGGAGAGCGCCGGGGGGACGGCGGGGGAGGCCTGGTGCGCGGAGGGGGAGCGTGCCGGGGGGACCGCGGGGGAGGACCGGCGCGCGGAAGGGGACCGGGTCGGGGCGGGCGTGCCCGTCGGCGTCGGCGGTCCGACCCGCAGGATCTCGTCGCGGGTCGCCAGCATCGCGTTCTGGTGCGGGTCCCAGGACCAGACCGTACGGAACTCGTATCCGGGCAGGGTCGAGGGCGAGCGGATGATCACCTCACGGCCCGCCAGCTCCACGCTGACGACACTGTCCGCGGTCCCCATGACCTGGACCAGCCGGTGGCCGAGGAACGTGTACACGCGTACGGCCAGCTGGTGGGCGGGGAAGCGGATGCCGAGCACCATGTCGGCCTTCCCGTCGCCGGTGAGGTCGCGGTAGTACGCGCGAAGGACGGGGCACCTCCTGCCCCGCGCGCCGGGCCGCCCGCAGTCCGCGAGCAGCCGGGCCGTCTCGGCGTACTCCGCGTGCGGTCCGGTGTACTCCTTCGGATGGGCGGCGACCTGGGCGCGTACGACCGTCACCGGGTCCAGGGCGCGGATGTCGTCGCCGGGTGCCGTGACGCCCTCGACCGTCTCGGTGTCCGCCTCGCCGTAGTCGATCGCGGGCGTCGCGGCGGGCGGGAGCTGCGGCCACAGCCGGGTCGGGCCGACGGCGGTGGGGGTCGCGCCGGCGCCGTGCAGGGCCCCGGTGTCGCCGCAGCCGGCCAGGGCGGTCGCGAGGACGGCGGCCAGGACGGCGGCGACGGCACGGGGGAGGGCGCGCGGGGGCCGGGCGGTTCGAAGGGTTCGGCCGGTCCCGCCGGTCCCGCTGGTCCCGCCGGTCCGGCTGGTCCCGCCGGTCCGGCTGGTCCCGCCGGTCCGGCTGGTCCCGCCGGTCCCGCCGGTCCGGCTGGTCCCGCCGGTCCCGCCGGTCCGGCTGGTCCCGCTGGTCCGGTCCGACTGGTCGGACTGGTCGGACCCGCCCGGGCGGCCGGTTCCCCCTGGCCGGAGGCGCAGCCCTCGCGCGAGGCGGCTGTGGATCACTGCGCTCCCGGGTCCGGGCGGGTCCCGTCCGCGGGCGCTGCCGCGCCGCCCGCCGCACGAGACCGGCGAAGGAGAAGGAAAGGAGGCCGTCCGGGGTGCGCCCGCCGTGGACGGGCTCACCCCGGACGACCGGGCACGACACGGGACGACCGGCCGCCCCGTACTCCTTATTCATACAGAAATCCCTTTTCTCCGCATGTACGAAACAACCCGGTGCGGCCGCCCGGACCTACTCCGCGAGTTCCTCTAGGAGGCGGGCCGTGGGCAGCCCGGCCCGCAGGTACTCCACGAACAGCTCGTTGTGCAGTGCCCACGGCGAGCGCCGCGCCCGGATCAGCCGTATCGCGTCGTCGGCGCCGTGCCCCGCCAGGATGAGCGCGTGCGCGATGACCAGCCCCGAGCGGTTGTACCCGTGCAGGCAGCGGACCAGCACCCGCCGCCCGTCCTCCAGCGCGTCGTCGGCGGCCCGCGCGAGCCGCATGACCCCCGTGAGCTGCGTACCGTCCAGCGGCCCGTCCGGTATTGGCCACACGTGATGCTCGACCCCCGGATCGGGCCCGTGCCCCGGTTGCCGCAGCAGCGTCAGAACCAGGTCGAACTCGTCATGTACGACGACGGATTGAGGTTGCCCCGAACGCCCCGCGAACTCGTGGCCGCCCATCCACAGGCCGGGCACGATCTCGTTCCACGGGCTGTCCGGGGTCGGAACATCCGGATATCTTCTGCGAGTTCGCAACAGCGCCTCCCACCCAACCGCCCCAACTCCTGCCAAAGGTAACCGGGTTCTTGCCCCTGGAGCACCCCGCCTGTTCCCATGGTCATGGGGTGATGGCTCATGAACGGACTGCGCGTCGTACCGGCCCGGCGGCACGGACAGGAGCGCCTGTACGTGTGCCTGACCGACGGGAGGAGCGTCGCCTGGTACGACCGTGACACGGCCAGGGTCAATCTGCTCAGCGAGGACCGGCGCGAGGACGTGCTCGGCGTTCTGCGCCCGTTCCTGACCGGCCCGGTCACCGTCGGGCCGCCGCCCGTCCCGACCTCGGCCGAGCTGGCCCGACTGGCACTCCACCCCGACGACGACCTCGCCCCCAACCGGGCCGGCGAGGCCCTGCTGATCGACCTCGACCGCGACCCCGGCCCCGCGCACCGGCTGCGCCCCGACCCGCGCCGCCGCGCGCTCGCCGCCGAGCAGACCGTCGGCACGGCCCTCGACCGGCTGGAGGGCGGCGGCTGGCACACCCTGCACTCGGTCCCGCTCCCGGGCGGCGACCGCGTCCACCACCTGCTGATCGGCCCCGCCGGCCTCTTCTGCCTGCACACCCTGCCCGCCCACAAGCAGCGTGTCGTGGTCACCGGCCCGATGGTCACCGTCGGCCGCCGCGATGCCCGCCCGCTGCTCCGCCGGGTCCGCGCCGACGCCGACCGCGCCGCGCACGCCCTGACCGCCGAGGTCCGCGCCGTCCTCGCCGTGGTCGGCGCCGCCCGCCTGGACGTCCCGGTGCCTCCCCGGGAGGTCCGCGTCCTGCGGGACACCGACCTCCCGGGCCTCGCCCGGCTCGGCGGGGTGCTGAAGCCGGCGGACGTGGAGGCCCTGCACGCGATGGCCCGCGACCGGCATACGTGGCTGAAGGTGTGACACCGGCCGGGTGGCGGCGGTAGGCGCGCGGGGCCGCCAGTAGGTATGCGGTGCCCCCGGTGCCCATGCGGTGCCTCGGGTACGTATGCGGTGCCCCCGGTTCGCACGCGGTGCCCCGTACGCAGGCGGTGCCCCCGGTTCGCACGCGGCGCCCCGTGCGTACGGGGCGCCCGGTTCGCACCCGGTGCCGCCGGCCGGCACCCGGCGCTCCCGAGGGCGGCTGTGTTCACGGCAGCGGGTGGGCGCGCTCCGGGTCGAACAGCGGAGCCAGGAGATCGCCGAACTCCTGCACGCGGGGCGGGATGTCCGTCGCCCGGAAGGCCAGCAGGGACGGCGACCCGCACTCCTCGACCTCCTCCCAGGTCACGGGAGCGGACACCGTCGGCTCCTCCCGGGCCCTCAGCGTGTAGGGGGTGGCGGTCGTCTTGCGGCCGGCGTTCTGGCTCCAGTCGACGAACACCTTTCCCGGCCGCAGGTTCCGCGTCATCCGGTGCACGACCCGGCGGGGGAGCGCCCGCTCCGCCTCCACCGCCAGCTCCTTCGCGTACGCGCTGACGTCGGCGGACGGCGTCGGCGCGACGGAGGCCAGCAGATGCAGCCCCTTCGACCCGGACGACTTCGCGTACGCCTCGATCCCGTCGGCCGCCAGCCGCTCGCGCAGCCACAGCGCGACCTCGCAGCACTCCACGACAGTGGCGGGAGCGCCCGGATCGAGGTCGAAGACGATCCGGTCGGCGATGCCGGGCGTACCGATCGTCCACTGCGGCGTGTGGAACTCCGTCACGAGGTTCGCCGCCCACATCAGCGAGGCCAGATCCTGGACGAGGACCATGCGCGCGGGTCCCTCCGTGCGCGGAACCTCGGCCGTGGTGACCCAGGCGGGTGTACCGGGCGGGACGTTCTTGGTGAAGAAGACCTGCCCGTCCGGCCCGTCGGGATAGCGCAGGAAGGAGACCGGCCGGTCGCGCAGATGGGGGAGCAGGACGTCCGCGACGGTGGCGTAGTAGTGCAGCACCTCGCCCTTGGTGAACCCGGTGGCCGGGTGGAGGACCTTGTCGAGATTGGTGAGCGCGAGCCTCCTGCCCTCCACCTCCGTGATCGGCGTCATACCATGACAATCCCACGAAACCGGCACATATCATGCTCAAAGTGATCGGAAGGGTGCTGCACGTGCGATCCATCTGGAACGGCGCCATCTCCTTCGGCCTGGTGAGCATCCCCATCAAGGTCATGAACGCCACCGAGAGCCACGCGATCTCCTTCCGCCAGATCCACCTCGACGACGGCGGCCGCATCCGCTACCGCAAGGTGTGCGAGCTGGAGGACAGCGAGGTCTCGTCCGCCGAGATCGGCAAGGCGTACGAGGACGTGGACGGGACCCTGATCCCGATCACGGACGAGGACCTGGCCTCGCTGCCCGTGCCGACCACCCGGACCATCGAGATCGTGGCCTTCGTCCCGGCGGAGCGCATCGACCCGCTCCAGATGGACACGGCGTACTACCTGGCCGCGAACGGCGCCCCGGCCGCCAAGCCGTACATCCTGCTGCGCGAAGCCCTCAAGCGCAGCCAGAAGGTCGCCGTGGCGAAGTTCGCGCTGCGGGGGCGGGAGCGGCTCGGCATGCTCCGGGTCGTCGACGACGTGATCGCCATGCACGGCCTGCTCTGGCCGGACGAGATCCGGGCCACCGAGGAGGTCGCCCCGGACACCGCCGTCACGGTCCGCGACAAGGAACTCGACCTGGCGGACGCCCTGATGGACACCCTCGGCGAGGTCGACCTCGAAGACCTGCACGACGACTACCGCAAGGCCGTCGAGGAACTCGTCACCGCCAAGGCCGAGGGCCACGAGGCGCCCGCCGCTCCCGCCGGGGACGAGGACGGCGGCAAGGTGCTGGACCTGATGGCGGCCCTGGAGAAGAGCGTGCGCGCGGCCAGGCAGTCCCGCGAGGACACCACCGGAGGCGGCCGGGACGCCGAGGTCACCGAACTGCCGTCCGGCGGGACCCGGAGGCGGGGGCCGTCTCGTACGGCACCCAAGGAGGTCGGCGGAAAGAAGTCGACGTCGACGGCGAAGAAGACCGCGGCGAAGAAGACGCCGGCCAGGAAGTCGACGACGAAGCCGGCCACCGGGACGGCCGCGAAGAAGACCCCGGAGAAACGGACGACGAAGTCGACCAGCGGGACGGCGACTTCCCGGACGTCGGCTTCGTCGGGTTCAGCGGCTTCATCGGCTTCCCGGACGTCGGCGAAGAAGACCGCGGCGAAGAAGACGTCGGCGAAGAGGACGACGTCGGGCAAGCGGACGTCGGCGTGAGGGAGGGAGCCGCCGGCCGCCGCTACCACCCCGGCAGATGCACGAGAACGCCGCACACCAGAAGGACCGAGGCGATCTGAGCGATCCCCCACGAGAGGCGGTAGCGGAGGGTCCGGCGATTACGGACCTCGAGCAGCCGCGGGAAGATGGCCTGCGGGTGTTCGAGATCGTAAGTGTCGGTCCAGTGCACGGAGACGACCGTCAGGCTCAGTGCCCCGGACAGACCACTCGCGACAAGGGCGGCGACCAGAAGCGCCGTCGAGGGGGCACCACCGGGAAGAACGGTCAGCACGACCGTGGCGGCGGACACGAGGAACCCGTCGTAGCCCAGCAGCACCTGAGCCTTGGAGTCCAGCACGCTCAAGCACCCGTACAGGTAGTCGTGGGCGTACATGTCCTGCGGCTCGGGCTGGAGCCTCTTGAGCGCCTCCAAATGGGTCCGGGACTGGGGCCCTTGGAAGATCCCTTGCCGCAACCAGGACCGCATCCCGCCTCAACTCCCCACCGCTCGGCACCACTTTCCCCGGACGAGCATGCCCACCCGACCGCACGATGCCCTCGGACCGCGGCACTCGTGCGCCCTCCGTACGGCCGGGTCGGTAGACCGCGCTCCTGCATGCGGACGATCCGATCGACGGCGGGGCGAGGAGCGGCGCGATGCGTCATCGCCCGCGACGGAGGAACCGGGGGCAGGATGGCCCCATGACAAAGAAGCCCGTACGACAGGTCGGTCGTGGTTCCGCCTCCCATGGTTCGGTGCTCTCGTTGTGGTCGAAGGACTCCGTGCTGTCGATCGGCTCGGTGGGATCGGTCCTGTCCGTGGGCTCCGTGGGGTCGGCCCTGTCGGTGGGTTCGATCGGAAGCGCCCTGTCGATCGGCTCGATCGGCTCCTCGCTGTCCCTGATCTCGGCCGGCTCCTGGCTGAGCACGGGCTCCGTCCTGTCCGCCCAGTCCCGCTGGTCGGTCCTCTCCTGGCGCTCGTCCCGGGCGTTCCTGGCCGCGGGAGTGGTGGGAGCGGTGGGAGCGGCGACGGCGGGCGCGGTGCTGTTGCCTCAACTGGTGAACAAGGCCCGGCGGGCGTCGGCGTAGCCGGACTCGGGACCGGGCTCGGGACCGGGCTCGAAACCGGGCTCGGGTCCGGACTCGACAGGGCCGACTCTCCTGGCATCGCTGACGTCGGGGCAGGCGCGGCACTCCAACGGCCGTACTGCCGTTGCGGCTGGTCAGCGCGTCGCCGCACGATGAGGACGGCGCGTTTGCCTCGAGCGTGCGCACATGACAAAGGCCGGTCGGGAGTGCACGGATGCCCAGCGACGCACGGATGCCCAGCGACGCACGGAGAAGGTGCTGCCCGAGCGCACAACCCGACATGCCGGGGAGCACGGTGCTCGGAATCCTCGCGGGCAGTGCGGACGCACCGGAGGTCCGGTACGTGGCACGCCCGGTTCCCGCTGTCGCCGAGATCACGTCGCTGGCGGGAGACCTCCTCCCGACGGAGGTGTTCCGGTTCTCGGCCGAGTGCGTGGAGGACGGCTGCCGGCACTTCGACGGCCGGGACTGCACCCTGGCGAAGCGCCTCACCGAGGTGCTCCCGCCGGTGATCGGGGTCCTGCCTCGTTGTCACGCGCGAGCCGCGTGCCGCTGGTGGCATCAGGAGGGCGCGGAGGCGTGCTTCCGGTGCCCGCAGGTCGTGACCACGACGGTGTGGCCGACGCCGGAACAGGTGACGGTGGCGGATCCGCCCCAGACAGGAGAACGTCATGCCTCGTGAGAATGAGCCGGTCGTCGGGGTCGACGATTTCCTCGCCGCGGTGATCCGGGCCGTCTCCCGCGCGGAGGAGGCCCGTTCGCCCGGGCCGGGAGGATCCGTCGAACGCCAGGCGTTCCTCGCGCACAGACCGGTCGTCACGCTCGGTCTGACGGTCCAGTCCGCGGCCGTGGCCGACGACGTGCTGCCCCGCGAAGGGCGCCGCGAGGCGCGGGACGAGAAGCCCGTCGTATCGCTGCGCGTCTCGCACGAGGAAGCGGCCCGGGCCGACCGCATCGCGGAAAGCGTTCAGCAGGTGCCGTTCCAGGAGAACATCGCGAGGGTGTGGCAACGGGAGGCGGGAGCCGCGGACCAACTCGCGGCCAGCATCGACACGTTGGGCGCGGTGGCCGACTCCCACACGGAATTCGCGACCGGTCTCGTGGGCCAGCTCGATGACTCCGTACTGGAGAACCTGATGCTCACGGCAGGAGTGCCGCCGCAGAACGTGACCACCCTGAAGGGCGTGGCCCAGGACCAGAACATCGGCCTGGGCGAACTCCTGACCCTCAACAGCACCGCGAACCAGGACACGCCGAACGGGGAAACGGTCCTGAGCGCCGCCTCCCAACGGGGCCTGGGAATCGCCTTGGTGGGCCTCAGCCTACTGGGAGTAGCAGGCATCACCCGCTCCCCACTGGCCGCCGGAGCGGGCGCGGTCCTCGTGGTGGTGGGCGCGTCACTGATGCTCCAGTAGCCGTCACACGGGGAGCCGAGCGGCACGGCGGTGCTCACCGCCGACACCACCCGGGCGGGAGACGGGCGGCCCGCCCCCGTGGTGCGGGCCGCCCGGAACTGGGTCGGTCAGCCGCGGTCGCCCGCCCGGAACCATGGGTTGGTCAGCCGCGGTCGCCCGGCCGGAACCGTGGGTCGGTCAGCCGCGGTCGCCCGCCCGGTCCACCACAGCCTTCGTGACGACCGAGTTGCCGCCGAGGACCTTGCCGTCCGCCTCGACCAGCCGCATGCCGACGATCCGGTAGTTCCCCGGGTCGATCAGCCACTGGTCGTGCATCGATTCGCCGGTCTTGGGGTTCTCCCCGCGGCTGTAGTCCAGGGCGATCACCCGGCGTCCGGCGGCGGTCTCGACCAGGTGGCCGGTGACCTTTCCGCCCGGCACGAGTGCGAGGGCGCGGTACAGAGAGGCCAGGCCCTTGGCCGGCATCACGTCGGCCGACAGCAGGACGCTGATCTCCGTGTAGTCGTTGCGCGCCTGCGGGACGTCCTTGGAGTCGGCGATGGCGTTCTGCTCGCGGAGCGCCTTCAACGTCCCCTCGCCGTCGGCGGGCAGCGCCGTGAGGACCCGGTACATCTCGCGCGCCGAGCGGTCGTCGCCCTCCCCTCCGTTCTCCAGGTGCATCTCGGTGATGTCGAGCGGCCGGTCCCCCAACCGGGAGGCGCTCGCGGTGCCGTCGTACCGGATCCAGTTCTCGAGATCGCCCAGAGCGCCGTGGGACTTGTCCGCGGGCTCCTGCGCCGACTTGGTGTAGATCCACTGCTTCGCCGTCGGTACGGCGCCGTCCTGTTGTACCCGCACCGCGTCGGCGGCCTGCCGCAGGAACTCGGCCGCGCTCACCCCCTTGAAGCGCACACCGGGCGTGGCCGCGGGCTGCACCGTGCGTCCCGTTCCCTTCCCGCCCACCAGCAGGGTGGCGGCGACGGCGACGGCGGTCACCGAGGCCACGACCGCGACGATCGCGAACTCCCGCCGTCGCCACGACGCACGGCGCGACTCCCCGGCCCGCGCGGCCTCGGCGAGCCGCGCCCGCCCCGGTGCGAGCCGGGCCCGGTCGGGTGCCTGTACGTGGGCGCGCAGGTCGCGCACTTCGGTCATCTCGTCCATGGCTACGCCACCTCCGCCACGTCGGTCACGAACGCGGGATCGGCACCCAGCGCAGTACGTACCTTGCGTCGCGCCCGGTTGAGCCGCGAACGAACCGTGCCGACCGGTATGCCCAACGCCTCCGCGACCTCCTGGTAGGTGAGTTCGGCCCAGGCGACCAGCAGCAGGACGTGCCGGTCCGGCGCCGACAGTGCGGCGAGGGCACCGGCCAGCGGACCCTGCGCCGCGATCCGGCTGTCGGCGTCCTCGATCCAGAACGCGCCCCCGGACACGGCGAGCGGGTCGCGCCCGGTGCGGGCGAGCGCCCTGAGCGCCCGCACCTCGGCGCGGCGCTGCTTGCCGATGAGGTTCCCGGCGATGCCGTACAGCCAGGGGCGCGCGTTGGCGCGCGTGCGGTCGTAGCGGGACCGGATCCGGAAGGCGACCAGGAAGGTGTCGGCGGTGATGTCGTCGGCGGCGGCGTCACCGAGGCGACGGGCCGCGTAGCGGTGGATGTCGGGGGCATAGCGGTCGTAGAGCAGGGCGAACAGCTCCGACTGCTCCAACGACTGCGCGACGATCTCCGCGTCGTCCTCCGTCCCTACCGAAGACGGCGGTGGTCCGCTCACAATGCTTCCCCTGACTCATCGGTGAGTGCGTGTCACCTGCTGTTCCCCGATGCCTCCCAAAGGGTTCACGGTTCGGGGAAAGCCGACGCACCACAGATGAAAAGGCGCCAGCGCCCGATCAGAGAGTCACCCCGTCCAACGCCTCCCGCGCGCACCTCGTCCGCGGGGGCCTACGGAGCGGGTGCACCGACCGGCATGCGCAGGCTGCAGCACTCCTTCAGAACCGCGCGGCCGGCGAGCGGACCGCGGCGACCTCCGGCAGCGCCCCGCGCAGGAGTCTAAAATCGTGATCGCGAATGTCGTCGTGGCGTTCAGGCCGGCGGGGCGGGAGTGTCCGGCGCCTTGCCCGCATCCGCATGCCCCTTCGCACGTACCACTGCGCGGGCGGCCCCCACCAGAAAACCGGCCGCGAGCAGTCCGATCACCACAGAGCCCAGTCGAATCCCGTCGGCTTCGGATCCGTCGAGCCGGTCGGCGTGGCGGAGCTTGGTGGGGTCCGACGGGTTGTAGACGATGGGAACGCGGCCTCCGGGCTTGGCGTCGCTTCCCGAGCCGTCTCCGACGTCGATATCCGCTTGCACGCTGCTGGACGGTGTACTGAACCGCACGGTCAAGGAGAGCGCCCACCCCTCCTCCGACCGATCGGCAATGGCGACTACGGTCGCGTCGGTCCTGCGCCCGTGCTCCCGGAGGCTCTGCACGATCTGGCCCTCCTGACGGGCTTCCCACCCCGTGTATCCGGCCACGGTGCCGAACACCAGGAAACCCACAGCAGCAAGCCGGGCCTTGGCCCAGCGGGGCTCCAGCAGCGGCGCCAGCACACGAAGCCTGGAGATCACCCCGGTCACGCGGCGGCCCGGCGGCGGAACGCGACCGACCCAACGACGAGCCCACCCCCACCGACGCAAGAGCAAGCTCGCACCGGCGCCCGCAGCGGATACCACCACCACCCCACAGAAAACCAGCTGCCAGGTCACCTCGAACGGATCGAAAGCAACCCACACCACAAAGCCCGCAACACCCGCCAACGAGCCCCACCCACCGAGAAGGCGCCACTTCCCGAAACCATCGCTCGGTACGAACCTGCGCCCACTCATCCGCGCCCCCCAGCCGTTAAGAGCTAGGACACACCGGCCACCGCTGAGGTTGCGGCGGAACCCGACACTGCGTGCAAGGCTCCACGCCCTGGCCCGGAGGGGCGGGTTCCCGGTCCTGCCCTGCACCAACAGACTCACAACTCGTCCACGGACCCCGACACAAGACCCCTTAATGCGAAACCTGGCTGCGCATACGCAGTGACCCCGGCCCCAGCGTTTCCACTGGTGACGGGGTCTTTGGACACCTCATGAGGGGTGCCCCCGGCAGGATTCGAACCTGCGCACACGGCTCCGGAGGGAGCTTGACTACCAGGAATTGAGTCAGGTCACAGCCTTGCAGACGGCGTTTAGATGAGCATCGGTCCACACATAGTCCACAGCTCGTAGCATGCGCATGAGCATTGCTCTGGCCACGGCGGGGGTATTGCTGTGCGAGTCATTGGGACTGTGGGGAGGGACTGCGTGAGAACCGTCGGATCACTACGTGGTTGTGCGGAGAGGCACCTTCAGACCTACACAGATCCTCGGGGCCCCAGAGCCTTCCGCACGTATGACTGGCAGGGCGATCCGGAACGATTGAGCCCGTTGGACTGTCTGGCGCCGGCCCTGCTGAGTGTTCGCATTGGCTACAAGCAGGTAGTTCCGTTGTTTCGTCCTGACGGTCCTGGGGCTGAAGTCCTACAAGCCATGGAAGCGGTGCTTGCCGACCGGGCGTGTGCGACAGCGGACTTCTTGGACGTGACGCTGGATCCCTACACGGGACCCTGGTCCCTGGTCGATCGAGCATTGGTGGCTACAGGTGAAGCCGGCGGTATGGGCCTGCTGGACTTCAAGGCCGTTGCCGTTACCAAGATCCTCCACCGCAAGCGGCCTGCCCTGGTGCCGATTTTCGACAGCAGTATCTACCAGTTCGATCTCGGGGAAAAGCCAGTTCCCGGGGGTTATAAGGACACTCCTCGCCGCTTGTGGCCGCTCCTGCAAACAGACCTACGTCGTCACCGGGATTGGATCCAAGACCTTATTGTCCGCATCCGCACGCCTGACGAGAGGCCTCTCAGCCTTCTTCGAGCGGCAGACATCATTATTTGGGAGCACACGGCAAGCGGATGCGACACGTGAGGCTACGCCCCAGCTGACCTCCGACGGACCCCGTGGCGACGGAGCCATCCCGCCCCCCCACGTCTCACGCGGCAGTTGGGAGCATCAGCGACGTCCTCAACAGCCAGCGAAATCGGGGGCCCATGTGAGCCGAATCCCGTTGGCCTCTGCAAGTGAGATCCACCTAGGATTCATCGGCTGTCTCTCCAGCACAAGAACGGGGTTAATCCGACCGTGAGTTGGTTGCAGTTGGTGGGCGTAGTCGAGGATTTGTCCGATCCCGAGCCGGATTTGTTGATCTTCACTCGTACCTGTCAAGCTCTTGACCTCAGCGATGAACACCTCATCACCACGCGACCATCCCGCATCGAATCGCGGAGCATTGCGGGCATGCCCGCGGGCCTCGACCTGCTCACGAGCGAGGTAATCGATAAGTGCGGCGACCGTTGCTTCATGAGCCTCCGTGCCTTTGTCAAGGCGGCTGAGGTCGAGTGCCAACGCATCAGTCTCGTGGTGGCCGACCCTCTGCCGCTGTAGTGGGCCCCCCAAGATTCCGTCCCCGGGCCGAGGAAGGACGTATACGTGATCGTCCCTGCCCTGAGCGCGCTGTAGCTTTCGACAGAGTGCTGGGTACCCTTCGATCAGATCCGCGAACCCGTCGCCGTCAACAACACATATGTGGTATCCGCGATCGCGCTCCCTGGCCGCTCCTACTAGTTTCTTGCTGTACTGCCGCTGCTTGTCAGTCACAGCCTGGCTCGCGAGGTCGCCGTGAACGACGACAGTTATCCTGCGAGAGAAGTCAGACTTACAATTCGCGCCGAGTTGGTGAGCCGTCTCCTCGCAGCACTTGCGAACTATCCATTCACCGTCAATGAGTACTCTGCCTGTGAAACAGAGCGTCTGCCCACGAAGTGCGCGAACCCAACCGTCGCAGATTTCGCCGTGCATAAGTCCCCCTCACCGCGGACGTGTAGGGTCTGATCCTTGAATGGTTGGTATGCTGGCGTGCTTCACTCGGAAGGGTTGCTCCAGGTTTCCCCTCACATCTTCCTCTTGGACATGCCAGAATCCCCAATTTAGCCAAATATTTTGCACTCCGAAGATTTCACTCCTCTTATTTCCTGGAAATTTATCAGGGATGCAAATCCCCAAATCGCGCACCACCATCATTGGGAAGGTGTGTGAGTATCTTTCTGCGTCGGTCCACGGACCTCGCCTGGTGGTACTCGCTGACGCGCTCGCCTGGATCTTTGCCCTAAGTCCGCCATCTTTCGATGACCCATTTGCGAACCAGACGAATATCACGTCTCCCGCTCGGACCATCTCGGCAGCCCTCTTGGCGTTATTACTCGCCCCGGGAACACCCCAAATTCCTGTATTTTTACAAATGTCCCAATTGGACCGGTGCGTCGCCTTGATGCAGGCGATAAAAGTGCGCATGCGTCGATGTTAGATGTCCCAGTGCGGCGCAGGGTGGCCTTTCGGCAATGCTCTACCGGGATTCGTCCCCCCTTGGTCAACTCGACTGAGGTCTGAGATGTCAGCTGACGCACCTCTCAGTACTGTCGTCGATTGCCCGCTGCGGCGCCCTCTACGTCCGGCGCCTGCGCCTTCGACCCGCGAGTGCAAATTTCAATCGCCAGGCGGTGCGAGCTCGCGAAATGGTCCTTCATGGCATCGTTCGGGCGCGCCGCTCCGGAGGGCCCTTGAAGTGTCGCGATGTTCCACCGACCAGGCTCTCGAGGCTTCGAAGCCAGTCTGAGCGCGTCCACGGATGGTCCACGTGCGTAGCACTCCCCGTGATACAGATAGCGCAATCCTGCGTAGTCTCATAGTGTCTGGGTTAACAGGGGGAGCTACGCGGATCCACAGGGCGAAAAAGGGGGCGGGACGATGGCGTACCCGGTGCAGGTGCGTAACCTCAAGAGGCAGCTCGAAGAGCGGTTTAGGCCGTTGGTTGACATGTCGGATTGGTCTGGACGCCCAGATGAGCAGTCCGCCTTCCTGAGCCGCGCGGTTGCCGCACTGGCTGTGAAGATGGAGACAGCCTGTTCGGACGAGGAAGCGGCTCGGGCAGTGATCGACTGCGAAACAGATCGCGGAATCGATGCGGTCGCCGTGCACCCGCAGGGCGAACGTCAGCACGTTGCCTTGATTCAGGCCAAGTGGAATGACAAGGGAGAAGCGGGTTTCGGTGAAGCCGATGTCTCCGCGGTCATCCGGGGCCTCGACTACCTACTGGAGCTGGAGTTCGATCGATTCGGCAGCAAAATCGATCGGCACGCGGCCGCGATAGATTCTGCCCTGAATAGCCCGTCTCCCAAAGTCACACTTATTCTTGCGCTCGTAACGGGAACGGATCTACATCCAAACACTCGGTCTCTCTTGGAAGAAGAGATCGGTAAGCATAATCTGGACGACGACCTGGTTGACTATAAGATCGTAAACTTGCGCGACTTGCATCGTGAAATTTTGGGTGAGCATGGTGAGCGCAAGGTTGACCTAGATGTACAAGTCCAAGGTGCAGGGAAGGTGACAGACCCTTTCCTGGCTTACTACGGGACCGTATCAGCCGAGGAGATCGCTGAGTGGTACGGGGTACACGGGCGACACCTTACAGCGCGGAATATTCGAGACGCACTCGATGTGAGCGATGTTAATGAAAAGATTCGAACGACGCTTGTCAAAGAGCCGGAATATTTCTGGTATTTGAGCAACGGCATCACGCTAATCTGTGATCGCATACGCAAGCATGGTAAAGGCGCACCTGCTTCCGGCGTGGGTTCAGGATTCCGCTTGGAAGGCGCCAGTGTAATCAATGGCGCTCAGACTGTTAGTGCCATTTATCGAGCTGTACGGCAGAAGCCCGGTAAGGCCACCAGTGGTCGAGTGCTAGTGCGTATCATCTCTCTCGAGGAAGCTCCTGAGGGATTCGGTGATCGAATCACCGTCGCAGCGAATACACAAAACCCGACCGAAGAGCGAGATTTCCGATCGCGTCGTCCAGAACAGTTCGATCTGCGACATGATTTTGCACTGTCACTCGGACTCAACTATGTGATCAAGCGAGGGGAGCCGGACCCGAAGCCTGTCGAGGGCTGCACTATGACTGAGGCAGCGCTAGCTCTAGCAGCAGCGCATGAGTCCCCAGAATTTGCGGCCAGAGCAAAGCGAGATGCTTCGATTCTCTGGGAAAATCGCTACTACCGACCGATTTTTGGAAACAGGCCAAGTGCCGTCCGGGTGTGGCGATGCGTCTGCCTCCTCAGATTGGTGCGTAAAGCCCTGGCTGATGAGCAGGAAAATCTGGTTGGTCGAATGGCCGGCGCAGCAGCCCACGGTGACTTGTTGCTGACCCACGTCCTTTTTCAAACGATGGACACACACGACATTGACGTTGAAACAGAAGGAGCGAAAGCCGCATGGGACGCCAGATTTACTGAGGTCCGGGAGCGCGTAAGGAAAGCGCTCGGATGGCTTGTGATTGTCATCGATGGCGCTTATGGAAAGAACAGCCAGATAAGCGCGACAGTACGAACTGCCGAACGAGCAGAGCGGGTGGCTAGCGGGCTCTACGAGCGGGTGCGTAGCGCGGAGGAGCCTCCCACCGATGCTGACTCCAGGGTAGACCGTGAGCCTGGAAGCTCGGGAAATTACTCCACGCGAGCAGTATGGTCAATCGTGAATGCGGACTCGATCCCCGACGGCACGATCTTGGAGTTCCGTCCCGTCACCACCCCGGAACGCAGGCAGCTGCCTCGCTGGCTTGAAGAGGAGCCGCAGCGGGCAAAGGCAGTGTGGCGTAACCACAAGAGTAGGCCCCTTGTATGGGGTGCGGACGGGACGGCTTACGCGCCGTCGACGTTGGTACGCGAGATGCGGCGTCAAGCCATGGGCAATGACCAGCAGGTCCAGGGAACGCGGTACTGGCACGTCCCGGGGAAGGGTTCCCTCGTCGACATCGCTCAGGAAGCACGGCAGGTGGTAGCCGAACGCACAGCTTTGGACGGGTCGGCAGCCGGCGACTCGCCTGGCGGGGCGGACGGTCTCGAGGAGCGCGAGGTGTGACTCTCTCACAGTGGCCAGTATCGTGATCTACCGGGTATCCCGACTGCCACTACACTTCGGGGCATTCTGGCAAGGGTAGGCGAATAACTAGAGGCCGGAACTCGTGAATCCGAGTTCCGGCCTCTAGCCCTGAGTAGCGGGGACAGGATTTGAACCTGCGACCTCTGGGTTATGAGCCCAGCGAGCTACCGAGCTGCTCCACCCCGCGTCGTTGCAACCAGTGTACGCCATCCCGACGACTGGAAGCACACGTGCTTCGATCGCCTCCAGTGGCGCGGGGAAGCACTCAACAACGACTGTTGGCGGATGGTGTCCAACCCACCAACCCTGCAGGACCTGAATGATGTTTGCTAGTCGGTGCAGCCAGGGTGGCGGCTGGAGCGGGTACTGAAGCGCGGGATCTAGTCGGTTTCGTCCACGTCTACGATGTCGTCAACTGCTGCAACTGCAGACGCCATGAAGATGTAATGCTTGTCTTCCCCCGCCAAGTACTTCAGGAAATCATCTCTGAGCTTCTGAGTTCCGAGGTAGTAGTTACGAAAGGCTTCCGAGTACTTGTCGGCGACATCCCTGCTGGGGGGGACCGGCAAGAGAATTTCTTGGTAGCGCTTCCCTACGTCCTCGCGATTTGTTTGCATGAAGACGATTCTGTCCCATTGGCGCCGAACTGCCTTCAGGGTCATTGCCCAGAGCAGGTAGAAATTGTCAAACGGGGCATCTTCGGAAGCGCGAAGAACTAGGACTTCCTTTGTCAGGACGACGCGTTCTTGTCCTGGCATGACGAGTGCGAATTCGCCAATGTTCTTGCTAGTCCTGATCGGGGTGATGAGGTCGAAAGGCTCGAGTCCCGATTCCTGCCCTTTCCAAAACCTCTCTGCGACCACATCTGGAACTCGATTGGTCGGGTTAATG
This sequence comes from Streptomyces sp. NPDC001914, assembly GCF_042891215.1. Lineage (NCBI taxonomy): Bacteria > Bacillati > Actinomycetota > Actinomycetes > Kitasatosporales > Streptomycetaceae > Streptomyces > Streptomyces sp. NPDC001914. The sequence continues at coordinate 946,133 of NZ_JBIASW010000002.1, forward strand.
TTTATCTGGCCTGCTCGGATGTCGGATACCTTGATGTACGGAACATGTCCGGTCCGGAAGTCTGCTGAGGGGCTTCCGTGACCATGCATCGATTCAAGCATCTCAGACTCGACCAGTTCGCCGATTGTCTGCTGTTCGAATCCCTCGAACTCGGGTGAATCCATCAGTCGATGAAAATCGCGAATAGATCGCTCGTCGAAGTAGTTCGGAACGGCTAGAAGTTGGCCGCCCAAGTCATCCAGTCCAACCCATCGACTGGTGTCTGTGACTTCGAATTTGTCGACCAGGGCAGTGACGTCATTTTTGATCTGGTCGTCAATCTCCGTCGTCCGCATGCCCGTTTCGGCATCGACGACGTAGAGCTCCTCGCCGTCTTTATTGATTCCCACCGTTGGCGCGTATGAGACGAACACCTGACCATCGCGGAACCATGCTGGTTTGTGAGGCATCGTGAATCACTTCTTCTCGAAGACGTAGAAATTTGTCTTTGCGCGACAGAAGCCTTGGAAGGCTTCCATGGGGATGTTAAGTACGCCCCTCAGCGTAAAACGCTCTTCCAGCCAGGCGGGTAGCCACTTGTAGGTTGGTGAGAAGAAGTAAGTTTCCGGCAGCACGATACCCAGCCGGCCCCCCTTCATGAGCAGTCGATATGACCGTTCAAGGAAAATGAGGCCGATCTCTAGATCGACGTAGTCTCCTGGCTTTCGGCTAGCGGCCGCGGCGATGGTGTAATTGTTGCGCCGTGCATCAATTTTGCTCACCTTAAGGTTCTTGCCAAAGGGAGGATTGGTGATGACGACGGTGAAGGACTCATCGCTCAGAGGCTGCTGAAGATGCGGATAGTCCTTAGCCCAGCGGTCTTCTCTTATCGAGTCGCCGATGTGAACATTTACGGAACCATCCCCAAGCCCAACCATGATGGCCCGCGTTAGTTTGATATTGATCGAGTCTTTGTCGACGCCATATACTTGTCGGTGCGCCCATGTACGTGCCTGCGCAGATTTTTCTTCAGGGATCTCTTTGACCAGAGAGAGGAAGGATTCCGTAAGGAAGCCTCCGGTACCGCATGCCGGGTCGATAATCTTGTCTTCCAGCCGAATATCCATCATCTTGACGGCTGCAGAAATTACTCGCTGGGGGGTGAAATACTGGCCTTCGCCCGCTTTAAGGTTGGCTCGTCGAAATACTTGGAATGCCGAAGAAATGGCCTCGGGGCGGACGTCCAGCAGGTTCAATCCAGAAAGCTCGTACACTACTTCGTGAATAGTGTGGTCATCGAGATTGATGCCTTCTTCGCGGTGCTCGGCGAACACCTCAGGTCGCATCTTCTTGAGACTTGTGAATTGCTCTTTCATTGAGCGGGCAGTTGTTTCCTCCCCTTGCGGGGAGAGCTGAAATGCTACAGGTTTGGCGTTGTCGTAAGAGGCGACGGAATCTGACTCAAGCTTTAGCAAAAGAAGATTACACAACTCATTGAGTTGCGCTTCTGACCGAGTGGACTGGCTGTCGCGCGCCACAACAGCGTCAAGTAGACTTTTGAATGTGGCGCGTAGTTGACCCGGTCGCGGGGTGATCAAGTCGCGATATGCCAGGGGGCGTTCCGATGGCTGGGAGAAATTTTCCCCTGGTCGAGGGATTCCCTTGTTTCGTAGATTCTTGAATGTGCCATCCGGAAGCTTATATACGCGCACATCGTCGGAGCCATTGGACCAGTAGCCCATTCGAGCTCGAGGTTCACGAGCCAAATAGATCTCGAGCTGAGAGATGCCTTCCGTGAGAGTGGGTTGCTTGAATTCGCAGATTACGAGAATGTGTTCCCAGTCACCGACATGCTGGGTGTCATCAAAGATGGCCATGTCTACAGGCCAGCTGGCGAAGGATTTACCACCCTCTCGCTTTGCGGCGTCGTGAGGTGACTGCGGCACTCTCCACTCGGGCTTCCACTGGATCTGGCCTTGATCCCAACCAGACTCGATGAGCTCCCTGAGGATGGGGAGGCGTACTTGCTGGTGTTCAGGGCCGCTGGGAGTACGGGAGGAGGCAGCTTCGTCAGTCACGGCGCCACTGTATCGGCTGTGACTGACAACAAGGCTGGGTGCCGGTTTCTGCTTCTAGGGTCAGATCATCTGATGCGCTGACGTGTCATAGGGCAGGGGAAGCACCACTGCCCGGTGTTGTTCTTGAGGCGTCCCCCGGTTCGTGAGTGCGCATGCGAAGAGTGAAACAGTCATCGACTCAGGGTGACACCGTAGCTCTGAGGTCGGCGCAGCGACTTTGGTCGGGAGCTGCTTTGGCGCGAGTGATCATGGCCCCGTAAGCTTCCGGCGCGTCGGGCAGTCTGTGGACCTGCCCGGTAAAGCACGACGTTGGGGCCATGATCTTCGAGGCTCGCGCCAAAGTGGCTGGCTAAAGTCGTGGAGCCGACCGCCCCAGCCACAGCGGGGTTCTCCACTCTCATGGCCGCGCTCGCCGTCCGGTCGGTGGCCTGGTGCGGGATCAGCGGGCCGTACGAACGCCCGCGCATCTGGCAGCGTCGGCCCGCATGCCACCGCCACCACGATCCGGCCTCTTTCGGGAACACAAAGCGTCTTTGACCTGCACCGTTGGGGATCACGGTTCGTCCCCGTGCCCGTGTTGGAATGTGGCCGCTGTGTGCGGCGACGGACGGGCGGCGACGTGCGGCCGGTGGCGGAGACATTGAGGCGGCGCGGCGGCGACCGGCCGGCGCCGCCGCGCGTGGTGCGGCCCTCGGTTGATTCGACCTACTTGTGTAGGCAGCCGGGTGGAGGGGGCGCGGCGTGGCCCCGGAAGCGGGGCGTTGAGGCCCGGCCGCAGTTGTGCTTTTCCCCTCCTGAGGCCGGATCGTGGTGGCGGTGGCATGCGGGCCGTATGTGGCCGTTGATGCGCTTGGGCGGAGTGTGCGGCGGTCGGGTTGGCGGTGATCGACAAGCGCCGTTGGCCGCCGGACGAGCGAGCGCAGCGAGCCTTGATGAAGTAGGGAAAGTTTGGCCGCATGACGCCCTTGTACTGGTGTCCGATCCCGGGTGATGCTTGACAGTTCGATCCCAGCTGATGGTTGACGGTGGCCGTGATCGGCTTTTCTGTGCGTGTCGTTGCGGCGCGTGT
>NZ_JBIASW010000003.1:0-428664 GCF_042891215.1 Streptomyces sp. NPDC001914
TACATTCCGAACCCGGAAGCTAAGCCTCACAGCGCCGATGGTACTGCAGGGGGGACCCTGTGGGAGAGTAGGACGCCGCCGAACAAATTTTAGAGCTCCGGCTCTCGGGATTTCTCCCGAGAGCCGGAGCTTTTTTGTTTTCCGGCAGAAATTCCGGACGACGTCCTCGCTCCTGCCTCCCCCTCTGCGCTGCGGTGCCATGGCTGCGGGTAAGGTCAGGGGGCATCGTTGGCTCGTTTCCCACAGGAGGCCCCCGGGTGGAGGTCCAGGAGACCCGCGTTCAGACGAACCGGGTCCTCACCATCCCGAACATCCTCAGCATGGCGCGCCTCGCCGGCGTACCCCTCTTCCTGTGGTTGATCCTCAGGCCGGAGTTCGGTGGTCCCAACAGCGACGGCTGGGCGCTGCTCGTCCTCATGCTGAGCGGTATCAGCGACTACCTGGACGGCAAGCTCGCCCGGCGCTGGAACCAGATCAGCAGCCTCGGCCGGCTGCTGGATCCCGCGGCCGACCGTCTCTACATTCTGTCGACGCTCGTCGGACTCACCTGGCGCGAGATTCTTCCGATCTGGCTCACGGCCGCTCTTCTCGCACGCGAGTTGGTTCTGCTGGTGATGGTGTGGATCCTCCGGCGTCACGGCTATCCGCCTCCGCAGGTGAACTTCCTCGGGAAGGCGGCCACCTTCAACCTGATGTACGCCTTCCCGTTGCTGCTGCTCAGTGACATGAGCGGCTGGATCGGGACACTCGGATCTATTTTCGGATGGGCGTTCGCCGGATGGGGTACAACCCTCTACTGGTGGGCAGGAGTCCTCTACGTGGTGCAGGTCCGCCGGTTGATCCGAGCGGACACCATGACCGATTGAGCTCGGCCCGATGGGGCGACAGCAGTGCCCGATGGCCCCCGCTCGAAATCTGCGGGACAATCAGGACGGGTGAAGTCGGCTGTACCGTCGTCTCTTCAAGGAGGACGCTTCCGACATGAAGGCCGTCGTGATGGCCGGAGGCGAAGGCACACGCCTTCGCCCGATGACCTCGAGCATGCCCAAACCGCTCCTGCCCGTGGCGAACCGCCCGATCATGGAGCATGTGCTGAGGCTGCTCAAAAGGCATGGGCTCAACGAAACCGTCGTCACTGTCCAGTTCCTGGCCTCGATGGTCAAGAACTACTTCGGTGACGGCGAAGAGCTCGGCATGGAGCTCTCCTATGCCAATGAGGAGAAGCCACTCGGTACTGCCGGCAGCGTCAAGAACGCCGAGGAGGCGTTGAAGGACGACGCTTTCCTCGTCATCTCCGGTGATGCCCTTACCGACTTCGATCTCACCGAACTCATCAACTTCCACAAGGAAAAGGGCGCGCTCGTCACCGTCTGTCTGACGCGCGTTCCCAATCCGCTGGAATTCGGCATCACCATCGTGGACGAGGAAGGCAAGGTCGAACGCTTCCTGGAGAAGCCGACCTGGGGCCAGGTCTTCTCGGACACGGTGAACACGGGCATCTATGTCATGGAGCCCGAGGTCTTCGACTACGTCGAGGCGGATGTCTCCGTCGACTGGTCGGGCGACGTCTTCCCCCAGCTGATGAAGGAAGGCAAGCCCGTCTACGGCTACATCGCCGAGGGCTACTGGGAGGACGTCGGCACCCACGAGAGCTATGTGAAGGCCCAGGCCGACGTCCTCGAGGGCAAGGTCGACGTCGAACTCGACGGTTTCGAGCTCTCCCCGGGCGTGTGGGTGGCCGAGGGTGCGGAGGTGCACCCCGACGCCGTGCTGCGCGGGCCGCTCTACATCGGTGACTACGCCAAGGTCGAGGCGAACGCCGAGATCCGCGAACACACCGTCGTCGGCTCCAACGTCGTCGTCAAGAGCGGGGCCTTCCTGCACCGGGCCGTCGTGCACGACAACGTCTACGTCGGGCAGCACAGCAATCTGCGCGGCTGCGTGGTCGGAAAGAACACCGACATCATGCGGGCTGCCCGCATCGAGGACGGCGCCGTGATCGGCGACGAGTGCCTGGTCGGTGAAGAATCGATCATTCAGGGCAACGTCAGGGTCTATCCGTTCAAGACCATCGAGGCCGGCGCCTTCGTCAACACCTCGGTGATCTGGGAGTCGCGCGGCCAGGCCCAGCTCTTCGGCGCTCGTGGCGTCTCCGGGATCCTGAACGTCGAGATCACCCCGGAGCTGGCCGTACGTCTGGCGGGTGCCTACGCGACGACCCTCAAGAAGGGCTCCACCGTCACCACGGCCCGTGACCACTCCCGCGGCGCTCGTGCGCTGAAGCGGGCGGTGATCTCGGCGCTGCAGGCCAGCGCCATCGACGTACGCGACCTGGAGAACGTACCGCTGCCCGTGGCGCGGCAGCAGACGGCCCGGGGGAGTGCCGGCGGGATCATGATCCGGACGACGCCCGGTGTGCCCGACTCCGTCGACATCATGTTCTTCGACGGGCAGGGGGCCGACCTGTCGCAGGGCGGTCAGCGGAAACTGGACCGGGTGTTCGCGCGGCAGGAGTACCGGCGTGCGTTCCCCGGTGAGATCGGGGACCTGCACTTCCCCGCGAGCGTTTTCGACTCGTACACGGGATCGCTGCTGCGGAACGTCGACACCACCGGGATCGCGGACTCCGGTCTGAAGGTGGTCGTCGACGCGTCCAACGGCAGTGCCGGTCTTGTGCTGCCCAGCCTCCTCGGCAAGCTCGGTGTGGACTCCCTGACGATCAATCCCGGCCTCGACGAGTCCAGGCCGACCGAGACGGCCGAGACGCGGCGGGCCGGCCTGGTGCGGCTCGGTGAGATCGTCGCGTCCGCGCGGGCCGCGTTCGGGGTGCGCTTCGACCCGGTCGGGGAGCGGCTGTCGCTCGTCGACGAGAAGGGGCGGATCGTCGAGGACGACCGGGCCCTGCTCGTGATGCTCGACCTGGTGGCCGCGGAGCGGCGCAGCGGGCGGGTGGCGCTGCCGGTGACGACCACGCGGATCGCCGAACAGGTGGCGGCGTACCACGGCACGCAGGTGGAGTGGACGACCACGTCGCCGGACGACCTGACCCGGGTCGGCCGCGAGGAGTCGACGATTTTCGGCGGCGACGCGCGCGGCGGCTTCATCATTCCCGAGTTCAGCGGCGTCTTCGACGGCGCGGCGGCGTTCGTACGGCTGATCGGCCTGGTGGCGCGGACGCAGCTCACGCTCAGCCAGATCGACGCCCGGATTCCGCGGGCGCACGTCCTCAAGCGGGATCTCGCGACTCCGTGGGCCGTGAAGGGTCTGGTCATGCGCCGGGTCGTGGAGGAGGCGGGAGACCGCTTCGTGGACACGACGGACGGTGTCCGTGTCGTGGAGACGGACGGGCGCTGGGTGATGGTGCTGCCGGACCCCGCAGAGGCCGTCACCCATCTGTGGGCGGAGGGGCCGGACGACGCCTCCGCGGAGGCGCTGCTGGACGAGTGGGCGGCCGTGGTGGACAGCGCCGGCCGCTGAAACCTTCTTCACCCGTACGTGTCGGACAAGTGCCCCCAAGGGGGCCTGTCCGGCACGTCGGTGGGGCCATTCGGAGGTAGCACCCGCGACGTGCGACGATGTGCGGCATGCCGCAGCAGCCCCCCGTTCGGAGCAGCGCTCCGCGCCCCTCGCGCCCGGACGCCTCCATGTCGCTGCTCACCAACGTCATGGACCACAGCCTCGACGAGGGATACGCCGAAGCGGCTGCCCGCAAGCAGGCCGAGGGCGCCGGTGGCCTGCCCAAGACGCTCCGGGCCAAGGTGGGTCTCGCCGCGGGTCTGGTGCTGGCGGCGCTCGTGGTGACCGTGGGAGCGGCGAACGCCCGGATCGCGGCTCCTGTCGTCGCCAAGGAGCGCCAGGAGCTCATCGACCGCATCGAGCGCGAGACGGCGGCCGCGGACAAGCTGGAGAGCGGCGTCGACACCCTGCGTGCCGATGTGAGCGCCCGCCAGCGTGCGGCGCTGAAGGCGGACGGCGGTGACCAGGCCGACCTGGTGAGCGTCCTGTCCGGTGCCACCGATGTGCACGGGCCCGGTGTGAAGCTCATCGTCGACGACGCCAAGGAAGCCAGCACGGGCGGTGACGGCACCAATCCGCGGGAGACCTCGGGATTCTCCGACACCGGGCGGGTGCGGGACCGCGACATGCAGCGTGTGGTCAACGGCCTGTGGGAGTCGGGCGCGGAGGCCATCTCCGTCAACGGGCAGCGGCTGACCGCCCTGTCGGCCATCAGGGCCGCGGGTGACGCGATACTGGTCGACAACAAGCCGCTGGTGCCGCCGTACACGGTGCTCGCGGTGGGGGACGGCCAGAGGCTCAGCACCAGGTTCCAGAACAGTGCCGACGGGCTGTATCTGCATGCCCTGCAGGAGAACTACGGCATCAGGACCGGTATCTCCGTCGAGGCGGACGTCCGGTTGTCCGCCGCACCGAGTGTGATCGTACGTACAGCAGAGCCGAGAACAGAGAAGGGCACACCGTGATCGCCGTACTGGGCCTCGTCGTGGGAGTCGTGGCTGGACTGTTGGTCCGGCCCGAGGTTCCGGCGGTCGTCGAGCCTTACCTTCCGATCGCCGTCGTGGCGGCGCTCGACGCCGTGTTCGGCGGTCTGCGCGCGATGCTGGACGGCATCTTCGACGACAAGGTCTTCGTGGTCTCGTTCCTGTCGAACGTGGTCGTCGCCGCGCTGATCGTCTTCCTGGGCGACAAGCTGGGCGTGGGCGCGCAGCTGTCCACGGGTGTCGTGGTCGTCCTCGGCATCCGGATCTTCTCCAACGCCGCGGCCATCCGCCGGCACGTGTTCCGGGCGTGAGGCCGATGAGCGACGAGAACGAAGCCTCGACCCCCGAGAACCCGCTGCGCAGAGAGCTGCCGGAGGAGGTCCCCCCGGCCGCGGAGGAGCCCGCGCCGCAGGCGGCCGAGGAGAGTGGCGTGCCGACGCTGTCCGGCCGTCAGAGGCTGGTGAAGGGGCTGTGGCCGCCGCGGGTGTCGCGTGCCCAACTCATCGTCGCCGTGCTGCTGTTCGGCCTGGGATTCGGTCTGGCCGTCCAGGTGGCGTCCAACAGCGACGGTGACAGCGCGCTGCGCGGCGCGCGCCAGGAAGATCTCGTGCGCATTCTCGATGAACTCGACAGCCGCACTCAGCGTCTTGAGGACGAGAAGCAGGGTCTCGAGGATCAGCGGACCGAGCTGGAGAACAGCTCGGACCAGGCCGAGGAGGCCCGCAAGCAGACGGTCGAGAAGGAGAGGCAACTCGGCATTCTGGCGGGCACCGTGGCCGCTCAGGGGCCCGGCATCACGTTGACCATCGACGACACGAAGGGGACGGTCAAGGCGGACATGCTGCTCGACGCCGTCCAGGAGCTGCGCGCCGCCGGTGCGGAGGCGATCCAGGTGAACGGCGTGCGTGTGGTCGCCGGTACCTATCTGTCCGATTCCGGCAGCGGAGTGAAGGTCGACGGGAACAAGATCACCCAGCCCTATCGTTTCAAGGTCATCGGCAAGCCGCAGGACCTGGAACCGGCGCTGAACATCCCGGGAGGCGTGGTGCAGACACTGGAGAAGGAGCAGGCCACCGTCACGGTGGAGCGCTCCACGAAGATCGTCGTAGATGCCTTGCGAGCGGCGGAGCGGCCTGACTACGCTCGGTCGTCCTCCCGGTGAACGGCGGTCGGATGCGGGCCGTCGGGCGAGGGCAGGAGGTTGCGGGGGGTCGGCGCACCGAATGGGTGGTGCGTGGTGGAAACTGTCTGGTGGATACGGACGTTGTGAGGATGTCCGGGTCGACCGGTGTGTTCAATCAGGGTTCGTCCTGCCCCACGGGCGGGTCTGTTTCGGTCAAGGGGAATCGCCCGTGAAGTTGTTTGCGAAGTTGTTCGGCAAGAGCTCGCGAGAGGACAGCGGCGACAGCGCGGCTGCCCGCCATCGCGCACCGCGTCAAGGTGACGCGGAGTCCCAGAGCGGCGACCGCCCGCTGTTCCGGGACCAGGTCGGCGGTCCCGGTGGTCCGGGCGCGTCGTCTGTTGACCCTGGCCAGCCCGGCCGCATAGGTTTCGGAGATCCGTATGCGTCCCATGCCCCTGGTGGGCAGCCGCGGCAGGAGGATCCGTCCATGTCGGCCCAGGTGTGTACGAGGTGCGGGAACCGCAACGCGGAGAACAGCCGGTTCTGTTCCAACTGCGGCGCGCCGCTGCGGGGCGGACCGGAGCGTCCGTCGGAGACGACGTCCACGATCTCCATCTCCGGCATCGAGGCCTACGACGCCGAGGTGACGGGCCAGACGCCCTCGCCGATGCTCTCTCCGGAGGCGCAGGCGGCCGTGGACGCGCTGCCGGTCGGTTCGGCGCTCCTGGTGGTGCGCCGTGGCCCGAACTCGGGCAGCCGCTTCCTGCTGGACGGTGAGCTGACCACGGCGGGACGTCATCCGCAGAGCGACATCTTCCTCGACGACGTGACGGTGTCGCGCCGGCACGTGGAGTTCCGTCGTGTCGCGGACGGTTCGTTCACGGTCGCCGACGTCGGCAGCCTGAACGGCACGTACGTCAACCGGGAGCGGATCGACCAGGTGCCTCTGTCGAACGGTGACGAGGTGCAGATCGGCAAGTACCGGCTGGTGTTCTACGCGAGCCAGCGGGGCATCTGACCCTCCCCCGACTCCGTCCGGGGGGCCATCGAGGGAATGTCCATGCTTCAAACACCGAGCGGCGGTGCCGGCAGCGGTACCGCCGCCGCGGACAGTGGGCTGATGAGCATCGGTGCGGTGCTGAGCCTGCTGCGCGACGAGTTCCCCGAAGTCACCATCTCCAAGATCAGATTCCTGGAGTCCGAGGGGCTCGTCGAGCCGCGGCGGACCCCGTCGGGGTATCGCAAGTTCAGCCCGGACGATGTCGATCGCCTGGGCCATGTGCTGAGGATGCAGCGTGACCACTACCTTCCGCTGAAGGTGATCCGTGAGCATCTGGACGCGATGGCGCGCGGTGAGCAGGTGCGCCTGCCCTCCGTGGGCCGTCAGCGCGACGCGGGGGAGCAGGAACCCCTCGCGGAGCTGTACGGCGAGCCCGAGGGGCCCACGGTGGCCAGGGTGGGCCGTGAGGAGCTGCTGGCCGCCGCCGAGATCGGTGAGCAGCAGCTCCAGGAGTGGGAGTCGTACGGCCTGATCGGACCGCTGCCCGACGGTGTCTACGACGCGGAGGCGGTGACCGTCGCCGCCCTCGTGGTCGAGCTGGGACGCTTCGGGATCGAGCCGCGCCATCTGAGGGCGATGAAGGCCGCGGCGGAGCGTGACGCGGGGCTGGTGGACCAGGTGGTCGCCCCCCTGCGACGCCATCGCAATCCGCAGACCCGGGCGCACGCGGAGGCCCGTACGAAGGAACTCGCGGGCCTCACGGTGAAGCTGCACGCGGCGCTCGTGCAGACCGCGCTGGGCGTGCGTCTGCGCTGATCCGCGCACCGGCGCGGGGTGTGGATCGTCCACCCGTTCTGTGCCCGACTACCCAAACGTCCCGGGCACGGCCTAGGGTTGCTGTGTGAACGAGCTCGATGTCGTAGGTGTCCGGGTCGAAATGCCCTCCAACCAACCGATCGTGCTTCTGCGTGAAGTGGGAGGCGACCGCTACCTCCCCATCTGGATCGGACCGGGGGAGGCGACGGCGATCGCCTTCGCTCAGCAGGGCATGGCCCCCGCCCGACCGCTGACCCACGACCTGTTCAAGGACGTGCTGGAGGCCGTCGGCCAGGAACTCACCGAAGTGCGCATCACCGACCTGCGTGAGGGCGTCTTCTACGCCGAGCTCGTCTTCGCCAGCGGGGTCGAGGTGAGTGCCAGACCGTCCGACGCCATAGCGCTCGCGCTGCGCACCGGGACGCCCATCTACGGCAGCGACGGGGTGCTGGACGATGCCGGGATCGCGATCCCGGACGAGCAGGAGGACGAGGTGGAGAAGTTCCGCGAGTTCCTCGACCAGATCTCGCCCGAGGACTTCGGCACCAACAGCCAGTGAGCCGGCCGGACGGCGTTTCCGGGCGGCATTTGCCCGCGGCGAGTGTGGTGTGCCGCGGGTCGCGCCGAGAGCATTCGGCTAGCCTTTCCCCGCGGTAGGGCACGGGAAACCACTCTTAGGGTGATTATCACTCGGCGTGCCGAGTGTGGCGATCGTTGACGCGCCCCGGGTGACTGCCTACCGTCGAGAAGGCAGGTCAAGGACGGAGGTCGGCGTGAGAAGCAGCGGCGACGGTACGGCTGGGGGTGCTCCCGGACACGGTCCGGGAGAGAGCGGCCCGTACCCTCCCCCAAGCTCTCGGCTCGGCTCGAGCAGGGGGCGCCCCCATCACGGCAGCGCGGCCGAGCATGTCCCGCTGAGGTCGGCAGCAGTGCCCGACGAGGCGGCGACGGCTCCCGCGGAGGTCGGTTACCGAGGGCCCACGGCGTGTGCCGCCGCGGGCATCACCTACCGGCAGCTCGACTACTGGGCGCGGACCGGACTGGTCGAGCCCAGCGTGCGTCCCGCCTACGGGTCGGGCACGCAGCGCCTCTACAGCTTCCGGGACGTGGTGGTCCTCAAGATCGTCAAGCGGTTCCTCGACACCGGGGTGTCGCTGCAGAACATCCGCACCACGGTCCAGCACCTCAGGGAGCGCGGCTTCCAGGACCTGGAGCGCATGACGCTCATGAGCGACGGCGCGACGGTCTACGAGTGCACCTCCCCGGACGAGGTCCACGCGCTGCTCCAGGGCGGCCAGGGCGTCTTCGGCATCGCCGTGGGCGTGGTGTGGCGGGACGTCGAGGGCGCCCTGTCCCAGTTGCACGGAGAGCGCGTGGACACCGGTGAGACGCTCCTCGCGCACAATCCCGCGGACGAACTGGCGCGCCGGCGCAACCGAGCTGTGTGAGCCGCCTCCGATGACGCGATGCCCCGGTGCTCCGGGGCATTGTCAGTGGCGTAGGGCAGCATCGGAGATGTGAGAACCGCGCCCACGATCCTGCATCTCGACATGGATGCCTTCTTCGCCTCCGCGGAGCAGGCGTCCAAGCCGAGCCTGCGGGGCAAGGCCGTCGTCGTGGGCGGTCTCGGACCCCGCGGAGTGGTCGCCACCGCTTCGTACGAGGCACGCGTCTTCGGGGTGAACTCCGCGATGCCCATGGCCCAGGCCCGCAGGCGCGCCCCGAACGCCGCCTACCTCGTGCCGCGCTTCGGGTTGTACCGCGAGGTCAGCGAGCAGGTGATGGCGCTGCTGCGGGCCCTGTCGCCGCTGGTGGAGCCGCTGAGCCTGGACGAGGCGTTCGTGGACCTGGAGGCGGGCGGGACGGCGTGGGACGAGGCGTCGGCCCGGCTGGCCGGCGTCAAGCTGCGCGCGGACATCCGGGCCGTGACGGGGCTCACAGGATCGGTGGGTCTGGCCGCCTCCAAGATGCTCGCGAAGATCGCCTCGGAGCAGGCCAAGCCCGACGGTCTGGTCCTGATAGAGCCGGGCACCGAGCGTGCGCTGCTGGGGCCCATGTCGGTGCGGACGCTGCCGGGCGTGGGACCGGCCACCGGGGATCATCTGCGCCGGGCGGGCATCACCACCGTCGAGGAGCTCGCCGAGGCGGGTGAGGACGAGCTCGTACGGCTGCTGGGGAAGGCGCACGGGCACGCGCTGTTCGCGATGGCGCTGGCCCACGACGAGCGGCCGGTGGTGGCCGAGCGGGAGACCAAGTCGGTGTCGGTCGAGGACACGTACGACGTGGACATCCACGACCGGGTCCGGGTGGAGCTGGAGGTGCAGCGGCTCGCCGACCGGTGCGTGCGGCGGCTGCGCGGGGCCGGGTTGTCGGGGCGGACCATCGTGCTGAAGGTCCGCCGGTACGACTTCTCGACGCTGACCCGGTCCGAGACGCTGCGGGGGCCCACGGACGACCCCGGCGTCGTCCGGGAGGCCGCCGCCCGGCTGCTGGAGGGCGTGGACACGACCGGGGGCGTCCGTCTGCTGGGGGTCGGTGTCTCCGGGCTCGCCGACTACACGCAGGAGGACCTGTTCGCGCAGGCGCAGGCAGCGGCCGTGGGGGAGACGGCGGCCGAGGAACACGCCGCGGAGGAACCCGCCGAGCCGGCCGCCGCGGCCGAAACGGCCGCACCGGCCGAGCGGCGGTGGCCCTCCGGGCACGACGTGACCCATGCCGAGTACGGGCACGGCTGGGTTCAGGGCAGCGGGCTGGGGCGGGTCACGGTGCGGTTCGAGACGCCGTACTCCGGGCCCGGCCGGGTGCGGACCTTCCGGACGGACGATCCGCGGCTCGAACCGGCCGACCCGCTGCCCCTGGTGGAGCGAAGACCCGAGGACCCCGGCGGACTTCCGGCGGGCCCCGGGTCCCCGGGGCCGGACGCGGGAGCGTGGGACCGCGGGTCCGAGGGGCGGGAGCGGGACGGGGCCGGGGGTCAGGCGTCCTCCGAGCCTGCCAGACGGCCGAAGTCGCGGTCCGGCGGCGGAGGGGACGCCACGTCGAGGCCGTAGTGGTGGTAGAGCTGGAGTTCCTGCTCGGGGGAGAGGTGGCGCCCCACGCCGAAGTCGGGGGCGTCCTTGATCAGGGCCCGGTCGAAGGGGATGCGCAGGGTCCCCTCGATGATCTCGCTGGGCTCCAGGGGCACGAAGGCGTCCCTGCTGAACAGCCCGGTGCGTATGGCCGCCCACTCCGGGACGCCGGTCGCGTCGTCGAGGTAGACCTCGTCGATCGTGCCGATCTTGGTGCCGTTGCTGTCGAACGCCTTGCGGCCGATCAGGTTGCGCGGATCGATGTCGGTCTGCACGGTCCCTCCAGTGGTCGCAAACTCATCCGTAAGTACTACAAAAGAGCACATCTGTGAAGGTGGCCACTCGAAGGCTCCGGCCCAGTCCCCGCTGGTAGGCTGGCAAGCGGCTGCTGATCCCGTGCGGGAGAGTCCTCCGGAATTTCACCGGAGGCGCCGAAGGAGCAAATCCTCCCCGGAATCTCTCAGGCTCACGTACCGCACGGACGAGGTCACTCTGGAAAGCAGGGCGGGTGCCGATGGCCTCCGCTCTCACCGACGGTGAAAGCCGGATCGTCCACGGGACCATCCGGTGAAACTCTCAGGTTGAGATGACAGAGGGGGAGGCCGTCGGGGTACCCGTGCCGGGGTGCCCCTCGAAGGTCGCGTCAGACCAGGAGGCCTCCGCCATGACCGCCCCTCGCATTCCGCTCTCCGAGCTCGAACAGGGAATCCCCTTCGAGCAGCGCCACATCGGACCCGACCTCGAAGCACGGGCCAAGATGCTCGCGCAGGTCGGATACGGCTCGCTCGACGAGCTGACGGCCGCCGCGGTGCCGGACGTGATCAAGAACGTCGAGGCCCTGAACCTGCCGGCCGCGCGCACCGAGGCCGAGGTACTGGCCGAGCTCCGCTCCCTCGCGGACCGCAACCAGGTGCTCGGTTCGATGATCGGCCTCGGTTACTACGGTACGTTCACGCCGCCGGTGATCCTGCGCAACGTCATGGAGAACCCGGCCTGGTACACCGCGTACACGCCGTACCAGCCGGAGATCTCGCAGGGCCGTCTCGAGGCGCTGCTGAACTTCCAGACCGTCGTCGCCGAGCTGTCCGGTCTCCCGACCTCCGGCGCCTCCCTCCTGGACGAGGGCACCGCCGCCGCCGAGGCGATGGCGCTGTCCCGCCGCATGGGCAAGAACAAGAAGGGCCTCTTCCTGGTCGACGCGGACGCGCTGCCGCAGACCATCGCCGTCATAGAGACCCGCGCGGAACCGACCGGTGTCGAGATCGTCGTCGCCGACCTCGCCGACGGCATCCCGGCCGACCTCGCCGGGCGCGAGATCAACGGCGTGCTGATCCAGTACCCGGGCGCCTCCGGTGCCGTACGCGACATCAAGCCGGTCATCGAGCAGGCGCACGAGCTGGGCGCGGTCGTCACCGTCGCCGCCGATCTGCTCGCCCTGACCCTGCTGACCTCGCCCGGCGAGCTCGGCGCCGACATCGCGGTCGGTACGACGCAGCGCTTCGGTGTGCCGATGGGCTTCGGCGGTCCGCACGCCGGCTACATGGCGGTCCGCGAGAAGTTCGCGCGCAGCCTTCCCGGCCGACTGGTCGGCGTCTCCGTGGACGCCGACGGGCACAAGGCGTACCGCCTCGCCCTGCAGACGCGTGAGCAGCACATCCGCCGCGAGAAGGCGACCAGCAACATCTGCACCGCTCAGGTGCTCCTCGCCGTGATGGCCGGCATGTACGCCGTCTACCACGGCCCCGAGGGCCTGCGGACCATCGCACGGCGTACCCACCGCTACGCCACGGTCCTGGCCGCCGGACTCACCGCCGGCGGTGCCGAGGTCGTGCACGGCGCCTACTTCGACACGCTCACCGTGCGGGTCCCGGGCCGCGCCGCCGCCGTGGTGGCCGCCGCCCGCGACAACGGCGTGAACCTCCACCCCGTCGACGCCGACCACGTGTCGATCTCGTGCGACGAGACGACCACGCGCGCGCAGCTGGCCGCCGTGTGGACCGCGTTCGGCGTCGAGGGCGACGTCGCGGCGCTGGACGTGAGCACCGAGGACACCCTGCCGGAGGCGCTGCTGCGCACCGACGCGTACCTCACGCACCCCGTGTTCCACGACCACCGCTCCGAGACCGCGATGCTGCGCTACCTGCGCAAGCTCTCCGACCGCGACTACGCGCTCGACCGCGGCATGATCCCGCTGGGCTCCTGCACCATGAAGCTCAACGCGACCACCGAGATGGAGTCGGTCACCTGGCCCGAGTTCGGGCAGATCCACCCCTTCGTGCCCGCCGAGCAGGCCCAGGGCTACCTGACGCTGATCCACGAGCTGGAGGACCAGCTCGCCGAGGTCACCGGCTACGACAAGGTCTCGCTCCAGCCCAACGCCGGTTCGCAGGGCGAGCTGGCCGGTCTGCTGGCCGTCCGCGGCTACCACCGCGCCAACGGTGACGACCAGCGCACCGTCTGCCTCATCCCGTCCTCCGCGCACGGCACCAACGCCGCCAGCGCCGTGATGGCCGGCATGAAGGTCGTCGTCGTGAAGACTGCGGACGACGGCGAGATCGACGTCGCGGACCTGCGCGCCAAGATCGAGCAGTACCGCGACGAGCTGTCGGTGCTGATGATCACGTACCCCTCGACGCACGGTGTGTTCGAGGAGCACGTCGCCGACATCTGCGCCCAGGTGCACGAGGCCGGCGGCCAGGTCTACGTCGACGGCGCCAACCTGAACGCCCTGGTCGGCCTCGCCAAGCCGGGTCACTTCGGCGGCGACGTCTCGCACCTGAACCTGCACAAGACCTTCTGCATCCCGCACGGCGGCGGCGGTCCCGGCGTCGGCCCGGTCGGTGTGCGCGCGCACCTGGCGCCGTACCTGCCGAACCACCCGCTCCAGCCCGAGGCGGGTCCCGAGACCGGTGTCGGCCCGATCTCGGCCGCTCCCTGGGGTTCCGCGGGCATCCTGCCCATCTCCTGGTCGTACGTCCGGCTGATGGGCGGCGAGGGCCTCAAGCGCGCCACGCAGGTGGCCGTGCTCTCCGCCAACTACATCGCCAAGCGCCTGGAGCCGCACTACCCCGTGCTGTACACCGGCCCCGGCGGTCTGGTCGCGCACGAGTGCATCATCGACCTGCGCCCGCTCACCAAGGCGACGGGCGTCAGCGTCGACGACATCGCCAAGCGTCTGATCGACTACGGCTTCCACGCGCCGACGATGTCGTTCCCGGTGGCCGGCACGCTGATGATCGAGCCGACCGAGTCCGAGGACCTGGGCGAGGTCGACCGGTTCTGCGACGCGATGATCGCGATCCGCGCGGAGATCGAGAAGGTGGGCAGCGGCGAGTGGTCCGTGGACGACAACCCGCTGCGCGGGGCGCCGCACACGGCCGCCGCGCTCGGCGGCGACTGGGAGCACCCGTACAGCCGCGAGGTGGCCGTCTTCCCGGCCGGTGTCTCGGCCGCCGACAAGTACTGGCCGCCGGTGCGTCGCATCGACCAGGCGTACGGCGACCGGAACCTCGTCTGTTCCTGCCCGCCGCTGGACGCCTACGAGGACTGATCAGCGCTCGGCACGCGGACGCCTACGAGGAGTGATCCTCCTCGGACATGCGTCGGGGCCGGTTC
Source organism: Streptomyces sp. NPDC001914 (assembly GCF_042891215.1). Lineage (NCBI taxonomy): Bacteria > Bacillati > Actinomycetota > Actinomycetes > Kitasatosporales > Streptomycetaceae > Streptomyces > Streptomyces sp. NPDC001914. Next base: position 14,122 of record NZ_JBIASW010000003.1, read on the forward strand.
GGAGAGTACGTCTCCGGGCCGGCCCCTCGTGTGTCCGGGCGGCCTGTCATGGCCGCCCGGCGTCGTGCGGCTCAGGCGGCCGTCATCACCGGCGCGCCGCCCAGCGGGCGGTGCGGGGCGATGATCTGGCCGTCCGGCAGGAGCTCACCGGTGTCCTCGAAGAGCAGAACGCCGTTGCACAGCAGGCTCCATCCCTGCTCCGGGTGATGCGCCACGAGGCGGGCGGACTCCCGGTCGGCTGACTCGGCTGAGGGACACAGTGGCTGGTGCTGGCACATGGATGGGATCTTTCGCTGGGTCGAGATGTGAGTGATGGCTGTGGTGTCGGTCTTGCGGCCCGAGGTACTCATCGCCGCCCCCCGTTTGGTGTGTGGTCTGGAACCCAGTGTTGCCCCACGGGCGCCAATCCGCAGGGATTTGAGGGCACCGCTTCTCACAGGTTGATGACGCATCACCCGTGCGGAGGGTTCACCCCAACTGCGCTGTCCTTTCGGGTGGTTCACGGTAGCCGGATCGGGCTAGTCCGGTTGGGCGTGGAGCGCGTTTTCCCTCGTACGAGCGGTCTTCAGCGCTAACGAGCGAGCAGCCTTCCGGGTTTGTGGCAGCGCCGTGCCCCGCGGCATGTTTACCCGTGTGGGGCACGGCCGCGGGGCACGGAGAGCAAGGGCCGGAGGTTCAGGCCGGCGAACCGAGGAGCGGTGCAGGGGTGACCCGGTGGGTGAGGACCGGCAGCAGTTCGGTGACGAGATAGGGCCGGTGCGCGGCGATGCCGGGCGGGGCGGGTGCGAGCGGGACCAGGAGGTCGGTGGCGGCCGGATGGCCGGAGGCGCCGTCCGCGGCGCAGTCGCCGTGCAGCCAGAGCGTCAGCATGTACAGCTCCGGCACGGACAGCAGTCGTGCTTGGTAGGGCTGTTGCATGGTCTCGGCCTGCCGCAGGGCGTGCTCGGTCGCGGTGATGTACGGGCCCTCGAAGAACCGTGAGAAGGCCCAGCCGTCCGGGGTCAGCATCGTGTCGGCGGCGGCCACCGCGCGGTCGCCGGAGCGGATCAGGAAGCGCCACCCCGCGAGCCGGGTGGCGGAGGCGCCCGCGGGCGTGATGCGATCCAGGACGTGGACGGGCAGCGGGAGTTCGGGGGTGACGGGTCCCTGGGCCAGGCGCAGGGACGGGGTACGGGCTTCGCGGACAGCGGTGGGGGAACCGAGTGCCGTGAGTACGGTGCGCAGGGCGGGCGCGGGAGCCGGGGGTACGTGCAGCGGCATGGTGGGTCGCCTCTCATTCGACAGGCACAGTGGCGCGAGGGCGGGGGCGGACGGCGCTGTCAGCTCTCGGGTCAGAGGGGCGAGGGGTCTGGATCTGCCGACAGGGTGTCGCCTGCCGTCGTCACCGTGACGACAGGACCTAGGACCGCGAGCGCCAACTCTCTGCCTCGGTAGCGGAGTTTATACGACGCGTGTTCAGGCGGTGTTTCGTCTAGTCGTCCCGAATTCGAGGAGCAAGGCGATATCCGGTCGGCGAAATGCGGTATTCATCCCGGTTCTGCGCGATCGAATCGCGGTGACCTCGTAATGCTTCGCCCGAGCGGTCGGCCGATTCTCGTCGGCGTTTTTCACGAGATCGTTCCGGCCGGTAAACTTGCTGAATGCTCCATGCCCCGTGAATGTGCCCGGGGCCGATGTCCAGACTAGCGGTCGAAGAGCGCGCGCGGGACGTTATGGATCGTGTTGCCTGGGCATCATCCACCGTGACCCGGGACGCCAGGGCCGGAACTCGGCCTGCCCATCCGAGGAGGGACACTTCGATGGGGGAGAAGGTCGTGGCAGGGACGTTCGGCCTGTCCGATCGGCAGCGCCACCGCGACAAGCTCCGACAGTGTCTGGCGGGGCTGGAGCGACTGCTGGAGGAGAAGCGGTTCGACCGCCCGAAGAATCTGATGGGCCTGGAGATCGAATTGAATCTCGCGGGGCCCGACGGCATGCCAAGAATGATGAACGGACAAGTGCTCGAAAGGATCGCGAGCCGCGACTTCCAAACAGAACTCGCCATGTTCAACCTGGAAGTCAACATAGCCCCACACCGATTGGGCGGACGGGTATTCGACCGGCTCGCCGAGGAGATCCGCACGTCGCTCGCCTATGCCCACAGGAAAGCCAGCGAGGTCGACGCCGGAATCGTCATGATCGGTATTCTGCCGACGCTCGGGCAGGACGATCTCGTCTCCTCCAACCTCTCGGAGGTCGACCGCTACACACTGCTCAACGATCAGATCGTGGCCGCGCGCGGAGAGGATTTCGCACTCGACATCGACGGGGTGGAGCGGCTGGTCTGCAGGTCGGCGTCCATCGCGCCCGAAGCCGCCTGCACGTCCGTGCAGTTGCACCTGCAGGTCACACCGGGCCGGTTCGCGGACGTGTGGAACGCCGCGCAGGTGGTCGCGGCCGCGCAGGTCGCGATCGGCGCCAACTCGCCCTTCCTGTTCGGGCGCGAGCTGTGGCGGGAGTCGAGGCCTCCGCTCTTCCAGCAGTCCACCGACACCCGGCCGCCCGAGCTGCAGGCGCAGGGCGTCCGGCCGCGCACCTGGTTCGGCGAACGGTGGGTCACCTCGGCGTACGACCTCTTCGAGGAGAACCTGAGGTTCTTCCCGCCGTTGCTGCCCATCTGCGACGAGGAGGACCCGCTCGGTGTCCTGGACGCCGGGGGCGTGCCCAAGCTGGCCGAACTGGTGCTGCACAACGGCACGGTGTACCGCTGGAACCGGCCTGTGTACGGCATCGCCGACGGCGTCCCGCATCTGCGGGTCGAGAACAGGGTGCTGCCCGCGGGGCCGACCGTCACCGACGTCATCGCCAACGCCGCCTTCTACTACGGCCTGGTGCGCGCGCTGGCCGAGGAGCAGCGTCCGGTGTGGAGCCGGCTGTCCTTCGAGGCGGCCGCGGCCAACTTCGACGCGGCCTGCCGGCACGGCATCGAGGCGCGCCTGGAGTGGCCGCGGCGTGGCCGCTACGGCGGGACCGCGCAGGTGGACGTGGTGAACCTGGTGCGCGACGAGCTGCTGCCGCTGGCCGCCGCGGGCCTGGACGCGTGGGGCATCGAGCCCGCCGACCGGGACCTCTACCTCGGCGTGATCGAGGACCGGTGCCGGCTGCGCGTCAACGGCGCGACCTGGCAGGCGGCCACCTTCCACCGGGCCCTGGAGAAGGGGCTCGGCCGGGAGGCCGCGCTGGCCGCGACGACGCGGCGCTACGGCGAGCTGATGCATCTCGGCGAGCCCGTGCACACCTGGCCGGTCGGCCTGCCGGAGCCGGTCCCGCTGGGGTGACGCCGGGCCCCGTGCGGGTGCGCCCGTCCCGGCACCGGACGGGCGCACCCGCACGGGACACGCCGCCGCCGGACGCGAGCGGAGCGGGCCCGCGCCCGGCGGCGTCCCGGCCCACGCGGGCCACACGGGCAGGCGGCGGACGACCGCCGAAGCGCCTCGGTTCAGCCTCGCCCGCGCGGTCGCGGTCGGCCGCGACCGTTCGCGGGGCCGCGCTCGGCCGGGGAGTGCTCGCGGGGCATGGACGGGCCGGGCTGCCCGCGAGGTGTGGCCGACCGGGACTGCCCGTGGATGGTGGCCAGCCGGGAGTGCCCGTAGGGCGTAGGCAGCCGGACTGTCCGCGGGGCACGCTCGGCCGGGACTACCCGCGTCACGGTCGCCCGGACCGGCCCGGGGCGTCGGCAGTCGGGGCTGTCCGTCTGGTGTGGTCAGTTCGGGGCGCTTGTGCCGGCTGCTGTGATCGCCTTGAGCATGGCCGCGTGGATCTGTGAGGGCTCGTTGACCCGTTGGCCGGAGCCGCCGGTCGCCCTGGCGATCTGGTCGACCTCCTGCCGGTCGCTCTCGGGGCCCACCGCGATCGCGATGAGCGGCACCGGGCGCTCCGGGTCGGCCAGCTTCTGCAGCTCGGTGATCAGTTCGGAACGGGAGATGCTGCCGGGGTCCCGGTTGACCCCGTCCGTGAGGACGACCAGCGCGTTGAACCGGCCCTTGGCGTAGGAGGCGACCGCCTCCTTGTACGCGGCGAGCGTGGTGTCGTACAGACCGGTCTCTCCGTGCGGGACCGGCTTCAGGGACTTGAAGGCGGCGGTCAGCTTCGCGCGCTGGCTTCCCTTCTTCTTGCCGTCCCCGAGGCGCTCGGTCGGCACGAGGACGCGGTAGTCCTTGTCGCCGTCGAGCTTCGTGGAGAACTTCCACAGCCCGATCTCGTCCTCGTCGGTGAAGGTGGCGAGGGCCTGGAGCAGGGACTCCTTGGTGACGTCCATGCGGGACCGGCCGTCGTCCGGCAGAGTCACGCCCATGGAGGAGGAGGCGTCGACGACCGTGGTGATCCGTGCGCTCTCCACGGTGATCGTCCACATGCCCAGGGCCTCCTGGACCGCGCCCTTCGATGCGGAGTCGGCCAGGATGCGCGCGTAGGGCTGCGGCGACCTTCCGCCGGCCTCGGCGACGAGCGTGGCCGCCGGGCTCTCCGCGTCGGTGCGGAACCCGAACACCCGCAGGAACTGCCGGGGCGCCGCCTCTCCCAGCAGGGTCATGAACCGCAGGGCCGCACGGCCCTCGTCGGTGCTCAGCCCCGGCTCGTCGACCAGCGTGTACGGGTAGTCGAGCAGCGGCGAGCCGTCCTTGGGATAGAAGAGGTCGAGGGCCTGGCCGCCGTCCCGCGCTCTGTTGTGCGCGAACGCGGCCTGCTCGGACAGGATCAGCGCCTGATTGCCGTCGGAGCCCTTGCGCCCGCTGCCCGACCCTTCCTGGGGCAGGGTGGCCAGCAGCTCGGTGGCGCTGTCGGACGTGTGCCGTGACAGCGTCTTGGCCAGGGCCGCCGCCCGGACGTCACCGTCCTTGACACCGGTCGCGGCCGCGCTGATCCGGGCCAGCGCGAGCAGTCCCGTCGAGCTGCGCGCGGGATCGGCCGTCCCCAGCCTGAGCTTCTTGGCCGCCGTCGTGTCCCCGGCCAGTTCGGTCCAGGTGTACGTCTTCGAGGGCCAGCCCAGTGCCTTGGCGGCCGACGGGATGGCGGCGACGCCGACGGGTGAGGAGGCGACGTTGCCCAGGCTGGTGACGGGCGTGGCGGCGCTGGTGTCGGCGACCCGCTGCACCCACGCGTCGGAGTCCGGCACCCACACCTGCACGTCGGACTTCTCGCCCGCCCCGAGCGAGGCCGCGACCTCGTACGACTCGCGCGCGGTCACGCCGACGTCGAGACATCGGCCGTCGGAGGTGACGTTCTTGTCGCGGGCGTCCTCGGCGACGGCCCTGAGCGCGGGCGCGATGTCCGGGGAGGCGGCCACCTGGATGTGCACGACGTCGTCCTCGCAGGAGCTCGCGAGGGAGAACAGGCCCGCGTGGACCGCGGCGGCGGTGCCTCCGACGACGGTGAGGACGAGTGCCGTCGCGAGAGCCGTGTTGCGGCGGCGCGCGCGGATCCGGGGGTCGGCGGAGCCCGCCCGTCGAGCATCGGGCAAGCTGTGACGTCCCATGACGGTGAGGTCCTCCCGGGTGAGCCTGAGCCGTGAGACAGCCGTGGAACAGGCGGAGGGGGACGTACGCCCCGTACGGTGCCCGCCCCCCGACGGCCTGTCGCGCACGATCTTCGTAACTTCTTTCGAGACCCTAGCGGGGCGCGGACGGGGATGCGGCGGGAATACCCAACTGGAGGCGGGAGTGCAGGTGGAGGCGGGATCGGTGGCCGATTCTTTTCCGGCCGAGAGGCTGACCCGGCGACTTCTCAGGGACGAGACGCTCCTCGTCCTCGCGCTGTCGCTCGGGGCGAGCGGAGTGTCCGCGCTGATCAGTTTCGTCGGATCGGTCACGAAACCCGGCGGGCTCAAGGACCAGGCGGCCACGCTCAACGCCTCTGCGGCGCCGGGCCGTCCCTGGCTCGACCTGGCCTGGCAGCTCTTCGGCATCGCATCCGCCCTGGTGCCGGTCGCGCTCGTCGCGCACCTGCTGATCCGTGAGGGCCAGGGGCTGCGCGTGATCGGGTTCGACCGCACGCGCCCCGGGCCGGACCTCGGACGCGGGGCCATGGTCGCGGCGGTGATCGGCAGCGCGGGGATCGCCTTCTATCTGGCGGCGCGCGCGTTCGGCGCCAACCTCACCGTGGTGCCCGAGGCGTTGCCGGACGTCTGGTGGAAGTACCCGGTGCTGATCCTCTCGGCCGTGCAGAACGCCGTGCTGGAGGAGGTCATCGTCGTCGGGTATCTGCTGCGCAGGCTCGGGCAGTTGGGCTGGACACCGGGGACGGCGCTGATGGCGAGTGCGGTGCTGCGCGGCTCGTACCACCTCTACCAGGGCATCGGCGGGTTCGTCGGCAACATGGTGATGGGCGTGGTCTTCGTCTACCTGTACCGGCGTTGGGGCCGGGTGGGGCCGCTTGTCGTCGCGCACTCGCTGCTCGACATCGGTGCCTTCGTGGGGTACGCCCTGCTCGCCGGCAAGGTGGGATGGCTCCCGACGGCGTGAGGGGCGCTCGCTGCGGCTGAGCGGGGAACCGGTTCCGAAGGGGCGTGCGACCATGTCGTACGCCCCTTTCACATGCCCCGTGCGTGAGTTGCGTGAGCCCGGTGAGTTGCGTGAGCCCCGTGCGTTGCATGAGCCCCGCGCGGGGCTCACCGCGCGAGCAGGTCGCCCTCGATGACCGTGACCGCGTGGCCCGAGAGCAGGGTGCGCTCGCCGCGTACCTCGGTGCGGACCCGGCCGGAGCGCGGGGAGGCCTGAAGGCCGGTGAGGGCAGGGCGGCCCAGACGCTCCGACCAGAAGGGGGCCAGGGCCGTGTGGGCGCTGCCGGTGACCGGGTCCTCGTCGATGCCGACGTTCGGGAAGAAGCAGCGGGAGACGAAGTCGTAGCCCTGTGAAGGGTCCTCGGCGAGGGCGGTCGCGATGATGCCGCGCTCGGAGTGGCGGGCGAGCGCCTTGTGGTCCGGGGCGAGCGCGCGGACCGTCTTCTCGTCGGCGACCTCGACCAGCAGGTCGCCGGTGTTCGGCCCGGTGTCGAGCGTGCGGAGCGGTTCGGCGCCGAGGGCCTCGGCGACACCGTCGGGGATCTCGACCGGGGTGAGGGGCGCGGTCGGGAAGTCGAGGGTGATCGAGCCGTCGGCTTCCGGGGTGGCGATGAGGACACCGCTGCGGGTGGCGAAGCGCACCGGGCCCTGGTGGGCGCCGGTGGCGGTGAGGACGTGCGCAGCCGCGAGGGTCGCGTGTCCGCACAGGGCGACCTCGGTGGTGGGGGTGAACCAGCGCAGCGCCCAGTCGGCCTCGCCGCCCTCCGGCAGGCGGTGGGTGAACGCCGTCTCCGCGTGGTTGACCTCCATGGCCACGTTCTGGAGCCAGGGATCGCCGGGGAAGGAGTCGAGGAGGAGGACCCCGGCCGGGTTCCCGGCGAAGGGGCGGTCGGTGAAGGCGTCGACGATACGAATCCGCATGCTCCGAAGCTAGGGCCTGTCATGGGGATCAGGCCAAGGCCAATCCGGGGGAGTTGGACCCCTGCGGGTGGAGGCCGCTTCTCGGCAGGGGGTTGTCACGCGAACTCTTCCGATATATCGTTGACGCATCGCGACCGATCAACGATGGAATGGAGTGATTGCGATGCGTTCCCGTGGAGAAGACTTCGGATACGAGCACCAGCACGGACATGGACACCATGGCGGACCCGGCCGTCGGGGTCGGGGCGGCTTCGAGGGGCTGCGGGGGGCTTTCGGGCCCTTCGGTCCCGGTGGTCCCGGCGGTGGCCCGGGCGGTCCCGGCTTCGGCTTCGGTGGACCCGGCTTCGGTCCGGGCCCCTGGGGCGGGCGCGGCGGCCGGGGCGGACCGCGGGGGAGGGCGCGGCGCGGCGACGTACGCGCGTCGATCCTCGCCCTGCTCAAGGACCGGCCCATGCACGGTTACGAGATGATCCAGGAGATCGCCGAGCGCAGCGGCGGGGCGTGGAAGCCCAGCCCGGGTTCGGTGTACCCGACCCTCCAGATGCTGGAGGACGAGGGCCTGATCACCAGCGAGGCGGAGGGCGGCAAGAAGCTGTTCTCGCTCACCGAGTCGGGCCGCAGCGCGGCCGACGAGGGTCCCGACGCGCCCTGGGAGGATGCCGGGCGCGGGGTCGACTGGGAGACGCTGCACGAGATCCGGCAGGCCGGTTTCGGTCTCATGGAGGCCTTCGGTCAGGTCTGGAAGACCGGCAGCAAGGGCCAGCGCGAGAAGGCGCTGGCGGTCATCAACGAAGCCCGCAAGAAGCTGTACCTGATCCTCGCCGACGAGGACTGACGGCGTGCTGTGGTACCTGCCGGCGCCCCGTGGAAGTGTCTCCGCGGGGCGCCTGTCCGTCTACGGAACGCCGGGCGCCGCCTCGGACATCGCGCGGAGGCGCGAGGCTCAGGCCACCAGTCCGGACAGTTTGCGCAGCGACTCGTCGAGGGCGGCCGTCGCCGAGTCCTTGAGCTTGCCGGCCATCAACGAGACGGCCGCGCCCGTGAACTCCCCGTCGATCCGCACCGAGGTGGCGTCACCGTCGGCGGTGAGCGTGTAGCGGGTGGAGACGATCACCGACATCGGGCCCTTGCCGCGGATCGCCAGCGTCCGGCCGGGCTCCAGCTCCTCGATGGTCCAGGTCACCTCGGCCGGGAAGCCCATGAGCTTCATGTTCTCCGTGAAGGTGCCGCCCACCTCGAACTTCTCCGGACCGCCCTGCGGGAAGTTCGTGTGCGTCGCGTTCCACTCGCCGTAGGCGGACCAGTCCGTGAGCTGGGCCCAGATCTTCTCGGCGGGCGCCTCGATCCGTGCCTCCGCGCTGACTTCGGCCATGCGACCACCCCTTCGTGTCAGGCGCTGCGCCCGGCGCAGCTACGGTGTCGCGGAACGTAGCTCCAGGCCCTGGAACATTCAATACTGATGAACCGTCAGAAATTGTGGAGACGGTGGCCGGACGGGTACCGGCGCGGGCGGACCGGCCGCGCGAAGGTGAGTTAAGGCGGCGCGCGCCGTTGGGGGCGGATCGGCGCGAAGTCATCCGCAAGGAGGAGGAACCGCGCACGGATGCCCACCCTGTGTCGGATCCGAAGATGCTGCCCGCCGCCGATGACCCGGAGCCGCGGGGCTGGTGAGGTGGAGGCTGTGCCGCCCCGTATTCCCCAGCAGTCCGCCGCCACGAGCGGACCGAAGCACGCCGGCATCGAGGCCGGACTCGGCGCGGAGCTGGCCCCGGTGGTCTCCGGCGCGCGCAGAAGGGCGCTGCGTGACGGGGACCGGCAGATCGACACGGCTCACCTGCTGCACTCCCTGCTGGAGTGCGACCCCGAGGTACGGGCCGTCTTTGACGGCGGGCCGCAGCTCGCCCGGCTGCTCGGCTACCTCGTGCAGCGCAGTATCGGCTACGGGCTGCGCTGGCAGAGCGCCGACGAGAACTCGGGCGGCGGACCGGCGGTGACGGGAGGGAGCTGGTCCCCCGTCGCGGCCGACGCCCTGAGGGGCGCGTACGAGCGTGCCGTGCTGCGCGGCGACGAGCGGGCCCGCGGACTCGATCTGCTCGCGGCGCTCGTCGCCGATCCCCGGTCGCGGGCCGTCGAGGTCCTACGGCGTGCAGGGGTCGAGCCCCCGCGAGTGACGGGGCGCGCGGAGCGCGGACGCGAGGAGCGCGTCGGCGGGGGCGACGCGGGCTGACGAGCGGCCGGGGATAGCGCTCGCCGCCCCGTGGCCCGCCCGGACCTGCCGGACCCGTTCCGTCCACCCGGGTCGCTCCATGGCTCGCCTGGACCGGTCGCCCCGTCGTTCGCCCCGGCCGCCCCGTGGCCTGCCTCGGTCGCCTCGTGGCCTGCCCGGGGTAGGCGGAACGGGTCGCCCCGCCGGCCCCGTCGTCCACCCCAGTCGCCCCGTGGCCCGCCTGGGCCGGACGGAACGGTCCACCCTGGTCGCCCTGTGGCGTGCCCTGGGTAGACGGAAGGGGCCCGCGCCGGCCGCCCCGTGTCCCGCCCGGGTAGACGGAACGGGTCCACCCGGGCCGCCCCGCCCGTCCGCCCCGGCTGCCTTGTCGTCCACCCTGGCTGCCCCGTCGTCCGCCCCGGTCGGCCGGCCCGTCGTCCACCCTGGTCGCCCCGTCGCCTGCCCGGGGTAGACGGAACGGGCCCGCCCCACTGGCCCCGTCGTCCGCCCCGGCCGGCCGCCCCGTCGTCCGCCCCGGCCTCCCCGTGGCCCGCCGGGGGCGAGCCTGTTCCGTCCAGTCGATGAGACAGGTGTCTTCCGGGGTGACGGTCATGTCGTCGCCTGTCATCATGTGCCGGTGCACACCTCTCAGGGCAGTCAGGACAACCAGGGAAGAGGCGTCGGTCTGGGCCTGGCGCTCGTGTCGGCGGCCGCTTTCGGCGGATCCGGCGTCGCGGCCAAGCCGCTGATCGAGGCCGGGCTCGACCCGCTCCACGTCGTGTGGCTGCGCGTTGCCGGCGCCGCCCTCGTCATGCTGCCCCTCGCCGTGCGGCACCGGGCGCTGCTCAGGCGCCGCCCCGCGCTGCTCGCCGGGTTCGGTCTCCTCGGCGTGGCCGGTGTCCAGGCCTTCTACTTCGCCGCGATCTCCCGCATCCCCGTCGGCGTCGCCCTCCTCGTCGAGTACCTCGCCCCCGCGCTGGTCCTCGGCTGGGTGCGCTTCGTGCAGCGCCGGCCCGTCACCCGCGGCGCGGCTCTCGGAGTCGTCCTCGCGGTCGGCGGGCTCGCCTGCGTGGTGGAGGTGTGGTCGGGGCTAGGCTTCGACGTCGTCGGACTCGTGCTCGCGCTGGGCGCCGCCTGCTGCCAGGTCGGCTACTTCGTCCTGTCCGACCAGGGCAGCGACGCGGGCGACGAGGCACCCGACCCGCTGGGCGTGATCGCTTACGGACTTCTCGTCGGCGCTCTCGTCCTCACCGTGGTCGCGCGCCCCTGGGCCATGCACTGGTCCGTTCTCGCGGGCAGCGCGGACATGGACGGGACGGCCGTGCCCGCCGCGCTGCTCCTCGGCTGGACGGTCCTCATCGCCACCGTCGTCGCCTACGTCACCGGAGTCCTCTCCGTGCGCAGGCTCTCCCCGCAGGTCGCGGGCGTGGTGGCGTGCCTCGAAGCGGTGATCGCCACGGTCCTGGCGTGGGTGCTGCTGGGCGAGCACCTCTCGGCGCCGCAGATCGTGGGCGGCGCCGTGGTCCTGCTCGGTGCCTTCATCGCGCAGTCCTCGGCCCCGGCGAAGTCCTCGCCGGAGCCGGTCGCGAGCGGGGCGAGCGACGCCGACCGGCAGTTGTCGGCCCGCGGGACGGCCGTCTAAAATGCTGATCATGCCTGCGACGCTCGTTCTTCCGCCTCCGGCCGCCTGAGGCGGGCGTACCGGAACACCGCCCGGCCCCGTGCCGGGCGGAACGGCGCTGCCCGCAGAAGAAGTCCGAGGACCTTCCGTACGCCCCTGCCGCCACGGCACGGGCGGCGACGCGGTCCCTTCCCGAACTTCTGCGGATCTGCGGAGAGAACACGTGTCGAACACCGCTGTCGGCCTGCCCGTCGGGCGAGGCCTGCTCTATCTGATCGTCGCCGGTGCCGCCTGGGGCACCGCGGGCGCCGCCGCGTCACTGGTCTACCGGGCCAGTGACATGGGGCCCGTCGCCCTTTCCTTCTGGCGCTGCGCGGGCGGACTCGCCCTGCTGCTCGCCGTCCGTCTGCGCGGCGGCCTGCGCCTTCGTCCGCGCCCTGCCTCCGAGCGGCCGGGGGAGCGTCCCGCCCGGCGTGAGCCCCTGGGCCGCACGGCGCTCCGGATCGGTCTGACCGGCCTCGGGCTGGCCCTCTTCCAGACCGCCTACTTCGCCGCCGTCGAGGCGACCGGCCTCGCGGTGGCCACCGTCGTCACCCTGGGCGCGGGGCCCGTCCTCATCGCGCTCGGCGCCCGGCTGGCCCTGGGGGAACTGCTCGGCCGGGGCGGGAGCGCCGCCGTCGTCGGGGCGCTGACCGGACTCGGCGTCCTGGTGCTGGGCGGCGGGGACGCCACCGTGCGTCCCTGGGGTGTCCTGCTCGCCGTGCTCTCCGCGGCCGGCTACTCCGCGATGACGCTGCTCACGCGGTGGTGGGGGCGTGACGGCCGCGTCGACGGGGCGGCCACGACCGTGTGGACGTTCGCCGTCACCACCGTGTGCCTGCTGCCGCTCGGGCTCGCCGAGGGGCTGATCCCGCACACCGCGCAGCCCGTCCGTCTCCTGGAACTGCTCGTCTACATCGCCGCCGTTCCCACCGCGCTGGCCTACGCGCTCTTCTTCGCCGGCGCCGCCGCCGTCCGCTCCGCCGCCGTGTCCGTGATCATGCTCCTGGAGCCGGTCTGCGCCGCCGTGCTGGCCGTCGGTCTGCTCGGCGAACGGCTCACGGCGGCGACACTCGTCGGCACCCTGCTGATGCTCGGCTCGGTCACCGGACTCGCGGTGGCGGAGGCGCGCACCGCGAGTGCCGAACGGCTCGCGGTGCCCGAGGAACCGCTTCTCGTGTGACGCCTCCCCGTGTGACGCCTCCCCGGTGACCGCTCCCGTGGGGTGAGGCCGGCCGGAAGCCGGGCGCCCGCGTCGTGCGGCCGCGCCCGGCGGAGGCGGACGGACGTGCCTCGTGCCATGGCCTGCTCGGGCCTACAGGGCCTACAGGGCCTGGAGAGGGCCTAGAGGGCCTTCAGGTAGTCGGGCAGTTCGATGCCCGGTGCGAGGGTGTCCGCCGGGACGGGGACGCCGTACCCCTTGGCCAGCGGGACCACGCCGGTCCAGTGCGGAAGCGACAGGTCCTCGGGGTCGTCGCTCGGGCCGCCGGTGCGCAGCTTGGCGGACACCTCGTCGAGATCCAGGCTGATCACGGCCGTGGCGGCGAGTTCCTTGGCGTTGGCGGGACGGGAGTCGGCCGAGCGGCCGGGGACGGCGTGGTCGACCAGCGCGTCAAGCGCCAGGCGCTTCTCCTCGGGGTCCGTCACCTGGTGGGCGATGCCGTGCACGACCACGGAGCGGTAGTTGATCGAGTGGTGGAAGGCCGAGCGGGCCAGCACCAGTCCGTCGACATGGCTCACGGTGAGGCAGACGGCCAGCCCGGGATCGGTGCCGCCCGTCATGCGCAGGGGGCGCGAACCCGTCGATCCGTGCACGTAGAGCCGCTCGCCCACCCGCGCGTACAGCGTGGGCAGGACGACGGGAGCGCCGTCACGGACGAACCCGAGATGGCAGAGGTACCCCTCGTCGAGTATCGCGTGCACCTGTTCCCGGTCGTACGAGGCGCGTTCCCTGGAGCGGGTGGGGACAGTGCGGTCGGTCGGGTTGTAGGCAGCGGACGCCGTCGTCCCCGGCTGCTGGGTGCTCGTCTCCGACATTGCCATCTCCATTGCACTAGTGCATAATCTCTTTTGTGCTAGGAGAGTATCGGATCGTAGGGCGTCGCGCAGCCGAGATCGCCGCCGACGTCGAGCGGGCGGTCGGGGCGGGGGCCCTGGAGCCCGGTCAGCTCCTGCCGCCCATGCGTGAGCTGGCCGAGGACCTCGGGGTCAACCCGAACACGGTCGCGGCGGCCTACCGCACGCTGCGCGAGCGCGGGGTCATCGAGACCGCGGGCCGTCGGGGCAGCCGGGTGCGCCCGAAGCCGGCCACCACCGGGCGCGAACACCTGCGCGTCGAGGTGCCCGAGGGGGTGCGGGACCTGGGGGAGGGCAATCCCGATCCGGCCCTGCTGCCGTCCCTCGCCGAGGCGTTCGCGGTGGCGGCCGACGAGTCGGACCGGCATCCCGTGCAGTACGGGCAGGATCCCGTCGAGCCGGAGCTGAAGCGTCTGGCCCGGGCCGGGCTCGACGCGGACGGAGTGCCCGGGGGGCCCGTCGTCGTCACCTCCGGATCGCTCGACGCGATCGAGCGCGTCCTGATGGTCCACCTCAGGCCGGGCGACACCGTGGCCGTCGAGGACCCCGGCTGGGGCAGCCTGTTCGACCTCCTTCCGGCGCTGGGGCTGCGTACGGCAGGGGTCGGGGTCGACGACGAGGGCCCGCTTCCCGCCGACGTACGGCGGGTGCTGGAGGCCGGGGCGCGGGCCCTGATCGTCACCGACCGGGCGCAGAATCCCACCGGCGCCGCGGTCACCGCCGCCCGCGCGCGTGCCCTGCGCTCCGTGCTCCGTGAGTATCCGGCGACCTTGCTCATCGAGGACGACCACGGCCATCAGATCGTCGACCTGCCCGTGCATCCGCTGGCCGGGGTCACGCACCACTGGGCCTTCGTGCGCTCCGTCGCGAAGGCGTACGGGCCGGATCTGCGGCTCGCCGTCCTCACCGGGGACTCCGTCACCGCCGACCGTGTGCACGGGCGGCAGCGGGTCGGCCCCGGCTGGGTGAGCCGCCTGCTCCAGAAGGCCGTGGTGCACCTGTGGACGTCCGGCGCGGTCGACGTGGCGGCCGTGGCGGCGGCGTACGGCGCGCGCCGCGACATGCTGATCGACGCGCTGCGGGAGCGCGGTGTCGAGGCGCGCGGACGCAGCGGGATGAACGTCTGGATCGCCGTCCCGGACGAGACGGGGGCCGTCTCCCGGTTGCTGCACCGCGGCTGGGCGGTCGCGCCCGGCGCCCGCTTCAGGCTGAACTCGGCGCCCGGTGTCCGGATCACCGTCTCGACGCTTCGGCCCGAGGACGCCGGGCCGCTCGCGGACGCCGTCGCGTCCGCCGTGGGACCGGCCCCCGCGCGCCGTTACGTCTGAGCCGTGCCGCCGTGCCGCCGTGCCGCCGTGCCGCCGTGCCGCCGTGCGGCCGGGCCGCCCTGCCGTCCCGGCGTCGTGCCGCGGCTCAGGGCGGGCCGCGTTCTCAGCGGCGCGGCTTCGCCTGGGTGAGGGCCGCGCCCGCGAGGACGATCACCGCGCCGACCGGTGTCGACCAGGTCAGCGACTCGCCGAGGATCGCGACACCCGCGGCGGTGGCGATGACGGGGATGAAGTACGTGACCATCTGGGCCGTCGTCGGGCCGACCTCGGCGACGATGCTGTACTGCAGGAGCATGGCCAGTCCGGTGCCGAGTGCTCCGAGGGCCGCGATCGCGAGCAGCGGCAGCCAGGCGACCCGGCTCGGGAACGTGGTGAACAGCGGGGTGACGAAGGCCAGTTGGGCGGTGGCCAGGAGCAGCTGGGCGCCGGTCATCGACAGATGGGAGTGGCCGGTGCCCGCCAGGGTCCGGCGGACGTAGATCCAGCCGACCGGATAGCTCAGCGACGCCAGCAGGGCCATGGCCGTACCCATGGCGTCCAGGCCGTGGAAGCCCTGCCAGACACCGAGCACCGTCAGGACGCCGAGGAAGCCGATGCCGAGGCCGGCCACTCTGCGCCGGGTCGGGCGGTCCTCGGAGAGGGCGACCAGGGACAGGGCCATGCCCCACAGCGGCGACGTCGCGTTGCAGATGCCCGCGAGCGTGGACGGGATCGTCAGCTCGGAGTAGGCGAAGAGGGAGAAGGGCAGCGCGTTCAGCAGGAAGGCCGCGACCGCGAGGTGCCCCCACGTCCGCGCGCCGCGCGGCAGCCGCTCCCGCTTCACCGCCATCGCCGCCACGAGCACCGCGCTGCCGAACAGCAGCCGGCCGAAGGTGACCTGGAACGGCGCGTAGCCGTGCGTGCCGACCTTGATCAGCAGAAAGCTGAAACCCCAGATCAGCGACAGGACGCCGAAGCGGATCCGCCAGTCGAGGGCGGTACGGCGGCGAGGTGCGACGCCGTTCGGCGTGACGGGGCGGGAGGAGGCGACGGTGCTCATGCGGTCAAGAATGAGGCAGAACGATCTCGTAGCACAAGCGAGAAAGTTCAAGCAATATCTCGTAGCATTGCTTACATGTTGAATCTGGAGAGACTGCGCACCCTGGACGCCCTCGCCCGGCACGGCTCGGTGAGCGGCGCGGCCGAAGGGCTGCATGTGACCACGTCGGCCGTCTCCCAGCAGATGTCCAAGCTGGAGCGCGAGGTCGGCCAGCAACTGCTCGCCAAGAACGGCCGGGGCGTGCGGCTGACCGACGCCGGGCGGCTCCTCGCCGAGCACGCGGCCCGCATCCTGTCCCAGGTCGAGCTCGCGCAGTCCGACCTGGAGGCGCAGCGCGGCCAGGTGGCCGGTGAGCTCAGGCTGTCCGCGTTCCCGACCGCGGCGCGCGGACTGTTCCCGGCGGCGATCGCGGAGCTGCGCGCCGAGCACCCGGGACTGCGGGTGCGCTCCAGTGAGCTGGAGCCGGAGGCCGGGGTCGCGGCGGTGGTGCGCGGGGACCTGGACCTCGCGGTCGTGCTCGACTGGTACAACAAGCCGATGCCCCTGCCCGAGGGGCTGGTGAAGGCGTCGATCCTCGACGATCCCGCGGATGTGGCGATGCCGGCCGGCCACCGGCACGCGGGCCGGGCGGAGGTGGACCTCGGGGACTTCGCCGACGACGAGTGGATCACCTGGGCCGAGGGCGAGTTCTGTCATGAATGGCTGATGTTCACGCTGCGCTCCCAGGGCATCGAGCCGCGCATCGGACACCGCGCCGGGGAGACCCACACCCAGCTCGGACTCGTCGCCGCGGGGCTCGGCGTGTGCGTGGCCCCGCTCCTCGGACGCCATCCGATGCCCGAGGGAGTCGTCATGGTGCCGGTCAGGGAGCGGGTGCGCCGCCATGTGTACGTCGTGTGGCGGGCCGACGCCGACCGCCGGCCCTCGATCAGGGCGGCGGTGGACGCCTTGCGCAGGGCCGGAGCGGCCGTCGAGTAACGGGAGATCAGGGGCGGTTCGGCCCGCCCGCGTCGACGGAGCGACCGCGCTCCCGCCGCGTCGGTGGGAGCGGTTCGGCTCCGCCTGTACCGGAGGGAGCGGCTTGGCTCCGCCTGTACCGGAGGGAGCCGTTCGGCTCTGCCTGTACTGGAGGGACCGGTTCGGCTCCGGCTACATCGGGGGGAGCTTGCGGAAGTCCCACGAGGCGATCGCGGACGGTGTCAGCCGCATCCAGGCGTGCCGGCCGTCGTGCGGCATCTCCTCCAGGCCGAAGTTCTTGCGGGCGAACAGGGTCTCCGGGACGTCGAGTTCGGCGCACAGCTCCCCGGTGCGCGGGAACTCGCCGACGAACTCCACCGTGCCGGACAGCTCGACGCCCCGCAGCTCTCCGTACTCCTCGCCGGAGTCGATCACCACCGCGACCCGCGGGTCGTTGCGCAGCTGCACCCAGCGCTTGCTGCGCACCACCGAGTACAGCCACAGCGACGTGCCGTCCCAGGCGAACCACAGGGCGCTCACGTGCGGAACCCCGTCCTTCGACACGGAGGCCACGCGGCAGGTGCGCTGGGTGGTGAGGAACTCGTCCAGTTCACCGGGGGTCATCATGATCTTCCGGCCCCTGCGCTGAGTGACGGTCATAAGGTCCCCTCGTGTTCCATGTATCGCGTGTGTTTGATTTCTGACGTTCCGTCAGGAAATCATGAATCGTCTTCCGTCCTCGCGCAATGGTCGTTACGCTCCGCCGTCCCGATCCGCGACGACAAGGAGAGCCATGCCGTCGTTCGAGCACCTCAGCGAACTCCTCGACCCCGCCGGCACGGTACTGCTCACCGTGGAGTGCCAACAGGGCGTCGTGGGCCCGGACAGCGCGCTGCCCGAACTCGCCCAGGAGGCGCGGTCGTCCGGAGCGCTCGACCGGATCGCCCGGCTGGTGGCCGCCGCGCACGAGAGCGGAGTGCAGGTGATCCACGCGGTCGCCGAGCGCCGCCCGGACGGCCGCGGCGCCAACCACAACGCCCGGCTGTTCCGGGCGGCGGAGCGACTGCCCGTACGGCAGACGACCGGGACGACGGCGGTGCGGGTCGCGCCGCCCGTCGAGGTCGCCGAGCAGGACCTCGTCGTACGGCGGCTGCACGGTCTGTCGCCGATCTCGGGCACCGATGTCGACCCGCTGCTGCGCAACCTGGGCTGCCGCACCCTCGTCGTGACGGGAGTCTCGGCCAACATCGCCATTCCCAACGCCGTGTTCGACGCCGTGAACCGCGGCTACACCGTCGTCGTCCCGGCGGACGCCATAGCGGGGGTGCCCTCCGAGTACACCCCCGCCATCGTCCGGAACACGCTCGCGCTGGTCGCCACCATCACGACCACCGACGACGTGCTCGCCTGCTTCGCGCGCCGACGGACCTGACGCCGGCGGTCAGGCGAGCTTGATGGCGTCCCCTTCGACGGTGATGTTCGCGGCGGCCAGGCCCGTCGTCGCGGGCCCCTTCTTCACGCTGCCGTCGGTGGCGGAGAACTCGCTGCCGTGACACGGGCAGGTGATGACGCCGTTCGCGATGCCCTTGACGGCACAGCCCTGGTGGGTGCACTTGGACGAGAAGGCCTTGTACGTGCCCGCCGTCGGCTGGGTCACCACGACCCCCTGGTCGGCGAAGACCTTGCCGCCGCCCTCCGGGATGTCGCCGGTCTTGGCGAGTTCCGTGCCCGCCGCGCCGTCGCCCGAGCCCACGGAGTCGGAAGCCTTGTCGTCCGCACCGCACGCGGTCAGCGCGACGGCGAGCCCTGCCGCGCCGACCGCCGCCACGACGGTGCGCCGGGCGGGTGCCTGTGCGGAGTGAAGCGATTCGCTGGTCATGCTGGCTTTCCCTTCAGCGGACATGATCTGTATCTGTCGGGAGGTACGGTCCACCAGCGCGCGCTGTTCAGGCAATGGCGACTTCTTGACCTGATCCACAGCATGCCGACAGCCCGGTGTGCAGCGGCACGACCCCCTGGACACGGACGCCGGGCGCCGCGCCCCTCCCCATCACCGGGTCGTGTCTCCCGGGCGGGACCACCCCAGTAACCTGGGGCGATGCTCAAGGAAGTGAACGCCTCCCGCTACATCACGCCGTTGCGCGAGGGCGGCTCGCTGCCGGGACTCGTCGAGGCCGACGACCTCGGGACGTACGTCATGAAGTTCACCGGCGCCGGACAGGGGCGCAAGACGCTCGTCGCGGAGGTCGTCTGCGGTGAACTCGCCCGCCGTCTCGGCCTGCGGGTGCCCGGTCTGGTGACCATCGGCCTCGACCCGGTCCTCGGGCTCGGCGAACCGGACCAGGAGGTCCAGGACCTGCTGAAGTCGAGCGGCGGCCCGAACCTCGGGATGGAATTCCTCCCGCGCGCCATCGGCTTCGACTCCCTCGCCTTCGAGGTGAGCGCCGAGGAAGCCGGCCGGATCGTGTGGTTCGACGCCCTCGTCAACAACGTCGACCGCTCCTGGCGCAACCCCAACCTGCTGATGTGGCACGGCGATCTGTGGCTCATCGACCACGGCGCCACGATGATCTGGCACCACCACTGGCCCGGAGCCGAGACCTCCGCCGCCAAGCCGTACGACATCTCCGACCACGCACTCGCCCCCTTCGGCCCCGACATCGCCTCGGCCGCCGCCGAACTGGCCCCGCTGGTCACCGAGGACCTGCTCGCCGAGGTCACGGCGGAGATCCCGGACGCGTGGCTGGCCGGCGAACCGGGCTTCGACACGGTCGACGCGCTGCGGCGCGCCTACGCACGGCCGCTGCTGGCCCGCGCCGCCGTCATCCACGAGCGGATCAAGGGCATCGACGGCCGCGACGGCACCGAGGGGGACAAGTGAACGAGCGGGACGTCTTCGAGTACGCGCTGCTGCGGGTGGTGCCGCGGGTCGAGCGCGGCGAGTGCTTCAACGCGGGTGTGCTGGTGTACTGCCGCGCCCACTCCTTCGTCGCGGCGCGGACCCATCTGGACGAGAGCAAGCTGTTCGCGCTCGACCCCGAAGCGGACGTACGGGGCGTACGGGCCGCGCTGCGCGCCGTCGAGGGAGTCTGCGCCGGAGGAGAAGCCGCCGGTCAAGCCGCACACGACGATGCCGGGCGGCGTTTTCGCTGGCTGATCGCGCCGCGTTCGACGGTGGTCCAGCCGGGTCCCGTACACACCGGGCTGACCGCCGATCCCGCGGCCGAGACCGAGCGGTTGCTCCAGCTCCTGGTCAGGTAATGGATCACATGCGCGCGGTGCGCCGTTGACACCGGGTGCCAGGGCTTCTAGCGTCACGTCTGCTGAAGGTACTAAGCGGTCGCTCACCGGATGGGCGTACCGTGAGCCGCGGGTCCTGCGGGACCTCGAAGACTCCGCAAGGTTGTCGAGACAGCTTGGCCGGGCTTGGGCCGGCTTTTCCAAGGGCGAGGAGAACCAGCAATGTCCACCACTGAGCAGCGCGTCGCCGTAGTCACCGGTGCCGCGCGCGGCATCGGTGCCGCGACCGCCGTACGACTGGCCGCGGAGGGCCGCGCCGTCGCGGTGATCGACCTCGACGAGGCCGCGTGCAAGGACACCGTCGAGAAGATCACGGCCGCCGGCGGGAAGGCTCTCGCGGTCGGCTGCGACGTCTCCGACGAGGCCCAGGTGGAGGCCGCCGTCGCGCGGATCGCCGAGGAGCTCGGCGCGCCGACCATCCTCGTGAACAACGCGGGTGTCCTCCGTGACAACCTGCTGTTCAAGATGAGCGCGTCCGACTGGGACACCGTCATGAACGTGCACCTGCGCGGTGCCTTCCTGATGGCGAAGGCCGTCCAGAAGTACATGGTCGAGGCCAAGTTCGGCCGCATCGTCAACCTGTCGTCCTCCTCGGCCCTGGGCAACCGCGGCCAGGCCAACTACTCCACCGCCAAGGCCGGTCTCCAGGGCCTCACCAAGACCCTGGCCATCGAGCTCGGCAAGTTCGGCGTCACCGCGAACGCCGTGGCGCCCGGCTTCATCGTCACCGACATGACCGCCGCCACCGCCGCCCGCCTCGGAATGGACTTCGACGACTTCCAGGCCGCCGCCGCGACCCAGATCCCCGTGCAGCGCGTCGGCAACCCGGACGACATCGCCAACAGCATCGCCTTCTTCACCGGCGAGGCCGCCGGATTCGTCTCGGGCCAGGTGCTGTACGTGGCCGGCGGACCGCTCAACTAGAAACGGGGAAAACGCATATGACCACGCTCCCCGAACTCTCGGGCAAGGTCGCGCTCATCACGGGCGCGAGCCGCGGCATCGGCTACGGCGTCGCGGAGGCACTGATCGCCCGCGGCGACCGGGTCTGCATCACGGGCCGCAACGAGGACGCCCTCAAGGAGGCCGTCGAGACGCTCGGCGCCGACCGTGTCATCGCCGTGGCCGGCAAGGCCCACGACGAGGCCCACCAGGCCGTCGCCGTCGAGCGCACCATGGAGGCGTTCGGCCGCGTCGACTTCCTGGTCAACAACGCCGGTACGAACCCGGTGTTCGGGCCGATCGCCGAACTGGACCTCAATGTGGCGCGGAAGGTCTTCGAGACCAACGTCGTCTCCGCGCTCGGCTTCGCCCAGCAGACCTGGAAGGCATGGCAGGGCGAGAACGGCGGCGCGATCGTCAACATCGCCTCGGTAGCCGGCCTCGCGCCCTCGCCGTTCATCGGCGCGTACGGCATCAGCAAGGCCGCGATGATCAACCTGACCGTGCAGCTCGCGCACGAGTTCGCGCCCAAGGTCCGGGTCAACGCCATCGCGCCCGCCGTGGTGAAGACGAAGTTTGCGGCCGCACTGTACGAAGGCCGCGAGGCGGAGGCCGCCGCGGCCTACCCGCTCGGCCGGCTCGGTGTGCCCTCCGACATCGGCGGCGCCGCCGCCTTCCTCACCTCGCAGCAGTCGGACTGGGTCACCGGTCAGACGCTCGTGGTCGACGGCGGGATGTTCCTCAACGCCGGAGTCGAGTGACACCAGGCCGGAGCCGAGTGACACGAAGACCGGTGGGGGGGGGGGGGGGGGGGGGGGGGGGGGGGGGGGGCGGGGGGGGGGGGTGCGGGGGGTGGGGGCCCCCCCGGGGGGGGCCCCCCCCCCCCGCCGCCCGCCCCCCCCCCCCCCCCGGCGGGCGCCCCCCCCCCCCGCCCCCCCCCCCCCCCGACCGGTCTTTTGTTGAAAGTTGACAAACACTCTGTTCGGTCCGGGCGGCGCGGAGTTGGGAGGACGGAGCGTCGACACGTTCACAGCATGCTGACAACGTAGTCACATACATGCTGATCAAGTGCCATGTCAGGGAAAGGTGGTCGTTCTGGCGGAGCGTCGGGGTATGGTCTGCCGACCCTTGGCATGGCAGATCCAGGAGCGTGTGCGTGTTCAACCGGAACCGATACCTGCGACAGCTGGCGGCGATCACGTCCATATCCCTGGTGGCGGCGTGCAGCGCGATCTCCGAGGGATCGCCGGCCGAGGAGGGGCCCATCGTGGTGGGCACGACCAGCGCCCCCAGCACCCTGGACCCGGCGGCCTCCTGGGACGGGTCGTGGGAACTGTTCCGCAACGTCTACCAGACGCTGCTCAGCTATCCGACCGGCTCGGCGTCCCCGCAGCCCGACGCCGCCCGGAGCTGCGGGTTCACGGATGAAACCAACTCGGTCTACCGCTGCGAACTGCGTCCGGACCTGAAGTTCTCCGACGGCGACCCGCTCGACGCGTCGGCCGTCAAGTACTCCATCGACCGGATCAGGAAGATCGGTGTGCAGGGCGGGCCGGCCGGTCTGCTCGGCAGCCTCGACCAGGTGCAGGCGGTCGGCGAGCACGAGGTCGTCTTCCGGCTCAACAAGCCGGACGCCACGTTTCCGCTGGTGCTGGCCACGCCGGCGATGTCGATCGTCGACCCCGGCGAGTACCCCGCCGACGCCGTGCGCGAGGGCGACAAGGTCCTCGGCTCCGGCCCCTACACCCTGCGCTCCTACACGGAGGACAAGCGGGCCGAACTCGTCAGGAACGACCTCTACGAGGGCTTCGCCGAGCGCCGGAACGACGCGGTGACGATCCGTTACTTCCAGGACTCCGCCCAGTTGGTCGGGGCCCTGAAGGACAAGAAGATCGATGTCACCTACCGCGGCCTCGCCGCCTCCGACATCGTCGACCTCCAGGGGCAGGGCGACCGGAAGGGCATCCAGCTCGTCGACGGGGCGGGCACCGAGATCAGCTACCTGGTCTTCAACCCCAGGGACCCGTGGGCCGGGAAGCCCGCCGTCCGCCACGCCGTCGCCCAGATCGTCGACCGGTCGGCCATCATCCACAACGTCTACCAGGACACCGTCGACCCGCTCTACTCGATGGTCCCCGCGGGACTGGCCGGGCACACCACCGGCTACTTCGACCAGTACGGCAGCCCCAGCCCGTCCAAGGCCCGCAAGATCCTGCACGACGCCGGCATCGACGAACGCGTCCCGCTCACCCTCTGGTACACGACCGACCGCTACGGCTCCGAGACCGGCCCCGAGTTCCAGGAGCTCAAGCGCCAGCTCGACCACTCCGGCCTGTTCACCGTCACGCTCAGGAGCCGGCCCTGGAAGACGTACGAAGCGGGCTACCGCAGCGGCGAGTACCCCGTGTTCGGCCGCGGCTGGTTCCCCGACTTCCCGGACGCCGACAACTTCATCGCGCCCTTCGTCGGGGAGCGGAACGCCCTCGGGACGCCCTATCCGACCCCGCGGATCACCGACGTCCTGCTGCCCGAGTCGCGGGGCGTGCGCGATCGCGGGGCGGTGGCCAAGCAGTTCGAGGAGGCCCAGCGGATCCTCGTCGACGACGCCCGGCTGCTGCCCCTGTGGCAGGGCAGGCAGTATGTGGCCGCGAACGAGGAGATCTCGGGCGGAGAGCGGGCCCTGGACCCCTCGACGATCATGATGATGTGGGAGCTGGACCGCAAGACGAGTTGGTAGCGGAACCGATTGTCAGTGGGCGACGGTAGGTTCTTGGTCTGGAAGTCACCGCACATCGAAGGAAGTTGACGTGACCGATATCGCCATGTTGCCCGAGTCCTGGCGCGGCGTCCTGGGCGACGAGCTTCAGCAGCCCTACTTCAAGGAACTCACCGAGTTCGTCGAGGAGGAGCGTGCGAAGGGTCCCGTCTACCCGCCCCGGGAGGAGGTCTTCGCCGCGCTCGACGCCACCCCGTACGACCGGGTGAAGGTGCTGATCCTCGGCCAGGACCCGTATCACGGCGAGGGCCAGGGCCACGGCCTGTGCTTCTCGGTCCGTCCCGGAGTCAAGACGCCGCCCTCGCTGCGGAACATCTACAAGGAGATGAAGGAGGAGCTGGGCACCCCGGTCCCGGACAACGGCTATCTGATGCCGTGGGCCGAGCAGGGTGTGCTGCTGCTCAACGCGGTGCTCACCGTCCGCTCGGGCGAGGCGAACTCGCACAAGGGCAAGGGCTGGGAGAAGTTCACCGACGCGGTGATCCGCGCGGTGGCCGACCGCCCCGACCCGGCCGTCTTCGTCCTGTGGGGCAACTACGCGCAGAAGAAGCTCCCGCTGATCGACGAGGAGCGGCACGTGGTGGTGAAGGGGGCGCACCCGTCACCGCTGTCCGCCAAGAAGTTCTTCGGCTCGCACCCGTTCACCCAGATCAACGAGGCCGTGGCCGCCCAGGGCCACGAGCCGATCGACTGGACCATCCCCGACCTCGGCTGACGTGCGGGCCGCCGGCCGGGCCGTCACCGGCCTGGCCCAGCGGCCCACGGGGGCGCCTGAGCGCGATTGCCACCGGCTCCGGTTAGCTTCGTCAGGGACACTGACGAGCCTGGAGGACGCGGTGGCGGAGCAACAGGAGCAGGCGGCGCCGGACGCCATGATGACCCGGATCGGACAGGCCGTCATGCTGCACCACGCCGGGGACCGTGAGGAGGCCCGGGGCCGCTTCCTGGACCTGTGGGGCGAGATCGGGGACGGCGGCGACGCACTGCACCGCTGCACCCTGGCGCACTACATGGCCGACACCCAGGACGACCCGGCCGACGAACTCGCCTGGGACCTGCGGGCTCTCGCCGCGGCCGAGGAACTGAGCGACGGCCGCGTCGGCGAACCGCACCGGTCGCTCGCCGTCCGCGCGTTCTACCCCTCGCTGCATCTGAACCTCGCCGCCGACTACGCCAAGCTCGGCCGCTCCGAGGCCGCCCGCACCCATCTGCGCCGGGCCCGCGGCGCGGCCGGCGCCCTCGCGGACGACCGGTACGGGGACGGCGTCCGCGCGGCGATCGGCCGCCTGGAGCTGAGGCTCCGGGACAGCGACACCGCGGCGGAGGCGGGGGTCTCCGACCGCTTCGACGGACCCGGCGGAGAGACCCTGGGCCCGCCGAGACAGCGCCCCTGAGCTCCGAACCGATGCCGCGGGCGCTGTCAGCTCCCGTACGTCCTCGCGCAGAGGACCGCCTCCGGGCTGTCCGCCGTCCAGCCCCCGTACTTCCTGCCGAGCGCGCACACGTCCGGACGCTTCGGCACGGCGGGGGCGCCGGGCCGGACGGCCGTACGGTGCCTGGGGTGCGGCGGCTCCGGGCGCGGGGCCGGGCGGGCGTGCCGCGGAGGGGCCGGTGGTGCCACGGGCCGTGGCGGGGGAGCCACCCGATGCCGGGCCCCCGTGTCGGGTGAGGACTCCGGCGACGGGCCGACGCGCTCCAGCGCCTCCCGCGCCGGTGCCTGCACGATCCGGGGCCCCTCCTTGCTGTCCGTATGAGGAGCGGTGTGCCGCGCCGGGGCGGCGGGAGTTCCGGAAGCGGCCGGCCGCTGGACGGTCACACACCCGGAGAGGGTGGTGACCACCACGGCGACCAGGAGCGTCGCGGTCGTCGTCGTTCGATGCACCCGCGCAACTCTGCTGGTTCCGGACGGCTTCCAGGGAGCGGAGAGGCGCGGGATGCCCCACACGGGTGATCCTTCCGCTCCTCCGGAGGGCACGGGCATCGGCGGGCTGACAGGCTGCCGCGCAGCACGCCGCCGCGAAACGCGCGCGCCGGGCCGGCCGCCGCCCAGGGTGCCCGGCCGCCCGGGGACGCCGCGGCCGTATGCTTCCGACGGAACCCGCGTCGGCGAGTGAAGGAGACCCCCGTGAAGGTCGGCTGCATCGGACTCGGCGACATCGCGCAGAAGGCGTATCTGCCGGTGCTCGGCGTGCAGCCCGGGATCGAACTGCATCTGCAGACGCGGACGCCCGCCACGCTCGACCGGGTCGCCGACAGCCTTCATCTGCCGCCGGACCGGCGCCACAGTGACCTGGAGACACTGCTGGCCCAGGATCTCGACGCGGCGTTCGTGCACGCGCCCACCGTGGCCCACCCCGAGATCGTCACCCGGCTGCTGGAGGCGGGCGTACCGACGTACGTCGACAAGCCGCTCGCGTACGAGCTGGACGAGTCGGAGCGGCTGGTGCGGCTCGCGGAGGAGCGGAATCTCAGCCTCGCGGTCGGATTCAACCGGCGTCACGCACCCGCGTACGCACAGTGCCTCGAACACCCCCGCGAGCTGATCCTGATGCAGAAGAACCGCACGGGGCTGCCCGAGGAGCCGCGCACCATGGTTCTCGACGACTTCATCCACGTCGTCGACACCCTGCGCTTCCTGGTGCCGGGTCCGGTCGACGACGTGACGGTGCGGGCCCGGACCGAGGAGGGGCTGCTGCACCATGTCGTCCTCCAGCTCGCCGGGGACGGATTCACGGCGCTGGGTGTGATGAACCGGCTGAGCGGTTCGAGCGAGGAGATCCTCGAGGTCTCCGGCCAGGACACCAAGCGGCAGGTGGTCAATCTCGCCGAGGTGATCGACCACAAGGGCCAGCCGACCGTGCGCCGGCGCGGCGACTGGGTGCCGGTGGCCCGCCAGCGCGGCATCGAGCAGGTGGTCCTCGCGTTCCTCGACGCCGTGCGCACGGGAAAGGTGCTCAGCGCCCGGGACGCGCTGGCGACTCACGAGTTGTGCGAGCGGGTGGTCCGAGCGGTTCGCGAACAGTCCGCCGGGGCCTGAACGCGCGGGCACCCTCCGCCACGCACAGCGCGGCGATGATCAGGAGCGCGCCGTGCACCGGCCAGTCGCCGAACCGGACGTACGGAGTGACGCCCCGGGCCAGCGGCACGTCGTAGACCGTCGCGCCGCTCGTGTCCGTGCCGAGCCAGGAGCCGACGCGTCCGCCGTCCGGGCCGTAGACGGCGGAGACGCCGGTGAGCGTCGCGTGGACCATGGTCCGGCCGGTCTCCGCAGCCCGCAGCGCGGCCAGCGAGGCGTGCTGCTCGGGCGCCCAGCTCCGCTGGAACGACGACGTCGAGGACTGGGCCACCAGCACCTCGGCGCCTTCCTGGACGAGATGGCGGCTCATGTCGGGGAACGCCGACTCGAAGCAGATCATGGGGCCGACGCGCAGCCCGTGCCCGACGTTCATCACCACCTGTTCGGTGCCCCGCATCCGGTCCTCGCCCGCGGCCTTGCCGACGGAGGTGGCCCAGCCGAGCAGGGACCGCGCGGGCACGTACTCGCCGAACGGGACCAGTCGCATCTTGTCGTAGCGGTCGCCGGTCGGACCGTGCGGCCCCACCAGGACCGAGCTCTTGTAGATGCCCGGCCGGTCCGAGCGGCGCGCGTCGACGTTCACCAGGATGTCGGCGCCGACCTCGCGGGACAACGCCGCGACGCGGAGCGCCAGATCGGGCCGGTCGGCCAGGTCGAAGCCGACGCTGCTCTCACCCCAGACGACCAGGTCGGCGCCCCGGCCCGCGAGTTCACGGGTCAGCGCCTCCTCGCGTGCGAAGCGCCTGTCGCCACTCGTGCTCCCGTCCACGACACCGGGCTGCACGACCGCGATCCGCACGTGGCCGTCGACGTCCGGGCGCGGCGACCAGACCCAGGCCGCCGAGGTCGCGGCCGCCGTCGCGACCAGTCCCGCCACGGCGGGCATACGGGACTCGCGCACCGAGACCAGTACGGCGAACGCGATGTTGACCGCCACCACCAGGAAGCTGAGCAGCCACACCCCGCCGACCGAGGCCAGCCTCAGGGCCGGCTCCACCTGCCACTGACTCGAACCGAGCAGACCCCAGGGACCGCCCAGGCCCTGCCAGGACCGGGCGAGTTCGACCATCAGCCACCCCGAGGGAAGGACGAGCAGGGCGGCACCGACCCGGCCCGGTGACGGCAGCCCGGCCAGGAACCGCCGGACGAGCCAGCCCCAGGGAGCCCACAGCGCGCCGAGCAGCGCCGCTATGACCACCGTGAAGACATGCAGGCTCGGCAGCAGCCAGTGGTGCACGGCCAGCATGAAACCGAACCC
The DNA here is from genome assembly GCF_042891215.1 of Streptomyces sp. NPDC001914. Classification (NCBI taxonomy): domain Bacteria; kingdom Bacillati; phylum Actinomycetota; class Actinomycetes; order Kitasatosporales; family Streptomycetaceae; genus Streptomyces; species Streptomyces sp. NPDC001914. The sequence continues at coordinate 42,196 of NZ_JBIASW010000003.1, forward strand.
GCCGAGCCAGCCGTCGTAAGCGGCACGCCGTGCCGTCGGGGCCGAGCGCGCCAGCAGGATCCAGGGCACCAGGGCCACGTACGCGAACCACCACCACGACAGGGCGGGGAACGACAGCATCGGCAGCGCGCCCGCCAGCGCCGCGACGACACCGCGCCGCCAGGGGGAGACCAGCCATGGGCCGAACGCACGGTCGGGCCTGTCCATCCTCCGCCTCCCTGCCCCGGGGTGTCTCCAGTGTGCGCGCCGGGGGCGATCTACGACAGGGGGCGTGGTGATCGGCAGGGGGCGCGCGGCGGGGTGGGCGCTCCCGCGACCCCGGAGTCGGGTCGACCTCAGGGCCGCCGGGCGCGGAGGGCCCGCGAGTAGCAGGACGGGGAGGGCTCGTGGTGTACGGAGGGCGGTGGCACGGCCCGACTAGGGACGGGGACGGGGACGGGAGCGAGGGTGAGGACGAGGACGAGGACGAGGGCGGGGGCGGGGGCGGGGGCGGGGACGAGGGCGAGGACGGGGGCGAGGGTGAGGGCGAGGACGGGGTCGGGGACGGGGACGAGGGCGGGGGCAAGGACGGGGTCGGGGACGGGGACGGGGACGGGGACGAGGACGAGGGCGAGGACGAGGACGGGGTCGGGGGCGGGGGCGGGGGCGAGGGTGAGGGCGAGGACGGGGACGAGGACGAGGAGAGGGACGAGGTCGGGGGCGAGGACGGGGTCGGGGGCAGGCGTTCGCGGTTCAGGTTGTGGGCGTCCGCGGTTCAGGTGGTGGCGGGTGCCGGCCGGGGCTGCGGCATCCGGCGCCACTTCTCCTCGACGATCACCCCGCTCAGCCGCCAGCCGTCACCGGTGCGCAGCAGGCTGAAGGCGTACCGTCCGCCGCACACGAAGTCGGGCGCGGTGGAGTCGCCGGTGGAGTCGCCGTCCCGCCCCGCGAACCGCATCGGATTGATGTAGTCCGCGCGCACCTCGGCCGTGTCGCCGGTGTCCTGGTCCAGGACACCGAACAGCACCCGCCGGTTGACGATCAGATGCTGGCGCATCGCGAACAGGTCGAGGCTCTGCGCGAGCCATGCGGCGACCTCGGTGGCGTCGCCCTCGATACCCCCGGCCGAGCGGTAGTCGGCGCGGCCCTTCGGTGCGAACAGCCCCCGGTATCCCTCCCAGTCGCCGTCGTCCACGGCCACCGCGTACGCGGTGACGATCTCGTCCACGGAGAACCGGTCCAGCACGGTCGCGAGCTCCACACGCTGCGTCATCGGCTCAGTGTTGGCCACCGGGCCCGCCACGCCAAGGGGCCGGGCGGGGATATTCGGGGTCCGGCAGGGTCGGGGACCGCCGTGCCGGGGCCGAAGCGGATCTGCGATCGTGGGTGATCCAAGATCCATCGCGCGTGATCGCCGCGTGCGGTTGCCCTGCGTGGTGGCTGCGCGTGGTTGCCGCTTGTGGTCGTCGCGCGTGATCCCGGCGACGGTGATCGCGTCGGGTCGTACCGTCCAGGAGGCTCGTATGGCACGTCCGGTCACGATCGTCACGGGGGGCAGCCGGGGGATCGGCGCGGCGACCTGCGCACGGCTCGCCGCCGACGGGCATGACGTGGTCGTCGGATACGTGAGCGACGGCGAGGCCGCCGAGCGCACCGCGGCCGCCGTCCGCGAGGCCGGGGCGCGCTGTGTCACCGTACGCGTGGACACCTCCGACGAGGCCGCCGTGGAGCGGCTGTTCGACACGGCGGCGGACCGGCTGGGGCCGGTGACGGGACTGGTGAACAACGCCGGGGTGACCGGACCGCTCGGGCGGCTCGTGGACGCCGACCCCGGGGATCTGCGCCGTGTGGTCGAGGTCAACCTGATGGGCACGCTGCTCTGTTCGCGCCGCGCCGCCCGGTCCATGGCCGCGGGGGGAGGGGGTGCCATCGTGAACGTGTCCTCGGCGGCCGCCACGCTCGGCAGTCCCGGCGAGTACGTCCACTACGCGGCGAGCAAGGCGGCCGTGGACGCGCTGACCACGGGGCTCGCGAAGGAACTCGGCCCCGATGGCATCCGTGTCAACGCGGTCGCGCCCGGCATGATCGACACCGAGATGCACGCGGCCATGGGCGATCCCGGCCGCCTCGGACGGGCCGCCCCGTCGATTCCGCTGCGCCGCGTCGGCGAGGCGAAGGAGGTCGCCGCGGCCATCTCCTGGTTGCTGTCGCCCGACGCGTCCTACACGACGGGGGCGGTGCTTCGGGTGTCGGGCGGGCGGTGAGGCCGTGCGGTGAACGGGGCCTACGCGGCTTCGATGATCTCGCCGCGTATCGCCTCGGCCCACTTCACGATCAACAGCTCGTACTCCGCCCGCTCCTGTGCGGACAGGGAGCCGCCCGTCCGCGTCCACAGGGCGCGGATCTGTTCGTTCAACGCGGCGGCAGACCGCACGGAACCAGGCGGAGTGGCTTCGGGGGACATGCGGACCAGCCTAGGCGCAAGGACTGACACTGCGCTACCGGGCGGCTACTCAACTCGTATGTGCTGCGTCACGGTGTTCGTGGGCGAGGGCTCCGGGGCGGCCGAACTCCCTCTCCGGTGACCGGAGTTGGCCGACCGGACCGCTGTCCCCGGAGAGGAGGGGCGGCGGGGACGTGCGGGCCCGTCCCTGGCCACGTCCGCGTGAGAAGAGCGGAGTGGCCGGGACGGGCAAGATCACTGGGACGAGCGAGGGCGGTCGGACCCCACGGCGGCCGAGAGGTCGACCGTCGGCCCGGCCGAATCGGCCCGTTCCGCCCAGATCCGTGCCGCGAGCGCCTCGGCCTCGTTCTGAGGGATGCCCGCCCTGACGAGGATGACCCCGCGGCTGCCATCCGGGAACTTCACACTGCGCGCTTCCGTGCCCAACCTGCTCAGCGCGGGATCTTTCGGCATGCTCCACCTCCAGTCGGAGAGACCACGCTAAATCGCCGCAACCGGAACCGCAGAAGCGTACGGCCAGACGGCCTACCGCTCGGGGCGGGGCCCCGGCGTCACGCCGGCCGGTGCTCCGCTCAGCCGGACTCGGCCGCGTGCGGGCTGAGCACGTCGGTGCCGACCAGGCCGATGATGACGAATCCGAGGACGATCCGGTACCAGACGAACGGCATGAAGCTCTTGTGGGAGATGAACTTCATGAACCACGCGATCACGGCGTATCCGACCGCGAAGGCGATGATCGTCGCGAAGACGGTCGGTCCCCAGGAGACATGGCCCTCGGCGGCCGCGTCCTTGAGCTCGAAGGCGCCGGAGGCGAGGACGGCCGGCATGGCGAGGAGGAAGGAGTAGCGGGCCGCCGCCGCGCGGCTGTAGCCCATGAACAGACCGCCACTGATGGTGGCACCGGACCGGGAGACGCCGGGGACCAGGGCCATCGCCTGGCAGAGGCCGTACAGCAGGCCGTCCTTGGTGTTCAGGTCCTCGAGCCCCTTGCGCTGCTTCGCCGCCCGGTGCCTGCCACCCGTTTCGTCACGGGCCGCGAGCCGGTCGGCGATGCCTATGACGACGCCCATCACGATGAGCATGGTCGCGGTGACCCGCAGATCGCGGAACGGCCCCTCGATCTGGTCCTTGAGCGTGACCCCCAGCACCCCGATCGGGATCGAGCCGACGATCACCAGCCACCCCATCTGGGCGTCGTGGTCGCTGCGCATCGCCTTGTTCACGAGCGAGCGGAACCACGCGGACAGGATCCTCCCCACGTCCTTGCGGAAGTAGATCAGCACCGCGGCCTCCGTGCCGAGCTGCGTGATCGCGGTGAACGCCGCGCCGGGGTCGTCCCAGCCCGCGAAGGCGGCGGTCAGCCGCAGATGCGCGCTGGAGGAGACGGGAAGGAATTCGGTCAGCCCCTGGACGAGCCCGAGGACGAGGGATTGAAACCAAGACATGAAGTTACGTGGTCCAAGTGCTGATCGTGGAAAGGGAGATGGGCACGCCTGACCGCGGTGTGCGGCGATCGCGGACGCTCAGGGAAGCCTAACCAACGCGGTCGGCGGCCCGGCCATGGGGGCTTCCGTGACCGCCCGCCCACCCTGCGCAGCCGATCGTCGGCCGACACCGGCGCCGCCGCCGGCGGCTACTGCGACACGGGGCCCGTCACCGTCCAGCCCGGGGCCTGGGGGCGGGCCGTGAGGGATTCGTGCTCGACCCGGTCGCCGCATTCCCGGCAGACGACCTGGGGGACCAGTTCGTGGCCGCAGTCGTGCTCCAGCACCATGGGCCGGAAGCCGTCCTCCTGGAGGTGCCGGTCGCCCCAGGACATCAGCATCATCAGGACGGGACTCAGTTCGAGGCCCGCGCGCGTCGGCCGGTACTCGTAGCGCTTGGGCCGGTCGCTGTACTCCGCCTTCTCCAGCAGTCCGGCGTCGACGAGGCGCTTCAGCCTGGTGGTCAGCACGTCGCGAGGGGCGCCGATGTTGCGTGCGAGCTGGTCGAAGCGCGTCGCGCCGAGCGACACCTCGCGCAGGATCAGCAGGGAGTACTTCTCGCCGACGAGGGCGAGCGTCGCGGCGATCGAACAGGGGCGGGGGTCCTTCATGCCGCCAGTCTACGAAGGTGGGTTGGATGTTCCAACCCACTGGGTTACTCTTGGGTCACTTAGTGGGTTTGGAAAACCAACCCACTTGTTCCGGTGGTCGGTCCGCCCGGTTGCCGCGCCCGACGTCAGAGATCGACCGACCTGAGAGGCCTCCCATGCGTGACGCCGTGATCGTCGAAGCCGTACGCACCCCCGTGGGCAAGGGCAAGCCGAACGGTTCGCTCGCCCACGTCCACCCCGTGGAACTCCTCGCCCACACCCTCCGCGCGCTCGTCGAGCGCTCCGGGATCGACCCGGCGCTGATCGACGACGTCATCGGCGGCACCGTCGACCAGGTCGGCGAGCAGGCCATGAACACCACCCGGTACGCCGTGCTGTCCGCGGGATTCCCCGACACGGTCCCGGCGACCACCGTGGACCGCCAGTGCGGCTCGTCGCAGCAGGCGGTGCACTTCGCCGCGCAGGGCGTCATGTCGGGGGCGTACGACATGGTCGTGGCCTGCGGCGTGGAATCGATGAGCCGTGTGCCCATGTGGTCCAACGTGCCGGCGGGCGCGGACCCCTTCGGACCCGGCGTCGCGGAGCGCTATCCCGAGGGTCTGGTTCCGCAGGGCATCAGCGCCGAGCTCATCGCCGCCAAGTGGGGCATCACCCGCGAGCGGATGGACGACTTCGCGGTCGCTTCGCACCGGAAGGCGGCGACGGCGTGGGACGGCGGTCTGTTCGACGCCGAGGTCGCGCCCCTCGAAGGTCTCCTGCGGGACGAGAGCGTCCGCCCCGGCAGTTCACCCGAGGTGCTCGCCGGGCTGAAGCCCGCGTACTACGACCCGGGCTTCGCCGAGCGCTTCCCGCAGATCGACTGGTCCGTCACGGCCGGGAACGCGAGCCCGGTCAACGACGGCGCCTCCGCCGTGCTCATCACGTCGAGCGAGACCGCCGCCCGCCTCGGGCTGCGGCCCGTCGCCCGGCTCCACAGCTTCGCCGTCACCGGCTCCGACCCCCTGCTCATGCTCACCGGAGTCGTCCCGGCCACCGAGAAGGTGCTGCGCAAGGCGGGTCTCGACCTCGGTGACATCGACCTCTTCGAGGTCAACGAGGCCTTCGCCTCCGTCGTGCTCGCCTGGCAGCAGGAGACGGGTGCCGACCTGTCCAAGGTCAACGTGCACGGCGGGGCCATCGCGATCGGCCACCCGCTCGGCGCGAGCGGCACCCGCCTCACGACGACCCTCGTCCACGCGATGCGCGCCCGAGGCGCCCGCTACGCGCTGCAGACGATGTGCGAGGCGGGCGGACTGGCGAACGCGATGATCCTGGAAGCCCTGCGTCCCTAGGGCCTGTCCCGCGCGCGAGCCGTTCTCCGTGCCGGGCGCCGGGTGCCGGGTGCCGGGTGGCGGGTGCCGGGTGGCGGCCGGTGCCTGTGCGTGTGCCGGTACGGGTGTCAGCGGCCGCGCAGGTGGTGGCGCTTGCGCCAGGCCACCACTGTTCCGGCCAGGGCGGGGAGCGTGATCAGGGCCATCGCGATCAGGAACGCGGGGGAGGTCGGCGACGACGCACGGGCGCCGGCGACGGCGTACGCGGCGGTGTTCGGGATCGACCCGAGCGCCGTCGCGACCAGGAACGGCAGCCAGCCCATGCGGGACACGGCCGCGCAGTAGTTCGCCGCCCAGAACGGCACCCCGGGGAAGAGCCGGGCCACCATCATCGAGCGGAAGCCGTGCCGGCTGAGCTGGCCGTCCGCCGCCTTCAGCCAGCGGGCCCGCAGCAGCGGCCGCAGCGCGTCCTGTCCGAGGATCCGGCCGAGCCCGAACGCGGCACCCGCGCCGAGCACCGTGCCCGCCAGGGCGGTGCCCAGGCCCAGCTGGGAGCCGAACACGGCGCCCGCCGCCAGGTTGAGCAGCGGCCGGGGCACGAAGGCGACCGTGCACAGCCCGTACGCCACCGCGAACGCGGCCGCCGCCGCGGCTCCGCCGAGCTGGGGCGGCCAGCCGTCGGCGAGCAGCCGCTGGGGGTCGAAGAGGAGCACGCTCGACGCCGCCGCGGCGAGCAGCACGACCAGCAGCGAGAGCCGCGACCAGGGTGAGAGCAGCGCTCTCAGCAGGCGCGCGGCCGGATCGGTCCGTACGGCGGTCGGGACCGCGGGTGCGGCGACGGCGGTCTCCGGGCCGACGACCAGGTCGGTGGCGACGGTGAGCTGTGTGGCGGCGGCCTGGGGAGTGGCCGTGGCGGTGCCCCCAGAGCGGGTGGTGGCATCGAGCATCCGGTGACCCTAACCGACGGATGTATGTGATCGCCGTATGGTTCGTCTCATGGGCGTCACAGCTTCCGGAACGTCAGGTCCGCGGTCCGAGGTCCCGGACAGCGCGCTCGCGGACACCCTCCTGGAGCGGCTGACCACCGTCTATCCGGCGGCCGCCGACCCGCAGCGGGCCGCGTCGATGCGCGCCTACATGAAGGACATCGCCCCCTTCCTCGGGCTGACGACCCCCGAGCGCCGCACCCTGTCCCGCACCGTGCTCCTCGACACCGCCCGGCCGGACGAGGAGGACTGCACGGCGATCGCCCTGCGCTGCTGGCGGCTGCCGGAACGCGAGTACCAGTACTTCGCCGTCGACTATCTGCGCCGCCACGTCCGGCGCCTGTCGTCGGGCTTCCTTCCCGTGGCCCGGCATCTCGTCACCACCGTCTCCTGGTGGGACACCGTCGACGCGCTCGCCGCGCACGTGGTGGGAGGCCTCGTCGCCGCCGACCCCCGGCTGCGCGGCGACATGGACGCCTGGATCGAGGACGACGATCTGTGGGTCGCCCGTACGGCGCTGCTCCATCAGCTCCGGTACAAGGAGGCCACCGACACCGGGCGGCTGTTCTCGTACTGCGTCCTGCGGGCCGGCCACCCCGACTTCTTCATCCGCAAGGCCATCGGATGGTGCCTGCGCGAATACGCCAAGACCGACCCGCAGGCCGTACGGGACTTCGTCGCCGCGGAGCGGGCGGAACTCTCGCCGCTGTCCGTGCGCGAAGCCCTCAAGAACATCGGTCCCTGAGACCGCGGACGCCGGGCGCGCGAACACCGTACGAGCCCGGACCCCACGGCCCCCGGAACACCACAGGAGCCGCCCCCGCCCCACCGGTCCGCGGGGCAACGAAAACCATTCGACGCGGGGAGACCCGTCGGAGATGATCTCCTCATGTTCCGGTACGCCTTCCTCCTCGCAGCATCCGCAGTCGCGGATGCGCCGAAGGCTGCCGTCCGGATCATCACGGCAGCCGTCGACGGCGCCCGAAGCTGACCCTTCCCGGATCGTCCGGCGGACCCCGCAGGGGGAGGGTCGGTAACTCCTGGGGGTCCCCGTCCCGGCCGGCACGCGCCGGGACCATCACCCGGCTTCGCCGACATCGAAGAGGCTTCGAGGAATCACCATGCCCAAGACGGCTTACGTGCGCACCAAACCGCACCTGAACATCGGCACCATGGGTCACGTCGACCACGGCAAGACCACCCTGACCGCCGCCATCACCAAGGTCCTCGCCGAGCGCGGCTCCGGCACGTTCGTCCCGTTCGACCGGATCGACCGGGCGCCGGAGGAGGCCGCGCGCGGCATCACCATCAACATCGCGCACGTCGAGTACGAGACGGACACCCGGCACTACGCCCACGTGGACATGCCGGGCCACGCCGACTACGTCAAGAACATGGTCACCGGCGCGGCGCAGCTCGACGGGGCGATCCTCGTCGTGTCCGCGCTGGACGGGATCATGCCGCAGACCGCCGAGCACGTGCTGCTCGCCCGGCAGGTGGGTGTCGACCACATCGTCGTCGCCCTCAACAAGGCCGACGCGGGCGACGAGGAACTCACGGACCTGGTCGAGCTGGAGGTCCGCGAGCTGCTCTCCGCCCAAGGGTATGGGGGCGACTCCGTACCCGTCGTACGGGTCTCCGGCCTCAAGGCGCTGGAGGGGGACCCCCGGTGGACGGCGGCGATCGACGCGCTGCTCGACGCCGTGGACACGTACGTGCCGATGCCCGAGCGCTATCTCGACGCGCCGTTCCTGATGCCCGTCGAGAACGTGCTCACCATCACCGGACGCGGAACGGTCGTCACCGGTGCCGTGGAGCGCGGCACCGTCCGCGTCGGCGACCGGGTCGACGTGCTCGGCGCGGGCGTCGACACGGTGGTCACCGGCCTGGAGACCTTCGGCAAGCCCATGGAGGAGGCGCAGGCCGGCGACAACGTGGCGCTGCTGCTGCGCGGGGTGCCCCGCGACGCGGTCCGCCGCGGGCACATCGTCGCCGCTCCCGGCAGTGTCGTACCCAGCAGTCGTTTCACGGCGCGGGTGTACGTCCTGTCGACGCGCGAGGGCGGCCGTACGACGGCGGTGTCCACCGGGTATAGGCCGCAGTTCTACATCCGCACCGCGGACGTGGTCGGCGACGTCGACCTCGGTGAGGCGGCCGTCGCCCGGCCCGGCGACACCGTCGTCATGACCGTCGAGCTCGGGCGCGAGGTACCGCTGGAGCCGGGTCTCGGCTTCGCGATCCGTGAGGGCGGCCGCACGGTCGGCGCCGGGACGGTCACGTCGGTCGGCTGACGGCCGGCCACGCCGGGACGCGGGGCCCGCCTCATCGGGGCGGGCCCCGTTCGCGCCGTCGGGGCGGGGCCAATTCGCGGTGTCCTGGAACGGCTCCGTCCTGTCGCCGGAACGGCCCCGTCCCTGTCGCCCGGGCGGGCCGGGTTCACGGTGCCCCGGCCGCCGCGTTCCCGTGCCACCGAGGGGCCCTGTGCGCGGCGTTGCGGCCTGCCCCCGTGCCCCACAATGGACCCGTGGACGAGCCGATACCCGTGACGCGGGCCGTGGATCACGGGACCGCCAAGCTGATGCCCGACGTGGACCGCGAGCGGGCCTGGCTGCTGACCGTGGACGGCGCACCCCAGTCGTACGTCGACCTGGACGAGCCGACGCACCTGGAGTTCGAGTACACGCGGCGTCTCGGCCACGTGCTGGACACGGTGGCGCAGGCGGGGCGCGCCCTGGACGTGCTGCACCTCGGCGGCGGGGCACTCACCTTGCCCCGCTACGTCGCGGCCACCCGGCCCGGTTCACGCCAGGACGTGATCGAGGCGGACAAGGGCCTGCTGGCCATGATCGAGGAGTGTCTGCCGGTGCCCGGCGGCTCGGGCATCGAACTGCACCGTGCCGACGCCCGCGCCTGGATCGAGGCGGCCGCCCCCGACTCCGCGGACATCCTGATCGCGGACGTGTTCGGCGGCTCGCGCGTACCGGCGCACCTGACGTCCACCGCGTACGCGAGCGCCGCCGAGCGGGTGCTGCGCCCCGGCGGGTTCTACCTCGCCAACCTCGCGGACGCCGCGCCCTTCGCCTTCCTGCGCTCCCAGCTCGCCACGTTCTCCACCGTGTTCGAGGAGATCGCCCTCATCGCCGAACCCGGCGTGCTGCGCGGCCGACGTTTCGGCAACGCCGTGCTCGTGGCCTCCCACCACCCGTTCGACACCGCGGCGCTGGCCCGGCGTACCGCCGCCGACGCCTTTCCGGCCCGCGTCGAACACGGCCCCGCGCTGCGGGACTTCATCGGCGGGGCCGCCCCGGTGCGCGACGAGGACGCGGTTCCCTCACCCGAGCCGCCCGGCGGGTCCTTCGGTATCGGCTGACGCGTACTTGGTGCCGGGCGCCGCGGCGGGAGTGCCCTGCGCCACCGCCCGGGTCCGCCGCGTCAGGTTCCGGACGTCCGGGACGCACAGCACCGCCGCCGTGGCCACCACGACGAGCGTCGCGCAGCCCCACAGCGCGGGCGTCCGGCCGAAGGCCTGCTCCGCGGGGCCCGCCAGGGCCGTCGCCAGCGGGACCATCGCGATCGAGCCGAACCAGTCGTAGGCCGACACCCGCGAGAGCTTGTCCTCGGGGATCTCCTGGTGGAGTGCCGTCATCCACGAGACGCCGAACACCTCTATCGCCAGACCGCTGACGAACATCACCGCGTACAGGGGGCCCACCGGCAGGGGGATCGCGAGCGCGGCGGCGGGCGCCGCGAGCGGGAAGACGCACAGGGTGCCCGTGAGCAGCAGGCGACGGGGCTTCCAGCGGGTCATGAGCAGCGCGCCGCCCACCGTCCCGGCACCGAACGCGCCGAGCGCCAGGCCCCAGGGGCCCGGCCCGCCCAGACTGTCCCGGGCGACCAGCGGACCGTAGACGGCGTCCGCCGCCCCGACGACCGCGACCACCACCGAGAACTGCGCGACGATCGTCCACAGCCACGGCCGTCCGACGAATTCCTGCCAGCCGTCCCGCAGATCCGCTAGCAGGCCGCCGCCCGGCTCGCGCGGCGGTATGTGGCTCACGTCGAGGAAGGAACGCAGCGCACCGGCGACCGCGAAGGCCACCGCGTCCACCGCGAGCACCCAGCCCGGTCCGATGACGGCCACCAGGGCGCCGCCCAGGGCCGCGCCGCCGAGGCCCGCGCCCTGCATCGCCATCCGGAACATCGCGAACGCGCGGCTCGCCTGTTCACCGCGGACGGAGGACATGAGCATGCCCTCGGCGGCCGGGTTGAAGAAGGCCTGCCCGGTGCCGCCGAGCGCGGACAGCAGCATCATCTGCCACAGCCGTGCCTCTCCGGAGAGGACCAGCACCGCGAACGCAGCCTGCGACACACAGTTGAGGGCGTTGGCCGCGACCATCACCCGGTGCCGCGGCAGCCGGTCCGCGACGGCTCCGCCGATCAGCAGGAACAGCACCAGCGGCAGGGTCCGCGCCGCGGCCACCAGGCCGACGTCGCCCCCGTCACCGCCCGCGCCGAGCACCGCGAACGCCGAGGCGATCAGCGCACCCTGGCTGCCCAGGTTGGTGACGACCGCGGCGGCGGTCAGGAGGGTGTAGTTCCGGCCCGCCCAGGAGGGGCGGCGGGAGGGTCGGGCGAGGCCGGGGGCTGAGGTCACCGGGAGACTATCGCCGCCCGGTGCCCGACTTGCCAAACCCATGACCTGCGCCCTTGTGCTTTTTCACCCCGCCCGGCGGTGCCGGGGGCGCCCCCGCGGGGCTCAGGACCCCGTCGGTTCGCCGTGCAGACGTACGGTGCTGAGGATCTTCTTCACGGTCGCGTCCGGGATCTCCTCGGAGACTCCCTTGGCGCCGTAGAGCGTCCAGGACACGAAGTCGCCCGCCGAGTTCTTGAAGGCGAAGGTGGTCGCCTTGCCGTCGGAGTCGCACTTGCCCTTCTTGGGGACACCCTTGGAGTACGTCGTGGCGACGCTGCCCTCGATGCCCGCGGCCGTGGTGTACGCCTCGGGCTTGCCGATCTTCAGGAGCTTCTTCGAGGCGTCCTTCTGGTCGGTGTAGCCGCCGAAGACCCACCACGCGGAATCGTTGCGCGCCACGTCGTCGGTGTTCTTGGCGCCGCTCTGCCCCTTGGTGCCGGCGGCGGCGAGCTCGGTGTCCTCGGTGCGGCCGTCCTTGTTCTTGTCGGACGTGCACCACTTCTCCTTGAGGAACGCGGGCGCGGACATGCCGATGAGCACGGAGCCGTCGCCCTTCTTGTCGTCCTCGAAACCGATGAAGGTGCCGGAGCTGCTGATGTTCCAGTCCGCCGGAACGTCGAAGGCGGTGCCCCACTTGGGGTTCACCACGACCTTCCAGCCGGCGATCGTCGCCTTCTCGCCGTCACCGCCGCGCGGGTTCGCCTCGCTCGGGCTCGCCGACGTGGAGGCCGACGCCTTGGGGGACTTGGACGTGTCGCCGCCGGCCTTGTCGTCCGTGTCGTCACCGCCACCCAGGACGAGGAAACCGGTGACCCCGGCGGCGATCACGACGGCCAGGGCCGCGACGATCGCGGTGATCTTCGTCTTGTTCCCGCCACCACCATTGCCGCCGGGCACCTGGGGCGCGCCGAGGGGATCCGACGGCGCCCCCCACTGCGGCTGCCCCGGCTGCTGTCCGTACGGACCGGGCTGCTGCGGGTACCCCGTCTGCTGGTAGCCGGGCTGCTGATACGGATTCGGCTGCTGATAACCCGGCTGCTGGTACGGGTTCTGGTCCTGCGGATTCTGCTCGCCCCCGGGCGGCTGCTGTCCTGGCCACATGGCTGGTAACGATAGAGGTGCCTGTGACCCGGGTGCCACGGCGGTACCCGGAATCACCGTGCCGTCAGGGCACTTGTCCCATTGATCCCGGCTCGGAACGCGTCTGACACCTGCTCAGGCCGCGGATCAGTCCGGGCTCAGGCCGCTGCCCCCTCCCGGCTCAGGCCCCCGTCGGGTCGCCGTGCAGACGCACGGTGCTGAGGATCTTCAGGATGGTGGCGTCGGGGATCTCGTCCCGAACGCCGGTGGCTCCGTAGAGGTTCCAGGCCACGAAGTCGCCCGCGGAGTTCTTGAATCCGAACGTCACCGCCTTGCCGTCGCTCGCGCACTTCCCCTTCCGCGGCGTGTTCTCGGACCTGGCCCAGGCGACACTCCCGGTGATGCCCGAGGCGGTGGTGTACGGCTTGGCCTTCTTGTCGAAGGTCAGGCTCTTCTTGTCCGGCTGTGTGTAGCCGCCGAACACCCACCAGGGGACCTGGTTCACGGCGACCTCGTCGGTGCTCTTCGCTCCGCTCGCCCCCTTGGTGCCCGCGGCCCCGAGCGCGGTGTCCTCCGTACGGCCGTCCTTGTCCTCGTCGGAACTGCACCACGCGGACTTGAAGTAGGCGGGTGCCGACATCATGATCAGCGGCTTGTCGTCGGCCTTCGCGTCGTGCTTCTCGAAGCCGATCGACGTGCCCGGTGAGGCCACCTCCCAGTCCGCGGGGACGTCGAAGGCCGTTCCCCACTTGGGGTTGACGACGACCTTCCAGCCGGGGACGGTCGGCTGCTCGGCCGCCCCGCCGCGCGCGGTGCCGTCGGAGGGGGAGGCGCCGGGGCCCTTCGGAGCGGGTGCGGACGGCTTCGGGGCCGTGCCCTTGTCGCCGACGGCGGCCCGGTCGTCCTCGGAGCCGCCGAGCAGGAGGGCGCCGGTCACTCCGGCGGCCACGACGACCGCGGTGGCCGCCACGATCGCGATCACCCTGGTCCGGTTCCCGTTCCCCCGCGGCGGCTCGGGCGCGCCCGCGGGAGCGGCGGCCCCCCACGGCTGCTGCCCGGGCTGCGTCCCGTACGGGCCGGGCTGCTGCGGGTGGCCCGTCTGCTGATAGCCGGGCTGCTGATACGGGTTCGGCTGCCCATACCCCGGCTGCTGGTAGGGGTTCTGTCCCTGCGGGTTCTGCTCGCCTCCGGGCGGCTGCTGTCCTGGCCACATGGGCAGTCACGGTAGTGGCGCTTGTGAAACGTTTCTGTCACCGCGTCTCGTCAGGCCTGTACCGGAGCGCGCCGCCGCCCGCGCCGGAGCTGATCGACTTCGGTGCCAGGTCACAGGGCTGGTCAAGCATTGCTACTCATGGGTAACATCGTCGTATGAGCGCAGACCAGATGACGATCGGCGAGATGCTCGCCGCGACCGTGCCGATGGCCCGGACCCTGAACCTCGAGTTCGTGGAGACCACCCCGGAGAAGGCCGTCGTGGCGCTCCCGGACCAGGGCGACTTCCACAACCACGTCGGCGGACCGCACGCCGGCGCCATGTTCACGCTGGGCGAGTCCGCGAGCGGGGCCATCGTGCTCGCCGCCTTCGGTGACCAGCTCTCCCGCGCCGTCCCGCTCGCGGTCAGCGCCGAGATCGCGTACAAGAAGCTCGCGATGGGCCCCGTCACGGCCACCGCCACGCTCGGGCGGCCCGCCGCCGACGTCATCGCCGAGCTCGACGCCGGTCAGCGCCCCGAGTTCCCCGTCGCCATCGCCATCCAGCGCGGTGACGGTGCGGTGACCGGCGAGATGACGGTGATCTGGACCCTCCGCCCGAACGGCTGAGACGGATTTCACCCGCGGGGCCCTGATCGGGAGTACGAGCCGATCGGGGCCCCGCGCCGTCGCAGAGCCCTTCAGCCGCGGGGGACGCGGATGCTCACCGTCTGCGTGATCCGGGTGCAGAGCCGCCGCCCGTCGTCCTCGATGTCGCACTCGATCACCGCCGTGTCGCGTCCCACCCGCAGTACGCGGGCCTTCGCGTACGCGGCACCCTCGCGCACGGGGCGCAGGAAGTGCGTCGTGGAGGTGGTGGTGGCCGGGACGGCACCCGCGGGGCCGTTCAGCGCGGCGCACACCGCCGAGGCGACGTCGGCCAGCCCCATCAGCGCGCCGCCGTGCAACCCGCCGCCCACGGTGGACAGTTCGGGCGCGAAGTCGAGTTCCGCGTCCACCCCGTCGGCGGACAGGGCGGTGAAGCGAACGCCCAGGGTCCTGGCGTAGGGGGCCATCGCGTAGATGTCGTCTGCGGTGACGGTCACATCGGGCTCCTTGTGGGAGTTGCGAGACGTAAGTCGTTGATCCTTTCTATCAACTCCCTTGCCTTCGGCGGGTGTTCCGGTGCCGTCGCGTCCACGGGCGATCAGGCGGACCGTGGTGCGGCTGTTCCCTTCAGGCCGGACATGACCGACCCTGACCTCCGGGCGATGCGCGCGCACCGCCCGAAGGCCAGGGCCTGGTGACGGGGTTGAGGAGTGCGAGCGTGGATCGACGCGGGCGGGGCGCCGTTCTGGTGACCGGTGGCAGCGGGTTCGTCGGAAGCCACCTGGTGCGGCGGCTGCTGGAACGGGGTTACCGCGTCCACGCCACCGTACGCACCACCGCGAACACGGCGAAGGTGCTGCCGCTCCGGGAGATGCAGGAGACCTTTCCCGGCAGGCTCGAACTGTTCGAGGCGGATCTGCTGGCCGACGGGTCCTTCGACGCGGCGATGCAGGACTGCGGTGTCGTCTTCCACGTGGCGTCGCCGTTCCTCATGCCGGAGAAGATCAAGGACGGCCACCGGGACATGGTCGACCCGGCCCTGCTCGGCACCCGCAACGTGCTGGGCGCGGTGGAACGGACACCCACGGTCGGGAAGGTCGTCCTCACCTCCACCGTCGGCGCCGTCTTCGGCGACTACGTCGACGTCCGGAGCATGGACGGCGGTGTCCTGTCGGAGAAGTACTTCAACACCACCAGCACGGTCGAGAACAACCCGTACCACTACGCGAAGACGCTCGCGGAACGCGCGGCGTGGGCGGCGGAGGCGGCCCAGGACCGATGGCGTCTGATCACCGTCAACCCCGGTCTGGTCCTCGGCCCGTCACTCACCCCCGCCTCGGAATCCGGCAGCCTGTTCCTGCTGGACGAACTGTTCAAGGGCTACTTCTTCTACGGCGCACCCGATTTCAGCTTCACCACGGCGGACGTCCGCGAGGTCGCGGACGCGCACATCGCGGCGGCGGAGCACGACGGTGCCGAGGGCCGCTACATCGTCGCGGCCGAGACGATGACGTCCTTCCACGCCATGGCACGCGTCGTCCGCGCCCGGTATCCCCGCTCGCTCCGACTGCCCCGCACCGCGCTCCCGCACTGGCCCGTCCGCATCCTCGGGCCGGCGTTCGGACTGACCCAGGACTACATCCGCAAGCACCTCGGCATCCGGTTCCGCGTGGACAACAGCCGCAGCGTGCGGGAACTGGGAATCACCTACCGGCCGGTCGAGGAGACCCTGCTCGACCACTACGAGAGCTGGAGGCGACGGAGGGCGTGACGAGCCTTACGTCCGGACCGCTGTTCGGGACGACCAGGTAGGCTTCCCGGCGGGCGCCGAGGGGAAGCGCGCCTCGGTGATCATGCGAAACACGGTCGCCCGGTCACGTACACCGAAACGGGAGGAACCGGCGTTGCACGTCCAGGACTGGCTCGAGACGGTGCCGGCGGTCAGTATCTACGCGCTCGTGGCCCTGGTGATCGGCCTGGAGAGCCTGGGCATTCCGTTGCCCGGCGAGATCGTCCTGGTCTCGGCGGCGCTGCTCTCCTCGCAGCACGACGGCATCAACCCCGTCATCCTCGGTGTCTGCGCGAGCCTCGGGGCGATCATCGGCGACTCCATCGGCTACGCCATCGGCCGCAAGGGCGGACGCCCGCTGCTCGCCTGGCTCGGCGCGAAGTTCCCCCGACACTTCGGCGAGGCACACATCGCCACGGCCGAGCGCTCCTTCCAGAAGTGGGGCATGTGGGCCGTCTTCTTCGGCCGCTTCATCGCCCTGCTGCGCATCTTCGCGGGCCCGCTCGCCGGTGTGCTGCGGATGCCCTACTGGAAGTTCCTGATCGCCAACGTCCTCGGCGGCATCGTCTGGGCCGGCGGCACCACCGCCGTCATCTACTACGTGGGTGTCGTCGCCGAGTCCTGGCTGAAGCGCTTCTCGTACCTCGGTCTGGTCGCCGCGGTGCTCGTGGGTCTCGCCTCGATGCTGATCGTCCGCCGCAAGGCCAAGCAGGCGGCGGCGCGGCACGGCACGGCGGAGACGGAGACCGTCCCCGCCGCCGAGTAGCACCACCGCCCCGCGGTGCGAGCGCCTGGAAGCGCGGCGCGGGGCCGGTCCGGGCGGGCGTCCTACGCGTGGATCTCGCGGTGCGCCTTCGCCAGTTCCACGTAGAAGACCCCGTTCAGGGACAGACCCTCGCGCTCCTCGTCGGTCAGCGGGCGCTTGACCTTCGCGGGGACACCCGCGACGAGCGAGCCCGGCGGGACCCGCATCCCCTGCGGCACCAGCGCCTGCGCGGCCACCAGCGAGCCGGCCCCGATCACGGCGCCGTTGAGCACCGTCGCCCCCATGCCGATCAGACAGTCGTCCTCCACGGTCGCGCCGTGCAGGACGGCGTTGTGGCCGACGGAGACCCGTTCCCCGACGGTGATGGGGAAACCGGGGTCGACGTGCAGGCTGCAGTTGTCCTGCACATTGCTGCCGGCGCCGATGACGATCGGGCCGCAGTCGGCGCGCAGCACCGCGCCGTACCAGACACTCGCGCCCGCCCCCAGCGTGACGTCTCCGATCAGCACGGAGGTCGGGGAGACGAACGCCTCCGGGTCCACCTGCGGATCCTTGCAGCCGATCCCCTTGATCAGCGCCTGATGCGTCGTCACCGTGTCACCGTCTCGTCGTGTCGTCGTCGGGCCTTCTGAGTACACCGGCACCGTATGCCATGGCCACGCGTTCCCCCGGTGGGGCGAAGATCACAGCCCTGCGGTCGCGTGGGCGTGGTCGGTGCTGAGTACCGTGAGCGGGTGTCCAGGAGCAAGAACACGTTCTCATCATGGCGGCGGCGCCTCGCACAGCGCGCCGTCCACGCGGGCTGGGCCTGGATGCGGCGCGCCGGTACGGTCTCGGCCGAGCAGCCGGGCCGCTTCCGCTTCGGCTCCATGGGGGAGAACACCCGGCTGGCCTTCCCGCTGGGCACGGTCTTCGGCGAACCCTGGATCCACCTCGGCTCGTACTGCATCGTCGCCGAGCAGGTCACGCTGACCGCGGGCCTGATGCCCGACCTGGACCTCGGCCCCGAGCCGATCCTGCGGATCGGGAACGGCGTGGTGCTCGGCCGTGGCAGCCACGTCATCGCGGACACGACGGTCACGATCGGCGACGACTGCTACTTCGGGCCCTATGTGTACGTGACCTCCACGAATCACTCGTACGACGATCCGCACGAGCCCATCGGCAAGCAGTGGCCCCGGATGGAGCCCGTGGAGATCGGTCCCGGCTGCTGGATCGGGACCAACGCCGTGATCCTTCCCGGCGCCCGGATCGGCCGGAACGTCGTGGTCGCCGCCGGTGCGGTGGTACGGGGTCGGGTGCCGGACCACTCCGTCGTCGCAGGAGCCCCCGCCAAGGTCGTACGGCGCTGGGATCCGGTCGCCGGATGGCAGCCGCCCCTGCGCACACCGCCGCCCGTGCCGATCCCCGACGGGGTGACCCCCGAGCAGTTGCAGGCGCTCGCGGAACTGGACGAGGAGACCGTGGCGCGGCTCGCGGAGCTGGAGCTCGACCCGCGGGACGCGGCCGAGGACGTGCACGCGCAGCCGGCGGACGTCCGCGCCGATTCCTGACCCGGGGACCGCGGACGGCCCGTGGACCCGGAGGGTCGCAGCCGGAACCGGCTCAGCCGGTCGCCGGCGGCCCGAAACCGGCTCAGCCGGTCGCCAGCAGTACCGTGCCGACCAGGGCCAGCGCCGCCCCGGTGGCCTGCACCCCGCGTAGCCGTTCCCTGAGGACCCCGCGCGCGGCCAGGGCCGTGACCACCGGGTACAGCGAGGCGAGGACGGCGGCGACGGTGACCGGGCCGTGCTGGGCGGCGACCGAGTACGTCCCGTTGGCCGCGACGTCGGCCAGGCCCACGAAGGCCAGCGCCGGCAGGGAGGCCCAGGGGAAGCCGCCCTCGGGAAGGGCCTCGCCGCCGCGCCGCACGGAGACGGCCAGGGCGGCGCCGCCGGTGACGACATTGGTCAGGCGCTGCACGAACAGCGCCAGGAAGAGCCCCGTGACCGACGACGACGCCTCCGCGATCAGCGCGAACACCGTGCCGAAGCCGGCGGCCGCGATCAGGGTCAGGAGGACCGCCTGCCGCTGCACCGGCGCTCCCCGGAGCTGGGGTCCGCCCGCGAGGACAACACCCGCGACCGCGACCGCGATGCCCGCGATCTGCGTGAGTCCCGGGCGCTCGCCGAGGAACAGGCCGACGCCGATGGGGACGGCCACGGCCAGCGAGCCGAGCGGCGAGACCACGCCCATCGGCCCGAGCGCGAGCGCCTTGTAGAAGGAGAGCAGGGCGACCGGGCCCACCAGGCCGGCGGCGACCGCGAACCACAGTTCCGGCCCCGCCGCGCTCCAGCCGTCGGTGGCCAGCACGATCGCGCCGAGGACCACCGCCGCGATCGACTGGGAGGCGACGACCACCGTGAGCGCGGGCGTGCGCCGGGTCAGCAGACCTCCGCCGAAGTCCGCCAGGCCCCACAGGAGGCTGGTGGCCAGGGCGAAGAGTGCTGTCACGGGGGGCCTCGCAGTACAGTTCGGTGAACGATCAGGTGCATCCCACGATAGTTCACCCGATTGAACTCTGTCATTCAAAATATTGGACGGAATGTGTCGGATCTCGACCTGCTGACTCAATCCCTGGCGCGCAATGTGAAGCGCTGGCGCACCGAGCGCGGCTTCACCCTGGAGGCGCTGGCCGCTCGCGCCGGAGTCAGCCGCGGCATGCTCATCCAGATCGAGCAGGCCAGGACCAATCCCAGTCTGGGTACCGTCGTCAAGATCGGTGACGCGCTCGGCGTCAGCATCACCACCCTGCTCGACTACGAGCAGGGTCCCCGGGTCCGGATCGTCCCCGCCGACCAGGCCGTACGGCTGTGGCACACCGAAGCGGGCAGCTACAACCGGCTGCTGGCGGGCACCGAGGCGCCCGGCCCGCTGGAGATGTGGGACTGGCGGCTCATGCCGGGCGAGGGCAGCCCCTCCGACCCGCACCCCGCGGGCACCGTCGAACTCGTGCACGTCATCTCGGGCGATCTGACGATCACCGTCGACGGCGTCGACCACCTCGTCCCCGAGGGTGCGAGCGCGTCGTTCGAGGCCGACGCCCCCCACGCCTACGCCAACGAGGGCGAGGTCCCGGTCGCGATGGTCATGGCCGTCTCGGTCCCGCTCGTGCACTGAGGCCCGGCGCCCGCCCCGGGCGGGTCCGTGCGGCTGTTAGCGTGCGGGCATGCGCGCACCCATCGGACACTTCGACCACGCCTTCCCGGCCCCCGACCGCCTGGACGAACTCACCCGCCCCGTCGCCGACGCGGTGCGCGAGTGGAGCGGTGGCACCCCCGCGGAACAGATCGTCTACGTCGATACGAACCCCGAATGGGCCGACACCGCCGTCTTCGTCGAGCACTACGGCAAGGAACTGCTCGACACGTCCGCCAATTGCGTGGTCGTCGCGGGCAAGCGGGGCGGCGAGACCACGCTCGCCGCGTGTGTCGTGCTGTCCGCCACCCGCGTCGACGTGAACGGTGTCGTCCGTCGTCAACTGGGCGCCCGGAAGGCCTCGTTCGCCCCGATGGACCTCGCGACCGGCGAGAGCGGCATGGAGTACGGCGGGATCACCCCCGTCGGACTCCCCGGCGACTGGCCCGTGTTGGTCGACTCGGCCGTGGTCGAGCTGCCGTACGTGCTGGTGGGCAGCGGCCGCCGACGCGGCAAACTCCTGCTGCCGGGCAAGGCGTTCGCGGAACTCCCGAACGCGGTGGTACTGGAGGGCCTGGGCATCCCGGCCTGAGCCGAAGCCATTCAGCCCCGACCGGCAAAAGTTCAGCCCCTCCGGCGTTTGAGGAGCGGGGTCTGGGGCGGAGCCCCAGGGGTCCACCTCTCGGGTACGGGGCAACAGTTCAGCTCCTCCGGCGATTGAGGAGCGGGGTCTGGGGCGGAGCCCCAGGTACGGGACGGGCAGGGGCGGAGGGGGCGAAAGTCGCCTGTGCCCCTGCCCGCTCCATCCCCGCCCGCGGCGTCATCCGCTCACGCGGCCGAGTGATGCGCCAGCGCCCGGTGCGGGTCCGCGACACCGGGCGCGGGAGCCGGATCGGCATGGACCAGGACCGCGGTCAGCTTCGGCACGGCATGCAGCAGCGCATGTTCGGCGTTCACGGCGATGTCGTGCGCGTGACGCACGGTCGCCTCACCGTCCACCACGACCGCCACCTCGGCCCGCAACCTGTGCCCGATCCACCGCAGCCGCAGTTCCCCCACGTCGCGCACGCCGTCGACCCGCCGCAGCGCCTGCTCGGCCCGGTCCACCAACTCGGGCTCCACGGCGTCCATCACACGCCGGAAGACCTCCCTGGCGGCGTCGCGCAGCACCAGCAGGATCGCGGCGGTGATCGCCAACCCCACAATCGGGTCCGCGAGTTGCCACCCGAGGGCCGCGCCGCCCGCGCCCACCAGCACGGCGAGCGAGGCGAATCCGTCGGTACGGGCGTGGAGTCCGTCCGCGACCAGGGCGGCCGAGCCGATCTCGCGCCCGACGCGGACGCGGTACCGGGCGACCCACTCGTTGCCCGCGAAGCCGACGAGGGCCGCGAGCGCGACCGCCGGGAGGTGCCGTACGGGCTGCGGGTCCAGCAGTCGGCCGACCGCTGCCCAGGCCGCGAAGGCCCCGGAGGCCGCGATGGTCAGCACGATGACGATGCCCGCCAGGTCCTCCGCCCTCCCGTAGCCGTAGGTGAAGCGCCGGGTCGCCGCCCGGCGGCCCAGCGTGAAGGCAATGCCGAGCGGCAGGGCGGTCAGCGCGTCGGCGGCGTTGTGCACGGTGTCGCCGAGCAGCGCCACCGATGCCGACAGGACGACAACGGCCGCCTGCGCCAGGGCCGTTGTGCCGAGGACGGCCAGCGAGACCCACAGGGCCCGCATGCCCCGGGCCGAGGCTTCCAGCGCGGAGTCGAGCTTGTCGGCCGTTTCGTGGGAGTGCGGGGTGAGGAGATGGCGGAGCCGGCTCCCGCGGCCGTGCGGGTGACCGTGGCTCCCCTGCCGGGTGCGCGGGTGCGGCCGGCCGGGGGAGTGCCCGTGGCCGGCGCCGTGAACATGTCCGTCCTCGCCCGCATGCGCGTGGTCGTGGCGGTGCGGCCGTCCACGGTCGTCCTCACCGTCGTGGCTGCCGCTGCCGCCGCCGGAACCGGTGCCGGAGCCGTGACCCTGGCCGCTGCCGCTGCCGCTGCCGCTGCCGCTGCCGCTGCCGCTGCTGCCGGAGCCGGTGCCGGAGCCGGTGCCGTGGCCGGAGCCCGAGCCGGTGCCGGAACCGGTGCCGGAGCTGGTGCCGGAGCCAGAGTCGGTGCCGTGGCCCTGGCCGGCGCCGTGGCCGTGGCCCTGCGCAAGGTGGTGGTCGTGGCCCCCGGCCTCGTGGTGATGTTCCTGCCGGTCGTTCACGTGCGTCCCCTTCCGTGCGCGGGAGTGGACGCGCTGGTGTCCACGAGGCCATTATGTGCGTATGAGCGCACGCATGCACCTATCACCTGCGCACGATGCGCACCCGCGCACCCCCGGCGAGGAACAGTTCGCGCTCGCGGCCGAACTCCTCGCCCTTCTCGGCGACCGCACCCGTCTCACGCTGCTGCACGCCCTGACCGGCGGCGAGGCCGATGTCACGACGCTGACCGAGCGGTGCGGCTCCGCCCGCCCGGCCGTCAGCCAGCACCTGGCCCGGCTCCGTCTCGCCGGGCTCGTGAACACACGGAAGGAAGGGCGCCGGGTGATCTACTCGCTCGGGGACGGTCATCTGCGCCGGGTGGTCGACGAGGCGCTGAGCCTGGCCGACCACCGCCTCTCCGACCGCCCGGCGCACGACTGAGGCCGTTCGCGGGTGCGGGCGTCAGCGCGTGAGCGTGCCGTCGTTCGTGACCGTGCGGTCACCCGTGAAGGGGGCGTCGTCCTCGCCCTCCTCCAGCAGGTTCGCCGCCGCGCCCACGATGCTCGGGTCGGGGCTGCCGACGACCTCCTCGTCCTTGTCGGCGTAGGCGAAGCGGGCGAGGACACTGCGCATGGCCTCGACGCGGGCCCGCTTCTTGTCGTTGCTCTTCACCACGGTCCAGGGTGCCTGCGCGGTGTCCGTCTCGCGGAACATGGCGACCTTGGCCGCCGTGTAGTCGTCCCAGCGGTCCAGCGAGGCCAGGTCCATGGGGCTCAGTTTCCACTGCCGTACGGGGTCGACCTGACGGATCGTGAAGCGGGTGCGCTGCTCGCTCTGCGAGACCGAGAACCAGAACTTGACCAGGTCCACGCCGTCGTCGACGAGCATCCGCTCGAAGGCGGGTGCCTGCCGCATGAAGCGCCGGTACTCGTCGTCGGTGCAGAATCCCATCACCCGCTCCACGCCCGCCCGGTTGTACCAGGACCGGTCGAACATCACGATCTCTCCCGCGGTCGGCAGATGCTCCGCGTACCGCTGGAAGTACCACTGCCCGCGCTCCCGCTCGGTCGGCTTCTCCAGCGCCACCACACGGGCGCCGCGCGGGTTGAGGTGCTCGGTGAACCGCTTGATCGTGCCGCCCTTGCCCGCCGCGTCGCGCCCCTCGAAGACGACGACGAGCCGCCGGCCGGTCTCCTTGATCCAGCCCTGCAGCTTCAGCAGCTCGATCTGCTGGAGCCGCTTGTGCCACTCGTACTCCTTGCGCTCCATGCGCCGCGTGTACGGATAGTTCTCCCGCCAGGTGTCCACCGGGCTGCCGTCCGGCCGGATCAGTACGGGGTCGTCGTGATCGGTGTAGTCCACCCGCATCCCTGCCAGCAGTTCCGTCATCCGGCCCTCCTCTGCCCGTGCTCCGATTGTCCGCCGATCACCTTGTTCCCGCCGTTTCGGCGGAATCGCGGAACGGCGTGGTCCATCCCCCGATGGAAGCGATCGGAGGCGTACGGCAGGAGAACCGGAGGCGAAGGCCACGCGAGCCGGCGTCGAGATGCGCGTATGCCCAGCACCGGGACGGTCAACGACGGTCTGGAGCACGCGGTTTGACGCGTCGTTAAACAGCTTGCCCGCGCGCTGCGATGCGGCTGACGATGTCCCGCATGCCCTCCTTCATCGCACCCGACGGAACCCGACTCACCTACCACGCAAGGGGCGAGGGCGAACCGCTGCTCTGTCTGCCCGGCGGACCGATGCGCGCCTCCGCGTACCTGGGAGATCTCGGCGGACTGACGCGGAACCGCCGGCTCTACGTGCTCGATCTGCGGGGCACCGGCGACTCGGAGCGTCCGGCGGACCCGGCGACGTACCGCTGCGACCGGCAGGTCGCCGACGTCGAGGCCTTCCGCGCGCACCTCGGACTCGACCGGGTCGATCTCCTCGCGCACTCCGCGGGCTGCGATCTCGCGCTCCTGTGGGCGGTCCGCCATCCAGGGCACGTCCGCACGCTCACCATGGTCACCGGACGGGCGCGGGCCCTGGGCGTCGACTTCACCCCGGAACACCGCGCGGAGAGTGCGGTGCTGCGCAAGGCTGAACCGTGGTTCGAGGGCGCGCACGAGGCGTACACACGGCTCTGGGCGGGCACCGCGACGGAAGCCGACGTCGACACCGCCGCCCCGTTCTTCTACGGCCGTTGGGACGCGGCGGCGAAGGCGCACGCGGCCGAGGACGCCGACCAGTACAACGAGGAGGCCGCCGAGCGCTACGCGGGCCCCGGAGCCTTCCGGCCGGACGAGGCCCGAGCCGTCGTGGCGGCCTGGGACGCACGCGTGCTGCTCGTCGCGGGCGAGCTGGACGGCGGACCGCTGCCGCGGGTGGCGGGGGCCGTCGCGGAACTGTTCGCCCGGGCCGACCTCGCCGTCCTGCCGGGCGCGGGCCACTTCCCCTGGATCGACGACCCGGAGGCCTTCCGCGCGCCGATCACCGCGTTCCTCGACCGGCAGGCCGGCCGCCGCGGCGACCGCCCCAACGATCCGGACCTCGGTCTTCCGGCGTGACGCGGTGACGGTCGGGCGGCCCGCCGGGGACCGGCCGGCGGACGCCCCGGGGCGCGGAGGGCGCGGGCGCCCGGACCGCCCGGGTGCCCGGCGGGACGTCAGTCCCGTCTGAGGTCGACCCACTCCGCGGTCTCACCGGGGAGGACATAGCGCTCGATCTCCGTGAAGCCGTGACGTTGGGCGAAGCGCAGTCCGGCCTCGTTGGACGCGAGGACCACGGTCTCGATCACCCGGGCCCCCATCGAGCGAGCCTGCGCCAGGCCGCGCGCGTACAGCTGCTCGCCGAAGCCCCGCCCGCGGTGTTCGGCCAGGACGCGCGCGATCACGGTCGCCGTCGCGCTGCCGCCGGTGGGCGGACGCACGGTCGTGCAGCCCACGAGGACGTCGCCGAGATAGGCGACCTCCAGGCGATAGCGGCGGGCGCGCTCGCGCACCTCGTCGAGCGACATCGCGGCGGGCGGGACGATCACATTGTGGACATGCCGCCAGTCCGCGAGACGGGTCTCGTCGGCCGGCGCTTCGACGCGAAGGGTGGTGGGCACCCGAGCAGGAAACCGGTGCGGGCCGCGGGGCGTCAACAGCATTGACCCAGGCCGCCTTTGATCGCATCGGGGCTGCGCGGGTCGCCCTCCGGCGTCAGCCCAGGCGCGGGATCTCGATGGCCGGGCAGACGTCCATCACCATGTCGAGCCCCGCGGCACGCGTCCGCTCGTACGCGGCCTCGTCGATCACGTCGAGCTGGAACCAGACGGCCTTGGCGCCGACGGCGACGGCCTCGTCCGCGACCGGCCCCGCGAGGTCGCTGTTCACGAAGACGTCGACGACGTCCACCTCGAAGGGGATGTCCGCGAGGGAGGCGTACCCCTGCTCGCCGTGGACTGTCTCGGCCTTCGGGTGCACGGGCACGATCCGCTTGCCGTACCGCTGGAGGACGTCGGCGACGCCGTGGGCCGCGCGGCGCCGGTTCGACGAGAGTCCCACGATCGCCCAGGTGTCGCCCGTCTCGGTCAGGATCCTGCGGATCGTCTCTGAGTCGCCGTACACGCTCGGCCTCCAGGGGAATCGGTCAGTGTCTGCCGTCATCGTCAACAGTGAGCGGGGCGTGCTGATTCCGCCCGCCGTGCGCTCGCAGATGGTCGAGCAGCAGACGGCTCAGCGTCTCGGGCGCCTCCTCCGGGATCCAGTGGCCGAGGTCCGGCAGGATCTCGAACCGGTACGGCGCGTCGACCCAGCGTCCGGTCTCCCGCGCGGGGCCCGGGCCGAACGCGGTGTCGCCCGTGCTCCAGACGTACAGCGTGGGCACCTTGACGACGTCGATCTCGCCGTCGGGGCGGCCGGACCGGTACCAGTTCAGTGCCGCGGTCAGGGCGCCCGGCCGGGTGAGGTGCCGGACGTAGGCGTCGGCGCTCGCCCGCGGCACCTTCTCGCCGTAGAGCGAACGAAGCAGCTTGGCGTCGTCGGCCAGCATGCGCTGCTCGGTCGCCGGCGTCTCGCGCCAGTCCCTCATGTACTGGGACCGTGCGTGCTGGTCGTCGTCGGAGCGCAGGGCCTCGGCGAGAGCGCCCGGGTGCGGAGTGGAGACGACCGTCAGGCTGCGGACGCGCCCGGGATGGCCGACGGCGGTCCACCACGCGACCGCGCCGCCCCAGTCGTGGCCGACCAGGTCGAACGTCGGCCAGCCCAGCTCCTCGGTGATCGCGAGGACGTCCGCGACCAGGAGGCCGATGCGGTAGTCCTCGGCCCGCTCCGGGCGCACGCCGGGGGAGTAGCCGCGCTGGTCGGGCGCCACGACGCGGTGGCCCTCGGCGGCCAGCGCGGCGATCTGCCGCCGCCAGACGAGCCCTGTCTGCGGGAAGCCGTGCAGCAGCAGGACCGGGCGGCCGTCGGGCGGACCCGCCGTGACGGCGTCGAACACACCGGCGGCGGTGGAGATGCTCATCCCGTTCACGGCCCACTCCTTCATACCGACTGGTCGGTCAGCTTTCCGGTGGTGGGAGCGGATGTCAAGGCGGTGTCCGCGCCCCGGCGCGACGAAGCCCCCGCCCGGCCCCGGACCCGAACGGACCGTACGGCAGCCGGTGTTCACGGTCGTCGTCGCCCCGCCCGCCGTCACCGGGAGCCCCGGCCGGTCACGGTCGGGGCCGACGGGCGGGCGCGTGTCCGGAACGGTCCCCACCTCCCCGCGCCCGCCCGCACGTCCGCCTAGGCTCACCTCGTGCTCCGTATCCTCGACGCCCGCACGGGCGAACCCGTCGACGCAGCCCTCGCCCGCCGCGGTCTCGTCCGCGTCCACGCCCGCCCGCCCGGGTCCGACATCACCGGACTGCGCGTGCTCCTGGTCGCTGACGTCCTGGTGCGGGCCCTGGAGATCGGCGGCAATCCGGCCTGGGCGACGCTGACTTCGGCACCGGAACCGGCGGAGACCGCGGACCGCGCCGCCCCCGGGGGCCGGGCCGACTCCTGGGGCGAGGCAGGGCTTCGGACGCGCGCCGCCGAACTCGGGATCCGGCCGTTCGAGGATCACCCGGGCACGGAACCGGGACCGGCGGCGACGCGGACCATCGACGTGGTCGCCCAGGGAGCCGAGGCGACGGAGGGGCCGCGTGTCGAGGTGGCTCCGGTCGACACCGCGCACGGTTCCGCTCCCGAGCCCGGGGACCCGACCGTTCTGCGGCTGGCGCTGCTCGCCCGGCGACGGGATCAGCCGCTGAGCGTCGACGCCGACGCGCTCGCCGAGGCGGAGGGCACGCTCGCGCGCTGGCGCGCCGCCGTCGCCGGATGGGCGACACGGCCCTCCAAGCCGATCCCCGAGGACGTACGCCTGCGGTTGCGGGCCGCGTGGGAGGACGACCTGGACGTGCTCGCCGTGCTGGACGTGCTGCGGTCGGTGGAGACCTCCGGCATCCCGGAAGGCGCCCGGTTCGAGACGTACGCCCACGCCGACCGGCTGCTCGGCCTCGAACTCACCCGCGAGATCGGTGCCGCGCTGTGACCGCCCCGGCGGCCGGTGGGCCGCGGCGAAGACTGATCGTCCTGCGGCACGCCAAGTCCGCCTGGCCCGACGGGGTGCCCGATCACGCGCGGCCGCTCGCGACGCGCGGCCGTCGTGACGCCCCCGCCGTCGGACGCGCCCTGGCGGAGGCCGACCTGCTGCCCGACCTCGCGCTGTGCTCGACCGCCGTACGTGCCCGGGAGACCTGGGAACTGGCGGCGCGGGAGTGGGGCACCCCGCCGTCCGTGCTGCTCGACGCTCGGCTGTACGGGGCGGACGTGCCGGAGTTGCTGGAAGCCGTCCGCGAAGTCCCCGAACATGTACGGACGTTGCTGGTGATCGGACACAATCCGGGCCTGGAGGAGCTGGTCCTCGAACTGGCCGGGGACGGCCTCGACGACACACTGCACCGGGTCCGCACGAAGTTCCCGACCTCGGCCGTCGCGGTCCTGGTCTGGCACGGCACGTCCTGGCACGAACTCGGCCGGGGCGACGCGCTGTTGACGGACGTGGTGGTGCCCAGGGGCAAGAAGGCGTGAGAGGCGGCCGACGGGTGCCCGGGTGCCCGGGTGCCCGGGTGACCTGTCCGGGTCCGGATGCCGTCCCGGCGGAACGCGGCTGGCCGGGTGCGGTCGCCGAGTGCGGTCGGCCGGGTGTGAGGTCGGTCCGTGACCGGGTCCCGGTGCTGTCCTGGCCGGGCACGCGCGGCGTGGGGTTGTCCGGTCCGTGTCCGTGGCCCCGGTGCTGTCCTGTCCGGGGCGCGCGGCGGGGGATGTCGGGGATGTCGGTCCGTGACCGGGCTTTGGTGCTGTCCTGGCCGGGCACGGGCGGCGGGGGTTGTCCGGTCCGTGTCCGGGGTCCCGATGCCGTCCCGCCGGGGCACGTGCGACCGGGTCCGTGTCCGGTCCGTGACGGGGGGCCCGGTGCCGTCGCGGCCGGGCGCGTGCGGTCCGTACGGGGGCTCGTAGCCCGTCCTCGTACGCCGCACCGTCCTGCGCGGGCGGCCGTGCGCGCGTCCGGTGGACGACCCTGGGCCCTCGCGCCGCACGACGGCCCCGTCCCCTGCCCGCCGTGCGCGGGTGCCGCCCCGGGCCGTCGGTGGTGTGCGCGCAGCGCATACGCTGGCCTGATGCAGGACGAGTACCGCACAGTGGCCCACGCGGGCGTGCACGAGACCGAGGTCAACCGCTCCCGATTCCTGTGCGCCCTCGCCCCGGCCGCGACCGAGCGGGAGGCCCAGGACTTCATCGCCGCGGTGCGGAAGGAGCACGCGGACGCCACGCACAACTGCTTCGCGTACGTCATCGGGGCCGACGGCGCCGTGCAGAAGGCGAGCGACGACGGCGAACCGGGCGGCACCGCGGGTGTCCCGATGCTCCAGATGCTGCTGCGCCGCGACATGCGCTACGTGGTCGCCGTCGTCACCCGCTACTACGGCGGGGTCAAGCTGGGCGCCGGCGGACTGATCAGGGCGTACGGCGGCTCGGTGGGCGAGGCGCTGGACGCGATGGGCACGATCACCCGCCGCCGCTTCCGGCTGGCCACGGTCACCGTCGACCACCAGCGGGCCGGCAAGGTGCAGAACGATCTGCGCTCGACCGGCCGGGAGGTACGTGATGTGCGTTACGGCGAGGCCGTCGCCATCGAGATCGGGCTGCCGGACGCCGATGTGGACTCCTTCCGGGCCTGGTTGGCCGACGTGACCGCGGGGACGGCCGGCTTCGAGCTGGGCGGCGAGGCCTACGGAGATGCCTGACAATCCAGGCAATTCCGGATGAAGAGGCGCGTCGAGGCGGCGGTCGGGGTGGGTCGATACGGGAGTAACCGCCCGTGATGTCAGACCCGGCCGTTACTCTTCGGGGATCATGAGGCTCCTGCACACTTCCGACTGGCATCTGGGCCGGGCGTTCCACCGGGTGAACATGCTCGACGCCCAGTCCCGCTTCATCGGCCATCTCGTCACGACCGCGCGCGAGCGCGAGGTCGACGCGGTGGTCGTCTCGGGAGACGTGTACGACCGTGCCGTGCCGCCCCTGGCCGCGGTCCAGCTCTTCGACGACGCCCTGCACCGCCTGGCCGACCTCGGCGTGCCCACCGTGATGATCTCCGGGAACCACGACTCGGCGCGCCGGCTCGGCGTCGGCGCCGGACTCATCGGGCGCGCGGGCGTCCATCTGCGCACCGATCCCGCGGGGTGCGGCACCCCGGTGGTGCTGACCGACGCCCACGGCGACGTCGCCTTCTACGGCCTGCCCTATCTCGAACCCGCCCTGGTGAAGGACGAGTTCGGGGTGGAGAAGGCGGGCCACGAGACCGTGCTGGCCGCCGCCATGGACCGCGTGCGCGCCGACCTCGCCGGCCGCGCGCCGGGCACCCGCGCCGTCGTCCTCGCCCACGCCTTCGTCACCGGCGGCGAGGTGAGCGACAGCGAACGGGACATCACCGTCGGCGGCGTGGCCTCGGTGCCCGCCGGAGTCTTCGACGGAGCCGACTACACGGCACTCGGCCATCTGCACGGCAGCCAGACCATCACCGAGCGCGTCCGCTACTCGGGGTCCCCGCTGCCGTACTCCTTCTCGGAGGCGGACCACCGCAAGAGCATGTGGCTCGTGGACCTCGGCCCCGACGGCTCCCTGGCCACCGAGCGGATCGACTGTCCGGTGCCCCGCCCGCTGGCCCGCCTGCGGGGACACCTGGAGGACCTGCTCGCGGACCCGGCGCTGGAGCGGCACACGGACGCCTGGGTCGAGGCGACCCTCACCGACCCGGTGCGGCCCGGCGACCCCATGGCCCGGCTGGCCGAACGCTTCCCGCACACGCTCAGCCTCGTCTTCGACCCCGAACGCTCCCCGCAGGCCCCGGGCGTCTCCTACGCCCGGCGGATCGCGGGCCGCAGCGAGGAACAGATCGCCGAGGACTTCGTGGCCCACGTGCGCGGCGTGGGCCCCGACGTCCGGGAACAGGCCGTGCTCCGGGACGCGTTCGACGCCGTCCGGGCCGACGAGACCGTCCGGGAGACCGCCCGGTGACCGCACGTCCGCCGCACACCCAGCGGGCCGCCCGCCCGGAGACCGAGGGAAACCGATGAGGCTGCACCGCCTGGACATCACCGCCTTCGGCCCGTTCGGCGGCGCCCAGAGCGTCGACTTCGACGAACTGTCCGCCGCCGGGCTCTTCCTGCTGCACGGACCCACGGGCGCGGGCAAGACCTCCGTCCTCGACGCCGTCTGCTACGCGCTGTACGGAGCGGTTCCCGGCGCCCGGCAGAGCGGTCAGGGCCTCGGCCTGCGCAGCGACCACGCGGCACCCGACGCCCGCACCGAGATCCGCCTCGAACTCAGTGTCGCCGGACGCCGGCTGGAGGTCACCCGGCAGCCGCCCTGGGAGCGCCCCAAGCTGCGCGGCAAGGGAATGACGACCGAGAAGGCCCAGAGCTGGCTGCGCGAGTACGACTCAACGGCCGCGTCCTGGAAGGACCTCAGCCGCTCCCACCAGGAGATCGGCGAGGAGATCACCCAGCTCCTCGGGATGAGCCGCGAGCAGTTCTGCCAGGTCGTGCTGCTGCCCCAGGGCGACTTCGCGCGCTTCCTGCGGGCCGACGCCGAAGCCCGCGGAAAGCTGCTCGGCAGGCTCTTCGACACCCACCGCTTCGCCGAGGTCGAGAAGCGCCTCGCCGAACGCCGCCGCGCCGCCGAGGCCGAAGTACGGGCCGGGGACACCGCGTTGCTGGCCGACGCGCACCGCATGCAGCAGGCGGCCGGGCGCGTCGTCGAGGAGCCGCTGCCCGACCTCGCGCCCGGCGACCCCGGCCTCGCCGAGGCGGTGCTCGCCTGGGCCGCCGTCGCCCGCAGCACGGCTCGCGAGGCGCTGACCGTCGCCCGCGGCGCCCGCGGGGCCGCGGAATCCGAGCAGGCCGCCGCCGACCGCGCGCTCGACGACGTACGCGAAGTGGACCGGCTGCAGCGCCGGTTCACCGAGGCGCAGGAGCGGGCCGCGCGCCTGGAGCAGCGCGCCGACGCCCACCACGCCGCCAGGACGCGCATGGAGCGGGCGCGCAAGGCCGAGGCCGTGACCCCCGCACTCGAACTGCGCGACGCCGCCGAGGCGGAGCACCGGCGCGCGGCCGCCGAGGAGACCCGGGCGCGTGCCGCCCTGCCCGAGACGTTCGCCGGTGCCGGAGCGCCCGGTCTCGCGACCGCCGCGCGCAAGGCCGCCGAGGAACTGGGCGGCCTGGAATCGGCACGCCGCGCCGAGCGGCGCCTCGGTGAACTCGCCGCGGAGCGCGCCTCGCTGGACCGCCAGGAACGCGCCGACGAGGACGTCCTCCAGGACGCCGAGAGCTGGCTCGCCGACTGGGAGGAGACCCGCGCGGGTGTCGAGGCGCGGGTCGAGACCGCGCAGGAGGCCGCGGCGCGCGCCGAACAGCTCGCCGTCCAGCGCGAACCGGCCGTCAAGCGCCTCGCCGCCGCCCGGCTCCGGGACGAGCTGGCCCGGGACACCGAGACCGCCCACGACCTGAGCCTCGCCGCGCGCGAGCGGGCCACCGAGGCACACGCCCGCTGGCTCGACCTCAAGGAACAGCGTCTCCAGGGCATCGCCGCCGAACTCGCCGCCGGTCTGGTGGACGGCGAGTCCTGCGCCGTGTGCGGTGCCACCGAACACCCGGCGCCCGCACGGAAGATCGCCGGTCACGTCGACCGCGAGACGGAGGAGCGGGCGCTTGCCGCCCACCGGACCGCCGACGAGCAGCGCGCCGAGGCCGAGCGCCGCCTCGGCTTCGTGCGCGAGGCACTGGCCGCCGCCACCGCCGAGGCGGGCGACGCGCCGACCCGGCAACTGGAGGAGCAGGCCGAGGAATTGGAGCGCCTGCACACCGGGGCCCGGACCGTGGCCTCCGGACTGCACGCCGCGCGCGAGGCCCGCGAACAGGCCGAACGCGAGCACGAGCGGCGGCTGACCGCACAGCAGGACGCCGCCCGGCGCGTCGCCGCACGGGCCTCGCACCGGGATTCCCTCGACCGCGAGAGGGCCTCGCTGGAAGGGGAGCTGGAGCAGGCACGGGGCGCGGCCGGGAGCGTGTCCGAGCGGGCCACGCAGCTGGAGCGGCAGGTCGCGCTGCTCACCGAGGCCGCGGACGGCGTCCGGGCGGCGGAGGACGTCGCGCGCCGCCTCAAGGACGCCGACGCGCGGCTGGCCGACGCGGCCTTCCGCGCCGGATTCGAGACCCCGCAGGCGGCGGCCGCCGCGATGCTCGACGACGTGGCCCATCGCGATCTGCAACGGCAGCTCGACGCCTGGCAGCTGGAGGAGTCCTCGGTGCGCGCCGTGCTCGCCGAGGCGGACACCACGGCCGCCGCGCGGCGGCCTCCGGCCGACCTGACGGCCGCCGAACGGGCGGCGGAGTGCGCCGCCCGACGGCTGCGGGACACCGCGTCGGCGCAGGACGCCGCGGCCCGGCGCTGCGCCGAGCTGGACACGCTCTCCACCCGCGCGACCGGCGGCGCCCGACGGCTCGCCCCGCTGCGCGAGGAGTACGAGCGTGTAGCCCGGCTCGCCGGGCTCGCTGCCGGTACCTCTGCGGACAACGAACGCAGGATGCGTCTGGAGGCGTACGTCCTCGCCGCCCGGCTGGAGCAGGTCGCCGCCGCCGCGACGGTCCGCCTCCAGCGGATGTCGTCGGGGCGCTACACCCTGGTGCACTCGGACGACCGGGCGGGCCGCGGACGCAGCGGGCTCGGACTGCACGTCGTGGACGCCTGGACCGGACGCGAGCGCGACACAGCGACGCTCTCCGGCGGCGAGACCTTCTTCGCTTCCCTCGCCCTCGCACTCGGTCTCGCGGACGTGGTCACCGACGAGGCCGGCGGGGTGCGGCTGGACACGCTCTTCATCGACGAGGGGTTCGGGAGCCTGGACGACCAGACCCTGGACGAGGTGCTCGACGTCCTCGACTCGCTGCGGGAACGCGACCGCAGCGTCGGCATCGTCAGCCACGTCGGCGACCTGCGCCGCCGCATCCACGCCCAGCTGGAGGTCGTCAAGGGGAGAACGGGGTCGGTCGTACGGCAGCGGGGCGCGTGATCGGCCCGGCAGGGGGAAGTTCTGGCCGTTGATGGTTCCGGCCCGCGCCGGGGCGGTCTCAGTGGCCCAGGGGGCGGCGCGGCAGTGGTGAGGAGTAGACGACGCTCGTCGTCACCGAACCGAGCGTGCCGATCTTGCCCGACACCGTCTCCAGGTGGCCCATCGACCGGGCGGCGACCTTGATGACGAAGCAGTCGTCGCCCGTGACGTGATGTGCCTCCAGGATCTCGGGCGTGACCTCGACGAGGTCGTGGAACGGCTTGTAGTTGCCGTTCGGGTAGCGGAGGCGGACGAACGCCAGGATCGGCAGCCCCAGGCTCTCGGGGTCCACGACGGCCGCGTACCCCTGGATGACTCCCGCCTCCTCCAGGCGCCGCACCCGCTCGGTGACCGCGCTCGCGGACATCGAGACGGCCCGTGCCAGCTCGGTGAAGCTGGCCCGGCCCTCGCGCTGGAGGACGTCCAGGATGCGCCAGTCGGTGGCGTCCGGGGAATACGCGGTCATCCCCGATGAATACCAGGAGAATCCCCGGCCGATCAACAGTACTGCCGTGGATCGTCACTTCAGGGAGCGGACCGGTCCCCGTAGATTTCTGGTCGGGAAGTCCCGCGGGACGAGGTGCGCAGGAAGCACCGGGGTGGCAAGGGCGGCATCCGTCCGGCGGGGCCACGGTTCAAGAAAGGCCAGGCCATGACTGCGACTGCCGAGGGCATCACGAAGAACGACACGGTGACCGGTTCCACGGCGACGAACGCCGTCCTGCGCGTGCCGGCGGCGTCCCCCGCCGCGGCGGCCGCCTACTTCGGCGCGAGCCTCGCGTTCCACGCGGACGTGTCCGACGTGGCGGCGGCCCTCGCGGCCGGCGGCGACCCCGGGTTCGTCGTCCTCGACTCCCGCTCCACCGCCTCGTGGGACCAGGGCCACATCCCCGGCGCGGTCCACCTGCCCACGGCCCTCGTCCCCGAGCAGGCCGAGCGGCTTCTGGACAAGTCCGTTCCGGTCGTGACCTATTGCTGGGGACCCGGATGCAACGGCGCGACCCGCGCGGCCCTCGCCCTCGCCGAACTCGGCTTCCAGGTCAAGGAGATGCTCGGCGGCTTCGAGTACTGGGCGCGCGAGGGCTTCGAGTTCGAGACCTGGCAGGGCCGTGAGCGCCGCGCCGAGGACCCGTTGACGGCGCCGGTGGACGCCGAGGACTGCGGCTGCTGACCCGGGGGAGGGGGCTGGGGCGACGGTCCCGGCCCCCTGCGCCCGCCGGTGTCCGGAATCCGTTTCGCGGGACTGTGCGTCCTATTGGGGCGGACGCGTGCCGTGTAGCTTCTGCGCATGCCAAGATACGCGGAGCCCGGTGCGGTCCAGTGGGTCGAGTCGGGCGGCGGGCCGCTCATAGCGATACCGGAGACGGTGCTCCCGTTCTGGTCCGGGGCCGACGGCGACGACCTCTCCTGCGACTACGACCGGGCGTGTGACGTCGACGGGCTCATCGGCCTTCTGCCCGTGGGCGACACCAGGGCCCTGGTCCTCGGCGACGATCCCGCCTCGACCGCCTACCTCCCCGAGCACGACGCCTTCGTCCGCTGGTGCGCCGCCGATTCCGAGGCCGACCTGCTCGCCCTCGTCCCGGCGGCGCTCTCGCAGGCCCGCTGGGAACAGGAAGTGGAGTGGAGGGTGCCGGGCCCCGTCGTCCTCTTCGACGCCGCCCGGCCCGGCACCGCCTCCGGGAGCGCGGACCATCTGCGCGTGATCCTCGAACCGGGCCGGTACGGGGTCCGGGCGGCCCGCGTCGAACCGGGACCCGAGACGTGGGTCGGACTCGTACACCTGCGTCGGCTGACGCCCTGAGTTCCTGAGGTCCTGGCGCCTCAACGCGTCCTGCGGCCTCGGCGGCGTCCCGGCGCGGGACACCGCCGAGGTCCCGCGGTCATGCGCGCGGCGGCCGGGAGACGGCCGCCGCGCGGGGCGGTCAGAGCCGGGAGAGCTCGTCCACCAGGTCGTCCAGGCCCAGGGAACCCTGGGACAGGGCGGCCATGTGCCAGGCCTTCGCGTCGAACGCGTCACCGTGGCGCTTCTTCGCGTTCTCACGGCCGAGCAGCCAGGCGCGCTCGCCGAGCTTGTAGCCGATGGCCTGGCCGGGCATCGTGAGGTAGCGGGTCAGCTCGCTCTCCACGAAGTCGGCCGGACGGCTGCTGTGCGCGCCGAAGAACTCCTGCGCCAGGTCCGGAGTCCACCGCTCGCCCGGGTGGAAGGGCGAGTCGGCGGGGATCTCCAGCTCCAGGTGCATACCGATGTCGACGATGACCCGGGCGGCCCGCATCATCTGCGCGTCGAGATAGCCGAGCCGCTGCTCCGCGTCGTTCAGGAAGCCGAGCTCGTCCATCAGCCGCTCCGCGTAGAGCGCCCAGCCCTCGCAGTTGGCGCTGACCTGGCCGACGGTCGCCTGGTAGCGGGACAGGTCGTCGACGACGTACGCCCATTGCGCGAGCTGGAGGTGATGGCCGGGAACGCCCTCGTGGTACCAGGTCGAGACGAGGTCGTAGACGGGGAAGCGGGTCTGCCCCATCGTGGGCAGCCAGGTGCGGCCCGGCCGTGAGAAGTCCTGCGACGGGGCGGTGTAGTAGGGGGCCGCCGCACCGCCGGGCGGCGCGATGCGGGACTCCACCCTCCGTACCGGCTCGGCGAGTTCGAAGTGTGTGCCGTCCAGCGCGGTGATCGCCTCGTCCATCAGCCCCTGGAGCCACTGCTGGACCTCGTCGACGCCCTCGATGTGCCGGCCGTGCTCGTCGAGGTGCGCGAGAGCGACCCAGGGGGTGGCCGCGCCGGGCAGGATCTTCTCGGCCTCGGTCCGCATCTCGGCCAGGAGGCGGTGGTACTCGGCCCAGCCGTACGCGTACGCCTCGTCGAGGTCGAGATCCGTACCGTTGAAGTAGCGCGCCAGCCGCGCGTACCGCTCCTGGCCCACGGTGTCCGGCGCGCCCTCGATCGTCGGCGCGTACACATCACGCATCCAGTCCCGCAGGGAGATCACGGCCTCGGTCGCGATCCGCGCCGCCGCGTCCAGCTCCTCGCGCGCGGAACCGGGGCCCGCCGTCACGAAGTCCTCGAACCAGCCGAGGCCCTGTCCGTCCGTGTCCGACCACTCCGTGAGCTGTTCGACGAACGTCGCCGTAGGACGCGGGCCCGCGTACAGCTTCCGGTCGAGCCCCAGCGCGAGGGACTCCCGGTACCCGGCGAGCGCGGCCGGCACCGCGCGCAGCCGCTCCGCGACCGTGGCCCAGTCCTCGTCGGTCTCCGTCGGCGTCAGGGTGAAGACCTGCCGGACCGAGTGCACCGGCGTGTGCAGGTTGCCGACCGCGCGCAGGCCCTCGCCGGCCTCGTGGACCGCGAGCGCGGCGGTGAGCCGCTCACGCAGCAGCCGGGCACAACGGCGCTCGATGTCACGTTCCGCGCCCGGCCGACGCTCCGCCTCCTCCAGCCGCGCGAGCGTCACCCGCGCCAGCTCGGCGACGGCCTCCTGGCCGGCGGGCGAGTTGTCGGGAAGCCTGCCGTGGCTCTCCTTCACACCGAGATACGTACCGAGAACCGGGTCGAGGGCGATGAGCTCGTCGACGTACGCGTCGGCGACCTCGCGGGGCAGCGGGTTCTTCGTCTGTGACATGCGCACATCCTCATACGGGCATGGGCGCCGCGTCAGCCCGCTCTACCGGGCTTCTCACCGCATCAGCCGGATTTGGCCGGGGACGATGTGCCCGGCGGCGCGGGCGGCAGCAGGGGGCCGCAGTCCCACTGCTGGAATATCAACCGCGTCTCGACCCTCGCCACCTCACGCTGCGAGGTGAACTCGTCGAGCACCAGCCGCTGCAGATCCGCCATGTCCGCGACCGCGACATGCACGAGGTAGTCGTCGGGGCCGGTCAGATGGAAGACGGTCCGCGACTCCGGCAGCAGCCGGATCCGGTCGACGAAGGGTCCCACCAGCTCCCTGCGGTGCGGCCGGACCTGCACGGACAGCAACGCCTCCAGACCGCGTCCGAGCTTCGCCGGGTCCAGCCGCAGCTGATGGCCGAGAATCACTCCTGCCCTGCGCAGCCTGGTCACCCGGTCGAGACAGGTCGACGGCGCGACGCCGACCTGAGCCGCGAGATCGCGGTAGGTCGTCCGGGCGTCGTTCTGCAGCAACCGCAACAGATGAAGATCCACCGGATCGAGTACGACAGAATCGGCCATGGCGCGAACGTAACACGGGATGCGCCGCCGAAAGTCCGCCCGGTGTTCAGGCTTCCGCGCATGGACTCCGTTGTGTACGACACGCAGGGCGCGCAGGACGCGCAGGACGACCTGAGCGGAATCGGCCAGGTCATCACGGCTCCGGCCAGGGCACTCGCCACGGAAGCCGTGCACGCCGGCCGGGAGGATCTGGCCGCACTGGGGCTGCACGCGGCCCCGATCGACCTGTCCACCACCTACCCCTCGTACGACAGCCGCGGCGAGGCAGCCCGGATCGACGCCTTCGCGGCCGACGGCGCCGAACCCGAGGGCCCGCCCGTCTACGCCCGCCTCGGCAACCCCACCGTCGCCCGCTTCGAGACCGCGCTCGCGCGCCTCGAAGGCACCGAGAGCGCCGTCGCCTTCGCGAGCGGCATGGCCGCCCTCAGCGCCGTCCTCCTCGTACGCAACGCCATGGGCCTGCGCCATGTCGTCGCCGTCCGCCCGCTGTACGGCTGCAGCGACCACCTCCTGACCGCCGGGCTGCTCGGCACCGAGGTCACCTGGGTCGACCCGGCCGGGATCGCCGACGCGCTGCGGCCCGACACCGGTCTCGTGATGGTCGAGTCGCCGGCCAACCCGACGCTCGCCGAACTCGACCTCCGTGCCGTGGCCCACGCCTGCGGGACCGTCCCGCTCCTCGCCGACAACACCTTCGCCACCCCCGTGCTGCAGCGCCCCGTCGAGCAGGGCGCGCGGCTGGTGCTGCACAGCGCCACCAAGTACCTGGGCGGTCACGGGGACGTGATGGCCGGCGTCGTCGCGTGCGACGAGGAGTTCGCGCGCAAGCTGCGCCAGGTGCGCTTCGCGACGGGCGGTGTGCTGCACCCGCTGGCCGGCTACCTGCTGCTGCGTGGCCTGTCGACCCTGCCCGTCCGGGTCCGGGCCGCCTCGTCGAACGCCGCGGAACTCGCCCGCCGGCTCTCCGACGATCCCCGCGTCGCCCGCGTCCACTACCCGCGCATCGGCGGAGCCATGATCGCCTTCGAGGTGCACGGCGACCCGCACGAGGTCATCGCCGGCGTCCGGCTGATCACTCCCGCCGTGAGCCTCGGCAGCGTGGACAGCCTCATCCAGCACCCGGCCTCCATAAGCCACCGCATCGTCCCCACGGCGGACCGCCACGACGCGGGCGTGAGCGACCGGCTGCTGCGCATGTCCGTGGGCCTGGAGGACGTGGAGGACCTGTGGTCCGACCTGGACTCGGCGCTGGGGCTCCGCGCCGGGGCATGAGCCGGGGGAACGGGGGAGGGAGCGCCCCCGGCACCGTGAAGGTTGCCGGGGGCGCTCCCTCGTCCGGGATCAGTTCGTCGGGCAGGGGGTCCAGGGTGTGCGTGCCGGTGCACTCGTGGACGAGCACCACGGCGTCCGGGCCCAGCGCGGACTTTCCGGGCTAGCTGCGGCGCTTGCCCGTTCCCGCGCCGCCCGTCTCGGTCGCCGTTCCGTACTGGGCGTAGCCGTCACCATGGTGCTGGGCGTACGGCGACGTCACCGACGACGTCTCCAGGCGGGCGGTGATGACCAGGGTGCCCTCCTCGATCTGGTAGTCGAGCGGGAGGCCGAGGCCGCGCATGGCGGCGACCATGCCGGTGTTCGACGCCTGCGTGACGGCGTACACGCTCTCGCAGCCGGCCTCGACGGCCATCGCCACCAGACGGCCGAGCAGTTCGACGCCGATGCCGCGCCGCTGCCACTCGTCCTCGACGAGCAGCGCGACCTCCGTCTCGTCGCCGTCCCAGAGCAGATGGCCGAGCCCGACGATCCTGCCGGACGCCGTCCGCACGGCGAGGGTGCGCCCGAAGCTGGGGCTGAGCAGGTGGTTGAGGTACCGGTCCGCGTCCCCGACGGGGCCGTGGTACCGCATGCTCAGCGTGCGCGGCGAGCAGCGCTCGTGCATCTCCTTGGCGGCCTCCAGATCGGAGACGTCCGCGCGACGCACGGTGATCGCGTTGCCCTCCGGCAGCGTCAGCATGTCCTGTCCGAGCGGAACGCGCGGGCCGAGCCGCGCGTCCAGCTCGACCAGCGCCCGTGCCCGGGCGAACTCGGTGGGGGTGAACGGCAGATACGGCCGCTCGACCGTGATCACGCCGCCCTGCGGGGCGCGCAGCCGCATCACCGTGTCCTCGAGCGCGCCCTCCACGGGAGCCCCCTCCGTCGCCCGGCCGGAGACGGGAGAGGTGGCGGGCAGTGAACGGATCGTGCACCGGCCCAGCAACTGCCGCAGCGCCAGCGGCAGTTCGGAGGCGTCGAGAGCGGTACGGGTGGCCAGGCCGAGCACCCGGGTCGGCGCGTCCACCAGATCGTGGGCGTCGGCCCGCTCGATCCAGGTGGAGCTGCCGCCGGCCTGTGCCACACCGCGGGTGATCTCGGAGGTGGCCAGCTCGGCGGGCGCGCGCAGCAGGAACTCGTCGACCGTGCCGTCGGCCAGCGGGTGCGTCTGGAGGCTCAGGATGTCGACCCGGTGCCGTGCGAGCGCCGTGCACAGCGCCGCGAGCGAACCCGGGGCGTCCTTCACCGTCGTACGCATCCGCAGGAGCACCGTCGCCTCGACGGCGGGCAGTGCCGGGGAGGCCGCCGCGTCCTCCCCGGGAAGCGCGCCCGTTCGCCCGTCCGAGGGCGGCCGGGCGCCGGTATCGCTCGTCGGCGGCGCGTGACCGTGGCGGCGTGCCCACCATGTGTGGAATCCCGCCGTGGCGGCCAGGAACACCGCTGAGATCACCAGCAGCGCTGGACCGTCGGGCCCGTGCCCGATCAGATTGGCCACGCCGTCCGCGACCGCCACGGCCGTGAACAGCGCGGCGAGTTCGACGACGTCCCGGCGCCAGTGGTGAACGGGCCGTCCGTGCTTCGCACGCGTCACATCAGACATGTCTGGAGTCATACAGTCACTGTGAAGGAACGGTGTTGCGTGATCACGAACGGCTTGTGACTGATCGGTTAAGTGTCGTTCTGTCCGTTTTGAAGTTCTTTTTACGGGGCTTTTGCCTCGAACGCGGGACGTGGCCGCCCACCTGGTCAGAGACGCCGGACCGTCTCCGGCGTCCTGCGAAGGTCTTGTGTGTCGGGCGAGGCACCTTC
This sequence comes from Streptomyces sp. NPDC001914, assembly GCF_042891215.1. Lineage (NCBI taxonomy): Bacteria > Bacillati > Actinomycetota > Actinomycetes > Kitasatosporales > Streptomycetaceae > Streptomyces > Streptomyces sp. NPDC001914. The sequence continues at coordinate 83,514 of NZ_JBIASW010000003.1, forward strand.
CGTGTCACGTGACGGCCTGCTCTCTTGAGGGCCTCTCTCAGGCAACGGCCCCCGGTGTCAGCGCGGTCCGCAGCCGGCGGGCCTGGATCACCACCCTGGACGAACCCCGTTGTCCGGCGGCACCGGCGAGATGCGGGAGATCGTCACGCGCCCCGGACCGCTCGGCGCAGTCGGCGGCGACCGCCAAGAGGTCACCGAGCCCTCGCACGGCGGCACCGCCCGCACCGTCGGCGAGGTCGGCCAGCACGACCGGCAACAGGCCGCGCAGCACCGCCCACACGGTGGCGTACGCACCCGTGGCCGCCGCCGTGCGGATCGACTCGGCCAGCCGGGACTTCTTCAGCGTGCCCCTGCGCACCAGTTCCCCGAGGTCCGCGCCGAGCCGCCCGGCGTCGAGCTGACCGCGGGCCGCGAGGACCAGCAGGGCGTCCACCGCGGCGAGCCGGTCCTCCGGATGCCGGGCCCCGAGCCCGTACGCCACACACAGATGCAGTGCCTCGCCCGCCGTGCCGTCGGCCTCGGCGAGCAACGGCAGCACCGCCGCACCCATGCGGCCGTCTTCCAGCACGGCCGTGCTGAAGTCACGCAGCAGACGCGCCGCCACCAGTTCCCGGCGTCCCGGTACGACGGCGATCCAGTGCTGCTGGTCCGTGGCGCCCCAGTGCCGGCAGTACGAGCGATCCTTGAACACGGTGAGTGGGCGGCCCAGCGGCCGGAACTCCCTGGGAAACAGCCCTTGTATCTCTTCGAGCTCGCCGAGTTCCAACAGAACGCGGAGGCCATGGGTCCGTCGGCGGACCACCGGGAGCAGGGGGCCCTCGGAGGTGAGCCACTGCGCCAGCCGGTACCCCTCCGGGCTGCCGAGCGTCCGGGCCCGTGCCGCGGCCGCCGACACCGTCGCGGCGTCGTCGCGCCGCACGCGCAGAAGGGCCTGCGCGAAGTCTGCCGGGCCCGGCCGGGCGTCGAGCCGTCGGTACTCGGTGAGGCGTTCCACGAGTTCGTCCGGCTCCAGCAGCCCGCTGTCCCAGGTGGGAGTGGCCAGCAGGAACGGCATCGGATCGGTGCGAAGACGGTGGGCCGCCTCCCACAGGCGCGCGTCGACGGCGCGGGTGAGCGCGGTGTGGTGGCAGTCCCCGCTCGCCGGTCCGTGCTGCACCGCCGCATGGAGGGTGTCCATGCCGACCCCTTCGAACAGGGAGGCCAGGACGACTTCGAGACCCTGCGCCGACTCACGGAAGACGCGGTTCACCACCGGGTAGCTCGGTTCGCGGTCCCTCCACCAGCAGCGCGCGACCACCGGACCGAGGGCCTTCACCAGCGCGTCCCGGTCACGGTGGGCATGGCGGACCAGGCCGTCCAGGGCACGCTCGAACGCGGCGACCCCGCCACCCGAGGCCAGTATCGCGCTGACCTCCTCGGCCAGTTCGGCCACCGACTCCGGAGCCGCCGCCAGCCGCTCCCGCTCAGGAACGGGCGGCAGCACCTCTTCCTGGACCGTCTCGGCGGACACGGCGCCCTCGATGCCGAGGACCTGCTGGGCCCGCAGCCGCAGTCCCGGGCTCAAGTCGGCGCTGAGCTCGGCGAGTCGGCCTCGCGCGTCGTCGGAGGCGGAAGGCGCGTCGGAGGAAGGCGTGCCGGCGGAGGCGGAAAGCGCGACGGCATGGCGCTCCAGCAGCTTCAGCGCACGCTCCTGCATCTCCGTGTCCTCGTGCCCGAAGGCTTCCGCGACGACGGGCAGCAGCACGTCCGCCGCGGACGGATCACGTCTCAGGACCTTCCCCAGCAGCACGAGCTGGGCGCGCACCAGCTTCTTCTCCGTACGGAAGAGCACGCCCGAGGACATCTCGGCGAGCTGCCTGAGCGTCAACTCGTCGTCCAGCGCGAGCGAGGCGAGCACCGACTGCGCGTGCCAGGCGACGGCCGGCACGGCCTGGCAGGCGAGCGCCGTCCAGTCGGCGACGCGCTCGCGTTCCTCGTCACGCGTCGGGGCCAGCGACGACAGCAGACGCACGAACACCCGCTGGTCGGCCGGGACGCCACCCCGCAGCAGCCGAGCGACACAGGCGTCCACCAAGACCTTGCGGTCGAGGGTCCCTTCCTCGGCCAGCTCCGCGAGCGCGTTGTACCAGCTCCCCGGTCCGTCGCCGAACACCCAGGCGATCTGGATCGTGAGGCCCGCCGACTCGAAGAACGCGCTGATCATCTCGGACAGATGCGGTTCCTTGCGCAGTCGCTGCGCCACGCTGCCGCCGCCGGGCCACGAGCTGCCGACGTGCAGCAACCAGCCCTCGATGTACGCATCGGTCGCGGGAACCGGGCAGCCGGACAGCCCCACCAGGCCCGACAGCAGGGCGAACGGGACCTGGGACGTCGTCGGCCGGGCGGCCAGGCGGTGTGTCAGATCGGCGAGCCAGTCGGACTCGCGGTCGCCGAGGACATGGAGCAGGACACCGGGGGATGCCTGGGACCAGCGCATGTCGGCGCCGGCGATCCAGGCCGCCGCGCCGGCGGCGCCCGTGTGACACGCCGCTCCCGCCGCATGAAGTGCGGGATGGGCCACGCGGGAGGCCGCGTTCCACGGCGCGGACCGCAGTTCCTTGCGCAGCTCCTTCAACGCGGGCAGACAGGACCGGCGTTCGGCATCGGTCATCCCGTCCAGGAGCCCGGCGGCCTCGACCGTCCGCCCCGCCCGTACGGCTTTCATCAGCGCTTCGTCACTCATCGTCCATGGCCCCCGTCGAACGGAACTTCCTGGAATTTCTGGTCCTGTCCCGTGCCCCGCCGTGCCATCCGCACCGCGAGGGCGTGCTTGCACGGCCCGCGGCCGCCCCGGTACTTCGCCCACCAGAGGCAGGAGCAGCTCAGCGTTCCGGCGTCGTCGCGGACCCGGTGCACATGTCCGTCGTCCGCGGTCACCGTGCCCATGGCTCCGTCCAGGGCGACCGCACCCGCGGAGACCAGGGCGTGGGCGGACTTCAGGCGCGGGTTGTGCCGCTCGGCCCGCCCCGCGTCGTAGGGCAGTTCCCGGTGGAAGTACGCGGCTTCCGCAGTGTCGTAGCCCACGCGGCCCGATGTGCCCAGACGGACCAGGGCGGCTCTCACCCGCTCGGCCGGCAGGCCGGAGGCGGCGGCCAGGTCGCCCACGTCGACGCGCGGCTCCCAGGCCAGCAGGACCGCGATCGGCTCGGCGTCCTCGGCGGCCTCGTGGGTGGCGAGGGCGTCCAGCACCCCGCCCTCCCCGGAGAAGCCCCGGGACGCGTCCGGCGAGAGCGTGAGCGTCAGCCGCATTCCGGGGAGGACGGCTTCCCAGGCGCCGGCCAGTGGGGCGGCGTTCCCGGTGACCGGCGGTCCGTAGACGCGCAGGGCCGTCGCGTGGCGCAGCACCCGCTGGAGAGCGACCAGCCGGTCGGGTCCGGGCAGACACACGGCTCCCGGCACCGGCCGGGTCGTCGGACGCAGACCCCGGCCCACCGGCACGACCCACTGGGGGCCGCCGGACCTGCCGCGCACGGGGCCGCGCGGGAGCGAGCGCAGGAACCGCACGGCCTCCGCCGCGGGCAGCTCGGCCCGCAGGTCGAACCCGGCCGCCGTCACCTGGGCCTCGGCGAACCCCCGCAGCCAGCGGTCGGGCAGCGGCACCTTCTTCTCCACCACCGGTCCGTCCAGTGTGGTGACGGCCATGTCGTCGGGGCCGACCCGAAGATGCAGCGGATCGTCCGTGCCGATGCGGGAAAGGGCCTCGCGCAGCGGGTTGTTGACGTCGACGTTCGTCGTCCCGTGCCCGATCTCGTCGCCGTCGAGGCCCGGTGTCAGCACGTCCAGACGCGCGTACACCCCGCCGCAGCCCGAGAAGGACTCGAAGCGGAGACGGTCACCGTTGCCCGTGACCACCGGATCCAGGGACGCCGGCAGCTGAGGCTGGTAGTAACGCGCGGCGGCCACGTCGGCGACCGCCAGCAGCCCCGCGGCGGCCACCTGAGGTGAGGTCAGGAAGCCCGCGAAGAAGCGCGGATGGTCCTCGATCCCCGCGGGCGTGGCACCCCGCGAGGTCTCGAGGCCCAGCCGCCGCCCACCGGGCACGGACTCCAGAGCGGAGGGTCGGGTGTAGGCCACGGCCTGCAAAGATCGCGTCATGCAAAAACCGTAGATCCGACCACTGACAATCCTCCCTGACCTGCGAAGACTTGTCGTGAGGTCGACGGAGGGTGAGCTCACGCGGTGGGTCCGCCGTGCCGGGTGGCCGGGGGGGCCGGTGTGCCGGGCACGGCGGCTCGGGGTGTCTACTCGCCTACGCGGCCCGGCTGGAGTGTCTGGGTGAACAGCACGGTTCCGTCCTGTTCGCGCAGGCGTACCGTCAGTTCGCCGCTGCCGCCGTCGATGTCGACCTCGCCGAAGAACTGGTAGCCGCCCGCGGGCGAGACGTTCGAGGCGACGGGTGCCTTCACGAAGACCCGCTCCGGTCCGAAGGTGGCGTCCAGCGCGCTCGCCGGAAATGCTCCGGCGTTCAGCGGGCCGGAGACGAACTCCCAGAACGGCTCGAAGTCGGTGAAGGCGGCCCGCGACGGCTGGTAGTGCTGCGCCGAGGTGTGGTGCACATCGGCGGTGAGCCACACGGTTCCGGTGATCCGCCGGTGCTTGATGAACCGCAGAAGTTCGGCCAGTTGAAGTTCGCGCCCGAGCGGCAGGCCGGGGTCGCCCTGCGCCACGGCCTCGATGTTCGGCTGTCCCTCGGTCGTGTCCGGCACGACGAGGCCGAGCGGCATGTCCGCGGCGATCACCTTCCACACCGCCCGCGAACGCGACATCTCGCGCTTCAGCCAGTCCAGCTGCTCGGCACCGAGGATGCCCTGCGGATCCGTCGTCTGAATGTCCGGTGAGTTGGCGTTGCGGTAGGTGCGCATGTCCAGCACGAACACGTCCAGGAGCGGGCCGTGACGGACGACCCGGTGCACGCGTCCTTCCCGGTCGCCCGGCCGCAGCGTCGACACGGGGAAGTACTCGCCGAACGCGCGCCGCGCCCGCGCCGCCAGGACGTCGACGCTCCTCTCCGTGTAACGCGTGTCCGTGGTGGCGACCACCTCACCGGGGTACCAGTTGTTCCGGACCTCGTGGTCGTCCCACTGGATCACGGACGGCACCTGGGCGTTGAACCGCTTGAGGTTCTCGTCGAGCAGGTTGTAGCGGAAGTTGCCGCGGAACTCCGCCAGCGACTCGGCGACCTTGGACTTCTCCTCGGTCGTGATGTTCCGCCAGGTGCCCCCGCCGGGGAGCGCGGCCGTCGCGGCGATCGGTCCGTCCGCGTAGATGTTGTCGCCGCTGCACAGGAAGAAGTCGGGATCGAGGCGGGCCATCGCGTCGAAGATGCGGTAGCCGCCGATGTCCGGGTTGATGCCCCAGCCCTGCCCCGCCAGGTCGCCCGACCACAGGAAGCGCACACCGCCGCGCCGCCCGTGCGGAGCCGTGCGGAACGTCCCGCTCACCGGCTCGCCCGTGCGCCGGGGGTCGTCCGGGTCGGCGAGCACGACGCGGTAGTGGATCTGTTCACCGGACGGCAGCCCGCGCAGCCGGGTGGTTCCCGTGAAGTCCGTGTCCGCGCCGAGCAGCGGACCGTGCCATCTGCGCGGGTTCCGGAAGGAGGCGGTCGCCGAGGTCTCGACGATCATCCGCGCGGGCCGGTCGGAACGCACCCACACCAGACCGGAGTCGGTGGTCACGTCGCCGGTCTGGACGCCCCAGCCCGCCGTCGGCCGGCCGGACAGGGCGGACGCCGGCGCCGCGCCGAGCGTGGTGGGCAGGGTCAGTGCCGCCGAGGCGGCCAGGGAGCCGCGCAGCACGCTGCGGCGATGGGGGAACGAGCTGGACGGATGGTGCGCCATGGATACGCCTCCGGGGACGGATTCGGCCAGTGTGCAGAGCCACACCTACTGGTGCGCCGCAGCGCGCACGCAAACCACGGGTGAACAACCGGCCTTGGGGTGTGGAGGGCCGACATGCCGCCCATGGAGTCGCGCCCAAGGAGCAGCGCCCACGGAGTGGCGCCCGCTGGCCCGCAACTACGTTGCCGCGTCTACTGGGCCGCAGCCATGGTGCCGCCCGTGGAGCCGTGCCGGCCGGGTGACCGCGTCGCCGCGCCGCGTCGGCCAAGAGGCACCCACCCCGTCCACGGCGTCTCAAGGCGCCGACGACCCGTCGAGCGCGCCCCGGCCGTGCACGGCCTGCGCCATCAGCCGCACGCCGTCCCGTATCCGTGCGGGCGGCAGATGGGCGTAGCCCAGCACGAGTCGTACGCCGTCCGCGGCCGTCGCTCCGTAGTGCGACGTCGGCCGGACCACGACACCGGCCGAGGCCGCCCGTGCGAGGAAGCGGTCCTGTGGCCCGTACCGGCCGGGCAGCGCGGCCACGACGTGCAGACCGGCCGCGATGCCGGAGACCTCCGCACCCGGAAAGTGCTCCGTCAGGGCGGTGACCAGGACGTCACGCCGCTCCCGGTAGGCGCGCTGGCAGCGGCGCAGGTGCCGGTCGTAGTCGCCGCGTTCGACGAAGCGGGCCAGGAGCGCCTGGTCGAGGACGGGGTTGCCGAGGTCCATGGTGCGTTTGCGCTCGACCACCTCCTCGAAACGGTCCGCAGGGACGAGGAGCCAGCCGAGCCGGAGCCCGGGCGCGAGCGACTTGCTGACCGAGCCCGTGTAGGCGACGCGCTCGGGGTCCAGCCCCTGGAGGGCACCGACCGGGGCACGGTCGTAGCGGAAGTCCCCGTCGTAGTCGTCCTCGATCACGAGCCCGTCCACGGACCGGGCCCAGTCGAGGAGTTCGGTCCGGCGCCGCGCCGAGTACGCGATCCCCGTGGGGAACTGGTGGGCGGGTGTCGTCACCACGGCTCGTACACCGGAGGATTCGAGCGGGGCGATCGCGAGACCGTCGTCGTCGAGCGGCAGCGCCACGGTGTCGACGCCGGCCGAGGCGAACAGCGAGCCGAGGTCCGGACTGCCGGGACATTCCACGCCGACGCGGGGTGTCCCGCGCGCGTGCAGCGTGAATCCGAGCAGTGTCATCGCCTGGGCGACCCCGGAGACCACGACGAGGCGCTCCGGGTCCGCGACCACACCCCGGCGGCGCACGAGGAGTTCGGCCAGGGCCGTCCGCAGTCGCGGCAGACCGCGCGGGTCCGGGTATCCCAGCGTCCGGTGGGGCAGTTCGGCCAGGACTCCCCGGTGCGCGGCGGCCCAGGCGGAGCGCGGGAACAGCGACAGGTCGGGGCTTCCGGCTACGAAGTCGGCCCGCACGCCCGCCGCCCCCGGGGCACGGTCACGCGCGCGTGGGCCGACGCCCCGGACCGCGCCGCCGACCCAGGTGCCGGACCCCCGGTCGCTGCGCAGATAGCCCTCCGCCGTCAACTGCTCGTACGCCTCGGTGACCAGCCCCCGCGACACGCCGAGATCCCCGGCCAGCTCGCGGCTGGACGGCAGCCGGGTGCCGGGAGCGAGCCGCCCGGAGCGGACCGCCTCGCGCAGCGCGGCCTGAAGGGTGCGTCCACGCGCGCGCGCCGGAGCGGACGCGGCCGGAAGGAGCAGCTCCCACGCGGCCGTCCACGGGCGCGCCGATTCCGCCGGACCTGCCGGAGCCGCGGCCGGACCTGCCGGAGCCGTGGCCGGACCTGCCGGAGCCGTGGCCGGTGCTGTCGGAGCGGGACGCGGTGGCCCGCCGCGATTGGTCCCCGATGACGTCATGGAAGTGGACCTTAAACCGGGCCACGCCCGTTCATAGCGTGACGGTCATGAACGCCACCACCGCCCGGGGCGCGCTGCTCGCCGCCCTCGCCTGTGTCCTCGTCGGAGGGTCCTTCACCGCCAACAGTCTCCTGGGCCACTATCCGTACGCGGGCGGCCAGTTCCTGCGTTACGGCCTCGCCTGCGTCCTTCTGCTGCCCCTCGTCGGCCGGGGCGGTGTCGCCCCGCTGCGCCGGCTCACGGCCCGCCAGTGGGGGCGGCTCGCGCTGGTCGCGGCCGTCGGCATGGTCGGCTTCAACCTGGCGGTGCTCGCCGCCGAGCGCACGGCCGAACCGGCGGTCCCCGGCGTCTTCGTGGGCTGCGCCCCCGTCGTCGTCGCGGTGCTCGTGCCCCTTCAGGAGGGCCGCCGTCCACAACGCCGTGTCCTGTACGGGGCGTTGCTGGTCGCCCTCGGCGCCTTCACCGTTCAGGGATGGGGCCGCACGGACGCGGCCGGGATCCTCTGCTCGGTGGGCGCGCTGGCCGGGGAGGCCGGCTTCGCCGTGCTCGCCGTACCGGTTCTGCGTCCGCTCGGGCCACGGCTGCTGTCGGCCACCGTGTGCGCCGTCGCCGCGGCCGAATCGGCGCTGGTCGGGGTGATCACCGACCGCGGAGCGTGGCTGCGGGTGCCGGACGCGACCGAGGCGACCGCCCTGCTGTGGCAGGCGGCGGTCGTCACGGTCGTCGGCTTCGTCTGCTGGTACATGGGCGTGCAGCGCATCGGCGCGGAGCGCGCCACGCTCTTCTCCGGCCTCATCCCGGTCTCCGCCGCCGGCACCGCGCCGTTCGTGGGCACGGGTGCCTACGGGATCGCGCAGGCGGCGGGAAGCGCCCTCGTGGGTGCCGGAGTCGCCCTCGGATCGGGTGCGTTGAGCCTCGTCCTTCGGCGCGGTCACCGGGCTGCCACGAGGAGCCGCCCGACGACCGTGACCCGGGAGGGCTCAGCGGCTTCCGTCGAGGATGACGCGGGCGACGAGCGCCGGGTCGTCGTTCATCGGGACGTGGCCGCAGCCGGGCAGCCGCACCAGCCGGGCCCGCGGAATGATCTGCTTGGCCCGGACGCCCTGGCGGCGGATCAGCAGCCGGTCGCGGGTTCCCCAGGCCACCGTGACGGGGAGCGTCGGGATGTCGTCCGTGAACTGGACGTTCGTACCCGCCCGGAGGGTCTCGGCGAATCCCTCGGCGTGCGCGAGCGCGAGGGTCTCGGCGACGACCGCCTCGGGTGAACGGCGGCCGGGCCGGGCGTAGATGGAGCTGGTCAGCACGGCCCGCCCGGCCGCGGAGCGGGAGAGCCGCTCGATCACCGGGAGGGGCATGCGGCGGGCCGTCTGGCGCATGGCGATCAGCAGGCCGAAGGCGTACCGCCGCTCCACCGGCGACCAGAAGCCGGCGGGCGAGAGAGCGGTGACGGAACGTACGAGCTTCTCGCGGCCCAGTTCCAGGGCCAGCAGACCGCCGAGCGAGTTGCCGGCCACGTGCGGCCGCCCGATCTCCAGCGCCTCGCACAGCGCGCCGAGCAGGGGAACCACCGTCGGCAGGTCGTGGGTGAGCCCGTCGGGCAGCGCCGGGGACACACCGAAGCCGGGGAGGTCGACGGCGACGACGTCGCGTTCGGCGGCGAGGATGGGGATGACCGGGTCCCAGGCCTGGCGGTGGTGGCCGATGCCGTGCAGCAGGAGCAGCGGTTCGCCGGTGCCCTCGCGCGCGTAGGACACGGTGACCGCCTTCGGGCCGCGCGGTGAGGGGAGGCTGACGGTGACCGTGTCGGACATGGGACTGCTCCTCGTCTGAGCGCCGTGACGAACCATCTCGTAGACAGCTTGTCAGCAACTGCTACCGACGGGTAGCCCCGAGCCGTCACGAACCCCGAGCCGTCACGAACCCCACGCCGTCGCGAACCCCACGCCGACACGAACCCCGAGCCGTGTGCCTGAAGCCGGGCGCCGCACCGCGGGGACGGTGGCGCCGGGCCGGGCCCGGGCAACCGGCGTCGGCCGGATGCCCGTACCCCCACGCTCGCCGCATGCCGCACCTGGGCCCCTTCCGGCCCAGCGGCCCGAGCTAACGCGCCCCGCGCACCTCGATGTTGAAGTCCGCGTGCCCGATGTTCTGCATGAGCTTGACCCACAGCGGCAGGTACATCTCCACCGCCCGCGCGGTCCGGATGTCCCCGAGGTCGAACACCCGCTGCGCGGGCCAGCCGAACTCGCCAAGCAGCGCCGTCACTTGCTCCTTGGCGCTCTCGTCGTCACCCGAGACGAAGATCTGGTGCTCGCCCGGCACCCGTGAAGGCTCCACCATCACCTGGCAGTTGACGGTGTTGAGGCTCTTCACCACGCGGGTGCCCGGGAACTCCCGCTGGATCTGCTCGCCCACACTGTCCGACTCCACCGGGGACAGCCGCAGTTCGCCGTCCTCGATCGCCAGGGGATTGGAGACGTCCAACAGCACCTTGCCGTCGAGGTGTTCCTCCCCGGCCGACCGCAGCACGGTGAGCGCGATCCGCCCGCCCACCGCGTTCACGACCACCTCGCCGAACGCCGCCGCGTCCGCGAAGGTGCCGTGCTGGGCCGTGGGACCCGCGCCGTCCGCCCACTCGACGGCCGCCGCGTTGTCCTTGGTCCGCGAACCCAGGCAGACCTCGTGGCCCAGCTCGACCAGCTTGCCGGCCAGGGCGCGCCCCACGTCTCCCGTGCCCAGTACCCCGTATCGCATCGTCGTTCCTCCCGTTGTCCGGACCGTCGGCCACCGGCGGTCCGCGGTCATTGTGCTCCGGCGCGGCGGATTCGCCCGGCTGTTTCGCCTGGACACCCGGGAATGTGTCGGGTGGGATGGTGCGGTGGCAATCGACACGGCGACCGACGTCTTCGAGGAACACCGCCCCGTCCTGATGGGTGTGGCGTACCGCATGCTCGCACGCGTGGCGGACGCGGAGGACGTCGTCCAGGAAGCGTGGCTGCGCTGGTCCGCCGAGGACCGGTCGGACGTGCGTGAACCGCGCGGGTACCTGGTCCGCGTGACGACCCGGCTGGCCATCGACCGGCTGCGCCAGGTCCAGACGCGCCGCGAGGCCTACGTCGGACCCTGGCTCCCGGAACCGTACGTCACCGACTTCGGCGACACCGTGCCCGACAGTGCCGAACGGGCGCTGCTCGCGGACTCCGTCTCCCTCGCCGTCCTCGTCGTCCTGGAGTCCCTGTCACCCCTGGAGCGCGCGGTGTTCGTCCTGAAGGAGGCGTTCGGCTACCCGTACGCCGACATCGCGGCGATTCTCGACCGGACCGAACCGGCGGTGCGTCAACTCGCCGGTCGTGCGCGCAGGCACGTCGGGGAACGGCGGCCGCGCTACGAGGTGGACCCGGCCGAACGCCGTGACCTCACCGAGCGGTTCCTCGCCGCGGCGGGCGAGGGGGATCTGGAGGGGCTGATGGCCCTGCTGGCTCCGGAGGCGCGGCTCATCGGCGACAGCGGCGGCCTCACCCGGGCGCCGCAGCGCGTCCTCGACGGGGCCGAGAAGGTGGGCCGGTTCGTCGTCGGGGTCACCAAGAAGAGCGTGTCCGCACTGGAGTTGCGCTTCCTCGAGGTCAACGGCGGTCTTGCGGTGCTCGTGCTGTCCGGGGGCAAGCCCGACAGCATCGTCCAACTCGACGTCGCGGACGGCCGTGTCCAGTGCGTCTACATCGTGCGCAACCCCGAGAAGCTGGTGTCGATCCCCGCCGGCTAGCCGGCGGCGGACACCTTCCACCGAGCTGCCCCGGGACAACGGAAGCCCCCGTCTTTGTACGGGGGCTTTCGGCGTTGTGTCACGGACGTCGCCCGGTGAGAACACCCCGTGAACGCTCCGCGGCCGGGCGCCTGTGCAATCGGTAAGGGTTCGAGGATTGGTCTTGACCAAGGGTGGGGGCGGCCCTATCGTCGCGGATAGTGCAGGAACCTTTAATAAACAAGGGCGTTAAAACGCCGCCGGGCCACGGCGATTGCGGAGGACAGGGTGGGGACCACGCAGTTGGAATCGGTGCCGGAACCGAAGTACTGGCACCTGAGGACCGTGCTCAGCGAAGCGCTGGACTCCGAGTTCACCGTGGGCGAGATCCTGCCCAACGAACGTGATCTGGCGGCCCGCTTCGGTGTCGCCCGGGCGACCTTGCGCCAGGCACTCGAGCAGCTCGAACTGGAAGGCCGGCTGCAGCGCCGTCGCGGTGTGGGCACCACCGTCGCGCCCCCGCGCATGGGCGTGGCCGTGGGAACGGAACAGCATGTGTGGCCCGGGGCGGCCGGTGACACCTGGCACGCCGCGGACTGCACGGTGGCGGCGCCCCCCGCGGCGGTGGCCGGCATCCTGGAGACAGCCGACGGCGAGCCGGTGCACACCGTGCGCCGTTCCCTGGTGACGCACGGCCAGCCCGTCGCCGCCGAACTCCTCTACATCCCGGCGTCCTCGGTGCCGGACCTGTCGGCGATCGACGCGCCCTCGGGCGCCGCACGCGCGCGTGCCGTGCTGCGCGAGCTCCAGCGCCTGGACCTCGAGGGCCAGGACCGTGCCGTCGAGCTGGGCTCGGCCCGCGCGGACGACGCCAAGGAGCTCGACCGGCTTCCCGGCGCGCCCGTTCTCGTCGTCACGACCCGCTTCTTCACCGAGGGGCGTACCGTCGCGGTGTCCGTGGCCACGTACCGCGCGGACACCTGCCGGCTCACCTTCGGCGATTCCGGCGGCGTGGAGATCCACCACGACCCGGAGCGCCGCGCCTCCTGAGCCGTCGCCCGGCCCGGACCGCCGCGTCGCTCGCGTCTCAGCGGCGCGCGGTCACGGATCCCTCCACCGCGAACAACTGCTCCTCCACGTGGTCGAGCGCCAGCCGCAGCGCACCCGTCGCCACCGCGGCTTCCCCCAGCATCGAGAGCGCCACCTTGGGCGGACGCAGACAGTAGCGCGCCAACTCCCTGCGCAGCGGCTCCAGTACGCCGTCGAGGCCGGCGGCCCAGCCGCCGATGACGACGAGTTCCGGGTCGAGGGCCAGGACCAGGGCCGCCACGTCGTGCACCAGCCGCTGGATGAAGCGCTCGACCGCCGCGCGCGCCCGCTGGTCGCCGTCCTTGGCCAGCGCGAACACCTTGGCGACGGCTTGCTCGTCGAGCGGGTGCAACGGCTCGTCCGTCGTCGAGAGCAGCGTCTCGGGGGTGACGTCACGCCCCAGCAGATGCAGCGCGCCGATCTCACCGGCCGCGCCGCCGAATCCGCGGTGCAGCCGCCCGCCGATCAGGGCGCCGGCCCCCGGGCTCAGCCCCGCCAGGACGAACACGACGTCGTCGGACTCGGTCGCCGCGCCCTTCCAGTGCTCCGCGACCGCCGCCGCGTTGGCGTCGTTCTCCACGAGCACCGGGCACTTGAAGGAACGGCTCAGCCGCTCGCCCAGCGGAAGCCCGGTCCACTCCGGCAGCGCGGTGCCCAGGCGTACGGTGCCGTCCGCCTCCACGATCCCGGGACTTCCCACACCCACCGCGCGCAGCGAACTGCGGGCGACGCCCGCCCGGCGCAGCAGCTCGGCGACCGCCACCCGCAGCCGCTCCAGCCGCTCGTCGGCGGACGCCCGCTCGTCCACGTCCTTGGCCATCGCGCCCATCACGCGCCCGTCCAGGTCCGCGAGCAGCGCCGCGACGCGGTGCGGGCCGATCTCCAGGCCCAGCAGGTGCCCCGCCTCGGCCCGGAACCGGTATCGGCGCGCCGGACGCCCCTGGCGCCGCGTGGCGCCCTCCTCGGCCGCCTTCTCGACGACGAGCCCGTTCTCGATCAGTCCCTCGACGACCCCTTCGACCGTCGGCCGTGACAGTCCGGTCACCCGGGTGATCTCGGTGAGCGTCGCACAGTCCGTGGCACGCAAGGCGTGCAGGACCACAGCGGAATTGATCCGTCGCAGCAGAGAGGGATCCCCGCCGGTCAACTGCCCCAACGTCCGTCCTCCCAGCTCGTACGCGTGTTGGCCGGATCGTACTCGTCGCGGCGGACCCCGGCGAGGGCCGGGGACCCTTTCCGTCCGCGGGCCGCCGTCAGCCCGGCGCCACGAACCCCGATTCGTAGGCCGCGATGACCGCCTGAGTACGGTCCCGGGCCCCCAGCTTCGCCAGTACGGAGCTGACGTGCGACTTGACCGTCTCCGTGCCGACGACCAGCCGCGCGGCGATCTCGGCGTTGGACATGCCCCGGGACATCAGCCGCAGCACGTCCGCCTCGCGCTCGGTCAGCGCGGCCCGCTCCATGGCCGCCCGCGCCGCCGGACTGGCCCCGCCCTCACCGTAGTCGGCCGCCAACTGCCGCACGGAGGCGGGGAACAGCAGGGACTCGCCCTCGGCCACCAGCCGCACCGCGTGCACGATCTCGGCCGGCCGCGCCCGCTTCAGCAGGAAGCCGTCGGCACCCGCGCGCAGCGCCTCGTAGACGTACTCGTCGTTCTCGAACGTCGTCACCACGAGGATCTTCGGCGGGTCCGCGACCGTCCGCAGCAGCGCGCGGGTGGCCTCGATGCCGTCCATCAGGGGCATCCGGACATCCATGGCGACCACGTCCGGTCGCAGCCGGCGGACCAGCGGGATCACGGCGGCGCCGTCGGCGGCCTCACCGACGACCTCGATGTCGGGCTGCGCCTCGAGAACGGCGCGCAGACCCGCGCGTACGAGGGGTTCGTCGTCGACGAGCAGAACGGTGACCGGCATCCGGCCAGCGTAGATCAGTGCAACGGCAGCTCGGCATGGACCTGCCAGTCGCCCTCGTGCGGGCCCGTACGGGCGCTGCCGCCGAGCAGCGCGGCCCGCTCCCGTATGCCGCGCAGACCGCTGCCCCGCCCGGCGCCGGATCTGCCGTCCGGCAGCGGATTGCGGACCTCCAGGGAGAGCGTGCCGTCCCTGACCTCGATACGCACCCGCACCGGAACACTCCCGGCATGCCGGAGCACGTTGGTGAGCGACTCCTGGAGGATGCGGTAGCCCTCCCGGGAGACCGGACCGGCCACCGTGTCCAACGGGCCCGAGACCTCGGCGTCCACCTTGGCCCCCGAGGTGCGTGCCGATTCGAGCAGCCGGTCCGCGTCGGTCAGCGTGGGGCGGCCGCTCGCCGGGCGCTCCGCCTCGCGCAGCACCCCGAGCACCCGCTCCAGGTCCTCCAGAGCGGCCCTTCCGGTCTCCTCGATGGCGGTCAGGGCGCGGGAGGTGAACTCCGGGTCGCCGGCCGCGCGCGCGGCACCGGCCTGCACCACCGCGACGGTGAGCGCGTGGCCGATGGAGTCGTGGAGCTCACGGGCGATGCGGTTGCGCTCCAGGAGTTGCTCCGTGCGCTCCTCCAGCGCGGCCAGCCGCTCGCCGGGGGAGGGGCCGAGGAGCCGTCGCGCGAGCGCCGTGACCAGCTCACCGAGCCCGACCACCGCGCCGTACAGGGCGAGCAGGGGCACAGGAATCAGCAGCGCGCAGCTCCAGTGCGGGTCCAGGAGCCGCACCACGGGGTCGCCGGACGGCCAGTGGCCGAGGGCCGCTCGGGTGAGGTCGACGGCGAACACGGGCAGCCACACGGTGACCACGGACGCCGCCGCCCCCAGCAGCAGGCGCGCCTCCAGCCAGAGCACCGTCCGCCACCGGTCCCGCCAGCAGGAGGAGGGAGCGACCGAGAACACCGTGTCCTCGCCGCCCCGCTCGCCCGGCGCCAGCATGAACCGCGCCTGCACACCCTCGCCCCGCCGCACGGCCGGGATCAGTCCGAGCGGTATCAGCAGCACCGCCGGCACCCACGGCTTCGACATGTCGATGAACAGCCACACGCTGACGAACAGCATCGGCACCCACAGGTGCAGCAGTCGCGTGTACGTCGTCCCCCACAGCAGCGGGCGCAGAAATCGGGCCATCGCGCCATCCTGCCAGCGGGCACCGACAACAGACCTCCCCCGGGCGGGGGAGACGATCTCCACCCGCGGGGGAGGCGAGCGGGGGCGGGCGGCGGCCAGGCTGTGCCCATGACCAGCATCGACGTCCAAGACCTGACCAAGGAGTACGGCAGCAGGCGCGCCGTGGACCACCTGACCTTCAGCGTCCTCCCGGGCCGTGTCACCGGATTCCTCGGCCCCAACGGCGCCGGGAAGTCCACCACCATGCGGCTCGTGCTGGGCCTGGACCGGCCCACCTCCGGCACCGCCGTCATCGGCGGCCGCGCGTACGCCACCCTCGACGAACCGCTCCGGAAGGTGGGCGCCCTGCTCGACGCGGGAGCCGCCCACGGGTCACGGACCGCCCGGAACCACCTGCGGGCACTCGCCGCCACCAACCGGATCCCCGAACGCCGGGTCGACGAAGTGCTGGAGGAGACCGGGCTCGCCGCGGTAGCCCGCCACCGGGTGAAGACGTACTCCCTGGGCATGCGTCAGCGCCTGGGCATCGCGGCCGCCCTCCTCGGCGACCCGCCCGTGGTGCTCCTGGACGAACCGTCGAACGGGCTGGATCCAGAAGGAATCATCTGGATCCGGGAGCTGCTGCGCCGGCTGGCCCGGGAGGGGCGCACCGTCCTCGTCTCCAGCCACCTCATGAACGAGACCGCCTCCTTCGCCGACCAGCTCGTCGTCCTCGGCCGCGGCAGGCTGCTGGCCGACATGCCGAGGCGTGAGTTCATCGACGCGCGCGTGCAGCCCCGCGTCCGGGTGCGCAGCACGGACAGCCGCGCGCTGGGCGCCCTGCTCGCGGAACACGGCGTCGAGGCCGCCGAGGGCGAGGAGGGCCGCTGGACCGCGTACGACGCGCGGCTGGAGGACATCGGGCGCCTCACCTCGGCCGCCGGACTCTCCATCCTCGAACTCGCCGCGGAAGAGGGCACGTTGGAGCAGGCCTATCTGGACCTGACCGCCACCGAGACCGAGTTCGCCGCCGCCCCGACACAGCCCCAGGAGGCGTGACCATGTCCTTCGCACCCGCACTCCGCGCGGAATGGATCAAGATCCGTACCCTGCGCCCGCTCCTCTGGGGCCTGCTGGCCGTCCTGCTCTCCACGGTCGCGTTCTCCGCGCTCGCGGGCCTCGACGACTCCGACGGCCCGGAGTTCGACCCGCTGTTCTCGACGTTCTTCGGTGTCAGTTTCGGCCAGATCGCGGCCATCACCTTCGGAGCCCAGGCGGTCGCGGCCGAGTACCGGGGCGGCGCGCTTCGGGTGTCGCTCGCGGCGGTTCCGCACCGGGGGCGCTGGTTCCTGGCGAAGACGGTGGCGATCGGCGTGCCGGCCCTCGGGATCGGCCTGGTGACCGGCGTGTCCAGTCTGGTGGTCGGTACGTCGGTGCTCGGGTCCCGGGCGGACGCCCTGACCTGGACGGCGGAACTGCGGGGCGTGGTGGGCTGCGCGGTCTACCTGTCCCTGATGGCCCTGTTCGCGGCGGGCCTGACGGCCGTCCTGCGCAGCGGCGTCGCCACACTGAGCATCCTGATCCCGTTCCTGTTGATCGTGTCCTTCGTCGTCGGGTCGGCGTCGGGGAGCGTGGCGGACTTCCTGCCGGACAAGGCCGGTCAGACGGTCCTGCACGCTTCGTGGGACGGCGCTCTCGGACCCTGGAGCGGGCTCGCGGTGACGGCGCTGTGGGCGGCGGCGGCTCTGGGAGCGGGCGCGTGGTGCGTCCGGCGCCGGGACGCCTGAGCGCACTGGCTTCCTGACGCCTCACCAATTGTCAGTGGCGGCGGCTTTACTGGACGTCATGACCATCGCGCGGCATCTCGCCACGATCGACCGGCTGTGCGCCGAGGACTTTCCCACGGGGCGCGGCGGGTCGGTCGCCGGGTCGTACGGCCCTCCCGGGGGACCCGGTTTCCATGTCGTCGAGTTGGAGCGCGGCGCCGGTCCAACGGGGGACGGTCACGGCGAGCGGGAGGAGGCCGAGCAGTACGAAGCCCTGCGTGAAGCGCTCGCTCAGCGGCTCGCCGACCGGTGGGGGGATCCGGAGTGGATCAGCCTGGACGGAGTGTTCCTGCGTGCCGAGCAGGGCGACGAGCGAATACCGGAGCCCTGGGCCTCCCTCGGTTCGCACATGAGGAACGCCCAGGTGTGGCGGGTGCAGGAGACCGGCCGCTGGCTCGCTCTCGGCGTCTCCCGGCTGGGCGAGGGCCAGGAGTTCAGGCTGCTGGCGGTGATCACGGAGACGGACCCGCCGTGACGCGTCGAGCCCCTGCGGGGAGCTGATCAGCGGTCGAGGCGGTCGCACACGTCGGCGACCAGTCCGGCGGCGTCGTCGAGCGTGGCGGTCAGTGTCTCCGGAGTGGTGCCGAGCGCGGAGAACAGCCCGTGAGCCCGCGCGGTGAAGTCCGCCGGGGCGACGGCGAGTTCCCCCGCGGCCCGAACCGCCCCCTTCTCGTTCAGCACCCAGCGCCGGGCCCGGGCATGGAGGGCGTGCGTGAGAAGCCCGACCGCGCGGAAGAGGCAGCCGGAGACGTAGAAGACATCTCCGCGCGCAGCTCCCTTGCGGGCGGCCGCGAGGATGAACGGCGCCTCCCACCGCGCGTTGTCCATGAGCGCTTCGCGCAGCGGTCCGGGGTAGTGGCGCGTCAGCTCCCGCAGGTTCCTGAGCTCGCCACCGGGATCGGCGAGGACCTGCCCGACGGCCACCTCACCGACGTAGGAGTGCGAGTACACGCCCAGCGGGTGGCCCGGCTGGACACCGATCTCGAAGCGCCCGGCCCGGCAGTCCCGCCAGACGCGGTGCACCCGGTCCAGGTCGCGGTAGATCCAGTCGACGCGATGGCCGTCGACGGTCAGCCAGCCGCCACCGTCCACCCACGGCCCCCAGCCGCCGGGCTCGGTCACCTCCACCGGGCCACCGGTCAGCCGGGCCGCGAGCCGGCGCAGGGCCGCGGTGTCCAGCGGTGGCCGGTAGTACAGGCCCAGGTCGAAGTCGGAGTCGGGACCGTGCGTACCACTGGCCCGGCTGCCGCCCAGGCACACGCCGACGATGCCGTTGACCTCGGTCAGGTCGCTCGCGATCTCCGACAGGCGCTCCATGTGCCGGATTCTGCCCAGACGGAGCCCGGTCCGCGACCCGATTTCGGCACGGCTCTACGCCCTTTCCGGCACGGCTCCACGCCGCTCTCGCGACGGCTGCATCCCGCTCCCGCCAGGGCTGTACACCGCTCCCGCGGCGGCTGAACTCCGCTTTTGCCCAGGCTGACCAGCGTCTTCGGCGCGGCCGAACACGGCTTGCGTCAGCGCTCCACACCGACGGTGAACGCCGGGAGGCCGCCCGCGACGACGGTACGAGCCGGTCGCGAGCGGCCTCCCGGTCCGCGTGTGCGAGGTGGGTCAGAGGATCGCGCCGGGCGTGTAGCCCGCGGCCTCGGGGTGCTGCTTCACGATCTCCTCGACACGGCCGACGACGACGGCCACCTGGTCGGCCGCGGCTCCCGTGAACGACAGCTTGTCGGCCATCAGCTCGTCGAGCTGCGCGCGGTCCAGCGGGATCCGCTCGTCCGCGGCGAGCTTGTCGAGCAGTTCGTTGCGCTCGGCGCCCTGCTCGCGCATGGCCAGGGCGGAGGCGACGGCGTTCTCCTTGATCGCCTCGTGGGCGACCTCACGGCCGACACCGGCGCGCACCGCGCCCATCAGGACCTTGGTCGTCGCCAGGAACGGCAGGTAGCGGTCGAGCTCGCGGGCGACAACGGCCGGGAACGCGCCGAACTCGTCGAGGACGGTCAGGAAAGTCTCCAGCAGACCGTCCAGCGCGAAGAACGCGTCAGGCAGCGCGACCCGGCGCACCACCGAGCACGACACGTCGCCCTCGTTCCACTGGTCGCCGGCCAGCTCGCCGGTCATCGACGCGTAGCCGCGCAGGATGACCATCAGACCGTTGACGCGCTCGCAGGAGCGGGTGTTCATCTTGTGCGGCATCGCGGACGAGCCGACCTGACCGGGCTTGAAGCCCTCGGTGACCAGCTCGTGCCCGGCCATCAGACGGATGGTCTTCGCGGTGGAGGACGGGGCGGCCGCGAGCTGCACCAGCGCGGTCACGACGTCGTAGTCCAGCGAGCGCGGGTAGACCTGGCCGACGGAGGTGAAGGCCTCGGAGAAGCCGAGGTGCCCGGCGATCCGGCGCTCCAGGTCCGCGAGCTTCGCTGCGTCACCGCCCAGCAGGTCGAGCATGTCCTGGGCCGTGCCGACCGGGCCCTTGATGCCGCGCAGCGGGTAGCGGCCGAGGAGTTCCTCGAGACGGCCGTACGCGACGAGCATCTCGTCGGCTGCGGTCGCGAAGCGCTTGCCGAGGGTGGTGGCCTGCGCGGCCACGTTGTGCGAGCGGCCGGCCATGACCAGCTCGGCGTACTCGCCGGCGAGCCTGGCCAGCCGGGCGAGGACCGCCACGGTGCGGTCGCGCATCAGCTCGAGGGAGAGCCGGATCTGAAGCTGCTCGACGTTCTCGGTGAGGTCGCGGGACGTCATGCCCTTGTGCACGTGCTCGTGGCCGGCGAGGTCGTTGAACTCCTCGATCCGGGCCTTCACGTCGTGCCGGGTGACCTTCTCGCGCTCGGCGATGGACGCGAGGTCGACCTGGTCGAGGACGCGCTCGTAGTCGGCGATGGCGGCGTCCGGCACCTCGATCCCGAGGTCCTTCTGCGCCCGCAGCACGGCGAGCCAGAGCTGACGCTCCAGCTTCACCTTCTGCTCGGGGGACCAGAGCGTGGCGAGCTCGGCGGAGGCGTAGCGTCCGGCGAGAACGTTGGGGATACGGGGCTTAGCAGGCGCGGCAGTCACGTGTATGGAGCATACCGGCTGTCCGGCGCCACTCCTGTTATGTCCGCGGCGTCCCGGATGCCCAGGTCGTCGCGGAGCGGCACCCCCCGGCGGACCGGGGCGTGCGTGAGAGGTGCGGGGACGGGACGGAGGTGTCGCACTCGGCGCGCACCGCAGACCGCGTCGTCGCTCCTGCGTCCGCCTGTCATCGCGGCGGATTGACGCTCAACTCCTTTGAACAGAGGGGAGTTGTTCACCGTATTGATGGGTGGATGGCTCGGTGGAACCTTTTCGCAGGGTGGTGCTCAGGATCCGGAACGCGGGGGGCGGCTTCCGTAGCCCGCCTGTGCGTGCGGATCGGGGTGGGACT
Organism: Streptomyces sp. NPDC001914; assembly: GCF_042891215.1. NCBI lineage: Bacteria > Bacillati > Actinomycetota > Actinomycetes > Kitasatosporales > Streptomycetaceae > Streptomyces > Streptomyces sp. NPDC001914. The sequence continues at coordinate 104,377 of NZ_JBIASW010000003.1, forward strand.
GCTCGCTGCCGACGACAGCGCGCAGACCCCCGTACGTCCGTGAGGTGAACCGGTCGTGGGCAAAGGTGAGCTCTGCCGTGATCAGCTGGTTGCGCTCGTCGTTGACTTCCTCGATCTCCTGCATGAGCTGGGAGTTCTTGGCGCGCAGTGCCGTGTTCGCGTTGCGCGCCTCGTCGAGGGCTCTGGCATGACTGCCGAGTCGGATGGCTGTGATGGTGGCCCTGCGAGCCATGGCCTTCTCTCGCCGGGCCAGGTCCAGCTCGTGTTTTTGCAGGTCCAGCTCGAGACGTCGTCGGTGTTCCGCCAGGACGCTGAGATCATGTCGTGTGCGGGTGTCGACCTGAGTCACCGTATGGCGGAGCAGGGCAGCTAGTGCCCCGGCCACGCCCATGGTCAACAGGCCGATCCCGACTGTCGCCGATTCCCATGCATGGTGCCAGACGCCCACGCCCACGAATGTCCAGCCGGCTGTGCAGCTGGCGGCGGACGCGGTTGCCAGTCTGTACGCCACGTTTTGTTACCCCCTTGCAGTGGCCCCCCGGCTGTCGTCGGCATCGAGATCCTTTTGGAGCTCGATCGCTTGGACGATGTTCCCGCTGAGCATTGTGCGGATTCTGAGATCAGTGATTCCCCATGCGTCCATGGCCTCCTCCGGGGTGAGTGATACCGAGGCTACCCTCCGTGTCGCAGGCTGAGGCCCGTGTTCCGGCGGAAGCATGCCGCTGTTCACCAACATCTCTCGCTGGTCGAGGCCAAGTACTGACGCCCATGTGGTCAGTTGCGAGGGAAGGGGGAGGGTTTTTCCTTCCAGTGTTCTGCTGATCGTCGTCAGGCTCACTCCAATCGCGATGGCCAGTTGAGCCCGGCCACCGGCTCGTGGGCGTACGTCGTACCCGGCCGCTGTCGCGGCATTTGTGAGGTACTCGCCCACCCTCCTTGCGAGAGCTTGTCGCTCACCGCGGGACTCGTGGGGGGACTCTTCCATGCTCCGCATGTTCCGGAGAGTAGCGCGCGTGTATGCAACTTGCACGCGACTTGCATGCGTGCATCTTCGCAGGTCAATCGGCATTTAAGAGTCATGGCAGGCCAAGGGGGACGGCTCGTACGCCAGTTCCCCACAAAAAGTCTCGTCTTCATACCGGCGAAGCAACTTGCGTACGTGTACGCAAGTTGCATATGTTGCATGACTGTGAGTTAGTCGCACGTATGCAAGTCCCTTTGAGGGGACCCTATTTGCACCGCCTCGGCATCAGCTCGACCAGGCTCCGGAGCTGCGAGGCAACCGTGGGGACGCCTCGAAACCTTCGGACACGACGACCCGGTCATCCGGCGCCCGAGCCCGGCCATGGCCGGAGCGGACCGTCGCAGCACCTGCCCACCACAGTTCATCCACTCATGAACGGAGTAGGCCTTGATCGCCGAGGCTAACGCCGCCACACCGCGGTTCGACACCAGAGAACCGGCCCTTATCGCCCGCGCGCTCGCGGGCGACCGGGACGCTTTCGGGGAGCTCTACGCTCTGCATCACCCCGCGGTACTGGCTTACGTACAGCGCCGTGTACGCAATCGGCAGGTCGCCGAGGACATCACCGGCGAGACCTTTCTCAACGCCTGGATGAAACGCGAGACCTTCACTTATCGCGGCATCGGCTTTGTCGGGTGGCTGATCACCATCGCCCGGAACAAGGTCATCGACCATTGCAAGAGTGCCCAGCGACGCGAGTTCGTGGTCGAGGACATGCTCGGCTTCGACGAGGACCTCACGGTCAGCACCGAGGACACCGTACTGATCAGTCTGGACGAGGAGTTGCTGCGCCGGGCCCTGGAGCAGCTGCGGCCACCACAGCGCGAAGTCCTCACGCGCCGCTTCCTGATGGAGTTCTCGGTGCTGGAGACGGCACGGCAGATGTCACGGTCCGAAGGCGCCGTGAAGACCCTGCAGTTCAGGGCCCTGGCCAAGCTCCGCAGTGAGTACCTGGGGGTGGCGGCATGACCACCGTGCCCGGGATCCGTTCGGTCGTCGAAGCCAATCTTGCCGAGCAACTCAGCGCGTTCGCCCGGGAGTTCGTCGCAGACCTGGAGGCGCAGGGGCGTCTGGTGGAGGCCGGCGGAGCCGGTGTCCTCGAACGGCTGCGGACACAGGTCGAGGCCGTGCACTGTCCGGAGGCCTACCACGCGGCCGTGGACACGATCGTCGAGGACTGCGGCTACCCGAGCGAGGTCGCGATGCGGATCGCCACCGCGCTGAACCGCAAGGGGCTGATCCCCGGCGACGATGTCGAGCCACGACACGGCCGGGCGCCCTCGACCGCGCCGGACGACGAGGCCGGGCCCCCTGCCGCCGACGTCGAGCCGGGCGATGACGTCAAGCGCGCTTCCCTGCCGGTCGTCAGGGGGCGGACCCCCGGTGGCGATGTCGAGCCACGGCACGACGCCGTGCCCGCTTCCGTGCCGGACGCCAGGGGCCGGATCTCCGGCGGCGATGTGGAACCACGGCACGACCGCACGTCCTCGGCCGTGCCGGACGGCAAGGGCCTGGTCCTCGGCGGCGACGTCGAGCCCCGGCGCGAGGCTGTGCGTGCTTCCCTGCCCGATGTCAGGGACCTGATCTCCGGTGGCGATGTCGAGTTCCGGCGTGACGCCGGGCCCGCGTCGGTGCCCGACGTCAGAGGGTGGATCTCCGGCGGCGACCTCGAACCGCGGCACGACCACGCGTCCGCACCCGCGCCCGATAGTGCGGAGCAGGGCCCTGCCGGCGGTTTCGAGCCGCGGCACGACCGTGTCCCCGCGCCCGGGCCGGACGGTGAGGAGACCGCGGCCGGCGGGGAGGAGTCCGAGCCCCGGCACGATCGCGCTCCCGCGTCCGTACCGGACCACGCGGGACCGGTTCCCGGCGGCGAGGACACGGAGCCCCGGCACGACCGCACCGCCCTGGCCTCGCCGCTCGTGCCGCCCGCGCGCGGTGCGATCGTGCTGCATCTCGCCGCCCGCGGCGCCGGACGGGGCACGGCGGACCACGGGGCCGCACCCGTACCGCAGCGCGTCGACGGCCAGGTCCCGCGGGTGCGGCCGGCTGCCGCGCGGTCGCGCACGGTCGGATGGGGCAGTGCCTCCGCCCGCGCGGTCTCCGTGGCCGCGAGCCTGCAGTCCGACCACCTCGCCCGCCTGGAGGCCATGCAGATCATGGCGGACGGCGAGCGGGTCACGGTGGCCATCAAGGCCACCTGCCTGGACGACTGGGAGTACTGGCTCGACGCGATCGGCGCTCCCCGCAACGTCCGGACCAGGACGGCCGGGCACGCCCAGGTGGCCGCCGGAACCCTCGACGGCGTCGCCGTCCACCTGACCGCGCACGGTGTCCCCGAACTCCTCCAGGAAGCGAGCGACACGGCCGCCGATCCGTTCTTCCTCTGGGGGCGGATCTACGACCTCGGGATGGGGCAGGTCGACCGCACCGACCGGATCTGGCTGTCCCTCGGCCGGCGCCAGGACGAGCGCGGGATGCCGCTGCTGGTCCTGCGCGGCACGGACGGGCCCCCGTACCCGCTCGCCTCGATCGTCATGGCGCACGGCCCGCTGACGGCCACCCCCCTGCCCTCCGGCGGAATCACCGGCGACAGTGCGTGATCCCCGGAGGGGGCGCCGCTTCGGCTGACTGTTTCTCACTCGTGGTGCCCAGCGCCTCTGTACGAGGCGAATCGGGGCGACGCGTCCACGAACGCTCACTATCCGTGTACTGCACCTGGCGCAGAGCGATCCTGGCAGGCAGTAGGCACCGTTGCCCGGGATGGCTGGTTTCTCACCCTGCCCGCAACCCACCGCAACGGTGCCGATGGGGCACATCGGCCCTGATCGGTCCACCGTTGGCGTGTCAGTGCCAAAAGGTGCTCCCACGCCTTTGCCCCGGCCACGCCCGCGGACAGGTGCCGGCAAGTTCCCTGGGCGGTGCTCAGGGGTGTACTTCTCAGGCCAACGCTCGAGTGCTTTGATGTTGATTCCAGCGGGAACTCCCGGCTGGCCTGTTACTTGCCATCCCTCACAGGGATGGCGAGACGGCTCCTCTCCATGCTCCGCAAAGCTGGAGGGGCCGTCGGCGGGGCCCGGCGTACGCGCCGGGCCCGGCCGTACTCACGGGCGTGTGGGCGGGCGCATCAACTGCATACCCGCGCTGTCGAGCGCCCCCCGTGCGCCCTGTGGCGGCCGAGGGGTGATCCGGTAGCGTCCTCACCTATGCGGAGCATGGGCCGCCGTGTCACTCGAGAGAGCTGACACGGCGGAGGCCGCCCCTTCGGGCCGGCTTCACCGCCCCGTCCGCTCGGACGCCGTGCGCGCTCAGTCCCGGCGTCCGCCCGTGACGGGACCTTCGTAGGGCAGCAGCTCGGGACGCTTGGCCGGCCGGCCGTCGCCGGACGAGCGGCCCGTCAGCCGTCGCCCGATCCACGGCAGCAGGTGCTGCCGGGCGAACCGGGCGTCGGCGGTGCGGCGGGAGACCCAGCCCGGTGGCGGGGTGGGCGCCGACGGGACGTGCCAGTCCGGGTCCTCGGCCTCGTATCCGAGGGTCTGCCACACCGCTTCCGCGACCCGGCGGTGTCCCTCGCCGGTCAGGTGCAGCCGGTCGACGTCCCATGAGCGGGGGTCGGCGAGCGCGGGTGCCCCGTAGAGGTCGACCACCAGTGCGCCGTGCCGCTCGGCGAGCTCGTCGACGACGACGAACAGCTCCTCCATGCGGGGCCGGAAGCGTTCGAGGACCGGACCGTTGCGGCCGGGGCTGCGCATCAGGACGAGTCGCTCGCAGGCCGGGGCCAGCCGCTCAACGGCCTCCTCCAGGAGACCGCGGACCCGCCCCATGTCGACCTTGGGGCGCAGGGTGTCGTTGAGGCCGCCGACCAACGTGATCACATCGGGCCGCATGGCGGCGGCCACGTCCACCTGCTCGTCGACGATCTGCCCGATCAGCTTGCCGCGCACCGCGAGGTTCGCGTAGCGGAAACCGGGGGTCCGGGCCGCCATGCGGCCCGCGAGGAGGTCGGCCCATCCTCGGTAGGAGCCGTCGGGCAACAGGTCCGACATGCCCTCGGTGAAGGAGTCGCCGACCGCGACGAGGCTGGTGTATGAGGCATTCATCTGCATGGCGTCAAAGATGGTAACCCGAACACATACCCATCGGTCGGTCGGACCGTCCTACCGGGGTCGGCGCCGTACCGGGGCCGACCCAGGGGTCGGGGTCGGGCCGGGCGGGGGTGCCGGTCGGACCGGAGTCGGGGCCAGACCGGAGTCGGGGTCGGACCGGAGTCGGACTGGAGTCGGGGATGGAGTCGGGACGGGGGCCGGTACGGAACGCCTGTTCCGTACCGGCCCCCGAAGGCAACCCCTACGCCGGCTGTCCGAACAGCTCTCTCAGGACGTCCTCCATGGTCACCAGTCCCGTGAGCCGGCCGTCGCTGCCCATGACCGCCGCGAGATGGGTACGGCTGCGCCGCATCGCGGTCAGGACGTCGTCGAGCGGGGTGCTCTCCCGGACCCGGGCGATCTGCCGCATGTCCTCCACGCGGAACGGCACCTCGCGAGGGGCCGCGTCCAGCGCGTCCTTGACGTGCAGATAGCCGACGATCCGGCGCCCGTCGTCGACGACCGGGAAGCGGGAGAACCCCGACTCCGCCGACAGCCGCTCCAGCTCCTCCGGGGTGACACCCACGCGCGCGTAGACGACGCGTTCCACGGGGAGCACGACGTCGTGCACCGGGCGGCGGCCGAGCTCCAGGGCGTCCCGCAGCCGCTCCTGGGCGCGGTGGTCGATGAGCCCCGCCGCGCTGGAGTCCTTCACCAGACGGGAGAGCTCGTCGTCGGAGAAGGTCGCCGCGACCTCGTCCTTCGTCTCGACCCGCAGCAGTTTCAGCAGTCCGTTGGCGAAGGCGTTGATCGCGAAGATCACCGGGCGCAGCGCTCGGGAGAGCGCGACCAGCGGCGGTCCGAGCACCAGCGCCGTCCGCACGGGCTCCGCGAGGGCCACGTTCTTCGGCACCATCTCACCGAGCAGCATGTGCAGATACGTCGCCAGGGTGAGCGCGATGACGAAGGAGACCGCGTGGCCCGCGCCGGAGGGGACGCCCACCGCGTGGAACACCGGCTCCAGCAGGTGCGCGATGGCGGGTTCGGCCACGATGCCGAGGACCAGGGTGCACAGCGTGATGCCGAGCTGCGCGGTCGCGAGCAGCACCGAGACGTGTTCGAGGCCCCAGAGCACGCTGCGCGCCCTCCGGTCGCCCCGCTCGGCGTGCGGTTCGATCTGGCTGCGGCGCACCGAGATCAGCCCGAACTCGGCCCCGACGAAGAAGGCGTTCACGACGAGCGTCGCGAGGCCGATCAGCAGTTGTACGACGGTCATCGCGTGCTCTCCTCGGCGTCGTCCGGGGCGTGCAGCAGGACCCGTGCGGCCCGCCGTCCCGAGGCGTCCACGACGTCGAGCCGCCAGTCACCGGCCTCGACGCTGTCGCCCTCGGAGGGGATCCGGCCGAGCTCGGTCGCGATGAAACCGGCCAGCGTCTCGTACGGCCCGTCGGGCACGCGCAGTCCGACCCGGGCGAGCTGGTCGGTACGGGCGGAACCGTCGGCCGAGTACAGCGCCCGGCCCTCGGCGTCCGTTCCGGCCGGGGCGAGGTCGGGCGTCTCGTGCGGGTCGTGCTCGTCGCGCACCTCGCCGACGACCTCCTCCACGATGTCCTCCAGGGTGGCCACGCCGGCCGTGCCGCCGTACTCGTCGATGACCACGGCCATCGTGCGCTTGCCGGCGAGCCGGTCCAGGAGGCGGTCGACGGTCAGCGACTCCGGTACGAGCAGCGGCTCGCGCATGATCTGCGAGACGGGCGTCTGGGTCCGGCTCGCGGCGTGCACGGTCAGCACGTCCCTGATGTGCGCGACCCCGACGACCTCGTCGAGGCTCTCGTGGTAGACCGGGAACCGGGACAGGCCGGTCGCCCGGGTCGCGTTCGCCACGTCCTCACAGGTCGCCTGGACGTCCAGTGCCATGACCTGGACGCGCGGTGTCATCACGTTCTCCGCGGTCAGGTCGGCGAGGTTCAGCGTGCGGACGAAGAGCTCGGCGGTGTCCGCCTCCAGGGCGCCCTCCTTGGCGGAGTGCCGGGCGAGCGCCACCAGCTCCTGGGGTCCGCGGGCGGAGGCCAGTTCCTCGGCGGGTTCGAGGCCGAAGCGGCGTACGACGTGGTTCGCGGTGTTGTTCAGATGGGCGATGAACGGGCGGAACGCGGCGCTGAACCAGCGTTGCGGCGTCGCCACCCGTTTGGCCACGGACAGCGGTGAGGAGATCGCCCAGTTCTTGGGCACCAGCTCGCCGACGACCATCAGGAAGACGGTCGAGAGCGCCGTACCGATGAGCAGCGCCACCGAGTTCGACGCGGAGGACGGGACACCCAGCGCTTCCAGGGGGCCCGCGATGAGCTTGGCGATCGACGACTCGGAGAGCATGCCGACCACAAGGTTCGTCACGGTGATGCCCAGCTGGGCTCCGGAGAGCTGGAAGGTGAGGTTCCGTACGGCTTTGAGGGCTCCGGAGGCGCCCCGCTCGCCGCGCTCCACGGCTCGTTCCAGCTCGCTGCGCTCGACCGTGGTCAGGGAGAACTCGGCCGCCACGAACACGCCGCAGGCGAGCGACAGCAGAACTGCGACCAGCAGGAGGAACACTTCGGTCATCGGGTCACCTCCGTCCCATGATCGGCCAGGGACAGGGGGATCGCGCGGTGTCCGCGGCTGCCGTGCGTGACATGACCGCGGGTACTGGGAGGCTCGCCCATGGGCGGACGCTCACACCTTTCGTCGGAGGAACGATGGTCCAACAAGGGTAAAGGATCGGCAAAGTGGTCTCCCTGGGGGGTGCCACCGGCGGCACCGCGCCCCCGGGAGGCGTGCAGTCGACCGATGCCGGGTTCCCCGCGAGGGCCCGCCGTCACCGATGGCGGGCTCCCCGCATGGCTCGCCGTCGGCCGACACCAGCCTCGCCGCATGGCTCGCCGTCGGCCGATGTCCGCCTCCCCGTCATGCTCGCCGTCGGAATCCGCCGGGCTCCCGGTGGCCGCCGCCGGTGCCCGGGAGTCCTAGTCGGCCAGCGGCTTCACCCAGCGCCGCCAGTGCTCCTCCGGCGTATACCCGGCGGCCCGCCAGGCATGGTGGGCGGTCTCGTTCCGTTCCAGCACCATCGCGTCACCGCGCCGCCCGCCGAGCCGTACGAAACGTTCCTCCGCCGCGGCCAGCAGCGCCGAGCCGATGCCGAGGCGCCGTCGGTCCGGATGGACCGCAAGCCGGTACAGATGGCAGCGCCAGCCGTCGAAGCCGGCGATCACCGTGCCCACCAGCTCCCCGCCGCGTTCCGCGAGCAGCAGCGCCCCGGGGTCGCGGTCGACCAGGCGTTCCACCCCGCTCCGGTCGTCACTGATGCTGGTGCCCTCGGCGGCCACCTTCCAGAAGGCGAGCACGGCGTCGAGGTCCTCGGGCCGCGCGGCCCGTATCCGCAAGTCGGTCATGGTCCGATCCCATCACGGGGACCAGGTGCCGGAACGGGATTTCCGGCATGCGGACGATCATCTGCCGCGCAGTGCGCCGACCACGGGCGCGAAGACCTCCAGGTTCGGCTCCAGCACCGTCAGATACGAGAATCCGAAGCGCTCACGCAGCTCCCGGACCTGATCGACGAGCTGTTCCGCGGAGCCGATCAGGACGATGGGCAGCTCCAGCACCTCGCGCTCGGTCAGCAGTGGCAGCCGGGGCAGCCACGGCCGGACGGCGGCGGCGCGGTCGTCGGTGACGGAGACGATCTGGATCAGCAGGTTGAGCTCGGCGGGCTCATCGCGGCCGGCGGAAGCCTTCCGGTAGAGCGCGACGCGTCCGTCGAGCTCGGTCGCCGAGAGCGGTTCCAGGGTGCCGTTCCCACCGGTGCGCGCTCCCGTGAACGAGACGATGTCCGCGTGCTCCGCGGCCAGGCGCAGCATCCGGTCGCCGTTGGCCCCGATCAGCAGCGGCACCCGCGGGGGTCCGCCGTCCGGTGTCTCCGGCGCCTTCCCGCCCGGCCAGGGCGTGCCCAGGGAGGGGCCGTCCGGACCGAGCAGGCGCTCCAACTCCTCGACCATGCGCACGAGATGGTCGACCCGCTCACGCGCGGTGCCGAACGGCAGGCCCGCCGCCTCGTGTTCGGCCGGTACGTATCCGGTGCCGAGGCCGAGTTCGAGACGGCCGCCCGTCAGCGCGTTCGTGGTGGCCACCTCGCGGGCGAGCAACGCGGGGTTCCAGAAGGCCGCGTTGAGCACGAACGTGCCGAGCCGTGGCCGTCGGGCCGCCCGCGCGGCGGCGACCAGCGAGGGGAAGGGGGCGGGCATGCCCAGATGGTCCGCGACAGTGATCACGTCGTAGCCGAGTTCCTCGGCGCGACGGCACTTGGCGGCCCACTCGGCACCGGTCGCCGGAGCGAGGAGACTGACCCCGAAACGGAACGGGCGTGACATCGGCTGTCCCTTCCATCGAGCGAACCGCCCGGCCCTGCTCGGGCCTGAGCGAGCGGACGATCGGCCCGGTCCGGGGATCGGGGCGGGTGTGCGGGCCGTCACCGGATCAACGGGGCGGGCACGGGCGAGAGATCGGCCCGGTCCCGGGTGCCGGGGCCGGGCCGAGTCGGCGTCATTCGTGGGCGATGGCCGCGAGGACGTTCATGCGCGACGCGCGCAGGGCCGGGAGCAGGGCCGCGACGATGCCGACGACGGCCGAGCCGATCACGACCGCGACGATCGTCGTCCAGGGGATGGCGAGCGCCTTCATGCCCTGCAGCGCGAGCACCTGCTGGACGCAGACACCCCAGATGATCCCGAGCGCCAGTCCGAGGACCGCGCCGAACACGGCGATCACCACGGACTCCAGCCGGATCATCCGGCGCAGCTGACGCCGGCCGAGACCGATGGCGCGCAGCAGTCCGATCTCGCGGGTGCGCTCCACGACGGACAGGGCGAGGGTGTTGACCACACCGAGCACGGCGATGACGATCGCGAGCCCGAGCAGCGCGTACACGAGATAGAGCAGCACGGCGATCTGGTCGTGGACGAGCTTCTTGTAGTCGGCCTGGTCGCGGACCTGGACCTGCGGATACGGCTCCAGGGTCTTCTCCAGGCGGGGGCGCAGCTTCTCCGGGGAGGTGCCCGGGGCCGCGTTCACGTACAGCGCCGAGTCCTGCCCGCCGGGCACGTACTTCTCGATCGTGCCGAAGCCGAAGACGAGTCCGCCCTGCGTCCCGAACCCGCCGCCGCCCTGGTCGGTGAGCGCGCCCACCGTCAGGTCGGTCGTGCGGCCGGCGGGGAACTCCACCGGAATCCTGCTGCCGACCCGCACGTCGTGGTCCTCGGCGAACTTCACGTCCATGGCGATGCGGCCCTCGCCGAGCGCCGCCGCGGTGTTCCCCTGCGCGTACGTGATGTGGGCGACGTCGTCGAGTCGCTGATCGTAGGCCGCGGCGGTCGTCTCCACCCGCTTGCCGTCGGGCAGCTGGACCGCGACCGGCGTGAACCGCTGCCGGACGACCAGTCCGACCCCCTCGGTGGCCCGCACCTTGTCCGTGACCTCGTGCGAGAACGGCACGAAGTTGGCGTTCTGGAGCACGAAGTCGGCACCGAGGGTTTTGTCGATCTGCTCGTCGAAGGACTTGCTCATGGACGCGCTGGCCACCGACATCCCGCCGACCAGGGCGAGACCGACCATCAGAGCGGCCGCGGTGGCGCCGGTGCGCCGCGGATTGCGCAGCGCGTTGCGCTGGCTCATCCGGCCGACCGATCCGAAGAGCGCGGGGAACGCGCCGCCGAGCACCCGGATCACCGGGCGGACGAGCAGGGGCCCGGCGATCACCGTGGCGATCAGCGTGAGGACGACACCGAGTCCCAGCAGCGAGGCCGAGGTCGAGGTCTTCGACGCGGCGGCGCATCCCGCCAGAGCCGCGGCCCCGGCCGCGCCGACGACCCCGCCCACCACGGCCCGTACGCGCAACGGCCTTCCCACGCCCGCGACTTCGGCGTCCGAGAGAGCCGCCATGGGGGACACGCCCGCCGCGCGCCTGGCCGGCAGATAGGCCGCGATGTAGGTGACGCCGACGCCGACGACGTACGCCGCCACGGGGGTCCCCCAACCGATGACCATCTCCGTGGACTTGAGGTTCATGCCGAAGGCGGTCATCAGCTTGATCAGCCCGATGGCCAGCCCGATGCCGGCGGCGAGACCGAGGGTCGAACCGACCAGGCCGAGGAGCAGCGCCTCGGTGAGCACCGACCGGCGCACCTGCCGGCGGTCGGCGCCCAGCGCCCGCAGCAGACCCAGTTCCCGGGTGCGCTGGGCGATCAGCATGGAGAACGTGTTGACGATGAGGAATATCCCGACGAGCACCGCGATTCCGGCGAAGCCGAGCATCACGTACTTGATGACGTCGAGGAATCCGCCGAGCGCCTCGGCGGACGACTTCGCCTGCTCGTCGGCGGTCTTCACCTCGTAGGGCCCGGTGCCGATTTCGGCGGACACGCGCTTCTTGAGCACGGCGTCGCCGACGCCCGGCGCGGCGTCCACGGAGATGCTCGTGGCGGCGTCCGAGCGGCCGAGGAGCTTGGACTGCGCCGTCGGGGTGTCGAGGAAGATCAGCGCGGCACCGGGGTTGGTGGTGGTGAAGGTGGCGATGCCGACGATCCGCACCTTGAAGGAGCCGGGCTGCGCCTGCACCGTGAGGGTGTCGCCGATGCCGAGGTTCTTCTTGTCGGCGGTGTCCGCGTCGAGCAGTGCCTCGCCGTCGCCCCGCGGCTCGTGCCCGGAGGTCAGCTTCACCGGACTGCGTTCGGTGACCTCCCAGTTGGTGACGATGGTGGGCGCGCCCGTCGTCGGTCCGACCGACTTGTTCGCGCTGTCGACGACCGGGGCGTTCTCCACCGACGCGTCCACGTGGGTCGCGGCGACTCCGTCGACTCCGGCGAGCCGGTCCGCGAGGGAGGCGGGGACGGTCTCGGTGGCGCCGGTGGGGAGTTGGGAGGTCAGGTCGTTCTTCGGCTCCACGGTCACGTCGGCCGCGGTGGAGGCGAAGAGCCGGTCGAACGTACGGGTCACCGTGTCCGAGAAGATGAGGCTGCCCGCGACGAAGGCCACGGACAGCACGATGGCCAGGGCGGAGAGCAGCAGTCGCCCTTTGTGCGCGAGAAAGCTTCGCAGTGTCGCCTTGAGCACGACCGCCTCAGTCCTTGTCGGGGGTTGCGTCGACGGAGCTGCCGGGAGCGGTGTCGCCGGTGCCGCCGCGGGTCGTGTCACCGGCGACGGGAGCCACGTCACCCGCGGCCGGGGCGCCGGCCGCGGAACCGCCCTCGCCCTCGGACACCGCTCCACCGGGTTTGCCGTGCTCGCCGTCGAAGGTCACGCGGACCGTGTCGAAACGCTTCATCCGCTCCAGGACCGCGTCCGCGGAGGGCCGCTCCATCTTGTCGACGATCCGCCCGTCCGCGAGGAAGAGCACCAGGTCCGAGTGGGCGGCCGCGCCGGGATCGTGCGTGACCATGACGACGGTCTGGCCCAGGTCGTCCACGGCTTCGCGCAGGAACCCGAGGACTTCGAGGCCCGCCCGCGAGTCCAGGTTGCCGGTCGGCTCGTCCGCGAAGATCAGCTCGGGCCGGGAGGCGAGCGCCCGCGCGCAGGCGACACGCTGCTGCTGTCCCCCGGAGAGCTGGGCGGGCCGGTGCTTCAGCCGCTCACGCAGCCCGAGGGTGTCGATGACCTGGTCGAGCCACTTCTGGTCGGGCTTCTGGCCCGCGATGTCCATGGGCAGCGTGATGTTCTCGGCCGCGTTGAGGGTGGGGATCAGGTTGAACGACTGGAACATGAAGCCGATCCGGTCCCGCCGCAGCCGGGTCAGCTCGCGGTCCTTCAGCCCGGTGATCTCGGTGTCGCCGAGCCAGACCTGCCCGGCCGAGACGGTGTCCAGGCCCGCCAGGCAGTGCATGAGGGTGGACTTCCCGGAGCCCGAGGGGCCCATGACGGCGGTGAACCGGCCGCGCGCGATGTCCACGTCGACCGAGTCGAGGGCCAGGACCGCGGTCTCGCCGGAACCGTACGCCTTGGTCAGACCGCGGGCGCGGGCGGCGATCCCGTCCCCCTCCGCGCGGCCGGGAATCTGCTCCGCAGCAGCTGTGGACAAGACCGCCTCCTCTGTGATGGATCGTCCGGACTTCTCGTCCGGCCCGAGCGTAGTGTGATCAGAGGCACACCCGGTATCCCCCCTAGGTGCCGCACCCTCTCCGCCCCAGGGTGTGCCCCTGATATCGATGTAAGGGGCAATTTCCACCGGACTCTCCGCCTGGACCGGGCCCCCTTGCCGGTGCTAGCGATATCGCGCTAGCTTCGAAGCATGGCGAAGACTCAGCTGAACGTCCGGGTGGACGAAGGCACCGCGCGCGCCGCCCGGGAGAGAGCCCTGGAACGGGGGATGAGCGTGAACCGCTACATCGAGGAACTGGTCCGGCAGGACACCGGGGAAGTCGGCCACACCTTCGTGGAGGCCGCCGCCGATTTCATGAAGCAGTACGAGTCCGTCTTCGCCGAGGAGTTCGGCGCGGAGCGCGAAGGCACCAGCGAAGGTCGTCGTTGATCCCTTGAGCAGTATCAGAGTCGATCTCGCCTGGCTTCTCATGATCGCCGAACAGAAGACACCCGGAGACCCCCAGGTCACCGACTGGGGAGCGCTCGTCGCCGCGGTCAGCAGACACGAGGCGGAGATCCTCGGCATCCCCGTGTACGACAGCCCGCACGCCCGCGCCGCCGCGCTGCTCCAGCTCCTGCTGCACGTCCCGGCGCTCGAACGCTCCAACGCGATGTTCGCCTCGGCCGTCGCCTACGCCTATCTGGTCGCCAGCGGCCTGAAGGTCGTCACCTCGCCCGAACAGGTACGGGAACTGGCCCGTCTGGTGAAGAACGGCGAGGCCACCGTGCACGACATCGCCCACGAACTGCGCCGCTGGAGTCTGTGACCCCCGGCGCGGAAACGCCGGGGCGCACGCGAGACGCCCGACCCGGCTACGTGGTGCGCCGTGCCTCCGCGTCAGTCCAGCGGGCGACGGGCCGTACCGAGGACGCAGTACGACGTGGGCAGGCGCGGTCCCTTCTCGGGCAGCAACAGCCGCCGGTACGGGCCCAGTTCGAAGCCCGCCTCACGCAGTGCGGCGATCGGGTCGCGGGCCACGTGGCAGCCGCCGCACAGCCGTGGCCAGACCGTGGCGTCCAGGCCTCGCTGGACGGACCCCATGACCCGTCCGCCGCCCCGGCCGTGCTCGAAGAACCGCACCGTGCCGCCCGGGCGCAGCACCCGCCGCACCTCGGCGAGCGCCTTCGGCACGTCCCGCACGCTGCACAGCACGAGCGAGAGCACGGCGGCGTCGTACGCCTCGCTCTTGACCGGCAGGGCCTCCGCGGCGCCCGGCGCCACATCGACGGGCACCTCGCAGCGCAGCGCCGCCTCCATCGCCAACTGCCGCAGCAGCCGCTCGGGTTCGATGGCCACGACCTCCGAGACCGTGCCCGGATAGTGCGCGAAGTTCAGGCCGTTGCCCGCGCCGATCTCGATCACCCGTCCGGACAGTCCGTCGAGCAGCCGTTCGCGCAGCCGTCCGATCCCCATCCGGGTCTCGGCGCCGACGCTGAAGCGGGCGTAGTAGCGGGCGAACACCGGATGGCGCACGGCCTCCGTCGTGACCTTGCCGGAGCCGGCCGGCCGGAGCGGCTTGAACGGCATGTCGGACCTCCCGGGAGACAGGGTTCACCGGAATTGTCCCCCCGGGGCGCCCGCGGCACGCCTCGCGCGTGCGCTGCGGGGCGGGTCCACCCGGCCGGGAGCCGCCACGGCTGGGCCGTGACGGCTCCGGAGCCACCGGTCACGTGAGCCGGGGCTGCGCGTCGGGGCCCTGGGCCCGCGCCGCGCCCTTGGCCGCGCTGAGCCCTTGGCCAGTGCTAGGCCCTTGGCCTGCGCCGCGCCCTTGGCCTGCGCCGCGCCCTTGGCCTGCGCCGCGCCCTTGGCCGCGCTGAGCCTTGGTCGGCGCTGAGCCCTTGGCCGCCTGCGCCGCGCCCTTGGGTCGCGGCGCCGTTCGACCGCGTTCGCCGCCCTGTGTCCTCCGGCCGAGGACACGTCGACCGGAGGACCGATGAGCGACGCGGGGGCGGTGACAGGCGCCCCCGGCGGTCGGCGTCAGGCCGTGTGCGCCGCCGCGAAGACCCCGGCGTTCCAGCGTCCGCCCAGCCGGTGGTCCAGCCAACTCGGAGCCCCGGCCCGGAAGTCCGCGGGCGGGAGACCGCCCACGCCCTCCGGTACGGCGCCCAGCAGGGGCGCCCCGGACACCGCCGGCAGGTCCGCGAGATTGCACCGCATCGCCAGATCGGGGGAGTCCGGCCAGCTCCCGATCACCACACCCGCGAACTCCAGCTGCCGAAGCCGCAGTTCACGAGCCGTCAGTTCCGTGGTGTTGAGCGTCCCGAGCCCCGCCGAGGCGACGACCAGCACGGGCGCGTCCAGCATCCGGGCCACGTCCGCGAGCGTCCCGTCCTCCTGGTCGAACCGGACGAGCAGACCGCCCGCGCCCTCGACCAGCACCAGATCGTGCTCGGTGGCGAGCTTCGCCGCGGCCTCCGCCGCCGACTCCGGGGACACGGGCGGCAGTCCGGCCCGCCGGGCGGCCGTCGCGGGCGCCAACGGCTCCGGATAGCGGCCCAGTTCGAGGGTCGTGACGGCGCCGGCGAGACGGGCCACCTCGTCCGCGTCGCCGCGCTCGTCCGGTCGTACACCCGTCTGCGCGGGCTTCAGGACGGCCACCGACCGCCCGGCCGCGAGAGCCGTGGCGGCGACGGCGGCCGTGACGACCGTCTTGCCCACCTCCGTGCCCGTACCCGTGATCACCAGTACCGTCATGTCAGCCCTCCCGCGCCGCGGCGCACACCGCGCGCGCGATCCGTGCCAGGTCCGTGTCGCCGGTGACGTACGGCGGCATCGTGTAGACGAGGTCGCGGAACGGCCGCAGCCACACGCCCTCGCGCACGGCGGCCGCCGTCGCCGCCTTCATGTCCACCTCGTGGTCGAGCTGGACGACTCCGATCGCGCCGAGCACCCGTACGTCCCGGACGCCCGGCAGCGCGGCCGCCTCAGCGAGGCCCTCCGTCAGTCCCGCCTCGATCCGCTTCACCTCGGTCCGCCAGTCCTGTCCCAGCAACAGGTCGACCGAGGCGCACGCCACCGCGGCGGCGAGCGGATTGCCCATGAACGTCGGGCCGTGGGCGAGCACCGGCACATCGCCGCGCGAGATGCCGTCGGCCACCCGTGAGGTGCACAGCGTCGCCGCCATCGTCAGATAGCCGCCGGTCAGCGCCTTGCCGACACACATCACGTCGGGGGTCACGCCCGCGTGGTCCGCCGCGAACAGCTCACCGGTGCGGCCGAAACCCGTCGCGATCTCGTCGAGGACCAGCAGGACGTCGTGCTCGTCGCAGGCCTCGCGCAGCACCCGCAGATACGCGGGGGAGTGGAAGCGCATCCCGCCCGCGCCCTGCACCACCGGCTCCACGATGACGGCGGCGAGCTCGTCGGCGTGCCGCCCGATCAGCTCGCGCAGATGGTCCGCGTACGACTCCTCGTACGCGGCCGGCGGCGCGTCGGCGAACACCTGGCGCTGGAGCACGCCCTGCCACAGCTCGTGCATCCCGCCCTCGGGGTCGCACACCGACATGGGCTGCCAGGTGTCCCCGTGATAGCCGCCCCGCCAGGTCAGCAGCCGCTGCTTGCCCGGGCGGCCGAGGGAGCGCCAGTGCTGGAGGCACATCTTGACGGCGACCTCGACCGCGACCGAGCCGGAGTCGGCGAGGAAGACGTGCTCCAGACCGTCCGGCGAGATGTCGACCAGCCGCTTCGCCAGCCGGACGGCGGGCTCGTGGGTGAGCCCGCCGAACATCACATGGCTCATCCGTTCGAGCTGTCCGCGTGCCGCGTCGTTCAGGACCGGGTGGTTGTAGCCGTGGATGGCCGACCACCAGGACGACATGCCGTCGACCAGTTCGCCCGTGCCGTCGGCCAGCCGCAGCCGGACCCCGCTCGCCGACTCCACGACCAGCGGCTCCTGGCGTCCGGGCATGGGCCCGTACGGATGCCAGACGTGCCGCCGGTCGAGGTCGAGCAGTTCCCGCACGGACAGGTCAGGCATTGGGCGCGAGGTCCGTTCCGGCACCGCGGCGACGCACGGAGACCAGGTCCGTACGGGCGTCGGCGGCCGCCTCGGCCGGTACCGCGGGCGCCGAACCGCACACGCCGCCGCCCTCGTGGGACCCGCAGCCCGCCTCGGCGTGCGATCCGCATCCGGCGTCGCCGTGCGATCCGCAGCCCGCGTCCGCCTGCGATCCGCAGCCGCCGCCGGACGGCGCGCGGTGCTCGGGCAGCGTCACCTCGCCCGCGTTCTCCACCTCGAAGCCGGCGTCCGCGATCATCTCCAGGTCGGCCTTGCCCGCCTGGCCCTCGCTGGTGAGGTAGTCACCGAGGAAGATCGAGTTGGCGAGGTTCAGGGCGAGCGGCTGGAGGGTGCGCAGATGCACCTCGCGGCCGCCGGCGATCCGGACCTCGACGTCCGGGCAGACGAAGCGGACCATGGCCAGGATGCGCAGACAGCGCTGCGGGGTGAGGTTCCACTCCTTGGCGAGCGGGGTTCCCTCGAACGGGATCAGGAAGTTCACCGGAACGGAGTCCGGGTCGAGCTCGCGCAGCGCGTACACGACGTCGACGAGGTCCTCGTCCGACTCGCCCATGCCCGCGATCAGACCCGAGCAGGCGGACAGCCCCGCCGCGTGCGCCTTCTGGACGGTGTCCACCCGGTCGGCGTACGTGTGGGTGGTCGTGATCTCCCCGTACGTCCCCTCGGACGTGTTCAGGTTGTGGTTGTAGGCGTCCGCGCCCGCCTCGCGCAGCCGCTCGGCCTGGCCGTCGGAGAGGAGACCGAGGCAGGCGCACACCTCGACGTTCTCGTTCTGTTCCTTGATCGCCTTGATCGTGTCGGAGACCCGGTCCACGTCACGGTCCGTCGGACCGCGTCCGCTGGCCACCAGGCAGACCCGCTTGGCACCCCCGGCCAGCCCGGCGGCCGCGGCCTTGGAGGCCTCGTCGGGCTTGAGCCAGCTGTACTTGAGGATGCCGGCCGTGGAGCCGAGACGCTGCGAGCAGTACGAGCAGTCCTCCGGGCACAGGCCCGACTTCAGGTTGACGAGGTAGTTCAGTTTCACCCGTCGCCCGAACCAGTGCCGGCGCACCTTTCCGGCCGCGGCCACCACGTCGAGTACGTCGTCGTCGGAGGTGGCCAGTACGGCCAGCGCCTCGTCGCGGGTCGGCAGCTCGCGCCGAAGCCCCTTGTCCACCAGCGTGTTCAGCAGGTCCATGAGGTCCGATCCTGGACCATGCGACCGCTCCCGGCCAAGGAGAGTTTGCACAACAGAGATGGTTCGACGTGTGGGTATTGCCACATCATGCGCCGCCGGAGCGACCGCTAGGGTCTGTTCACTGCCTACAAATCACCGTGACCGCGTACGCGGCGAGACCCGGAGGACACATGGCGTTCGGCTGGATCGACGAGCAGGCCGAGGCGCGCCGCCGGGCCGGACTCGTGCGTACGTTGCGCCCCCGCCCCGCCGAGTCGCCGCTCCTCGATCTCGCGAGCAACGACTACCTCGGGCTCGCCCGCCATCCGGAGGTCACCGAGGGCGCCGCCGCGGCCGCGCGCAGGTGGGGCGGCGGCGCGACCGGCTCCCGCCTCGTCACCGGCACCACCGAACTCCACGCGGAGCTGGAACGCGAACTGGCCGACTTCTGCGGCTTCGAGTCCGCGCTCGTCCTGTCCTCGGGCTACGCGGCCAACCTCGCCGCCGTCACCGCGCTCGCGCCGTACGGCTCGCTGGTCGTCTCGGACGCCGGCAACCACGCCTCCCTGATCGACGGCTGCCGGCTCGCCCGGGGCACCACCCAGGTGGTCCCCCACGCGGACCCCGACGCCGTGCGCAAGGCGCTCGGCACCCACGACGGGCCCGCCGTCACCGTCTCCGACACGGTCTTCTCCGTGGACGGCGACGCGGCCCCGCTCGCCGAACTGGCCCTCGCCAGCCGGGAGTACGGCGCCGGTCTCGTCGTCGACGACGCGCACGGGCTCGGCGTCCTGGGCGACGGCGGCAGGGGCGCTCCGCACGCCGCGGGTCTCGCGGGGGACCCGGACGTCGTCGTGACCGTCACGCTGTCCAAGTCGCTCGGGAGCCAGGGCGGCGCCGTCCTCGGCCCGGCGGCCGTCATCGACCATCTGATCAACGCGGCGCGCACCTTCATCTTCGACACCGGCCTGGCGCCGGCGGCGGCGGGCGCGGCCCTCGCGGCGCTGCGGCTGCTGCGGCGGGAGCCGGAGCGGGCGGCGCGGGCGCGCGAGGTGGCCAGGGCGCTGCACACGCGGCTGACGGCGGAGGGTCTCTCCGCGGTACGACCCGATGCCGCGGTCGTCTCCGTGCGGGCACCGTCCCCCGAACGGGCGGTGCGATGGGCGGCCGACTGCCGCGAGGCGGGCCTCGCCGTCGGCTGTTTCCGTCCCCCGTCGGTGCCCGACGGTGTTTCGAGGCTGCGGCTGACGGCCCGCGCGGACCTGACCGAGGAGCAGATCGGGCACGCGGTGGACGTGATCAGCCGGAACCGGTGAACCGGTGGAGCGGTGAACCTGTGAGCCGGTGGAGCGGTGAACCTGTGAGCCGGTGGAGCCGTGAAGCGATGATCCGGTCTAGCGGTGAACCGTGCGAGGTCAGTTCAGCCCGGTGATGAACCCCTCCCAGACGTCCGGGGTGAACAGCAGGGCGGGTCCCGCCGTGTTCTTGGAATCGCGCACCGCGACCATTCCGGACCAGGGTCCGGTGCTCGGGCGTGCCGTCTCGACGCAGTTGTTCATCCCGGTACTGCGGCTGCTGCGCAGCCAACGCACGGAGTGCAGTGAAGTGCTGGAAGGTACGTACCGAGGCATTGCAGACATGATGTGCCTCCTTACGTGTCGTCACCCATCGCGGCGATGTAGTCCAACGAGTCCTCGGGTGAAAGGGCGTGGAACTGAAGGGCGTTGAAGGCCTCGGCGTAGGCCTGGAGGTCTTCTTTCCGTTCGAGATAGAGGCTACTCGTCAAGTGGTCGAGAACAACCACATCCAGATCAGCTGTGTTCGGAAATGAGAAAATAACGAAAGGGCCGGTCACGCCGATGTGGGCCCCGGCGGCGAACGGCAGTACCTGGAGCCGTACTTGAGGCAGGACGGCGGCCTCGCGCAGCCGGCGGAGCTGGCGCGCCATGACATCGGGGCCGCCGACCTCCCTCCGTAACACCGCTTCGTCCAGGACGGCGGACAGTTCGAGCGGCGGGTCCGAGCGCAGCACGTCCTGCCGGGCCAGGCGCACTTCGACCAGGGCGTCGAGTTTGCTCTCCTCCAGTCCGTCCACGGCGGCCCGTGTCACCGCGCGGGCGTACTCCGGCGTCTGCAGCAGCCCGGGTACGACGGAGGTCTCCAGGGTCCGCATGGCGCTGGCGCCCGACTCCAGGCTGATGAAGTCGCGGTACTCCGGCGGGATCACCCCGCGGTACGCGTGCCACCAGTGGTGCCGGCCGTTGACCTCGGATCCCGCCAGCACGACCAGAAGCCGGCGCAGTTCCGGGTCCTCGACGCCGTACGCGTGCAACAGGCGTTCCACATCGACCGGTTTCACCCCGCTGGTGCCGGTTTCGATACGGCTCACCTTCGACTGGTGCCAGCCGAGCAGGTGGGCCGCCTCCCCGCTCGTGAGACCCGTGCCCGCGCGCAGCGCGCGCAGTTCGGCTCCGAGCTTGCGGCGACGCACCGCGGGACCGTGCTGCATGGAAGTTCTCCTTACTCCTTCCAAGTCGTCCGAATACGCTCTGCCGACGCAGAGTTCACCGCATCGAGCGACAGATATATGCATTATTCGGTGGATCGCACCCGCGACCGGCCCGGTAATGGCAGTCTGGCGCAAGCACCAGTCCGGGACCGTACTCGAACCATCCGCTCGGTGTCGGGCTCCGGTCCCGTGGGAAAGGGACGAACGTCGCCATGGCAGACCATCAGGAAGCATCCGTCACACTGCCGAGCGAACCGGTCTCGGTTTCCGTGGCCCGCAAATTCGTCGCCGATGTGCTGTCCGAATGGGGCCTGCCGGGGGACTGTGAGGTCGCCGACACGGTGCGGCTGATCGTCTCCGAACTGGCCACCAACGCCGTGCAGCACACGTTCGGGCAGTCGCCCACCTTCACGGTCGGCGTGCGTCTGGACCGGGAGGAGCGGCTGCGCATCGGTGTCACCGACAGCCATCCGCGCTTCCCGAAGCGGCTGCCCGCGGCTGTCCAGCAGGACAACGGCCGCGGCATGGTGATCATCCGCTGGCTCGCCGCCGAATGCGGCGGCCGGCTCTCCGTCGTACCGACCCGGGAGGGCGGCAAGACGGTCGGCATCGAGCTGCCGTGGACGGTTCCCGTCCAGCCGGTGCCGGCCGGGTGCCCCCAGGAGCCCTGAGGCCCGCCGTTCCGAGGTCCGCCGGACGGATGCCGGCCCACGAGGGGCCGAGAGGGCGTCACAGCGGCCCTGGGGGCCCGCTCCGGGGCGGCGGGGTCCGCCGCCCCGGGCGGGAAGGGTCAGCCGACCCTGCCGTACCAGACGCTTCTCGTCCAGATCTTCTGGAGCTTCACCACTTCCCCGGTCTTCGGGGAGTGCCAGATCTTTCCCTTACCGGCGTAGATGCCGACGTGGTACACGTTCCGGCCCGAGTGGAAGAACACGAGGTCACCGGCCTTGCGGTGCGAGGCCGAGACGTGGTGCGTCTTGTTGTACTGAGCCGCGGCCGTACGAGGCAGCTTCTTGCCCGCCTTCTTGAACGAGTAGAGCGTGAGCCCCGAGCAGTCGAAGCGGTGTGGTCCCGTGGCGCCCCACTTGTACGGGGAGCCGTGCTTCGACGCCGCGACCTGCAGTGCCCTCGTCGCAACGGTGGCCGCCTCGGCGTCGGGTGCGGCGCCGGGGACCACGAGGCTGCCGCCCACGGCGGCGATGGTGAGCGCCGAGGCCGTACCGGCCCGGGTCCACAGCGACGGGACACGATTGAGCGCAGTCATGCGCAACCCTTCGTCAGCCGCCTGTGAAGGATGACCTGTCGGATTCGGGCTGGCGAAGTTGCCCGGCCGCGGTTGCGGCTTCACCCCAAGGACCGTCCGGAACTGATCCGGCGGCCCGTCTAGCTGGGTCCTCCACTCCTGCCGATCCACTCCTGTCGACCGGGCATCCGAGCGGCGGCAGGACTCGGCGTCCGCCCGGACCGCCCCGCCGCTGTGGCGGGGGCTTGTCGTCGGAAGGGATCTTCACTCATCAGAGTCGGAAAATCCGAGCGGAACCGGCGTTTTGTGGGCTTACTCACCACTCAGCCGTTCGAGTGAACAACCCTCCGTTCGAGCACGTGTTGGGGACATCGACGAGGCCCGCACCTGCGACGACGGGCCTCATCCGGCGTCCGGACTCCGCGTGTTGCGCAACTCGGAGGGGTCGTAGAAAGGACCCGCGAATACGCCGACAGGGGGTACACCATCCGGTCCGTTTGAGTCGCGGACCGGACGCCGCGAGCTTCGGCGCGTGCCGGCCCGTGGGTGCGGGTCCGTCAACTTCCGGACTCGGGCGGCACGGTGACCCGGGCCGATCGCCGCTCTCCGCCGAGCACCCGCAGAGCCTGGGCCAGCGTCGCGGCGTGCACCTCGCTCTCGCCGCGCTGGTGCATGAGCGCGAGGGCGTCCCGCAGGGCCTCCGCCTTGCCGACCAGTGCCTGAGCCGCCCTCAGGCCGCGATAGGTGTCTCCGGGGCGGGACGGGTTGACGCGGCCGACCAGGTCGACCACGTCGAGATAGCGGTCGATCAGTTCGGCCTCGGCGCGGGTCAGCGCGGGCAGCGGGGGGAGGTCCGGGATCATCGGCCGCTCACCTCGCGCCGGGGGTGCCGAGGGCGGCCCGGCGGCTCGGGACGATCCGGTCGATCAGCCCGTAGGCCAGCGCCGCCGGCGCGTCGAGGATCTTGTCGCGCTCGATGTCCGCCGTGACCCGCTCCGGGCTCTGGCCCGTGTGGCGCCCGAGCATCTCCTCCAGCGTCCGGCGGGTCCGCATCAACTCCTCGGCCTGGAGGAGCAGGTCGCTCGTCTGCCCCTCGAACGGCTCGGTGACCGACGGCTGGTGAAGCAGGACGCGGGCTCCCGGCAGCGCGAGCCGCTTGCCCGGGGTCCCGGCGGCCAGCAGCACCGCCGCGGTCGACGCCGCCTGGCCGAGGCAGATCGTCTCGACGTCGCAGGTGACGAACCGCATCGTGTCGTAGATCGCGGTCATCGCGCTGAAGGAGCCGCCGGGGGAGTTGATGTAGAGCGAGATGTCCTGCTCGGGCGCCTGGTGTTCGAGGTACATGAACTGGGCCGTCACGTCGTTCGCCGAGGTGTCGTCGATCGGCGTCCCGAGGAACACGATCCGCTCGCCGAGCAGCTTCGAGTACGGGTCCAGGGTCCGGTGTCCCGCGCTCGTGCGTTCCGTGAACTCGGGCAGGACATAGCGGGCGGACGGGCTGTCCATGGCGCGCCTCCTCAGATCGACGTCTGTAAAAAATGTACAGGACGTACGTCGCGGAGGAAGAGGGCCATGCTGAGAGCGAAACGGCGGCCCGCCCGAGCGGGATGGCGGTCGAGGCGCGCCGCGGACCGCCGGATGGCGGGATCTCGCGGCCCGCGGAGTACGGGAGGCCCGGTCTAAGCTGGACGTCATGGCCTACGAGATTCCGGTGACGCAAGCCAGGGCTGAGCTCGCCGAACTGATCAACCGCGTCGTGTACGGCGGTGAGCGCGTCGTCGTGACGCGGCACGGCAAGCCGCTCGTCGCCCTGGTCTCCGCGGCCGACCTGGAGCGCCTCGAAGACCTCCCGGAGCCCGCGGACGACGTGATCAGCTCTCTGTCCAGCGTCCGGGAGGTGGCGTCCGCGCCCCGCGAGCACCAGCGGTTCGGCATCGCCGCGGAGCACCGGGGGCCCAGCGCCTCCTGACCGCCCGCGCGGCCCGCGTGCGGCCCCGCTTCCCGCGCGGCCCCGCTTCCCGTGCGGCCCCGCTTCCGTGGCGCCAGCGCGTCCCCGCGCTGCGTGGGCGCGAAGGTGCACCCCTCCCGCAGCTGGTGCCGCTCGGCGGGAGCGCGCGGCGGCGCCCTTCCCGCCCCTGCCGGGCGGTGCCGTATACGGTCCGGCCTCCGACGGCCTCCGACGGCCTCATGGCCGCCCGGGGTGCCCTCGTGGCCCGGGCGGGCGGAACGGGGCAAGCGGGGCGGCATCGCGGACCCGAGGAGGCTCCTCGGCCGGGCCCGGAAGGGATCACAGGCTGGTTAACGTCCTCGAAACTCCGGCCAACTAGCGTGCCCATCCACGCCACCAGGGGTTTCGGTGGCCGCGGCCACCGGGCCCCGCACGGCCCGGAGCGAGGATGTGAGGTGGTACGCCGTGCAACTGACCCCGCACGAGCAGGAGAGGCTGCTGATCCATGTGGCGGCCGACGTCGCCGAGAAGCGCCGGGCCCGCGGGCTGAGACTGAACCACCCCGAGGCCGTCGCGCTGATCACCTCGCACATCCTCGAAGGCGCCCGTGACGGCCGTACCGTCGCCGAGCTGATGTCCTCCGGGCGCAAGATCCTCACCCGCGACGACGTCATGACGGGCATCCCCGAGATGATCCACGACGTCCAGGTCGAGGCGACCTTCCCGGACGGCACCAAGCTCGTCACCGTCCACGACCCGATCGTCTGACGGGGGAGGAGCGCCGTGATCCCCGGAGAGTTCCTCTTCGCCGACGAACCCGTCGTGTTCAACGAGGGCCGTGCGGCCACCCGGCTGACCGTCCTCAACGCCGCCGACCGCCCTGTCCAGGTCGGCTCCCACTACCACTTCGCCGAGGCCAACCCCGGGCTGGACTTCGACCGCGCCGCCGCCCGCGGCAAGCGGCTCAACGTCGCCGCGGGAACCGCCGTGCGCTTCGAGCCCGGCATCCCGGTCGAGGTCGAACTCGTCCCGCTCGCCGGTGCCCGTGTGGTGCCCGGACTGCGCGGGGAGACCGGAGGTGCCCTCGATGCCTGAGATCTCGCGTGCCGCGTACGCCGACCTGTTCGGTCCGACCACCGGCGACCGCATCCGTCTCGCCGACACGGACCTGCTGATCGAGATCGAGGAGGACCGCAGCGGCGGGCCCGGTCTCGCCGGTGACGAGGCGGTGTTCGGCGGGGGCAAGGTCATCCGGGAATCCATGGGCCAGGCACGCGCCACGCGCGCCGACGGCACCCCGGACACCGTCGTCACCGGCGTCGTGATCGTCGACCACTGGGGGATCGTCAAGGCGGACGTCGGTATCCGCGACGGCCGGATCTCCGGCATCGGCAAGGCCGGCAACCCCGACACCATGGACGGAGTCCACCCCGACCTGGTGATCGGCCCCGAGACCGAGATCATCGCGGGCAACGGACGGATCATGACCGCGGGCGCCATCGACGCCCACGTCCATCTGATCTGCCCGCAGATCGCCGACGAGGCCCTGGCGTCCGGCATCACGACGCTCGTGGGCGGCGGCACGGGTCCCGCCGAGGGCTCCAAGGCGACCACCGTCACTCCCGGTCCCTGGCATCTGGCCCGGATGCTGGAGGCGATGGAGGGCTACCCGCTGAACTTCGGTCTGCTGGGCAAGGGCAACACCGTCTCGCACGAGGCGATGCTCTCGCAGATCCGGGGCGGCGCGCTCGGCCTGAAGATCCACGAGGACTGGGGCTCGACGCCCGCCGCGATCGACGCCGCGCTCACCGTCGCCGACCGCACCGGCATCCAGGTCGCCATCCACACCGACACCCTGAACGAGTCCGGGTTCGTCGCCGACACCCTCGCCGCCATCGCCGGACGCGGTATCCACGCGTACCACACGGAGGGTGCGGGCGGCGGGCACGCGCCCGACATCATGACCGTGGTCTCCGAGTCGTACGTCCTGCCCAGCTCGACCAACCCGACCCGGCCCTACACCGTCAACACGGCCGAGGAACACCTCGACATGCTGATGGTCTGCCACCATCTGAACCCCGCTGTGCCCGAGGACCTGGCCTTCGCCGAGTCGCGCATCCGGCCGTCCACCATCGGGGCCGAGGACATACTCCACGACCTCGGAGCCATCTCGATCATCTCCTCCGACTCCCAGGCCATGGGCCGCGTCGGCGAGGTGATCATGCGGACCTGGCAGACGGCCCATGTGATGAAGCGTCGCCGGGGCGCCCTGCCGGGTGACGGCCGCGCCGACAATCATCGTGTACGTCGCTATGTCGCCAAATACACGATCAACCCGGCGCTCGCGCAGGGACTCGCCCGCGAGATCGGCTCGGTGGAGACCGGCAAGCTCGCCGACCTGGTCCTGTGGGAGCCGGCCTTCTTCGGGGTCAAGCCGCATCTGGTCGTCAAGGGCGGGCAGATCGCGTACGCGCAGATGGGCGATGCCAACGCCTCCATCCCGACACCGCAACCGGTGCTGCCCCGGCCGATGTTCGGGGCGATCGGGCGGGCGCCGGCCGCGAACTCGTTCAACTTCGTGGCACCGCTGGCCATCGAGGACGGGCTGCCGGAACGGCTCTCGCTGGGCAAGCGGTTCGTGGCCATCGAGTCCACGCGGGCGGTGACCAAGGCCGACATGCGGGAGAACGACGCCCGGCCGGACGTGCGGATCGACCCCGACAGCTTCGCCGTGCACATCGACGGGGAGCTCGTCGAGGCGACTCCGGCCGCCGAACTGCCCATGGCCCAGCGTTACTTCCTCTTCTGATGTCCCGGGCGGCACTTCTCGTCCTGGCCGACGGCCGCTTCCCCGCCGGAGGGCACGCGCACTCCGGCGGGGCCGAGGCCGCGGTCAGGGCCGGGCGGATCACCGGAGCGGCGAGCCTGGAGGACTTCTGCAGGGGCCGGCTGCACACGAGCGGACTCGTGTCGGCCGCGCTGGCCGCGGCGGGCGCGCTCGGGGTCGATCCGGTGGCCCTGGACGCGGCCGCCGACGCCCGCACGCCCTCGCTCGCCCTGCGGGTCGCGGCGCGTCGTCTCGGCCGCCAGCTCCTGCGGGCCGCGAGGGCGACCTGGCCCTCCGCCGAACTGGACGCTTTGGCACGGGAGTTCCCCAAGGGGGCGCATCAGCCGGTCGTGCTGGGCGTGGCAGCGCGGGCCGCCGGTCTCGGGCCCGAGGACGCCGCGTACTGCTCCGCGTACGAGTGCGTCAGCGGGCCCGCGTCGGCGACGGTGCGGTTGCTGAGCCTCGACCCGTTCGACGCGACGGCCGCGCTGGCCCGGCTCGCGCCGGAGCTGGACCTCGTCGCCCACGCGGCGGCGAGTGCCGCGCGGCGGGTCCTCGACGAAGGCGTCGAGGCGCTGCCCGCGGCGTCGGCCCCGCTGCTGGAGATCGGCGCGGAGGCGCACGCGGCATGGCCGGTGAGACTGTTCGCGTCCTAGCGGACGCCCACCTCAGACCACCGGCAGCCCGCGCAGCCTCGGACCGCCGGCAGTCCGCGCAGCCCCGGCCCGTCGGCAGTCCGCGGGCCTTCGGACCGTCGGCAGCCTGCGGGGCCGCGGGTTCCGTGGCACCTCGTGGGGGCGCGGGTTCCGTGGCACCCCGGAACGTCCCGAGCGTCCCGGAACCCGGGACCTTGCGCTCGGCCGGGACGGCCACCGACCTACGGCTGTTCGCGTCCCGGCGGCCGGGGCTGCGCATCACCAGGCCGAGGGCAGCCGCCCCCGGCGGGGGCGCCCGGCCCTGTCCCCGCACCGACCCCGCAGGTGTCGGTCCCCCTCGTCCCGGCCGGGCGGCCATAGCCTCCAGGGCGGCCGCCGCCGACCTCGTAGCCGTACCCCGACTCCAACCCGAACCCGAACCCGACCAGAAACCGGAGCCACACCGTGCACCTCGATCACAGCCACGACGGGCCGTCCGCGGTCAGCGCCGACGCCCACCGGCCCGACGGACGGCGCCGTGCCCTGCGCATAGGGCTCGGTGGCCCCGTCGGCTCGGGCAAGACCGCCACCGTCGCCGCGCTCTGCCGGGCGCTGCGCGACGAACTGTCCCTCGCCGTCGTCACCAACGACATCTACACCCGCGAGGACGCCGAGTTCCTGCTGAGGGAGGCGGTGCTGCCGCCCGAGCGGATCACCGCCGTCGAGACGGGCGCCTGCCCGCACACCGCGATCCGGGACGACATCTCCGCCAACCTCGAAGCGGTCGAGGACCTGGAGGACGAGATCGGCCCGCTGGACCTGATCCTCGTGGAGTCCGGCGGCGACAACCTCACCGCCACCTTCTCCAAGGGGCTCGTCGACGCGCAGATCTTCGTGATCGACGTCGCGGGCGGGGACGACATCCCGCGCAAGGGCGGCCCCGGAGTCACGACGGCCGACCTGCTCGTCGTGAACAAGACCGACCTGGCGCCCTACGTGGGCTCCGACCTCGAGCGGATGGCGAGCGACGCCAAGGCGCAGCGG
This sequence comes from Streptomyces sp. NPDC001914, assembly GCF_042891215.1. Classification (NCBI taxonomy): domain Bacteria; kingdom Bacillati; phylum Actinomycetota; class Actinomycetes; order Kitasatosporales; family Streptomycetaceae; genus Streptomyces; species Streptomyces sp. NPDC001914. The sequence continues at coordinate 133,027 of NZ_JBIASW010000003.1, forward strand.
GACGGACTGCCCGTGGTCTTCCAGTCGTTGCGCACCGAGGCCGGCGTCGGCGCGGTCGCCGGCTGGGTGCGGGAACGGCTCGCGGCGTGGGCCTCATGACGACGGCGGGAGTCCGTGCCACGGCGCGGATCGAGGCCAGGGACGACGGCCGGGGCGGGACCTCGCTGCCCGTGCTGGACGGAGAGGGGCCGCTCGCCCTGCGCCGGATCCGCGGCGCAGGACCCGAGGCACGCGTGATGCTCGTCGGTGCCATGAGCGGACCGCTCGGCGGCGACCGGCTCGCCGTCGAGGCCCGCGTCGGTACGGGCGCGCGCCTGCGGGTCGGCTCGGCCGCCGCCACCATCGCGCTCCCCGGACAGGCCAAGGGGGAGGCCCGCTACGCGGTGCGACTGGACGTGGCCGAAGGGGGTGAACTGTGCTGGCTGCCCGAACAGTTGATCTCCGCGGGCGGCAGCGACCTAGTCGTCTCCTCGCGGATCGACCTCGCGTCGGGCGCCCGGCTCGTCTTCCGGGAGGAGCAGGTGCTCGGGCGCGTGGGGGAGGAACCCGGGCGGCTCACCAGCCGCCTCACCGTGGTACGCGACGGACGGGCCCTGCTCGACCAGGAGTTGGCGTGCGGTCCCGGTGCGCCCGGGGGCTGGGACGGGCCCGCCGTCCTCGCCGGGCATCGGGCACTCGGGCAACTCGTCGTCGTAAAGCCGGAGTTCGAGAAGGACCTGCCGACGGCCCGACCGCTCGGGGAGTACGCGGCGATCACCCCGCTCGCCGGACCCGCCGTGCTCGTCACGGCGCTCGCCCCCGACGCGCTGTTGCTGCGACGGGTGCTGGACGAAGCACTGGGCGAACTCACATGACGTCAACTATGTTGCTCCGAAGGCATATTCACATCGCCTTCACCGCTCACCGGAACACGTCGTACCGGCTATCGGATTGGTAAAGAACACCGGTCGCGTCTGTTCTCAGGGACCTCACAGCCGAAAGGATCGCCGTACCAATCGCAATTGTGTACGGGGAGGTCACACTTGAGGTCCAAGAGACCGACGAAACGGGTGGCGGCGCTGGGTTCGGCCGGCGTGCTCGTCACGGCGACCCTGATAGCCGGCGCCGTCGCGGCGCCGTCGGCCACCGCCGACTCGCGACACGGCCACGGGCAGAGCCGCGAGCAGCGCGGCGCGGCCGTCGCCGCCGAGCGGGCCGCCAAGGCCGGGATCGACTGGCAGGACTGCCCGGCCGACTGGGGCTTCGAGAAGCCGATCCAGTGCGGCTGGGTGAGCGTGCCGCTGGACTACGCGCACCCCAACGGCAAGCAGCTCAAGCTGGCCGTGGACCGCATCGGGAACACCGGTACCAAGGAGGAGCGCCAGGGTGCGCTCGTCTACAACCCGGGCGGCCCCGGTGGTTCCGGCATGCGCTTCCCGCGCCGTGTCACCACCAAGAACCCCCTGTGGGTGAACACCGCCAAGGCGTACGACTTCGTGGGCTTCGACCCGCGCGGCGTCGGCCACTCGGCGCCCATCTCCTGCATCGACCCGCAGGAGTTCGTCAAGGCGCCCAAGGCGGACCCGGTCCCGGACTCCGAGTCCGACAAGCGGGCGCAGCGCAAGCTGGCCGCGGAGTACGCCGACGGCTGCGCCGAGCGCAGCGGCAAGGCCGTGCTGGCGCAGATGACCACGCCCAACACGGCACGCGACCTCGACGTCATCCGGGCCGCGCTCGGTGAGAAGAAGCTCAACTACCTGGGCGTCTCCTACGGCACCTACCTCGGGGCCGTCTACGGCACGCTCTTCCCGGGGCACGTGCGCCGCATGGTCGTCGACAGCGTCGTCAACCCGTCGCGCGAGAACATCTGGTACCAGGCCAACCTGGAGCAGGACATCGCCTTCGAGGGCCGCTGGAAGGACTGGGAGGACTGGGTCGCCAAGAACGACGCGACCTTCCACCTCGGTGACACCCGCGCCAAGGTGCAGGACCAGTGGCTGAAGCTGCGGGCCACCGCGAAGAAGGCCCCGCTGGGCGGCGTCGTCGGCCCCGCCGAGCTGATCTCCTTCTTCCAGAGCGCCCCGTACTACGACTCCTCGTGGGTGCCGACCGCCTCGGTGTTCAGCAAGTACGTCGCCGGTGACACCCAGGCGCTCGTCGACGCCGCGTCCCCCGACCTGTCGGACACGGCGGGCAACATCTCCTCGGAGAACGGGAACGCCGTGTACACGGCCGTCGAGTGCACCGACGCGCACTGGCCCACGAGCTGGCGGACGTGGGACCGGGACAACACCCGGCTCAACGCCCAGTACCCGTTCATGACCTGGGCCAACGCGTGGATGAACCTGCCGTGCGCCACCTGGCCGGTCAAGCAGCAGACCCCGGTGGAGGTGAAGACCGGCAAGGGCCTGCCCGCCGTCCTCATCGTGCAGTCCACCAATGACGCCGCCACGCCGTACGCCGGCGCCGTCGAGCTGCACAAGCGGTTCAAGGGCTCCCGCCTGATCACCGAGCAGGGCGCGGGCTCGCACGGTGTGACCGGACTGGTCAACCCGTGCATCAACGGGCGGGTGGACTCCTACCTGCTCACCGGCAAGACGGACGCCGCCGACGTGACCTGCACGCCGCACGCCACGCCGCAGCCGTAGTCCCGGCAGCACGAGGGGGCGGCCGGAATCCCGGCCGCCCCCTTCGCCGTGGGTGGCGTGCGCGCCCGCTCCGGCCGCGTCAACTCAGCGGCATGCGGCGGAACCTGCGCCCCGCCTCGGCCTTCCGCGCGGCTTCCTCGGCCTTGACGTCGGCCGCGTACCGGTCGACGTACTCCTGCTCGGAGAGGGCCAGGATGGCGTACATGATCTCGTCGGTGATGGCGCGCAGCACGGCCTTCTCGCCCTCCATCCCGGCGTAGCGCGAGAAGTCGAGGGGCTTGCCGAAGCGGATCACCACGGGGTGGATCCGCGGGAGCTTCCGGCCGGGCGGCTGGGCCTCGAAGGTGCCGATCATCGCGCACGGGACGACCGGGGCCTCGGCCCGCAGAGCCATCACGGCGACCCCGACCTTGCCCTTGTAGAGGCGGCCGTCGTGCGAACGGGTGCCCTCGGGGTAGATCCCGAGCAGCTCGTCCTTGGTCAGCACGCCGAGGCCCTCGCGGATCGCGGCCTGGCCCGCCTCCTTGCCGGAGCGGTCCACCGGGATCTGCCCGATGCTGCGGAAGAACGCCGCCGTCAGACGCCCCTTGATGCCGGGCCCGGTGAAGTACTCGGCCTTCGCCAGGAAGGTGATCCGGCGCTTCAGGATCGCCGGCATCAGGAAGTGGTCCGCGAAGGACAGGTGGTTGCCGGCGACGATGGCGCGGCCCGACGACGGTACGTGCTCGAGGCCCTCGATCCGAGGCCGGAAGGTCACTCTCAGCAGCGGACCCAGAAGCACATATTTCAGCACGTGATAAAACACTGGGGCACTCCTCGTTTTCCCCGGGGAGCGATCAGTGTAGGCGCGGCCGTCGCCGGGCGTAACCATCGAGGTGTCACTCTCTGTGGCCTCTTGGCGCGTATCAGACCCCTTGCGTCAGCACTTTCTCAAGAGACCCGAGAGCCGCCCGGAGTTCCTCGGCCGTGATCGTGAGCGGCGGGGCCAGCCGGATCGTCGAGCCGTGGGTGTCCTTGACCAGAATCCCCTCCCGCATCAGGCCCTTGCTGATCTCCCGGCCGGTGCCGATGGACGGGTCGATGTCGACGCCCGCCCACAGTCCCCGTGAGCGGAAGCCCTCGACGCCCCGGCCCACCAGGGCAGTCAGCCCGTCCCGCAGCAGGCCGCCCAGTTCGGCCGCCCTGCGCTGGTACTCACCGCTCTCCAGCAGGCCCACCACCGCGGAGCCGACCGCCGCGGCCAGCGGATTGCCGCCGAACGTCGAGCCGTGCTCACCCGGACGCAGCACACCCAGCACGTCCCGGCGGCCGACGACCGCGGAGACGGGCACGATGCCGCCGCCGAGCGCCTTGCCGAGCAGCAGCAGGTCGGGGACGACCGACTCGTGTTCCACCGCCAGGGTGGTGCCGGTACGGCCGAGGCCGGACTGGATCTCGTCCGCGACGAAGAGGCAGCCGGCGCGGCGGGTGAGCTCGCGGACGCCGGCGAGATAGCCGTCGTCCGGGATGATCACGCCCGCCTCGCCCTGGATGGGTTCGAGCAGCACCGCCGCCGTGCTCTCGTCGATCGCGGCTTCGAGAGCGGCCAGGTCGTTGTACGGCACGACCCGGAAGCCGGGCGTGAAGGGGCCGAAGCCGGAGCGGGCCGTCTCGTCGGTGGAGAAGCTGACGATCGTCGTCGTACGGCCGTGGAAGTTGTCGGCGGCGACCACGATGGTGGCCGCGCCGGGCTCGACGCCCTTCACCTCGTACGCCCACTTGCGCGCCACCTTGATGGCGCTCTCCACCGCCTCGGCGCCCGTGTTCATCGGCAGGACCATGTCCAGGCCCGTCAACGCGGCCAGGGACTCGGCGAATCCGGCGAGCTGGTCGTTGTGGAAGGCCCGCGAGGTCAGGGTGAGCCGGTCGAGCTGGCGGTGCGCCGCCTCGATCAGCACCGGGTTGCGGTGGCCGAAGTTGAGCGCGGAGTAGCCCGCCAGCATGTCGAGGTAGCGGCGCCCCTCGACGTCCTCGACCCAGGTGCCCTCGGCGTGCGCGACGACCACGGGCAGCGGGTGGTAGTTGTGCGCCAGGACGGGCCCCTCGGCCCGGATCAGTTCCTCGGAGCTGCGGGTGCCGGCGCCGGCGGGCGTGGTCGCGCGGACGGGAGCGGTCATGAACGGATCTCCTGTGTACAGCACTTGATGCCACCGCCGGCCTTGTGGAACTCGGACAGGTCGACGGGGACGGGGACGTACCCATGGGCGACGAGCTGGTCGGCCAGGGCTTCGGCACGCGGCGCGATGAAGACGTGACGGCCGTCCGAGACGGAGTTCAGGCCGAAGACGAGGGCGTCCTCACGGGTGGCGAGCACCGCGTCCGGGAACAGCCGGCCCAGCACCTCGCGACTGCCCGGCGAGAACGCCTCCGGGTAGTACGCGATGTTGTCGTCGTCGAGGACGAAGAGCGCGGTGTCCAGGTGATAGAAGTGCGGGTCCACCAGGCGCAGGCTGATCACCGGGACGCCGAAGAACTCCTGGACCTCGCGATGGGCCTCGGGCGTGGTGCGAAAGCCCGTACCGGCGAGGATGTGGCGGCGGGTCGGGACGAGGTCGCCCTCGCCCTCGCACACCGACTCCGGGCGGTAGACGTCGAAGCCGGCCGTCTTGAACCACGTGTCGTACGCGGTGGACTCGGGGCGGCGCTCGGGTGCGTGGAAGGACGAGCCGAAGACGCGGCCCTCCAGGACGAGCGCGCAGTTGGCGGCGAAGACCATGTCGGGAAGGCCCGGGACCGGCTCGACGGATTCGACGGTGTGGCCGTGCGCGCGATAGGCGCTGATCAGCGCCTGCCACTGAGCTCGCGCGAGATCGACGTCCACGGGGGTGTCGGGACGCATCCACGGGTTGATCGCGTACTGCACGGCGAAGTGTCTGGGTTCGCAGACGAGGAAGCGCCGGGGGCGCGGCACACGGCTTTCGGACACAGAGAGGTTCCTCCGCTTCCTGCGGTGTCATCTGGTGGGATACCTCAACGGTAAGAAGCGGGGCACGCGGCCGACAAGCGACGAGAGCTGCGCGTATACGCAGCACTGCTGCGTGATCGGCAGGGTCAGCGCACGTTTCCTGCGTCGTCCGGGGCGGCGTGGGTCGCCCCGGCCTCCGGAGCCTCGGGCAGCAGATGGGACAGCACCATGTAGCTGATCGTCTTCCGGATGAACGGCTCCACCCGGATGCGCTCCAGGACCTCCTCGAAGTGCTCCACGTCGACCGCCCGCACATGCAGCAGCGCGTCCGCGCCCCCGGTCACCGTCATCGCCGCGGTGATCTCCGGATGGTTGCGCACCACCTCCGCGAGCCGCCTGGGCGGCGCGGCGCCCTCGCAGTACACCTCCACGTACGCCTCCGTGCGCCAGCCGAGCGCCGCGGGCTTCACCGTGGCCGTGAACCCGGTGATCACGCCCGTCTCGCGCAACCGGTCGACCCGGCGCTTGACCGCCGTCGCGGACAGCCCGATCGCCGCGCCGATCTCCGCGAAACTCGTCCGGGCATTGGCCATCAGGGCTGTGATGATCTTGCGGTCGAGCTCGTCGAACATCGCGGGCTTGCTGTTCATGGCGGCACTGTATCCAGCCGCGGCCGCCACCCGGCCGGGGACGACGGCCGTGTCCGGCACATGTCCAGCCGCGCGATTCGCTCCTACACTCCACTCTCATGCTGCGCGCGCTCGCCGTCGACGACGAACAACCCTCCCTCGAAGAGCTGCTGTATCTGCTCAACGCCGATCCCCGGGTCGGCAGCGCCGAGGGAGCGAGCGACGCGACCGAGGCGCTGCGCCGGATCAACCGGGCCCTGCAGTCGGGCCCCGGCGGACCCGAGGCCATCGACGTCGTCTTCCTCGACATCCACATGCCCGGCCTGGACGGGCTCGACCTGGCCCGGCTCCTCGGCGGGTTCGCGCAGCCCCCGCTCGTCGTGTTCGTCACCGCACACGAGGGATTCGCCGTGCAGGCATTCGAACTCAAGGCCGTCGACTACGTCCTGAAGCCCGTGCGCCGCGAACGGCTCGCCGAGGCCGTCCGCAGGGCCGCCCAACTGCGGGACACCGCACCCCTGATCCCCGTCCACGAGCCCGACCCCGACCACATATCCGTCGAACTCGGCGGAGTCACACGCTTCGTGGCCGTCGAGGACATCACCCACGTCGAGGCGCACGGCGACTACGCCCGCCTGCACACCGCGCAGGGCAGCCACCTCGTGCGCATCCCGCTGTCCACGCTCGAGGAACGCTGGCGCTCCCGCGGTTTCGTCCGCATCCACCGGCGCCACCTCGTCGCCCTGCGCCACATCGGCGAACTCCGCCTGGACGCGGGCACGGTGAGCGTCCTCGTCGACTCGGCCGAACTCGCGGTCAGCCGCCGGCACGCCCGCCAACTGCGCGATCTGCTGCTGCGCCGGACCACGAGCTGAGGAGCACCCGCGTGCCGCAGGACCCCACCGAACGCCGCGTGGTCGTCACCGGAGTGCCCCGGCACACCGGCCGGACCTCCGGCTACTACCGGCCGAGGACCGAGATCGACGAACAGACCACACTCGGGCACACCTACGTACGCTCCCTGATGCGCAGTCAACTCCGCGCCGCCTGCGTCACGTTCGCCGTCCTCGTCCTGCTCGTCGGGCCCCTGCCGCTGGTCTTCGCCGCGATGCCGGACGGAGCCACCCTGGAATGGGCCGTCCTCGGCTTCTGCCTCTACCCGCCGCTGGTGCTGCTGGCCCGCTGGTACGTACGACGGGCGGAGCGCAACGAGAAGGACCTCGTGCGCCTGGTCGAGGACCGCTGAACCGTGAACGAGAACTACTCCGTTCCCGCCGTCGCCCTCGTCGTCCTCGCGACCGTCCTGGTCGGCGCGTTCGGCCTGCGCATCTCCCGGACCACCTCCGACTTCTACGTCGCCTCGCGCACCGTCGGCCCCCGGCTCAACGCGGCCGCGATCAGCGGCGAATACCTCTCCGCCGCCTCCTTCCTCGGCATCGCCGGCCTGGTGCTCGTCCAGGGACCCGACATGCTCTGGTACCCGGTCGGCTACACCGCCGGCTATCTCGTGCTGCTCCTCTTCGTCGCCGCACCCCTGCGCCGCTCCGGCGCCTACACCCTGCCCGACTTCGCGGAGGCCCGGCTCGGCTCCCAGGCCGTCAGACGGCTCGCCGGGGCCTTCGTCGTCGGCGTCGGCTGGCTCTATCTGCTGCCCCAACTGCAAGGCGCGGGGCTGACACTGGCGGTCCTGACCGACGCGCCCGACTGGTTCGGCGGGGTACTGGTCGCCGCCGTCGTCGTGGCCACGGTCGCCGCCGGCGGCATGCGCAGCATCACCTTCGTCCAGGCCTTCCAGTACTGGCTGAAGCTCACCGCCCTGCTCGTCCCCGCGCTCTTCCTGATCCTCGCCTGGCAGTCCCACGGTGCCCCCCGCGACGCCTTCGAGGAACCGCCGGCCTTCCGCGAACAGCGCCTCGTCCGGATCGACTCCACCCTCGACCTGAAGCTGTCGCGGCCGCTCGCCGTCACCGCGACGGGCACCGTCGACGGCCGCCGGTACGAGGGCACGCGCGTCCGGCTCCCACGGGGCACCCACCGCGTCGACGGCGGCACCCGGCTGACCTTCGACCGGGGAACCCCCGTCCCCGCGGCCGAACGCGGCAGCGCCGACGCCCTCTCCACCGCGCCCGCGGTCGGCCGCGAGGAACGCCCGCTCTACGCCACGTACGGACTGATCCTCGCCACCTTCCTCGGCACGATGGGCCTCCCGCACGTCGTGGTCCGCTTCTACACCAGCCCGCACGGCGTCGCCGCCCGCCGCACCACCGTCGCCGTCCTCGGCCTCATCGGCGCCTTCTACCTCCTGCCCCCCGTCTACGGAGCCCTGGGCCGGCTGTACGCCCCCGAACTCAGCCTCACCGGCGACGCGGACGCCGCCGTCCTCCTGCTGCCCGACCGGATGATCGGCGGAGTCGGCGCTGACCTGCTCGGTGCGCTCGTCGCGGGCGGCGCCTTCGCCGCGTTCCTCTCGACGGCCTCCGGGCTCACCATGGCCGTCGCGGGCGTGCTCACCCAGGACGTCCTGCCCTCCCGCGGCGTACGGCACTTCCGACTCGGCACCGTCCTGGCGATGGCCGTACCGCTCGCCGCGAGCGTGCTGGTCGGCGGGCTGCCCGTCGCCGACGCGGTGGGGCTCGCGTTCGCCGTGTCCGCGTCCTCCTTCTGCCCGCTGCTGGTCCTCGGCATCTGGTGGCGGCGGCTCACCCCGCCCGGCGCGGCGGCCGGGATGCTCGTCGGCGGCGGCGCGGCACTCCTCGCCGTCGGCGCGACCATGGCCGGCTACCCGGGGACGACAGGTCCGCTGCGCGCGCTGCTCGCCTGGCCGGCCCTCTGGTCGGTGCCGCTCGGCTTCGTGACCATGGTGCTGGTGTCGCTGGCCACCGCCGCCCGCGTACCGCCCGGCACGGCGGCGATCCTCGCCCGCTTCCACCTCCCGGAGGAACTCACGGACGACCAGGTCCGCGCCGCGGTCGGCACACCGGCGGACGCGACGGCGGGCACGAAGGCGACCGGAGGGGTGGTCGGCGGGTGAGCGGGTTCGTCGCCGGGCTCTGTGTGGCCGTGCTCCCCCTGCTGGCGGCCGGGTTCTGGCTCGGCAGGCGTACCGCACGGCCCGAGAGCCTCGGAGGACTCGGCACCCCGGTCGAGCACGCCACCTTCCAGACCCTGCACACCGCCTCCCTTGCCGCGCCCCCGCTCCGCGCCGGACTCACCGAGGAGACGGCCCGCCGGTCCGCCCGGCGGCTGCGCACCCTGCTCGGCACGGACGCCCTGTGTCTCACCGACCAGGACACGGTCCTCGTCTGGGACGGCGTCGGCGCCCATCACCGCGACGAGGTCATGGAACGCCTCGGCGGCCCGCTGGAGACCGGCCGGGGCGAGGCCTTCCGGCTGACCTGCGACGAGCCCGACTGCCCGCTGCGCTGGGCCGTCGTCGCCCCGCTCACCGTCGACGAACGGGTGCACGGGGCGCTCGTCGCCTGCGCGCCCCGCGAGTCCGCCGTCCTGGTGCGGGCCGCCGGCGAGGTCGCGCGCTGGGTCTCCGTCCAACTGGAACTGGCCGACCTCGACCGGTCCCGCACGCGTCTCATCGAGGCGGAGATCAAGGCGCTCCGCGCCCAGATATCCCCGCACTTCATCTTCAACTCGCTCGCCGTGATCGCCTCGTTCGTCCGCACCGATCCCGAGCGTGCCCGCGATCTCCTCCTGGAGTTCGCCGACTTCACCCGCTACTCGTTCCGCCGGCACGGCGACTTCACCACCCTCGCCGACGAACTGCACGCCATCGACCACTACTTGGCGCTCGTCCGGGCCCGCTTCGGCGACCGGCTGTCCGTCACCCTGCAGATCGCCCCCGAGGTGCTGCCCGTCGCGCTGCCCTTCCTCTGTCTCCAGCCCCTGGTGGAGAACGCGGTCAAACACGGGCTCGAGGGCAAGACCGACAAGAGCCACATCAGCATCACGGCTCAGGACGCCGGTGCCGAGGCCCTCGTGGTCATCGAGGACAACGGCATCGGCATGGACCCGGAGCGGCTGCGCCGCATCCTGTCCGGAGAGGTCGGCCCCTCCGGGGGGATCGGCCTCTCGAACGTCGACGAGCGGCTGCGCCAGGTGTACGGCGACGATCACGGCCTGGTCATCGAGACCGCGGTGGGAGCGGGAATGAAGATCACCGCCCGGCTCCCCAAATACCAGCCCGGCGTGCACTCGGCGGCCCGACGCCCCCGGCAGTGAAGGGGCCCGCCGCCGGGGGCGGGGCCCGCCCGTGCGGCGGGCCCGCGGTCAGGTGCTGCGGGAGACCACCATCCCCAGCGTGACCAGACCGAGCACGACCCAGCCGAACCACAGCCAGCCGTTGCTGCCCAGTGCCACCGTGTAGGCCGTCACCACGACGAGCCCGCCCACGGTGAGCACCCCCATCGTCTTCGTCGAACCGGGCATCGCAACACCCTCCTCGAGGCGGGTCCGCGGCGCGGGCCGTGGCCTTTGGGGCCATTTTCACCCGGAGGGAGGCACATCGCCAGAGCCGTGCCGCTCACCCGGTCACCGGTGACGGGCGCTGACCCTCCTCGATGAAGCAGACCACCAGGTAGTACGGCCGGGCCCACACCCCCACACTCCGCACTCCGTGACTCCAGTGCGAGGAGGGGTCGTACCCGTAGCGCCCGGGTGGCGCGTCCGCCGCGCACTGGTCGTTCGCCCGCTCCAGCGGATCCGTTCCCGGCCGGTCCGTGCTCAGGTGGGTGATGTCCACGACCTTGCCCACGTTCTCCCCGTCGCAGGCGACCAGTTCGAAGTGCGTGCCGACACGGGCCTCGCCGCCGGCATGCCCCAGACAGTCGCCCCGCTGCATCTGCGTGGCGTCGGTGAAGGTCATCCCGTACCCGCGCAGGTCCCCGAGTGGACCGAACACCGGGCCGTGCACGCCCGCGAGCAGACAGGCGACGGCACCGCCCGCCGCGTCGAAGCCCTCCCGGGTGGGCACGACGGCCATGCTCCTGACGTTCCACGCGAGCTTGCGTGCGGTGTCCTTGGTCCCCTCCTCGCACCGGCGCGGGCCGTCGCGGCGGGCCGCCTCGAACGACGGCGCCCGGTACACCGCCATGACCTGGGCGTCGGGGCTCGCGTCGTGGCAGCTGGGGTCCAGCGTCAGCCGGGGCACGGTGGCCGTCCTCCACAGGGCCGGCTCACCGAGGACGCAGTCGCCGCGGTGCAGCGGTTCGGCGAGTCCGACCGTGTCGCCGTAGGGCAGCGGGGCTGCCCTGTGTGCCTCCGCGAACCAGACCGCGCTCGCCGTCAGCCCGAACGCGAGCAGGACCGCGGCCACGGCCCGCCGGGTGCGCGGCGGCTTTTGACGTCGCCGCCCGGGAGGGCCGGGAACCGGTCCGGGCGGTGCTCCGTACGGGGAAGGCCCGAAGCCCTGCCCGGGCACCGGCAACCGTCCGTCCGGCGCCGAGGGGTGCCCATGCGGCCCGGCCGTCGCCGGGTACCCCTGTCCTTCGGCCGTCGGCGGGTGCCCGTGCGGCCCGGTCGGCGGCGGAGGCCCGTTCCTCTCGGCCGATGCCGCGTACGGGTCCGCCGCGGGGGAGCGGTCTCCCGGAACGGCCGGACCGTGGCCCTGTGACGAACCCTGGCCCTGCGTCGGGCGCCGGCCGGGCTCCGGGCCCTGAGCGGGGGCACCATCCGCCGCCGGGTACACGCCCGGCAGGGCCCGGCTCTCGTCCGCCCCCGGGCCGGACACCCCCGCGGTTCCGTCGAGTGTGCCGAGGGCCGACCACGGTGGCCGGGACCCCGGGTCGGGGCGGGTCGGGGGATGGGGCTGCGGTACGAGGACCCGCGCCAGCTCCGAGGCGGTGTCCTCGGCGGACAGCCGACGGGCGGGGTCCTTGACCAGCAGCGCCTCGACGACGGGCCGCAGCGCACCGGCCCGCAGCGGCGGCGGGGCCTCCTCCAGGACCACCGCGGTGATCGACGCGAGTTCGGTGTCCCGGTCGAAGGGCCCGTGTCCCTCCACCCCGAAGTAGAGGGTGCAGCCCAGCGAGAACAGGTCGGCCGCGGCCGTCGGCGGACCTCCCGTCGCCCGTTCCGGGGCCAGATAGCCCGCCGTGCCCACCAGCACGGACGTCTGGGTCCAGCGGGTCTCGGGGGAGTCGGGCTGGACCGAGATCCCGTAGTCGGTGAGCAGGACGCGGGCTTCCGGGTTCCCGGTGCGGTCCGGGGCGAGCAGGATGTTGGCGGGCTTCACGTCCCGGTGCATGATGCCGCGCTCGTGCCCGGCCGTCAGGGCGTCGAGCACCGCGATGCCGATACGGGCACAGGCGTCGGGGGCGAGGGGACCGCTCCGGGCGAGCCGGTCGCGCAGGTCCACCGCCCCCGCCACGTACTCCATCACGATCCACGGCAGGCCCTCGTGCTCCAGCACGTCGTGAACCGTCACGACGTGCGGATGCCCGCGCAGCACCGCCGCGTGCCGGGCCTCGGCACGGGCTCGCGCGGTCCGCGACGCGTGGTCCGCGCCGCTCCCCGGGACGTCGGGGAACCTGATCTCCTTGAGCGCGACGTCGCAGTCGAGCCGCTGGTCGTGCGCGAGCCACACGTGCCCCATCCCGCCCGACCCGACGCGGGCCACGAGCAGATACCGGCCGGCGATGACCCGGCCCACGCCCGACCGGGGCGCACCCGGGCCCATCAGGTCACTCCGCCCGCGGAGCCGGACGACCCCGCCGCGGCACCGGAGCCCGTGGCCCCGGCCGAGCCGGAGTCGCCGGTTGCTGTGGCTGCTGTGGCGCCCCCGCCCGTCATGGCGGTCCCGGTGCCGGTGGTGCCGTCTCCGGTCTCCCCGGCGCCGCCCGTGGTGCTGCCGTCGGTGGTGGCCTGGCCGGTGGTGGTACCACCCGCGTCGGAGCCGTCGGTGGTGGCCCCTTCCGTGCCGCCGGTCGTGGTCCCGTCGGTGGTCGCGCCCTCGGTGGTCGCGCCCATGGTCGTGCCGTCGGTGGTCGTGTCGTCCGTCGCTCCGTCGGTGGTGGTCCCCGTGCCGGGCTCGCCCGACCAGGTCTCGTCCGTGCCGGGACCGGATCGGTCCGGGTCCGGTGTCGGCCCACCGGTGTCCGTGGGGGTCCCCGGATCGCCGCTGTCGCCGGGTTCCGACACGGACAGCGTCACCTGGCTGCCCCATCGCAGGGCACTGCCCGCCGGGGGCTCGGACGAGGTCACCGGAGAGTCGTCCGGCGGCAGGGAGGAGCCGTCGAAGGAGAGGGCGAGTCCCGCCCCCGCCAGCCGGGCGCTCGCCTCGGCGAACGTCAGCCCCGTGACCGTCGGAACGGTCGTCCCCGCCCGCGGGTCGAACGACGTGTCCCGCTCGCCCTCCGTGCCCAGCGGACGCGAGATCCCCCGGCCGGGGTCGTCGACGTCCACCAGGCGGAGCCGGGAGATGGGTGCCTTCCCGGGCGGCGGTTCGACGACGACGATCCGGTTGTGGCGAAAGCCGGGCCATTTCGCGTTTCCGCCCTTGAAACCCACCGAGGACTTTGCGATGTCCGCCCGGGAGGGGCGCAGTGGATTGCCGCAGGAGCACTTCACGGCCGGCAGCCCTTGACGGTCGACCAGTACGGCGATTCCGGCCTGGAGCAAGGATTCGAAGGGAACGGCTTTGCCGCGCTTGTACGCGTGATTCGTCACGAGGGTGTCGTGGCGCAGGACAACGGGTGTGAGTCGATCGATATAGGCGGGGACCGCGTCCGGCGCGATATGCAGAACGCGCGCCCATTCCCGCGCCCTTGCGGAGTTCTTGGGAGCGGTGAGGAATTCCTTCAGTTTCGCGACGACACAGGTGCCGGGCCGGGCCGAGCCGCCGAAGTCGGGTGCGGACCCGGGGGACCCGTCCGGTCCGGGCGTACCGCCCTGGCCGCTCGTGCCGCCGTTCCCGTCCCGGCCGCCCGAACCGCCGGCGCCGCCTGCGCCGCCGTCGCGTCCACCGGGGTCACCCGTGTGACCCCCCGCGGGTGTGCCCCCGTACAGCCCCGGACTGTTGCTGGCCTGTACCCCGCCGACCGGCCGGGCGCGCGGTGCGGCGGTGGTGTCCCTGCCGAGTGTGCCGTTTTCCGCGAAGAACGGATCCGCCTGCGAGACCCCCGCGGCCACGGCACGGATGACGAACAATTGATCGGATTTTCCGCACCCGCTGATGACCAGTACGGAAACGAGCAGCAGAGCCGTTCGGCGTGCCGTCGATAATCCGGCCCTTCGCATGGACGCGCGCAATGTCATCGCCGCTCCCCCTCGCGGTTTCCCCCGGGGCTCCGCGCACCGGGCGGCGGACGCGGAGCTTCGCTTCCATGCTACTGAAGGGAAATGCCTTTCGGGCAAGGGGGATTGACGCGGGGAATTCAGCGGCCGCGTGCGTTGAGCGAGGCCAGATAGGCGTTGTAGGCCTCGAGTTCCTTGTCGCCGTCGCGGTCCGCGGCGCGGTCCAGGCGCTTGGCCTGCCGCTGCTCGGAGTTGTACCACTGGAAGAGCAGCGCGAGCAGGACGAGGACGGAGGGGATCTCGCTGAACGCCCAGGCGATCCCGCCGGCGGCGGTCTGGTCGGCGAGGGCGTCGATGCCGAGGGAGGCCGGCGGATTCTTGTACGACTCGACCATCGGCCCCGACGCCATCATCAACGCGATGCCGAAGAACGCGTGGAACGGCATTCCCGCGAACAGCTCCAGCATCCGCATCAGATAGCCGGGCCGGTGCGGGCCCGGGTCCACGCCCATGATCGGCCAGAAGAAGAACAGTCCGACGGCGAGGAAGTGGCACATCATGGCGATGTGACCGGTGGTCGACCCCATCAGGAAGTCGAAGAGGGGGGAGAAGTACAGCGCGTACAGGCTCGCGATGAACATCGGGATGGTGAACGCCGGGTGCGTGACGATCCGCATGTACCGGCTGTGCAGGAACATCAGCAGCAGTTCGCGCGGCCCCTTGGCGCCCCGCTTCGCGGCCACCGGCAGCGCCCGCAGCGCCAGGGTGATCGGCGCCCCCAGCAGGATCAGGATCGGGGACAGCATGCTGATCACCATGTGCTGGACCATGTGCACGCTGAACATGACCATGCCGTAGTCGTTCAGCCGGGTGCACATGACGAGCATCACCGTCAGAACGCCGGTCACGAAGGCGGCCGTACGCCCCCACGACCAGGCGTCCCCGCGCCGGGCCAGCCGGACGACTCCCCAGCCGTACAGTCCCAGCCCGAGCAGGCACGCGACGAGGAAGAACGGGTCCGGGGACCATTCGAGCCCTCGCCCCAGCGTGAACGGCGGCAGATCCATGGTCATGCCGTGCCCGCTGTGATCCATCCGCCGGCTCCTGTTTCTGGGGATACCTCCGAGGCCCATTTAAGGCACTGGGGGAGGTTGTGCGCTGTCTGTCCGCACCAGAGTAGAACCGCCCCCGGCCGCGACCGCGACCGGGGGCGGTTGTGACGGCGTACGGCTCAGAGCACGCACTCCGCCTCGGCGTAGCGCTCGTCCGGAACCGTCTTCAGGGTCTCGACCGCCTCCGCGAGCGACACCATCACGATGTCGGTGCCGCGCAGGGCGGTCATCATCCCGAACTCGCCGCGGTGCACGGCTTCCACGGCGTGCCACCCGAACCGGGTCGCGAGCACGCGGTCGTACGCCGTCGGGGTGCCGCCGCGCTGCACGTGCCCGAGGATGACCGGCCGGGCCTCCTTGCCGAGCCGTTCCTCCAGCTCGATGGAGAGCTGCCGGGCGATGCCCGCGAAGCGCTCGTGGCCGTAGATGTCCTTGCCGCCCTCGTCGTAGCGCATCGAGCCCTCGCGGGGCTTGGCGCCCTCGGCGGCGACCACGATGGCGAACCGCTTGCCCGCCTCGAACCGCTCGCCGACCCGCGCGGTCAGCTCCTCGATGTCGAAGGGGCGCTCCGGTACGACGATGGCGTGGGCGCCGGCCGCCATGCCGGAGTGCAGCGCGATCCAGCCGGTGTGACGGCCCATGACCTCCACGATCAGGACGCGCTGGTGGGACTCGGCGGTGGTCTTGAGGCGGTCGAGGGCCTCGGTCGCGACACCGACGGCCGTGTCGAAGCCGAAGGTGACGTCCGTGACCGCGATGTCGTTGTCGATCGTCTTCGGCACACCGACGATCGGCAGGCCGCCGTCCGACAGCAGACGGGCCGCCTTCAGCGTGCCCTCCCCGCCGATCGGGATGATGGCGTCGAGGCCGAGGTCGGCGACGTGGCCCTTGGCCCGCTCCACACCGTCACGCAGGTGCGCGGGCTGGACCCGGGAGGAGCCGAGCATGGTGCCGCCGCGAGCGAGGATGCCGCTCACCGCGTCGAGGTCGAGCTTGAGGTAGTCGCACTCCAGGAGGCCCTTCCAGCCGTCCCGGAAGCCGATGACCTCGTCGCCGTGGTCCACGACGGCGCGGTGCACGACCGACCGGATGACGGCGTTCAGGCCGGGGCAGTCGCCGCCGGACGTGAGGACACCAATGCGCATAGCCCGAAATACCTTCTCAACGTGGGCCGGGCACCGGACCACGTTGTCCGGCGAGGATCGGCGCCAGCCTACCGGCGGGAGGGGCCCGCGCCGTACCGTGCGTCCGCCTGCTGGACGCACCCGCTCACCTGTGCGGATGCCGTTTCAGACGGGCTCCGGAACGGGCCCGGTGGGTCCGTTCTCCGCAGCGGAAACGGTTCCTCCTGCCTGCTTTCCCGGGAGGCGGAAACGGTTCTTCCCGGGAAACGCAAAGAGGAACCGTTCCTCCTTGAGAAACGGTTCCTCCGACCCGCCGGGGCGGGGTCGCCCTACGCGGGCTGCTGCGCGGACGCGATGCGCTCGGAGCGCAGCGCCTCGTACCAGCGGTCGTCGATCGGCGGCAGCGCGTTGACGTCGAGAGCCAGCTTCAGCAGCAGGTCCGCGATCTGCGGATTGCGGGCGAGGACGGGTCCGTGCATGTACGTACCGAACACGGTGTCGTTGTACGCGCCCTCGGTGCCGTCGCCCGTGCCGTTGCCCTTGCCGAGCCGCACGTTCGCGAACGGGCGGGCGGTGGGTCCGAGATGGGTGACGCCCTGGTGGTTCTCGAAGCCGGTGAGCTGGGGCAGGCCGAGCCGCGGGTCGATGTCCGCGAGGACGTCGCCGACGCACCGCTCGCCCTCACCGCGCACCGAGATCACGTCGAGCAGGCCGAGGCCCGGCTCGCGCTCCCCGAGGTCGTTGATGAACTCGTGCCCGAGGATCTGGTAGCCGGCGCAGACGGAGAACACGATGGCTCCGTTGCCGACCGCGCGCTCCAGACCGCCGTCGCGGCGCAGCCGCTCCGCGGCCAGCCGCTGCGGCCGGTCCTCGCCGCCCCCGATGAGGTAGATGTCGCCGGAGGTCGGGACCGGCTGGTCGCTGCGCACGTCGACGCGGGCCACGTCGAGGCCGCGCTGCCGCGCCCGGCGCTCCACGACCAGGGCGTTGCCCTGGTCGCCGTAGGTGCTCAGCAGGTCTGGGTAGATCCACACCAGACGCAGGCTGTTGTCAGTCATTCTCTTCGTCCTCCGTGGCTCAGTTGCCGACACGACGCCTCAAGTCCTGGAATGCGGTGTAGTTCGCGATGACCTCGATGCGTCCGGGCGGCGCCATCTGCACGGCCTGGTCGAGGGTGTCGCAGACCTGGAACTGCTGGTTCGCCACTTCGAGGCGGACGGCGAGGTCGAGCTTGCGGTCGCCGAGAACGAAGATCGGGTGTCCGGTCAGGCGGGTGTAGTCGACGTCCCACAGCCACGAGGTGTCGGTGCCGTCGGCGCCCCGCGCGTTCACCGACAGGATGACCGGGGTCGGCGGCGGGTCGATCAGCGAGAAGGTCTCCAGCCAGCCCGCGGGGTTCTTCGCGAGCAGCAGACGCAGGTCGCGTTGCATGAACTGGACCACGTCGTAGCGTCCGGCGACCGCCTGCACCTGGTACATGCGCTCCAGGGCGACCTGCGGCGGCACCCCGAAGACGGCGGCCACGGCGGCCGAGGAGGCGGCGTTCGCCTTGTTGGCCCGGCCCGGCAGCTGGAGGTGGATCGGCCACGCGGAACCGTGCGGGTCGAGGACGTGATCACCGGACAGCGCCCAGGTCGGCGTCGGACGGCGGAAGCCGCACTCGCCGCAGAACCAGTCGTCGCCGGGGCGCTGCATCACGCCGCCGCACGACGGGCAGGACCAGGCGTCGTCCTTCCACATCTGGCCCGCCGCCACCCAGATGACGTTCGGCGAGGAGGACGCGGCCCAGACGACCAGCGGGTCGTCCGCGTTGGCGACCACGACGGCCTTGGAACCGGCCAGCCCCTCGCGCCAGTGCTCGGCCATCATCCGGGTCTCGGCGGCGCGGTCCAGCTGGTCGCGCGAGAGGTTCAGCAGCGCGATGCACTTCGGGTCGGTGTCACGTGCGACACCGGCGAGGTACTTCTCGTCGACCTCGATGACCGCGAACTTGGCGTCCGAGCCGCCGGCCAGCGCCGAGGTGATGCCCGCGGGCATGTTGGCGCCGAGCGCGTTGGACACGACCGGGCCCGCGGCGCGCAGCGCCTCCGCGATCAGCCGGGTCGTCGTGGTCTTGCCGTTGGTCGCCGACACCAGGATCACGTCCAGGTGCGTGGCGAGCCTCGCCAGCAGGTCGGGGTCGAGCTTGAGCGCCACCCGGCCGCCGATCACCGATCCGCTGCCGCGTCCGGCGGCTCGCGAGACGGCTGCCGCCGCCTTGCCCGCCGTCACGGCCAGCTTGGCCCGCGGCGACAGCGGGTCCGAGTTGCCTGACATCGTTTCTCGATCCTCCTTGCGTACGCGCCGCGCCCCTGCCCCCGGCACATGTGGGGGCTCAGCCTATCGAGATCCACTCACGGGCCCGAATCGCGGCACCACCTCGGTGCCGGCGCGACCTGCGCGCGCCTACCAGGACCGTACCCTTGCCGTCATGCGACACGGTTCCATCCCCGGCACGCACGGGCGCGTCCGGCCCCTCATCCTGCTCGGTGACCCCGTCCTACGTACAGCCTGCGAGGACGTCTCGGATTTCGGCCCTCAACTCGCGGAGCTCGTCGAGGACATGTTCGCGACGATGTACGCCGCCGAGGGCGTCGGGCTCGCCGCGAACCAGATCGGCGTCGGTCTGCGGGTCTTCGTGTACGACTGCCCGGACGATGACGATGTCCGTCATGTCGGACATGTGGTGAACCCTCGCCTCGTCGAGACGGACGGTGTGGTCCTGCGCGGGCCGGAGGGCTGTCTCTCGCTGCCGGGTCTGGAGGCCGGGACCGAGCGGTACGACCACGCGGTCGTCGAAGGTCGCACGGTCACCGGCGAGCCGGTCACCGTGCACGGCACCGGCTGGTTCGCACGCTGCCTCCAGCACGAGTGCGACCACCTGGAGGGCGGGGTGTACGCGGACCGGGTCACCGGGTGGCGCCGGCGCCGCCTGCTGCGCAAGGTGGCCCGGGCCTCCTGGACCAGCTGAACTCCCGCCAGGTGCCCCCGACGCCTCCGGCACCCCGCCTCCCGGCGGCATCTGGCGTCCCGTCTCCTGGTGGCGCCCGGTGCCCCGGCTCTTGCCGGTGTTCGGCGTCCCGGCTCCTGGCAGCGTCAGGTGCCCCGGATCCTGGCGGCTTCAGGGCGTCCCGTCTCCCGACGGCATCGGGCGTCCCGTCTCCCGGCGGCGCCCGGTGCCTTGCCTCCTGGCGGCGTTCGGTGCCCCGGCTCTGACGCCGTCAGGCGTCCCGGCTCCTGACAGCGTCGAGTGCTTTGCCTCTGTACGTCGTCCGGCGTCACGGCTCCTGGCGGCGCCCGGTGCCCTGCCTCCTGGCAGCGTCCGGTGTCCCGGCTCCTGGTCGGATGCCGGGGTGGGTGTCTGACGGGTCGTCCGGGTGAGGTCCGGTCAGAAGCCCGGGCCGCCGACCCGGTCGCCGGCCGCGGCGAGGCGGCCCCAGAGCAGGTCGGCCAGACTGCGCACCAACTCGGCTCGCGTGCACGGCCGTTCGCCGAGCCACCAGTCTCCGGCCGCGTGCATCATGCCGACGATGCCGTGGCCCCACACCCGTGCCAGCTGCTGGCTTCCCGGTCCGAGGTCCACCCGCTCCTCGATGACCTCGGCCAGTTCCTCGCCCATGCGGCGCAGCACGGGCGCGGAGTTCCTGCCCACGTCGAACCCGGCGTCGCCCGGCTGGCCGCCCTCCGCCGGATGCATCAGGAAGCGGTAGACCTGCGGACGTGCCTCGATGGCGGCCAAGTAGGTGTCGAGCGTCGACTCCACGCGCTCACGCCGTTCGGCCGGGGCGTCCAGTGCCGCCCGCAGCGCTTCGAGGAGCGCGTCCGTGTGCCGCTTGGCGAGAGCGGCGTACAGGCCGCCCTTGTCGCCGAAGTGGCGGTACAGGATGGGCTTCGTGATGCCGGCCTCGGCGGCGATGGCGTTCATGGAGGCCCCGGGGCCGTCGCGGAGCACCACTCTGTCGGCGGCTTCCAGCAGCTCGCGCCGGCGGCGGTCGGCCGACCTCTGCTGATCGGTCCGCTGTGTGGTGTCCATGTGCTCTCCCCACCCGTGGTGATTCGGTGACGCCTGCGCAAACTAACACTGATCGTCGTATGGGTATCGAACGGGATGCCGAGCCGGGCTCGGGAGTTGACTTTTCCTACTAGCCAGTAACACACTCCAGTTACCGCAAGTAACAGTTTAGTGCAGCGCTGGAGGGGACATGGCCGAGTTCACCATGGAGCTCAACGACGAACAGAAGGAGGTCCGGGACTGGCTGCACGGCTTCGCCGCCGATGTCATCCGTCCCGCGGCCGCCGAATGGGACGAGCGTGAGGAGACTCCCTGGCCGGTCATCCAGGAGGCCGCGAAGGTCGGCATCTACTCCCTGGACTTCTACGCGCAGCAGTACTTCGACGCCACCGGGCTCGGCATACCCATGGCGATGGAGGAGCTGTTCTGGGGTGACGCGGGCATCGCGCTGTCGATCGTCGGCACCGGCCTCGCCGCCGTGGGCGTCCTCGCCAACGGCACCGAGGAGCAGATCGGCACCTGGATCCCCCAGATGTACGGCGATGCCAACGATGTCAAGGTCGCCGCCTTCTGCTCCTCCGAGCCCGACGCCGGCTCCGACGTCGCCTCGATGCGCACGCGCGCCGTCTACGACGAGGCCAAGGACGAGTGGGTCCTGAACGGCACGAAGACCTGGGCGACCAACGGCGGCATCGCCAACGTCCACGTCGTCGTCGCGGTCGTCGACGCGGAACTCGGCTCCAAGGGCCACGCCTCCTTCATCGTGCCGCCGAGCACGCCCGGCCTGTCCCAGGGCCAGAAGTTCAAGAAGCACGGCATCCGCGCCTCGCACACCGCCGAGGTCGTCCTGGAGAACGTCCGGATCCCCGGATCCTGCCTGCTCGGCGGCAAGGAGAAGCTCGACGAGCGCCTCGCCCGTGCCCGCGAGCGCGCGAAGGCCGGGGGCGGCGAGCGGGTGAAGAACGCCGCGATGGCCACCTTCGAGGCCTCCCGTCCGGCCGTCGGCGCCATGGCGGTGGGTACCGCGCGGGCCGCGTACGAGGTCGCCCTCGACTACGCGAAGACGCGTGAGCAGTTCGGCCGCCCGATCATCGACAACCAGGGCGTCGCCTTCCAGCTCGCCGACATGCGCACCTCGATCGACGCGGCGCGGCTGCTGGTCTGGCGGGCGTCCTGGATGGCGGTCAACGGCAAGCAGTTCACCGCGGCCGAGGGCTCGATGTCGAAGCTGTTCGCCAGCGAGACGGCGAAGAAGGTCACGGGCCAGGCCATCCAGATCCTGGGCGGCAACGGCTACACGCGGGAGTACCCGGTGGAGCGGATGCACCGCGACGCGGCCATCTACACGATCTTCGAAGGCACCAGCGAGATCCAGCGCCTCGTGATCGCCCGCACCCTGGCCGGGATGCCGATCCGCTGACACCTCCGCACGGCCCGGGGCGTTTCCCCGGCGGGACGCCGGTGGTCACCGGCGTCCCGGAGGTCCCGCGCGGCTCGGCGGCGCGCACCGCCGCCGTCGCCTCGCGCGGCGACCGTCACCCCGGCGGACCTGGGACGTCGCGTCGCAGCGCGAGGAAGCGGGGGTGAGCGTGCACTCTGGTCGCGGGGGCTCGGAGTTCAGCCGGACTTAAGGAGCGCGCGATGACGCGGACGGCCAGGGAACTGCTGGAGGGCGTCACCGGGAAGCTCGCCCCCGACCCCCACGCCAACCGGCTGCTGCCGCTGATCGCCCGCGGTGCCGCGCAGATGGACACACTGGCCGCGCTGGCCCTGGAACAGCGCCATGTGGTCGCGGCCGATCACCGCGCGTTCGTTCACCTGGCCGAACGCTCGGCGGCCGACCCGGCGAACGCCGCGTTCTTCCGGATGCTCGCCGAGGGGGAGGCGGTGGCCGGGGACCGGCTCGCCGCGTTCGCCACCGCGGTGGGAGCCGACGAGGCACGGGCGGCGGAGTACGAACCGCTCGCCGACTGCCAGGCCTATCCCGCGTACGTCGCCTGGCTCGCCCTGAACGGGGAGCCGGCCGACGTGGTCCTCGCGCTCGGCGCGAATTTCGCCGCGTGGGGCGGCTATTGCGAGACCATCACCGAGGCCCTGCGCCGCCACTACGGCTTCGACGACGAGGTCTGCGGATTCTTCGACTTCTTCGCCGAGCCGGCGCCCGAGCTGGAGAGCAGGGCACTGGACGCCGTGCAGGCCGGTCTCGACGCCGAACGGATCTCCCTGGACGACGTCCTGCGCCACGGGCGGCTGCTCCAGGCCTACGAGGCGAAGTTCTGGCACGCCCTGTGGGAGCAGGACCAGCGGGTCGTCTGAGGCGGCCCGACCCCGGCAGGCCGGCGGCGTCCCGGCACGGGAAGCCGCCGGCCTGCCGGGGTCCGGCGCCGTCGCCGGCGTTCAGCGGCCGTTCGGGCCGCTGCTGTGCGCGATGCAGGCCACGTCGATCCGGTCCGCCAGCTTGGCCAGTTCGATCGTGAGCGCGGCCACCGTGTCCTCGTCGAGGCCGTCCTGACCGGCCTCCACCAGATGCAGCCACCGGCCGCCCACCGTGCGCAACAGCTTGCTGACGTCGGCGGCCGCCACCTGCAACGTGCCGCGGTCGTCGACGATCAGAGGGAGGGTCACTTCGCGGTTCACACGAGGGATCGTAGCTGCGGAACGCTCACGCTCCGTGCCATACGGTGGTGATGTTGCAGAACTCGCGGATTCCGTGCCCCGACAGTTCCCGCCCGTAGCCGGACCGCTTCTCCCCGCCGAACGGGAACGCCGGGTGCGAGGCGGTCATCCCGTTGACGAACACCCCGCCCGCCTCGGAATCACGTACGAACCGGTCCACCTCGGCCTGGTCACGGGTCCACAGGTTCGAGCTCAGGCCGAACGGCGTGTCGTTGGCGAGGGCCACCGCCTCGTCCATGTCGGCCGCCCGGTACAGCGTCGCGACCGGCCCGAACGTCTCCTCCAGGTGGATGCGCATGTCGGGCGTGATGTCGGTGAGCACGGTCGGCAGGTAGTACCAGCCGGCGCCGAAACCGTCGGGGCGTTCGCCGCCGCACAGCACCGTCGCGCCGTTCTCGACCGCGTCGTCGACCAGTTCCTCCAGGTCGGCCCGCCCCTGCTCGGTGGACAGCGGCCCGACCTCGGTCTCCTCCTCCAGCGGGTCCCCGACCCTCAGGGCCCGCATACCCTCCGTGAACCGCTCCGCGAAGGCATCGAACACGTCGGCGTGCACGATGAAGCGCTTGGCGGCGATGCACGACTGCCCGTTGTTCTGCGCACGCGCCGTCACGGCGATCGTCGCGGCGCGCTCGACATCGGCGGACGGCATCACGACGTACGGGTCGCTGCCGCCCAGCTCCATCACCGTCTTCTTCACCTCGTCCCCGGCGACCGAGGCGACCGCCCGGCCGGCCGGCTCGCTGCCGGTGAGCGTGGCCGCCTTGACGCGCGGGTCCCGCAGGACGCCCTCGACCGCACCCGACCCGATCAGCAGCGTCTGGAAGCAGCCCTCGGGGAAGCCCGCGCGACGGAACAGGTCCTCCAGGTAGAGGGCGGTCTGCGGCACGTTCGAGGCGTGCTTGAGCAGTCCCACGTTGCCCGCCATCAGCGCGGGCGCGGCGAAGCGGACCACCTGCCAGAGGGGGAAGTTCCACGGCATCACGGCGAGCACGGGGCCGAGCGGACGGTAGCGCGCGAGGACCCGGGAGGCCCCGGAGTCCGCCGCGTCGGCGGGGGCGGCCAGCTCGTCGGCGAGCAGGTCCTCGGCGTGGTCGGCGTACCAGCGCATCGCCTTGGCGCACTTGGCGGCCTCCGCCCGGGCCTGCTTGACCGGCTTGCCCATCTCGGTGGTCACCACCCGGCCGATGTCCTGCAGGTCCTCGTCCAGGAGAGCGGCCGCGCGGTGCATGAGGCGCGACCGCTCGGCGAACGAGGTGGTGCGATACGCACGGAACGTGGCCTCGGCCGTGGCGAGCCTGCGCTCGATCTCCTCGGCCCCGAGGGCGTCGTACGTCTTGAGCGTCTCGCCGTTCGCCGGGTTCACCGTCGCGATGGCCATGGCCGACCTCCTGAAGACTGGCTGTTCCCCGACCCTCCCGCGCGGTGCGGCGCGGCGCAACGCGGGCGGGCCCCGAGGTGAGCCGGCGCTGCCCTGCCGAACGCCGGCTCTCAGTGCGAGTGCTCAGCCAGCCGGTCGAGAAACACGGTCTGCGCCGTCACCAGCAAGGTCCTGGCCCGTTCCGGGCTCATCCACTCCACCCGGTCGAGTTCGGGGAACTCCTGGCGGCGCCCCGACCTCGGCGGCCATTCCATCGTGAAGGTGCCGGGGACCATGGCCGCCGGATCGAGATCCGCCTCGATCGCCCACGCCGTGACCACCTTGCCGTTCGTCTGGGTGACCTCACCGAGCGCGACCGCCTCGCCTTCGGGCGGCTCCAGCCCCAGCTCCTCCCGGAACTCGCGGCGGGCGGCGTCCCAGGCCGTCTCGTCGGGCCCGTACTCGCCCTTGGGAAGGGTCCAGGCCCCCGCGTCCCGCCGCGCGAAGTACGGGCCGCCCATATGGCCGACCAACACCTCCACACCGTGGTCGGTGTGCCGGAACAGCAGAAGTCCCGCGCTTCTCCGTCCGCGCCGTTCCCCGCTCATCGCGTCACCTCCGGGTGGGCGGCCAGCAGGGTGTCCACGGTGTCGGCCTCGGCGGCCCGTTTGTCCTCGCGGTAGCGCACGACCCGGGCGAAGCGGAGGGTGACGCCGGCCGGGTAGCGGGTGGACCGCTGGAGACCGTCGTAGGCGATCTCGACGACGAGCTCCGGCCGTACGGTCACCACGTGACCGTCGTCCGAGACGGCCAGCTCCCGGAACCGTTCGGTCTGCCAGGTGAGCATCACGTCGGTCATGCCCTTGAACGTCTTGCCGAGCATGACGAACGAACCGTCGGCCGCGCGGGCCCCCAGGTGCAGGTTCGAGAGCTTGCCCGTGCGCCGCCCGTGACCCCACTCGGCCGCGAGGACCACCAGGTCGAGGGTGTGCACGGGCTTGACCTTGAGCCAGGCGGCACCGCGCCGGCCCGCGCTGTACGGGGCGTCGAGGGCCTTCACCACGACGCCCTCGTGCCCCCGGGCCAGCGTGTCGGCGAGGAAGGTCTCGGCCCGCGCGGTGTCGTCCGGTCCCGGCACGAGTGTCCGCCGCACCCGCATCGGCTCGGGAACCAGCCGGGCCAGTTCCGCGTGCCGCTCGGTGAATGGCAGATCCAGCAGGTCCCGACCGTCGACCGACAGCGCGTCGAAGAAGACGGGGGAGACGGGCACGGTCTCCGCGGCCGTCGCCACGTCCACACGGGACCCCACCCGGGAGGCCGTCTCCTGGAAGGATCGCGGCCGCCCCCGGTCGTCGAGCGCGATCACCTCGCCGTCCAGGATGAACCGCTCACCGTGCAACTCCATGGCCGCGGCCGTCAGTTCGGGCAGGCGTCCGG
The DNA here is from genome assembly GCF_042891215.1 of Streptomyces sp. NPDC001914. NCBI lineage: Bacteria > Bacillati > Actinomycetota > Actinomycetes > Kitasatosporales > Streptomycetaceae > Streptomyces > Streptomyces sp. NPDC001914. Next base: position 159,228 of record NZ_JBIASW010000003.1, read on the forward strand.
TGATGTCGTCGAGGGTGCGGGTGTAGACGCGGACGTCCTCGCCGTCCCGGTGGAGCTGCACCCGGATGCCGTCCAGCTTCTCCTCCACCACGCAGGCGCCGAGCTTGCCGACCGCCTCGGGCACGGAGGCGGCGGAGTGCGCCAGCATCGGGAGCACCGGGCGGCCGACGGTGAGCCGGAAGCCGTCCAGGGCCCCCGGACCGTCCGCCAGGAGGGCCCGTGCCACCGCCCGGAGCGACCCCGCCAGCATCACCGCCCGCCGTACGTCCTCGGCGGGGGCGCCCGTCGCCTCCGCCAGCCCCTCGACCGCGAGCGCGTCCAGCGCGCCCTGGCGGACCTCCCCGGTGAGCAGCCCGAACAGGAAACGCTGTTCCTCCTCGGTGGCAGCCGCCATCAACTCGCCCACCAGACGGGCCCGTTCGGCCTGCGAACCGGTGCCGGAGACCTTGCCGAGCGCGGTGAGCCGGGCGTCCACCTCGCGCACCGTGAGGCTGGGTTCGACGGCGGGCGCGACCGGTGTGCTCAGAACCTTCCAGCCGACGCCGATGCGGCCCTGCGGCAGCCGGCCCGCCAGATACGGGATCACGATGGGCGCGTCGTCCGCCTCGGCGTCCCGGAACAGCTCCGCGAGCAGCGCGGTCTTCCGGGACCGCGCCGAGGTGGCGGCGACCTCCTGGGACACATGGGCGAGCCGGCTCAGCAGCATGCAGCCATCCTGCAACGCGAGCGCCCGCTTCACACCCGTACGGGACGCGGGGCGTGCCCCCGGAGGGCGGGTTTCGGCCCTGCCCGGGGCGTGCCGCCGGACGGTGTCCCTCAGCCCGGTCCGTCCTGCGGCCCCGTCCGCCCTGTCCGTCCTGTCAGCCCGGTTGGCCCGGTCGGCCGGGCCGGCTCTGTCAGCTCCGTCCTCCCTGTCCGCGTGCGATCGCCGCGTCGAGGTCGGCGAAGAGGAGTTCGCCGTTGAGCGTGGCCGCCGCGCGGTATCCGGCGCTCGCCGCGTTTACGACCTGCTCCGCGAAACCGGCGGCGTTGCCTGCCGCCCAGACGCCGGGCACGCTCGTCAGGCCGGTCGGGTCGAGGACCGGGTAGCTGCCGAACGGTGTCTCCCGCAGCTCCGCGCCCAGCCCTTCGAGCAGCCCGGTCCGCGGTACCGGGCGCGGCGCCACGAACAGCACCGAGCGGTCGTGCGTGGTCCCGTCCGCGAGCCGTACGCCGGTGAGCCGGTCTGCGGACACCACCAGCTCCGCGACCTCGCCCGGCACCACGGCGACCCCCGCGGCGGCCAGCCGGCGCAGGTCCTCGTCGGAGAGTTCGTCCTCGGCCACCGCGTGCAGGAAGAGGGTGACGTCCTTCGACCACTGGCCGACCATCAGTGCCTGGTGCACGCTCATCGGCGTCGTGGCCAGCACGCCGAAGGCCTGGTCGCGGACCTCCCAGCCGTGACAGTACGGGCAGTGCAGCACGTCCCGCCCGAAGCGCTCGGCGACGCCCGGCACCGGCGGCATCTCGTCCGCCAGTCCCGTCGTGACGATCAGCCGGCGGGCGTGGACGGTGTCCCCGGATCCGACCGTGACGTCGAACTCCCCGGCGCCGTCCCGGACGACGTCCGTCACCCGGCCCCTGACGATCTCCACGCCGTACCCCTCGGCCTCCCGCCGTCCCGCGGCCAGGAATTCGGCGGGCGGCATGCCGTCGCGGGTCAGATAGCCCTGCATGTGGGCCGCGGGCGCGTTGCGCGGCCGGCCCTCGTCGACGACGAGCGTGCGGCGCCGCGCCCGGCCGAGGACCAGGGCCGCGGAGAGCCCCGCCGTGCCGCCGCCCACGACGACCACGTCGTACGTCCCGGCCGACGGTCCGCTCGATGGTCCGGTCGCCGTCTCGGTCATCGCCTCGGTCATCGCCTCGGTCATTGCCTCGGCCGTTCCCCCGGCCGTTCCCTCGGTCATGGTGACCACCTCCACGGAAAAGGTCGCCCCGAATCCGCCGGATTGACAAACGTCTTTGCCGATTCTGCAATAGGAGGATGAGTGACGCGGCCCGTGCGGGCGAGAGTGAAGACGGCAGGCGCGGCGTGACCGGCGACGCGGCGACGGACGAAGTCCTCGCCGAGGTGGGCCCACGGCTGCGCCGGATCAGGAAGGAGCGCGGGGCGACCCTCGCCGGGCTCTCCGAGGCCACCGGCATCTCGGTGAGCACGCTCTCGCGCCTGGAGTCCGGGCTGCGCAAGCCCAGCCTGGAACTGCTGCTGCCCATCGCGCGCGCCCACCAGGTTCCCCTGGACGAACTGGTCGGCGCCCCGCCGGTCGACGACCCCCGGGTGCGCGCCGAGCCCCTTGTGCGCCACGGCCGCACGTACTGGCCGCTGACCCGCCAGCCCGGCGGGCTCCAGGCCTACAAGGTGCTCGAACCGAAGCGGACGGCGGAGCCCGACCCGCGCTCCCACGAGGGCTACGAATGGCTGTACGTGCTCTCCGGGCGGCTGCGGGTGGTCCTCGGTGAGCACGACGTCGTGATGGAGGCCGGGGAGGCGGCGGAATTCGACACCCGCGTGCCGCACTGGTTCGGGTCGACGGGGGAGGGGCCCGCGGAGTTCCTGAGCCTGTTCGGCCCGCAGGGCGAGCGGATGCACGTACGGGCGCGGCCCAAGGCCCGGTCCGGGGAACGGTGACGGCGGGCGCCGGGGCGGAGAAGGGTGCGGGGCTCCTGGGCGTGAGGGCGGCGCGGGGCGCCCGCGCCGCGCTTGGTGAAGGCGCCCGCGCCCGGCTTGGTGAAGACGCCCGTGCCCGGCTTGGTGAAGACGTGGGCCGTCGGCTGTTCCCAGGGTGGCAAGCGACCGCTTAGTATGCGAAGGACCCCGGTCAGCCGACACAGTCCCCCTGGAGGCCCCGCATGCAGGCATGGCAAGTGCACCAGAACGGCGAGCCCGCAGAGGCGATGCGCCTCCTGGAGGTGGATCGGCCGACGCCCGGTGACGGCCAGGTCCTGCTCAAGGTGCGCGCCGCGAACGTCAACTTCCCGGACGCGCTGATGTGCCGCGGCCAGTACCAGGTCAGGCCGCCGCTGCCGTTCACGCCCGGCGTGGAGATATGCGGCGAGACCGAGGACGGCCGCCGGGTGATCGCCAACCCCGCCCTGCCCCACGGCGGCTTCGCCGAGTACGCGGTCGCGGACGCCGCCGCGCTGCTGCCGGCGCCCGACGCCCTCGACGACGCCGAGGCCGCGGCCCTGCACATCGGCTACCAGACCGGCTGGTTCGGCCTGCATCGCAGGGCCCGCATCGAGGCCGGCGAGACGCTGCTCGTCCACGCGGCCGCCGGAGGCGTCGGCAGCGCGGCCGTACAGCTCGGAAGGGCGGCGGGCGCGCGGGTCATCGGCGTCGTCGGCGGCGCCGACAAGGCCGCCGTGGCGCGCGAGCTGGGCTGCGACGTCGTGATCGACCGGCGCGCCGAGGACGTGATCGCCACCGTCAAGGAGGCGACCGGCGGACGCGGCGCGGACGTGATCTACGACCCCGTGGGCGGCGAGGCCTACACCCAGTCCACGAAGGTCGTCGCCTTCGAGGGCCGGATCGTGGTCGTCGGCTTCGCGAGCGGCGCCGTCCCGAGCCCGGCGCTCAACCACGCCCTCGTCAAGAACTACGCGATCCTCGGGCTGCACTGGGGCCTGTACAACACCAAGAACCCGAAGCTCGTCCTGCACTGCCACGAGCAGCTGACCGAGCTGGCCGCACGGGGCGCGATCAAGCCGCTGGTGAGCGAGCGGGTGCCGCTGAGCGGGGCCGCCGACGCCGTGCAGCGGGTCGCCGACGGAGTCACCACCGGACGGATCGCCGTGGTGCCCACACTGGAGAACGGAGCCGCCGCATGACCGACGCAGCCGAACTGCGCCGCCGCACCCAGGAGTTGCTGGCCGCCTACCCGCCCGGGGACACGGACCGGCTGGACTTCCTCGGGGCCCGCTTCGACGCGGGCCTCGCCTGGGTGCACTACCCCGAGGGCCTCGGCGGACTCGGCGCCCCGCGCCGCCTCCAGGCGGTCGTGGACGCCGAACTGGCGGCCGCGGGCGCACCCGACAACGACCCACGGCGGATCGGCATCGGCCTCGGCATGGCCGCCCCGACCATCCTCGGGTTCGGCACCGAGGAGCAGAAGCGGCGCTTCCTGCGGCCCCTGTGGGTCGGCGAGGAGGTGTGGTGCCAGCTCTTCAGCGAGCCCGGCGCGGGTTCGGACCTCGCCGCGCTCGGCACCCGCGCGGTCCGCACGGACGGCGAGGACGGCGACTGGGTGGTCAACGGGCAGAAGGTGTGGACCTCCAGCGCCCACCTCGCCCGCTGGGCCATCCTCATCGCCCGCACCGACCCGGACGTGCCCAAGCACCGGGGCATCACCTACTTCATCTGCGACATGACCGACCCCGGCGTCGAGGTGCGGCCGCTGCGCCAGATCACCGGCGAGGCCGAGTTCAACGAGGTCTTCCTCACCGACGTGCGCATCCCCGACGCGCACCGCCTCGGCGACGTCGGCGACGGCTGGCGGGTCGCGCAGACCACCCTCATGAACGAGCGCGTCTCCATCGGCGGCATGCGCATCCCGCGAGAAGGCGGCATGATCGGCCCGGTCTCGAAGACCTGGCGCGAGCGGCCCGAACTGCGCACCCACGACACCCATCAGCGGCTGCTGAGGCTGTGGGTCGAGTCCGAGGTCGCCCGGCTCTCCGGCGAACGGCTGCGCCAGCAGCTCGCCCAGGGCCAGCCCGGCCACGAGGGCTCCGGCATGAAGCTCGGCTTCGCCCGGCTCAACCAGGAGATCAGCGGCCTCGAAGTCGAACTCCTCGGCGAGGAAGGCCTGTTGTACGAGGACTGGACGATGCGCCGGCCCGAACTCGTCGACTTCACCGGCCGGGACGCCGGATACCGCTACCTGCGCTCCAAGGGCAACAGCATCGAGGGCGGGACCAGCGAGGTCCTGCTGAACATCGTCGCCGAACGCGTCCTCGGCCTGCCGTCCGAGCCGCGCACCGACAAGGACGTCGCATGGAAGGACCTCGCCCGATGAGCCAGGTGAGCACCGAGCCCGATCTGCTCTACACCGAGGAGGAAGAGGCGCTGCGCGCCGCCGTCCGCGACCTCCTCACCGACCGCTGCGCCGCGGCGGACGTCATCACCCGCACCGAGTCGGGCACTCCGCACGACGCCGAGCTGTGGAAGGCCCTCTCGGAGGGCATGGGCCTCGCGGGCCTCCTGGTGCCCGAGGACCAGGGGGGCCAGGGTGCCACGCACCGCGAGGCCGCCGTGGTCCTGGAGGAACTGGGCCGCGCGGTCGCTCCCGTGCCGTACCTGACGAGCGCCGTCGTCGCGACCGAGGCGCTGCTGGCCTGCGAGGGCCCCGCCGCGGCCGGACTGCTCGCCGCGCTCGCCTCCGGCCGGACCGTGGGCGTCCTCGCGGTCGCCCTCAACGTCGGACCGGGAGCCGCCCACCAGAGCGTCCGGCTGGAGAACGGTTGCCTGCACGGGGAGTTGACGGGTATCGCGGACGCGGCCGCCGCCGACGTCCTGCTCGTTCCGGCCGAGGACGGCGGGCTGTACGCCGTCGACGCGGACGCGGTCACGATCGTCCCGCAGGTCAACCTCGACCAGACCCGCCCGCTCGCCCGCGTCACCTTCGACTCCGCGCCCGCACGGCAGCTCACCGCCGACGCGCCCGGTGCCGTACGGCGCGCGCTGCGGGCAGGGGCGGGCCTGCTCGCCTCCGAGCAGCTCGGGCTCGCCGACCACTCGTTGACGGAGACGGTCCGCTACCTCAAGGAGCGCAAGCAGTTCAACCGGCCGGTCGGCGGTTTCCAGGCGCTCAAGCACCGGCTGGCCCAGGTGTGGCTCGAGGTCGTCAACACCCGTGCCGCGGCCCGGAACGCGGCCGACGCGCTGGCCACCGCCAGTGCGGACGGTGACGTGGCCGTCGCCGTGGCCCAGGCGTACGCGGCACCCGTCGCCGTGCACGCGGCGGAAGAGGCGCTTCAGCTCCACGGCGGCATCGGCATGACCTGGGAGCACCCGGCGCACCTCTACCTCAAGCGCGCCAAGGCCGACTCCATCGCCTACGGCACGGCGGGCGCGCACCGCGAGGCCCTGGCCGAACTGGTCGACCTCCAGGCGCCCTGACACCGGCCACCACCCGCAAGGGCTCCGACACGGTCTTGCCGCAAGGGCCCTGACAGCGCATCCGGAAGAGCCCGTCCCACCCGGGGCGGGCTCTTCCCGTGCGCCCACGGCACACGGGAAGCGGGGGAGGGGGGAACACCGGATCCCGCACCGTTCCAGCGAGGTGAACGCGGCACGTCGGTCCAGCCAACTCCCGCCCGGAGGGGGGCTTCCCGGTCCGGGCAGGCCGCATACTCCCTGAGGTCCTGTACGGCATCCTCAAGGGAGGCCACAGCATGGCCCACACCACCCGGCGCAGAGCCCTCACCACCCTCGGCGCCGCCCTCGCGGGCTCGATCGCCCTGCCCGCGCCGACGGCACGCGCGGGCGGGACGAAGCCCCGGACCCGGCCCTTATGGCGAGCCCACGCGCACAACGACTACGAGCACCTCCGGCCCCTCCTCGACGCGCTCGACCACCGCTTCGGCAGCGTCGAGGCCGACATCCACCTCGTGGGCGACCAACTCCTCGTCGCCCACGACCCGGTGGACCTCGACCCCACCCGCACCCTCGAATCCCTCTACCTCGAACCGCTGGCCGCCCGTGTCCGGGCCAACCACGGTTCGGTGTACCGCGGTCACCACCGCCCGCTCCAACTCCTCGTCGACATCAAGACCGAGGGCTCCTCGACCTACCTCGAACTCGACCGTCATCTGCGCCGCCACCGGCACCTGTTCACGTCGTACGCGCACGGCAGCGTGCGCCCCGGCCCGGTCACCGTCGTGATCTCCGGGGACCGGGCGGCGCGCGTCCCGATGGAGGCGCAGACCGAGCGGCTCGCCTTCTACGACGGCCGGCTCGCCGACCTCGGAACCGCCGCACCCGCCTCCCTCATCCCGCTGATCAGCGACAACTGGACACTCGCCTTCGGCTGGCTGGGCGAGGGTCCGTTCCCGGACGCCGAACGCGAGAAGCTGCGGGGCATCACGGCCGCCGCCCACGCGCGCCGGCAGAGGGTCCGGTTCTGGGCCACTCCGGACCTCGCCGGCCCGGCACGCGACGCCCTCTGGCGCGAACTGCTCGCCGCCGGCGTCGACCACCTCAACACCGATGACCTGGGCGGTCTCGAAGAGTTCCTGGACGCCCACGACCGACGGTAGAAGACCACCCGATCGGGGGACACGTCAGCTGCCCGGACGACCCCTCCGCTACGCCACACTTGCGGCCGAACGCCGCGAAGTGGACGTGGCGGAGGAGGTTGACGATGGCCATTTCCATCTCGGTGGTGCTGCTGCTCCTGGTGCTCGCGGTGATCTTCCTGCGCAATGGAGGACTGAAGATCTCGCACGCCCTGGTCTGCGCCATGCTCGGGTTCCTGCTGGCCAGCACGAGCATGGCCCCCACCATCCACAGCGGTCTCACCGCGACGGCCGACATCGTGGGCAGCCTGACCCCGTGACCCGGCCGCTCCTCAAGGGCCCTCGAACACCCCGATGCCGTTGGGGACGGGACGTTCGGCGCCGCCGGTCGGATGGTTGAGGACACTGACGGCGTCCGCCCCCGGCCGACGGGCGACCATCGTGGTGGATCCACCGCCGTCCAGGCTGAACGCGTCCACGGACCCCAGCCGCTTCATCGCCCGGGCGACCTCGGCGATGGTGAGTCCGGCGCGGAACTCCGGTGCGCCGTCCAGGGCGAGGAGCTGCATCCGGTGCCCGTGGTCGGAGAAGCCCACCGCGGTGCGTACGGCGGTGGTCGTGTCGTCCAGACCTTGCAACGGCATTCCGCCGGTCATCATCGGATACCCGCCGAGCGCGAACCGGTAGGGCACCCGGGAGGACTTCGCGACCAGCCGGTGCCGTACCCCGACCCTCTCGCCGACGGACAGCTTCCGCAGCTTCCGCGCACCCGCCTCGCGGCCGACCAGCACGGTGGTGCCCCGGGCGATGGGTCCGCCGCCGGGAGTCCCGGCCGCGGACACGACCCGCCCGTGGCGCACCGTCACCTCGTAGGTGTCGGCGCTGCACGGCGCGGCCCGGTCCGTGTCCGTACCGCAGGTCGCGCGGACCCGCGAGACGCTTCCCCAGTCCCGGGTGAACGCGCCGACGGAGCCCACCGGGAGCGCGTACTGGTTGAACCCGCCGAGCCGCCAGGTGCCGCCGGGACCGCGGACGGATCCGTCGAGGACCACGTCGTCCAGCCGGGCCCGGCGGTCGACGCCGACGCCGAACACGTCCTCGGTGTGCGTGCCGGGCGGCAGCGCCGGTCCGAACCGCTGGCCGTCGGGGACCGCGGCCTTGAGCTCCCGGCCGCTCGCGATCGCCGGGCCCACCGGCGCGCCCGTCGCCTCGACGCCCGGATGCTGGGTCTCCGTGATGTTGAAGAAGTCGCCGTTGACCCCGGCCACCGCGCCCCGGGAGTCCGCCAGCCGCGACACGGGAGCCCGGGACGCCACCGCGCCCGGGTGGAGCAGGTCGACGCGTACACGGGGGTCGCGCAGATCGACGGTGAGCACGTGCGCGTGGGCCGTCCCCCTGGCCGCCGGGATGTCCAGCTCCGTGTACGCGACGCCGGGCGCGATGCGGGTCGTGCTCTCGGCGGCGCCGGCCGGTGCCGCCCCCGTCAGGGCCGCACCGGCCAGCGCACCGGTTGCCGTGAAGACCGTCAGTACCGTTCCGAACCGTCTGCCAGGACGTGTCACGGTGCCCCCTGATGTCTCGTCAACTCTGCCAGGAATCAGGGGAATTGCACCAGAGACGGGGGCCCGGCCCGGTGGCTAGGCACCGACGACGCGGGAACGGATCAGAAAACGCACTCCTTCGGGTGCTTCGAGGGAGAAGCCGCTGCCCCGGCCGGCCACGACGTCCACGATGAGCCGCGTGTGGCTCCACAGTTCGTACTGGCTCTTCGAGATCCAGAAGGAGACCGGCTCCTCGACCCCCTCGATCTCCAGCTCGGCCAGCAGGACGTCGGAACCGCCGGTGCGGAACTCGCCCTCGGGGTAGCACATGGGCGCGCTGCCGTCGCAGCAGCCGCCCGACTGATGGAACATCAGGGGCCCGTGCTTGCCGCGCAGGTTCCTCAGCAGTTCGGCGGCCGCGGGAGTCAGCTCCACGCGCGGGACGACGTCCATCGGCTCTTCCCCTCGGATGTCACGGCTGTCGCGCTCCAGCCGACCAGAGGGGACGTTGCGAGAGGGTTGCACACCCCGGCATCGCCCACGCCGGGCACGCAGGAGGCCGGCCCCCGGTGACACCCGCGTGCTGCGGGTCCGTCACCGAGGGCCGGCCTCGGAAGTGCTCGTGCCGGCCGACCTGTTGTCAGCCGTGGGTGTGCAAGCGGCGGGTATGGAAGCGGTAGGTGCGGAAGCGGCGGGTCAGCAGATGCGCGGAAGCTGCTCGCCGAGCGGCATGTCCACCACCCGGGTGCCGCCCAGACCGGTGGCCGCGACCACCATGCCGGGGTGATCGGGGACGCAGTGGCCGACCGCCACGGACTCCTTGCCCAGCGGGTGGGCCCGCATCGCCGCGAGCACGGCGTCGGCGTGCTCGGCCGCGACGAACGCCACCAGTTTGCCCTCGTTGGCCACGTACAGCGGGTCCAGGCCGAGGAAGGCGCAGGCGTTGGCGACCGTCTCGGGCACGGGCAGGGACCGCTCGTCGAGTCTGATGCCGACCCGCGCCGCCGCCGCGATCTCGTTCAGCGAGGTGGCCAGACCGCCGCGGGTCGGATCGCGCAGGACGTGCAGGTCCGGGCAGACGGCCAGCATGTCCGCGACCAGACCGGCCAGCGACGCGGTGTCGCTCTGGATCTCGACGCCGAACTCCAGACCCTCCCGCACGCTCATGATGGCCACGCCGTGCACGCCGATCGGCCCGCTGACCAGCACCACGTCACCGGGTGCCGCGCGCTGCGGACGGATGTCGACGCCGTCCGGGATCAGCCCGATCCCGGCGGTGTTGATGAAGACGCCGTCGCCGTGCCCGGCGTCGACGACCTTGGTGTCTCCGGTCGCCACCACCACCCCGGCCGTCCGCGCCGCCTCGCCCATCGCCTCGGCGACGCGTCCCACGACGGAGAGCTCGACGCCCTCCTCCAGGATGAACCCGCAGGAGAGGTAGGCCGGTACGGCCCCCGCCATGGCCAGGTCGTTGACCGTGCCGTTGACGGCGAGGTCCCCGATGCTGCCGCCGGGGAAGAACAGCGGCCGTACGACGAAGGAGTCGGTGGAGAACGCGAGCCGGGCGCCGCCCAACCGCAGATGGGCGGAGTCGCCGAGTTCGGCCAGCACGTCACTGCCGAAGGCGGGCGCGAAGAGGTGCTCCACCAGTTCGGCGGAGAGCGTGCCGCCGCCCCCGTGCCCCATCACGATCCGGTCGTGGTCGCGCAGGGGCGCCGGGCAGGTCCATGAGGAGAAGTCGACCGGGGCGTATGCCGAGTCAGCCAACGGAACTCGCCTCCTTGTCCGGGTTCTCCAGCCGCCGGTAGAGGTAGTAGGCGGCGCACGCGCCCTCGCTGGAGACCATCGTCGCGCCCAGCGGATTGCGCGGGGTGCACTCCTTGCCGAAAGCCGCGCACTCGTGCGGCTTGATCAGGCCCTGGAGCACCTCGCCGCTGCGGCAGACGGTCGACTCCTCGGTGTCGATGCCGGTCACCGAGAAGCGGTGCTCGGCGTCGAACTCGCGGTACTTGGGGGAGAGCCGCCAGCCGCTCTGCGGAATCATGCCGATCCCGCGCCAGGCCCGGTCGTTCACCTCGAAGACGTCGGAGAGCATGGCGCGCGCCGCCGGGCTTCCCTCGGCCTGCACCGCGCGGGGATAGGCGTTCTCCACGGTGTGCTGACCCGCCTCCAGCTGGCGGACCGCGCGGCGGATGCCCTCCAGGATGTCCAGCGGTTCGAAGCCCGTCACGACGATCGGCACCCGGTGCCGTTCGGCGAGTTCGGGGTATTCGGCCGTGCCCATCACCGTGCAGACGTGCCCGGCGGCGAGGAACGCCTGCACCCGGCAGTCCGGCGAGTTCATGATGGCGTCGATGGCCGGGGGCACCTTGACGTGCGAGACCAGCAGGCTGAAGTTGGGGATGCCCAGCTTCTTGGCCTGATAGACCGTCATCGCGTTGGGCGGCGCCGTGGTCTCGAAGCCGATGCCGAAGAACACGACCTCCCGGTCCGGGTTCTCCTGCGCGATCCTCAGTGCGTCCAGCGGCGAGTACACGACGCGTACGTCCGCGCCCTCGCTCTTGACCTTGAACAGGTCACGTCCGCTGCCCGGCACCCGCAGCATGTCTCCGAAGGAGCAGAAGATCACGTCCGGGCGGGAGGCGATCTCCAGCGCCTTGTCGATGATCTCCAGCGGGGTCACGCAGACCGGGCAGCCCGGACCGTGGATCAGCTGGATCTCCTCGGGCAGGAGCTGGTCGATGCCGTGGCGGATGATCGAGTGCGTCTGGCCGCCGCAGACCTCCATGAGCGACCAGGGCCGGGTGGTGACCGCCCTGATGTCGTCGAAGAGCCGCTTGGCGAGGACCGGATCGCTGAACTCGTCCAGGTACTTCATGACCGCGCCTCCTTCTCGGCGCCCTCCAGGGGCGGACGTCCGGTTCCTGCGGGGCGTTCGGCACCGGCGTCCCGGGCCGCCTTGCCCCAGGCGTCGCCGAACTCCTCCTCCAGCACCCCGAGGTTCTCGAAGAGTTCCAGGGTCTGTTTCGCGGACTCCTCGTCCAGACGCTGCAACGCGAATCCCACATGGACGATGGCGTAGTCGCCGACCTTCATGTCCGGCACGTACTCCAGACACACGTCCTTGACGACACCGCCGAAGTCCACCTTGGCCATCCGCGTCGCGTCACGTTCCTCGATCTCCAGCACTCGGCCGGGTACGGCCAGACACATGACTCGCTCCTGCCTCGCTCGTGCGCTCCGCCGCGCCAGGGGAGGCCGGCGACCGGGCGGCGACGATCAGCTGGCCGAGGGCCAGACCGCCGTCGTTGGGGGGAACCCTGTGATGCCTCAGCACGGTGAAGCCGTCCCGTTCCAGGACGGTTCCGCACGCCTCGGTGAGCAGGGCGTTGCAGAACACCCCGCCGCTGAGGGCGACCGTGCCGATGCCGGTCCTCTTCCGTGCCACCGAGCACACCTCCAGGACCAGACCCGTCACGGCCCGATGGAACCGACGGGCCACCGGCCCGGCCCCGGAGCCGGCCCGGACGTCCGCGACGGCGGCGGCCAGGACCGGCGCCGGATCGGCGATCAGCGGCGCTTCGGGGTCCTGACGGACCGCTCTCAGCATGAACCGGTAGGCGTCGTTCCGCTCGTCGTCGGCGAGCGGGCCCGCCAGGTCGGCCAGCGCCGCGTTCTCCAGCTCCATGGCCGCCTGCGCCTCGTACTCCACCCGGTGACAGACGCCCGCGAGCGAGGACACCGCGTCGAAGAGACGGCCCATGCTGGACGTCGGAACGCAGTTGAACCCGCGTTCCAGCTGCCGTTCGAGCAGCCGCCGCTCCTCCGGCGTGGCCGCCGCCGCGCAGGGCAGCTCGTCCCGCCAGGACAGTCCCGCGGCCCGCAGATGCGACAGCGCCATCCGGTACGGATTGCGTACGGCCGCGTCGCCGCCCGGCAGCGGCACATAGCCCAGATGGGCGAACCGCCGGTATCCGTCGTAGTCGGCGAGCAGCACCTCACCGCCCCACACGGCCCCGTCGTCGCCGTAACCGGTCCCGTCGAAGGCGACCCCGATCACCGGCCGCGAACCGTCGAGACCGTGCTCGGCCATCGCCGAGGCGACATGGGCGTGGTGGTGCTGCACCTGGCGCAGCGTCAGTCCGCGGGCCTCGGCGGCGCGCCGGGCCCACATGGTCGCGCGGTAGCCCGGGTGCCGGTCGGCGACGAGCAGGCGCGGCGCGACGGCGGTGAGGTCCGTCAGATGGCCGGTGGCCCGCTCGAAGGCGTTCAGGGTGGCCAGGTCGTCCATGTCCCCGACGTGCGCGGACAGCCAGGCGTAGCGGCCGTCCCCGGCGCAGAAGGTGTTCTTCAGGTCCCCGCCCACCGCCAGCGCCGGGACCACCGGCACCGGCAGCGCGATCGGGAAGGGGGCGTAGCCGCGCGAGCGCCGCACCGGGAGCTCCGCTCCGGCGCACACCCGGACCACCGAGTCGTCGCAGGGCACGTGAATGGGCCGGTCGTGCGTGAGCCAGGCGTCGGCGAGCCCCGCCAGCCGGGTCAGCGCCTCGGCGTCGTCGGTGACGATGGGTTCGCCCGAGCGGTTCCCGCTGGTCATGACGAGGACGGCCGGTCCCGGTGCATCGCCGGGCAGACCGAGCAGCAGCCGGTGCACCGGTGTGTACGGCAGCATGAAGCCGAGGTCGGGGCTGCCCGGCGCGACGCCCGCGGCGATCTCGTCGCCCGCCTCCGCCCGCCGCCGCAGCAGGACCACCGGTTTGCGCGGCCCGAGGAGCAACTCCCGCTCCTCGGGCCCGACATGGGCCAGTCGCCGGACGGTCTCCAGCGAGCCGGCGAGTACCGCGAAGGGTTTGCCGCCGCGGTTCTTGCGCTTGCGCAGGGTGCGCACGGCCGCGGGATCCCCCGCGTCGCACGCCAGGTGGTAGCCGCCGATGCCCTTGACCGCGACCACGGCGCCTTCGGCCAGCAGCCGACGGGCCTCGGCGAGGGCCGCTCCGTCGCGCAGCTCACCCGGATCGTCCGCCCCCGTCCGCAGCGTGAGCCGGGGGCCGCAGGCGGGGCAGGCGATCGGCTGGGCGTGGAAGCGCCGGTCGGCCGGATCCGCGTACTCACGGGCGCAGTCCGCGCACATCGGGAAGCCCGCCATGGTGGTGCTGTCCCGGTCGTACGGCAGCGCGGTCACGATCGTGAACCGCGGACCGCAGTGGGTGCAGGTGATGAACGGGTGCCGGTGGCGCCGGTCGGCGGGGTCCGCGAGCTCGCCGAGACAGGCGTCGCAGGTCGCGGTGTCCGGGGAGACCAGGGTGCGGCCCGGCCCGCCGGAGGAGGGCCGGATGGTGAACACCGTGCCGTCGTTCTCCAGCGGTACGGCCCGGTGCTCCACCGACTCGACGACCGCGAGCGGCGGCGGCCGCGTCCCCACCCGGGCGCAGAACTCCGCTACGTCGGCCGCCGGGCCCTCCACCTCGGCCTCGACGCCCCGGGCGTTGTTGGTGACCCAGCCGCTCAGCCCCAGTTCCTCCGCGAGGGTGTACACGAAGGGCCGGAAACCCACTCCCTGGACCACGCCCGTGACGGTGACGTGCCGGCGCTCGCGCCCCGGGGCCCGTCTCACCGTGCCCGCCCGTCCACCGGTGCCGGCCCGTTGGTGTGCTCGTGGCTGTGCTCGTGTTCATGGCCGGCCGCGCTCCCGTGCCCGCTCCCGTTCCCGTGGCTGTGCAGGTACCGCTCGTGCTGCCGCGCCAGGACCGGTACGTGCCTCTCCTCGCCGGCCGCGCAGCGCAGGACGTGCTCCAGCAGGGCGTCGACCCCCTGGCCGGTGCGGGCCGAGGTCTCCAGGACCGGCACCCCGGGATTGACCTGCCGGACGCCCCGCAGGAACGCCTCCCGGTCGAAGCCGACGGCCTCCCCGATGTCGGTCTTCGTGACCACGACCAGGTGCGCGAGGCCGAAGGCCGTCGGGTACTTGACCGGCTTGTCCTCGCCCTCGGTCACCGACGCGAGCGCGATGCGCAGGGTCTCCCCGAGGTCGTAGGAGGCGGGGCAGACGAGATTGCCGACGTTCTCCACGAACAGCAGCCGGGTGCCCTCGGGCAGCCAGCCCTCGAGACGCCGCTGGAGCATGCCCGCCTCCAGATGGCACAGCCCGTCCGTGAGGATCTGCCGCACCGGCGCCCCTGAGCGCGCCAGCCGCGTCGCGTCGTTCTCGGTCGCCAGGTCGGCGGTGACGGCGGCCGCCGGGGTACCGCCCGCCACGGCGCGCGCCAGCAGCAGTTCGAGCAGGGCCGTCTTGCCGCTGCCGGGACTCGACAGCAGATTGACCGCCACCGTGCCGCGGTCACCCAGATAGCCCCGCAGGGCCAGCGCGTTCTCGTCGTTCTTGGCGAGTACCGCCTGATGCAGGTCAACGGTGCGGCACATGGCTCGTCTCCTCGTCGCGTACCGGTCGCCCGGACGGCACGGGCCGTGGCCCGTCGTCCGCGTCCTTCCCGTCCGGGCCGATCGCGCCCGTGTCGTCCGGGCCCATCGCGCCCGTCCCGGCCGGGTCCGTCGCGCCCGTGCCGTACGGAACAGCGGTCGCGGGCCCGTCCGTGTCCGGCGGCCCGTCGGCCAGCGTCACCCGGACGATCTCCAGCTCCCGGCCGCCGAGCAGGGTCAGCGGCGCCCCGCACCCGGCGCACCACAGCACCGGAGGCATCCCGGTCGGTGCCTCGCGGCCGCAGCCCTCGCAGCGGCCCCGGGCATCGACAGTCTCGATCAGCAGGCGTGCCCCCGCCAGCGCGGTGCCCTCCGTCGCGAGCCCGAACGAGAAGTCCAGCGCCTCGGGCACCACGCCCGCCAGTTCGCCGATCCGCAGGGTCAGCGAACTGACCGCGCGGCCCTGTTCCCGCACGGCCTCCTCGACCTGTTCGACGACCGCCACGGCGATCGACAGCTCATGCACGGCCCTCACCTCCCGTCGCCGGCCGGCCGCGCGGCGGGCTCGCGCCCGGATGTGAGGCCCGCGCATGGCTGGTTACCCTGAGGACACGATGACTGGGCGAGAGGTCGAGCGACGCGCTCTGCTCACCCCGGTGCTGCTCCTGTTGCTGGCCGAACGCCAAGGTCACGGCTATGAACTGGTGCAGCGCCTGGGCGCTTTCGGCTGCGGCGACGCGGACCAGGCGCATGTGTACCGGCTGCTGCGGGGCATGGAGAGCAGCGGTGAGGTCACCTCGCACTGGCGCGCCTCGGAGAGCGGCCCCGCGCGCCGGGTCTACGCCATCACCCAGCAGGGCGCCATGAACCTCGCCCTGTGGTTCGTGCGTCTGGGTGAACTCCACGGCACCCTGCATCTCTTCCTGGAGCGCTATGTGCAGCTCGAGGACGTCGGTGGCCGCGCGGGGCGCGACGGCGGGAGTC
Source organism: Streptomyces sp. NPDC001914 (assembly GCF_042891215.1). NCBI lineage: Bacteria > Bacillati > Actinomycetota > Actinomycetes > Kitasatosporales > Streptomycetaceae > Streptomyces > Streptomyces sp. NPDC001914. The sequence continues at coordinate 175,445 of NZ_JBIASW010000003.1, forward strand.
CGCGCGACGGCGGGAGTCCGCGGGCCGGAGCGCGTCCGCCGGATCACGCGGGTCCGCCGGATCACATGCGCCGTATGCGCAAGTAGCGGCGGAGGTCCGAGAAGTTCCTCGCGACTCCGTAGGCCACTACGAGGCCCGCGGCCAGGCCAACCCATTGCCATTCCATCCTTGCCTCCATCGTGGTCAGCTCCTCTGGGGTACGGAGGAAGCGCGGCGTACGAGATCGAGCACCAGGTCGGCGGCGGCGTCCACGGCACCGGCCACCGGGGGAGTCAGGCCCATGCCCTCGCCCGTGTCGAGCGGTTCGCAGCCGATGACGTACACCTCCCGCGGGAGGGTGCCGCCCGCCCCGGCGTGCAGATCGTGCAGCAGTCCCAGCACGGTGGCGGGATCCATGGCGTGCGTGTCCAGCGGGCCGAGTCCGGGCCGTGCCGCGGGAGGTCCGGGGCCCACGTCGATCGTGTAGAGCGTGCCCGGAGGACCGTCGCGGCTGACGAGGTCCACCAGCACGAGCGTCCGATAGCCCTCCAGCAGCCGGTAGGCGAGGTGCACCCCGCGGATGCCGGCGTCCATCAGCTCGACGCCCGGCGGGAGTTCGGGCACGCGGGCGGCGAGGCGTCGTAGCGTCTCCACCCCGAACCCGTCGTCCTGGAGGAACACGTTGCCGACCCCGGCGACGAGAATCCGGCCGGTCCCGTCCCCCGCGGCCGGACCGGAGGGGCCGGTGTACGCGGGTCCTGTCATGGTGTCTCCTCCTCCCGCTCCTTCAGCGGTGCCACCTCGTCGGGCTTGAAGTACAGGAAGCGTCCCTGGGCCCGGCGTACGTCGGTTCCGGGGTCGTCGTCCACGACGACGGCGAGATGCGTCTCCCCGTCGAGGTCGCCGACCACCGCCTCGACCGTGGCGTGCCGGCCGTGCAGGAAGGAGTCCTGGGCGTCGGAGCGCCGGGCGCCGGGGGTGAGTCTGACCCTGCTGCCGGCCCGTACCGTCTGGCCGTCGACGACCACGGCTTCGGGCACCTCGGCGGCGTCGGCGTCCTGCGCCGGGTCCCACCAGGGGTGCCCCGGGCCCTCGGGCAGACTCAGCCCGGTGCCGGGAGCGGTGGGAGGCGGCTCGCCCGCGCCGTCCTCGCCCGTGACCTCGCGCAGCCCCCGGATCGCCCCGTGCAGCCGCTCCCGGACCGCGCCCGGCATGGCGTCGACCAGGTCGATGACCTCGGCGGCACGGGCGTCCGTGCCCCGGGCCTCGCGCTTCTCCCGGTCGGTGAGCGCGGCCGTGCGCAGCGAGAGGATCTCGTCGATCTCGGTGGCGTCGTAGAGGGGCCCCGGGCTCTCCTCCGCGACGGCGGGATGGTCCTCCAGGATGATCGGCGAGGACAGCATGACGTCGTCCGCTCCGGGCGGGCCCGCGAGCACGGGCCAGGTGCGGTCGTTCCGGCAGCTCGCGGCGGCCGGGCGGGCCCACTCCGGCGGGTCGGTCAGCGACAGGAACCGCCCGCCGGGAACGCCGAACAGCAGATGGGTGCCGATCAGGCTGTGGGCGAGGGCGGTCTCGCGGTCTGCCTCGGCCCGCTCCGGGACCGTGGTGGTGTTGTGCACGCTCACCGTGAGCCGCAGCACCCGGTAGGGCCCCGGCAACTCCTCGACCCGAGGACGCAGTTCGCCGGTCAGCCGCTTCCTGCGCCGAACGAGGCGGCCCAGTGTCCGGCCCTCGGCGTCGGTCACCGGCTCGTACTCCACGGAGTCGGGGAGGTCGAACCGCACGGCATGGACGCGCGCCTGATGTCCCGTCAGCTGGTCGAGCGGTTCATGGATCAGGACGCGTTCCTCGTGTCCCTCGTCCCACGGCACCAACACGCGGTCGGGAAGGTCGAGTTCGGGGACCTCCGTGTATCCGCCGTCGGCGTCGAGCCGTTCGACCGTGCGCCGCCTCACGTGCAGGAAGCGCAGTTCGGCGTGCAGCCGGTCGCCCTTGCGGGGCTCCAGCAGGCACTCGGTGCGCTGGACGGAGTGCTCCCCGGTCGTGGCGGCCCAGGCGGGCGGCACCAGGACGCCGAACTGCCAGCGCAGTTGGTTCTTCGCGGCGGAGGCGCGGTAGGGGTAGAGGACGTATCCCTCGAACAGGACGGCGTCGGCGACCGTGCGGGCCTGCTCGAAGCGGTCCTCCAGCGGATTGCTCATCTCAGTCGGCCCCCTTCGCGTCCGCGGTGGCGAGGAGTTCGTCGAAGACCCGCTCCCAGGACGGCAGGGCGTGCGCGGACCGGTAGCGGCGCAGCGCGTCCAGCACGTCCAGCCGGACGCGCAGCCAGCCCGAGTTGGGGAAGTACTGCTCGATCATGTTCCGCCACACGTCCACCGGCATCCGGTACGACGTCTCCTTGTGCCAGGGCACGGGCTCGGCCCGGAAGCCGTCCCGGCCGGTGAACACCGTGCCGGAGAACAGCAGGAGCAGCGGGATCTCGCCGCGGGACAGCGCCCGGAAGTAGGACGCGGACGCGACCTCGGTGTCGTAGGTGCAGGGCACCGGGAGGTCGACCTCCGTCGATCCGGTGAACGCGGGGACCGTGATGGAGGTGTGGGCGAACTGGAGCGGCTTGAGCGTGCTGTTCCAGCGGCTCGGCTCACCGAACAGGTCGCCCAGCATGCCGACCTCCTCCGGATCGTACGACCGCCCGGCCGGCTCGATGCGGATCTGGCAGCGCAGGGCGACGGCGTGCACCGGCTGGTGGTCCGCCTCCTCGATGCGCAGGCCGAACAGCAGGGTTGGCCCGGCTCCGTACGGTTCGGGGCGCGCACCGGTGCAGGTGAACTGGAGATCGGTCACGGGGCGCCTCCGGAGTTCTCCGCGTCCCCGGAGTTCCGCACGCTCCTGGCGTCGTGCACGCTCCCTGCGTTCGCCGGCGGCCGGGCGGCCGCGGTGATCCGTGCCAGGAACTCCGCGATGTCCGCGCGCGCCTCGGCCCCGCCGTCGAAGCCCTTCCAGTGCAGCCGCATCCGTCCGACCAGTTCGTAGCAGACGTCGACCGGGACGAGCGTGCAGGTCACCGCCCCGCCCCGGCCGCGGTGCAGCAGCAGCGCCTCCACGTCGGGTTCCAGCAGCTCCGCCAGCCGGCTGCGGCCGAGCACCGCGTCCCACGTCGCCGGGTCGAGTTCGCTCTCGGTGGCGCCCGCGGGGCTCGGATAGAAGGCGGCGAGCCGGCCGAGCGCGGAGTTGCGGAAGAAGAAGGCGAGCGCGACGGGGATCTGCAGCCGGTTCCAGTCGGCCTCGTCCAGGACGAACCCGGGATCGGTGAGATAGCGGTCGGGGACCGCCCGGAAGCGGCCCTGTCCCGCGCCCGGCCGGGTGAACAGCAGATGGCAGGGCGGGCAGGAGCACTTCAGGGACCGCCGGGAGGTGTCGACGAGATGCCGGTGCTCCGTGGGCAGGGGCTCCCCGCACAGGTCGCAGCGCTCGCCCTCGGGCGGCGGCCGCCTGGTGAACTGTCTGAGGACGTCCGCGGTCATGGCCCCGCCCCCAGCAGCTCGCCGGGCAGCGCCACCCGCACCGAACCGTTCTCCTCCAGCAGCGGTACGGGATCCAGATGGCCCTGCTCGCCCCGGCCCGCCCGGCGGACGTCGAACGTGGCGCCGCAGCCCGCGCAGCGCAGCACGTCGCCGTCCAGGGCGGCGGGAGCGAGACCGGCCGCGCACAGGGGGCAGCGGTCTCGGTAGGCGTACAACTGTCCCGGCAGGCGGACCAGCAGCAGGGTGTGTCCCGCGATCTCGGTGATCCCGGTGGCGCCGTCGCCCACCGGCAGCGTGCGCGGCCCGAGTTCGTACCAGCGCGCCGTCCCGCCCGGGTCCGCGGACGGCGCCGCCTCGCCCGGGGCGTCGTCCGGGCGGTGCGGCAGGATCTGGAGCAGCGCCGGCTCGGGGCTCCCGGCCGCCATGCCCTCGACCTCGATGTGAGCGATCTCGGGGGCGATCCGGGCGACCGCCTCCTCGATGGTCCAGCGCACGGTCTGGGTGGAGGACGGACAGCCGTCGCAACTGCCGCGCAGTCTGAGGCGCAGTGTCGGACCGCCGGCCGCCTCCAGGTCGAGCCCGGCCACCTCCACGTCACCGGCATGCGAGCCGAGGTAGGGGCGGACCTTGTCGAGGGCCCGGCCCACCCGGGTCGCGGTGTCCTCGGGGTGCAGATCGTGCAGGATCAGCAGATCCCCGACGAGTTCGTCGGCGGTGAGGACGGCGAGGGGGTCCGCGCCGTCCGGGGCGGAGCGCAGCAGGCGTACGGTCCGGGCCAGGCCCTCGCCGTAGAACTCCATGAGGCAGCGCACCAGTTCGTCCGCGACATCGCGCGCCTCCGGTCCCGCCCGCTGCGCCAGCTCGTCGAGCAGGGCGCCTATCCGCTCGCCCGTCTCCTGTCCGGCCATCGGCAAGCCCCTCTCCTGAGGAAGGTCGACCGCGAGGAAGGTCGGATCGCGGTGAACAACGGGTCCCGGGAAGGTCAGCCGGCCAGTCCGCTCAGCCCCGTCGGCAGGTGCGTCTGCTCCACGGTCCTCCCGCCGCCGACGTACATGTGCACACCGCACGGCAGACAGGGGTCGAAGCTGCGGACGGCCCGCATGATGTCGATGCCCTTGAAGTTCTCGGGCGGGTTCTCCTCGAAGATGGGGGTGTTCTGCACCGCGTCCTCGTACGGGCCCGGTGTGCCGTAGGAGTCGCGGACACTGCCGTTCCACGGGGTCGGCGGGTACGGGTGGTAGTTGGCGATCTTGCCCTCCCTGATCACCATGTGGTGGGAGAGCACACCCCTGACCGCCTCGGTGAAGCCACAGCCGATGGACTCGTCCGGCACGTCGAACTTCTCCCAGGTCTGGGTCCGTCCGGCGCGTATCTCCTCCATCGCCTGTTCGGCGAAGTGCAGGGCGGCCGCGGCGGCGTACGCCTGGAAGTAGGTGCGGGCCCGGTTGCGTTCGAGGGCGTTGCTCCACTGCGGGATCTTCCACTCGAGCGCCATCTCCGGCTTGGTCATCGTGCGGGGCAGGTTGATCTGCACGCTGTGCCCGGTGGCCTTGATGTAACCGATGTCGACGAGTCCGGACAGCGCCGTGGACCACAGCCGGGCGATCGGGCCGCCGCCGGTGTCCAGGGCCAGGTAGTCGGTGCCGTCGAACCAGCGCGGTGACATCACCCAGCTGTACTTGTCCTCGAAGTCCCGCTTCTGCGGGGCCGGGATCGTGTGCTGGTTCCACGGGTGCCGCTCGTCGACCGGGTTGCCGAGCGGGTCCCGCTCCACGAACTTCTCCATGCCCGCCCAGTCCTCGTAGTACGAACTGCCGAGCAGGATGCGGATGCCGAGGTTGATGTCGAGGAGGCTGTTGGTGACCAGCTTGCCGTCCACGACGACGCCCGGGGTGACGAACATCCGCCGGCCCCAGTTCTCCATGTTGGCGTACTGGAAGTCGCAGTACTCCGGGTCGTTCAGCGCGCCCCAGCAGCCCAGCAGCACCCGGCGCCTGCCCACGTCCTCGTACCCGGGCAGGGCCTCGTAGAAGAAGTCGAAGAGGTCGTCGTGGAGCGGGACGACCCGCTTCATGAACTCCACGTAGCGGGTGAGCCGGGTCAGGTAGTCGGTGAAGAGCTGGATGGTCGCGACCGTGCCGACACCGCCCGGGTACAGCGTGGAGGGGTGCACGTGGCGTCCCTCCATCAGGCAGAACATCTCCCGGGTGTACCGGCTGACCTGGAGCGCCTCACGGTAGAACTCGCCCTCCAGCGGGTTGAGCGAGCGCATGATGTCGGCGATGGTGCGGTAGCCGTGGTCGGCCGCGTGCGGGGCCTCGGTGCGCTCGGCCTGTTCGAGCACGCCGGGGTTGGTCTCGCGGACCATCCGCTCGCAGTAGTCCACGCCGACCAGGTTCTCCTGGAAGATGTTGTGGTCGAACATGTACTCCGCGGCCTCACCGAGGTTGATGATCCACTCGCCGAGGTGCGGGGGAGCCACGCCGTACGCCATGTTCTGGGCGTAGACCGAGCAGGTGGCGTGGTTGTCGCCGCAGATGCCGCAGATCCTGCTGGTGATGAAGTGCGCGTCGCGCGGGTCCTTGCCGCGCATGAACACGCTGTACCCGCGGAAGACGGACGAGGTGCTGTAGCACTCCGCGACCCGCTTCGCCTTGAAGTCGATCTTGGTATGGATGCCGAGACTGCCGACGATGCGGGTGATCGGGTCCCACGACATCTCCGTGAGGCCGTCACCGGCCGGCTTGTTCGTCGCCGTCGCCATGGTGCCGCGCCACCTTCCTGTCGAGTGTCCTGCTCAGCGGGTAACCGTGGTCACCACGGGGCCTTGTAGCCGGTCGTGAGCTCCTCGCCCTTGCCGCGCCACTTCGGTTCCTTGTCGACGGTCTTCGCGGTGATGTTCCGCAGACGTCGTATGACGGATCCGTAGATCCCGCTCGCCGTCGCGGACACATGGCCGCCCGGCGGCTCGTCCATGAACGGCATGAACTTGTCGGGGAAGCCCGGCATGGTGCAGGCGATGCAGATCCCGCCGACGTTCGGGCAGCCGCCCACGCCGTTGATCCAGCCGCGCTTGGGCACGTTGCACTTGACCACCGGGCCCCAGCAGCCGAGTTTGACCAGGCACTCGGGGGATCCGTACTCGGTGGCGAACTGTCCCTGCTCGTAGTAGCCGGCGCGGTCGCAGCCCTCGTGGACCGTGGCCCCGAACAGCCAGGTCGGCCGCAGCTCCTCGTCCAGCGGGATCATGGGTGCCGCGCCCGCCGCCTGGTACAGCAGGTAGAGCAGGGTCTCGGAGGCGTTGTCCGGGTGCACGGGGCAGCCGGGGATGCAGACGATCGGAATGCCCGCCTTGGACTTCCACTCCCAGCCGAGGTAGTCCGGCACCCCCATGGCGCCGGTCGGGTTCCCGGCCATCGCGTGGATGCCGCCGTACGTCGCGCAGGTGCCGATGGCGACCACGGCGAGCGCCTTGGGGGTGAGCCGGTCCAGCCACTCGCTGGTGGTGATCGGCTGGCCCGTCTCCGGATCGTCGCCGAAGCCGCACCAGTACCCCTCGGGCTTGACCCGCTCGTTCGGGATGGACCCCTCGACGACCAGCACGAAGGGCTCGAGCTCGCCCCGGTCGGCCTTGAAGAACCATTCGACGAAATTGTCGGCGCCCTCCACGGGCCCGCACTCGAAGTCGATCAGCGGCCAGTGCACCGCCACCTTGGGCAGGCCCGGCAGCGCGCCGAGCGCCAGTTCCTCGATGCTCGGCTGGGTCGCGGCGGTCAGCGAGACCGAATCCCCGTCGCAGCTCAGCCCCGCGTTGATCCAGAGAATGTGGACGGTCGGGTCCTCCTGCGCGTCGTCCTGCGCGGTCGGGCCCGCCGTCGTCGCGGTCGGGGCGTCCATGAGCCCTCCAGGGATCAGCTCATTCGGGTCATAGCTGGCCAAACAGCCTTTCCCATGGTGACCGCCCGGGAGTGGTGGCGGTAAGTGCGAACGGGCCCTATCGCCACCTCGCACGCTCGCGCGACGTGTGCCTCGCGGCGACGGCGGGCCGTGTCGAGGCCGCTGAACGGCGCGAAATGTTCGCAAAATTGCTGGGTATTTTGTTAACAATCTTGTAGCGTGCGTGACGCCTTGGGCCCGAGGTGTCAGTGATCACTCGATACGCAACAACTCGATACGCAACAAGAGGAGACCCCATGCAGTGGCTCTCGGAATCCTCCGATCGAGCAGCCTCCACCCGTCCGGCGGGTGCGGGGGAGGGACGCGCCCCCGGCCGCGGGCGTCGGGTGCGGGGCATGGCGATAGCGGGCTCGCTCGCCCTGACGGCCTTCGCGGTGCCCTCGTCGGCGGTCGCGGACCAGGGGCGGACCGCGTCGCACGTTCACGCCGTGGACCCGGAGGACGCCGCTCTGGCCTTCGACGCCGGCGCCTACACGACGCTCACCGTCACCGTGGACGGCCGGCCGGTCAGGGTTCGTTCCTACAAGGAACTCTGTTACGTCGCCGACCCGGTCGCCGCGGCGGCGCAGCAGTCCGGCATCAACGGCTCCACCACCATCGCCAACACCCGCTGCGGCTACCAGAGCATGAACGTCTTCGTGCCCGAGAGCGCCTTCGACGACCAGCGCGCGCCGGTCTACTTCGCGGTGAACAACGGTGGCTGGATGGCCAGTTACATCAAGGCGAGCGTCACCGACGGCGCGACCTACAACAGTGCGACCAGTAACGTCGGCGCGGCGCTGAAGGCCGGGTACGTCTTCGTGGACGTCGCCAGCCGCAGCCGCGGCCTGGTCGGCGCCGACGGATCCTCACCGGGCAAGGCCCCCGCCGCGGTGGTCGACGCCAAGGCCGCGGTCCGCTACCTCCGCCTCAACGACGCCGCCATGCCCGGCAGCGCCGAGCGGATCGTCGTCAACGGCACCAGCGGTGGTGGCGCGCTGTCCTCGATCCTGGGCGCCTCGGGCAACAGCGCCGCCTACGACTCCCACCTCGCCGCGATCGGCGCGGCCGGCATCGACTCCAAGGGCCGCAGCACCCTGCGCGACGATGTGTTCGCGGTGAACGCGTACTGCCCGATCACCGACCTGGGCAACGCCGACACGGCCTACGAGTGGCTGTACAACGTCCTCGGCACCCGCGACGCGACCGGCTCGAACGCCACGCCCGAGGACGCCGCCGAGATCGCGCCCGCCTTCCCCGCGTACGAGAAGAGCCTCGGGCTCCGCAATACCGACGGATCCAGGCTCACCGCCGACGACATGCTCGACACGATCGAGAAGGAGGTCGTCCGCTCCGCCGAGGCCTACATGAAGGCCGACCCCGCCAACACCGTCCCGGCGCTCGGGGCCACCTTCGACATCAGGTCCGGCGGACCCGGCGGCTCCACCACGAAGTCGTACGTGAACGACTGGATCGACGTCGACAACGCGGCCGACAAGGTGCTGTCGGTCGACATGGCGAGGTACCTGACGTTCGTCGCCACCCAGGCCAGGCTGAAGACGACACCCGCCTTCGACGCCGTCGGTGTGCACGGGAACACGACCAGCGGGACCGAGACCAACCTCTTCGGCCCCTACACCCAGAAGTACATGAACTACACCGAGTGGAGCTGGAACCACAACGACGTCGCCGGGGACGGCAGCGGCACCGACGACACCGGGCTGACCTGGGACCAGTACACCCGCAGGAGGAGCACGACTCTCGACGACCAGATCCACCTGATCGACCCCATGGACTTCGTCGGCACGAGCGCCGACACCGCGCCGAACTGGTACGTCCGCAACGGCACGCGCGACCGGGACACCTCCTTCATCATCTCCATCAACCTGGACCGGGCGCTGGAGGCGGACAAGCAGGTCAAGAACGTCGACTACCGGCTCGCCTGGAACCAGCCGCACGCGGGCAACTACGACGTGCCCGAGGCCATGGCCTGGATCGCCCGGGTGGTCGGCGAGGCCGGCGACCCGCTCGCCGCTCCCCACCACGGGTCCGCCGCGCACTAGCGGACCGGCCGGACCGTGCGTTCCGGGGTCCCGTCCTGCGGGACGGGGCCCCGAGGCGGCCGGATGGACCACCGCACCGGCAGGAGGGGCACCGTCCCGGTAGGAGGGGCCACCGTGCCGGCGGGGGAGGACGTCATGTCGACCCGGACGGCCCCGCGGTGGCCGGACGGGCCCGTACCGGCCGGAGTCGTCGGTCCGGCCGTTCGCTAGTCGGTACCCGGCCCCTCGCCGAGCGCCGGTCCGCCGTCCGCCGGGAGCGGTTCTCCCCGGTTCATCTGGATCACCACGTACGCCTCCCCGTCCCCGGGTGGCCGGGTCCACGAACGGGTGGTGAACGTGTGCAGCCGCCCGACCCGGATCGCGTGACGCGGCAGATGGACGCCGAACTCCGCGGCCACCGCTTCCAGCAGCCGCCGTTCCGTCCCGGCGCTGTCCTCCGGGCCGCCGAAGAACCGGTCCGGGTCCAGCGCCTCCGGTATCTCCCCGCTCCGCCGCCGCACCTCTCCGCCCGCGTACGTGAACGCGTACACCTCTGCACCGTGCCGGGCCACCGAGAGGTGGAAGAACGGATCTCCGTGCCGCGCCCCGAGGTCGCTCCACACCACCACCGCCCCGGTGCCCCCGGCCGCACCCGCAGCGGGGGAGACGAACCGCCGCCCGTCGAAGGGGGCGGGGTCGCCGTCGTAGGCGAAGCTCCAGCCGTTCCCCGCCCGGCCGACCGCCATCAGGGCCTTGTCGTCGTACGAGGAGAACTCCCGCTTGTCGCGCAGCGATCTGACGCGTGCCTCCCAAAGGGTCAGGGGTTCGGCCAGCCCGGGGCCGTCGTCCGCCAGACGTCCGGGCAGCTCCCGCGGCTCCACGCCCTCCACCAGGACGAACCTGTAGGGCCTGTGGCTGTCCCCCTGCTCCGGCTCCGCGAGCCACGCCAGACCTCCCGGGTCGAGGCCCGGCGTCGGATCCGGTGCCTCACCGACCCCGCCGCCCCGCGGGGTGGACAACAGCTCGCGGCCCCGCTCCGGAGTCAGCAGCGGCCCGAGCACGGGATCCGCCACCCACCCCAGCGGTGCCAGATGGTCGGGTCCCGACGGCTCCCACAGGGGCACGGCGTCCCGCAGCGTGCGCCACGCCCCGTCGGTGTCCCCCCACCGCGCCAGCTCCCGTGCCCGCTCGACCGCCTCCCCGAACGGTCCGTCCGGTGCGTAGCGGTAGGTGCCGCTCCTGACCTGGTCCAGCGTCGCGTAGGCCAGCGACACCAGGTCGTCGTCGGCACCGCGCAGGTGGAACTTCAGCGTGGAGTCGTCCCAGTTCGAGTTCGCCGCGTGCTCGGCGACCAGAGGCGGCAGCAGGTCGGGCGCGTACCGAGGGTCCGTCACCAGGTCCTCGAAATACACCATGTAGGTGTGGCCGAGCAGGCGCCGCAGCTGGTCACCCAGACCGGCTGCCCGGGGCCTGCCGTACCTCCTGGCCTCGTCCAGCGCCGCCACGGCCCGCTCCCAGTCGCCGTCCCGTGCCTCCCGCCGTGCCTCCGCCACGCGCGCGTCCTGCTCCCGTGTCGTGTCGTTGGCGAACGCCGGCTTCGCGTCACGCGACCGCAGGCTGTGGAACTCCCGGTGCATGTCGCGCATGAACTCGACGAAGCTCGCGTGCCGTTCGGGCGCCTCGGCCCGCCAGCTCGCCCACGTGTACACGGCCCACTCGCCGTCCTCGTCCACGTCCTCGGGATCCATGAGGACGTAGGTGGCGTCGGACTCCACGTCGAGCTGCAGTCCGCGCCGCCAGATGTCCACCTCGCGCCGCTCCTCGGGCCCGGCGTCCTCCTCCAGATACTCCTCGAACGACTCCCCGAGTCCCGACGCGTCGTTGTGCCAGTCGGCGTGCTCCGTGCCCGCCAGCCGCCACACGAACCCGCCCGCGTGCCGCCAGCCGTCGGTGACCTCGAGGAACTCCCTGTACGACGGGGGCATGCGCCGGCCCAGGCGCTCCTCCATGGCCGCGATCCGTTCCCCGGATGCGGGCGGGAACCCCAGCCAGCGCGCCTGCCGGGCGTCTTCGTCCTCGGCCCGCGTGTCGTCCTCGGACAGGGAATCCGCCCACTCTCCGCTCCACGTGAGCAGGAAGGGCCGCCAGGCGAACGTCGTGGTCTCGGTCATGTGTCCGATGCTGTCACCCGCCACTGACAGTGCCCCTCCGCACGCCGCCGGTGACGCGGGCCCCGGGCGCCCGTCGGCCGCCGACTAAGGCCACCGTCATGCCATTTGGGAGATATGACCGAATTGCCCATCGACGTGGCGGACGTCACTGAATGGGGCTCGATCCGCCCAACTCGGCTGCGGGACATGAATTTCTCCTGAGGAATGGTGCGCCCCGACGCCGGTCAGGTACTTGCGGATCGAGTTCACCTCCCGCAGAGTCCATGTCCGTTCAGTCCGCCATTGCCCACCTGCTTTTACGTGGCACACCCGTGCCGCATGGGGGCGAAAGGTCACGCGTACATGCCAATGAATCGCACAACTGATATTCGTAGACACCGTCGCCCCCGTGCCATGAGAACGAAACTGGGTGTGCTCGCGGTCGCCACCACCGCGCTCGCCGGAGGCGTCCTCACGCAAACGTCCCAGGCGGAGGCGTCCACCCCCGGCGTCGTGGTCGATTCCCTTTCCGTGTCGGCGGTCTCGAACGGACAATCCAAAGCGACGGCCACGGTCCACAGCGCCAAAACGATCAAACTGCAGGCGCTGACCGTCGCCGTGCGGTCCGCCAACGGCGGCAACTTCGACTTTCCCGGCGCCACGGCACCCACTCTGGGAACCCGGCCCACGGCATTCACCTCGGGCTCCCGGGCATTCCCCGCCGGCACCTATACGTATTACGTGGCATACAAGTTCCACGACCGCTGGCACAGCGTCTCTCCGGTGAAATCCTTCACCGCGGGCTCCACGAGCGGCACCGGCGCCCCCGTGACGCCGACGCCGACCGCGACGCCGACATCCACGCCGGCGTCGACCCCGTCGTCCACTCCGGCGTCGACTCCGGCCTCGACGCCGACCCCCAGCGCTTCGTCGTCCGCGCCGTCCACGGGTGCCATGCCCGTCGGTATCGGCGGCACGTGGCATCAGGTGTTCGGCGACGAATTCAACGGAACGAGTCTCGACGGTTCCAAGTGGAACGCGAACTGGTTCGGTTGTTCCGGATGTGTCACCAAGCCGGTGAACTCCGCCGAGGCGTCCGCCTATTCCCCGTCGCAGGTCTCTGTCGCCGGCGGCGCGCTGCACCTCAATCTCAAGCAGCAGTCGACCACCGTCGCCGGCAAGACGTACCCCTACGTTTCCGGTCTGGTGAACAGCAACGGAAAGGCCCAGTTCACCTACGGCGCTTTCGAGGCCCGTATCTACACGCCTTCGTCCGGGTCGCAGATGGCCAACTGGCCCCAGTTCTGGGCGGACGGACAGAACTGGCCGACGGACGGCGAGCTGGACGTCATGGAAGGTCTGGGCGGCTCCGCCTGTTATCACTTCCATTCCACGGCGGGCGGACCCGGTGGCTGCGCCTCCGGCAATTACTCCGGTGGCTGGCACACCTTCGGCGCCGAATGGAAGCAGGGTTCCGTCACGTACTACTACGACGGAAAGCAGGTCGGTCAGATCACTTCCGGGATCACTTCTTCCCCGATGTATCTTATCCTCAACAACGGCATCAACCCCGATCACAGCGGAACCAACGTGGCTCCCGCCGACATGACGGTCGACTACGTGAGGGTCTGGCAGCACTGATGTGAGGGTCCGGCAGTACCGAACCCCACCGTCGCGCCCGGGCGCCGACCGCTCCACGCGGCCGGCGCCCGGGCGCGTCGGGGCTCAACGACCCCCGGCCGGGCCGGAGCGCAGCAGACGCCAGGTCACCAGCGCCGTGAACCGGACCGTCTCGGCCGCGGCCGGCAGCAGGTCGTCCCGGCAGAGCCACGCCCGTTCGGTCGGCCGCTCGTTCAGGAGGTCGGGCGGCAGCCGGCGTTCATGCCGCAGCCACGCGGCCACCGAAGCGAAGTCCAACTGGCCGGCGACGAAGACCCGCCCCTCGACCTGGGCACCCTCCGGCACGGTCCGGCCGGTCAGGTCCAGATGCATGGCGCGGACGACGTCGACGCCGTGGACGTTCTCGAACAGGCGGAACTGGGCGCCGGTGCGCGGGTTGAAGTCGACGAGCTTGTACTGCCCGTCGCGACGGTCGTAGCGCCAGTCGAGGTCCGCGAGTCCGCTGTACCCGATGCGGCGGCACAGCCGCTCCGCGAGTCCCGCCAGTTCGGAGTTGCGCAGCGCCACCGCGCGGGCGGTCATGCCCGCGTACGGAGGCCAGGAACGCAGTTTCAGTCCGGTGAACAGGGCGCGTGGCACACCGCCCGCGCCGGAGTAGATGTGGGTGATCCAGTCCTCGGCCTGTTGCCGGGGGATGTACTCCTGCACGAGGACGGGCGGCGGGGCGGCCCGCGGGAAGCGGTCGAGCAGCGCCCGCTCATGGGGCACCACGGTCGTGGTGCCGCTGACGGCCGGAGTGCGGAGCCGGCTGAACGGCGCCAGGTTCTTCAGCACCAGCGGATAGCCGAGCTCGCGGCCCGCGTCGACCAGTTCGTCACGGCTCGTGGGCGCCCGTGACGACGGCGAGGGGACGCCGATCTCCGTGCAGATGCGGTGCAGGCTCGCCTTGCAGGCCAGCAGCCGCGGCAGATGGGCCGGCACGGACGGGATCAGGAAGCACTCCCTCAGCCGCTGCGCGTACTCCGCGAGCACGATCGCCGCCTCGTCGTCGGTCGGCACCGCCACGCACCGGGCGCCGATCCTGCGGCCGATGGACAGCAGGCCGTCCGCGAGCCGTTCCGGTTCCTCACGGCCGGTCGTGGGCCACACGAACCCGCTCGTGAGGTGACGGGAGAGGGCGACCGGGGTGAAGCGGTCCTCGACGACGGCGTGGACCGGGACGCCCAGCCGCCCGACCGAGCGCACGACGCCCAGACTGCCGTGGTGCAGCGGATAGTTGCCGATCCGGGCGAGGAGTACGGGCACCTCGTTGTCCAGCAAGAAGACCACCCGTCGCTCTCCGGGAAGCTTCTCCCAAAAGGAACTAATATGGATGAAGCTTGTAGATCACCTCATAAGTGACAGAGCGCCCGTCATCATTATCCCCGGCAAACGCGGGTCGCGCCGCTGGCGGCCCGGCGAGGTCTCGTATGAAGACACCCGCCAAGATGTCCTCGCTCACCGGCTTGCTGCCCCTGTACTTCCCCCGGGCGCTGGCCGGTCTCGACGACCGCCTCCGGGCCCACTGGCTCGTACGCGGTGCGGGACCCGGGGACATCACCGTGGTCCGGCGGCCCTCGCTGCCCAAGGCCGGCCTGCTGATGTTCGAGCTGCGGCGGGGCGCGGGAAGCCTGGTGGTCAAACACCCGAGGAACGAGGCCGGGGCCGCCGTCACCGCCCGGGAGCGGGAAGTCCTCCAGGAACTCGACGCCGATGCCCGGCTGGCTCCCTGGCGCTCCCTCCTGCCCCGGGTCGTCGGCTCGCCCGGGCCCGCCGGGACCTTCGCCCAGAGCACGCTCCGGGGCGTCCCGGCGGAGCGACTGGTCCTGGACACACCCGAGGACGCCCCCGCGATCGTGGCGCCCGCCCTGCGCCTGCTGGCGGATCTGCGGGCCGCCACCGGACGACGCCGCGCGGCCGCCGACCGGGCCCCCGCCTGGTGCGCGTCGCAGCTCGCGGATCTCGCCGCCGGAATGCCCCGCTACCGCTCCGGCCGGCGAGCGGCCGAATTCGAGGCCCTGCGCCACCGGCTGGACGCGGCCCTGGCCGGTGCCGTCCTCACCGAGGGCTGGACCCACGGCGACTACCACCCCGGCAACGTGCTGCTCGGCCGCGTCCCCCTCCAGGTCACCGGTGTCTTCGACTGGAGCAGCGGCCGCGCCGACGGGCCGTGCGAGATCGACGCCTACTCCTTCGTGGTGGCCCTGCGCGCCACCCTCACCGGCCGTCCGCTGGGCGGTCTGGTCGCCGAGACCCTGCGCGCGGGCCGGGTACCGGACGCCGACCGCGCCCTGCTCGCGCTGGCCGGCCTGGACCCGGACCACGACGTCGCCGACCCGGTGGCGATTCCCCTGCTGAGCTGGCTGTGGCACGTGGCGAACAACGTGCGCAAATCACCGAGGTTCGGCCACAGCTACGGGTGGCTCGCCCACACGGTGGCACCCGTGCTCGACGAATGCGCCCGATGGGCCGGAACGCGGCGGTGACGGCGTCGGCACCGCGCGAGACCGAAGGGGACGACCATGCCCATGAACACCGGCTTCAGCGTCCGGCACGGAGCCGCCGGGAGCGGGGGCACCCGTGATTCCCTGCGGCGGCCGCCCACGGTCGTCATCGGGGCGGGCCCCTACGGCCTCGCCACGGCCGCCTGGCTGAGCGCGGCGGGGACCCCCCGACGGGTGTTCGGTGAACCCATGGAGTCCTGGCACACCAACATGCCCATGGGCATGTATCTGAAGTCCGTGCCCGCCGCCTCCTCCATCTCCGCGCCGGAGTCCGGATACCGCCTGGAGGACTTCCGTGCCGCGCGGGGACTCGGACGGGTCGGCGACCGCTACCCCATCCCCGTGGAGGAGATGATCGCCTACGGACGGTGGTTCCAGGAGCGCCGTGTGCCGGAACTGGAACGTCAGGGCGTCCAGGGTGTCGAGCACGTGGACGGGCTGTTCGGCGTCACGCTGGACTCGGGGGAGGAGTTCCTCGCCGAGAACGTGGTGATGGCCACCGGACAGGTCCCGTTCGCCCACGAGCCCGCGGACCTGTCCGGCCGGCTCCCCGGGGAACTGGTCTCCCACACCAGTCGGCACCGTGATCTCTCCCGGTTCTCGGGGCAGCGGGTGGCCGTCCTCGGAGCGGGACAGTCGGCGCTGGAGAGCGCCGCGCTGCTGCACGAGGCCGGAGCCCTCCCCACCGTGATCGTCCGCGCGCCGTCAGTCGCGTTCGGCAGCCCGCCCGACACCGACCGGCCGTCCGACCGGCCGCGTCCGGTCCGGCTGCTGAAGCCGGGTTCGCCGCTCGGCCCCGGCTGGTCACTGCTGGCGTGCTGCCACGGCGGCGGCGCCATCCGCCGGCTGCCGCAGGGGCTGCGGACGCGGCTCGTGCACGACGTGCTCGGACCGTCCGGCGGCTGGTGGCTGCGGCCCCGGATGGACGACATCCCCGTGCTGTGCGGCCGCAGGGTCCGCTCCGCGGAGGACGAGGACGGCGTGGTGCGCCTGGACGTCGTCGACGCCGACGGGCGGACGAGGCTGCTGCGGGCCGACCATCTGCTGCTGGCCACCGGGTACCGGGTGGACGTCGACCGGCTCCGCATCCTGGCACCCCGGCTCCGCCGGGAGATCTGGACGGTCCACGGCGCGCCCCGGCTGTCGTCCGGCTTCGAGTCCACCGTGCCCGGCCTGTACTTCACCGGACTGGCCGCGGCTCCCACCTTCGGTCCCGTGCTGAGGTTCGTCGCCGGCACCGGATTCGCCGCGCGCCGCGTGGCCCGCTCCGTCGCGGCCGGGGCGCGCACCCGCCGATGACGGCCCGAGGCGTGGTGCTCGGTGCGCTCATGCTGCTGCTCGTGGCATGCGGCGCGGGCGGACCGGCGCCCGGAACCACCTCCGGAACCGCGACGCCCCGGCCCCCGGCGCAGGGCGACTGGCGCCTGGTCTTCCACGACGACTTCGACGGCTCACGACTCGACAAGAACCGCTGGACCACGTGCTACGACTGGAACGAGGACGGCTGCACGATCAGCACCAACCACGAACTGGAGTGGTACCAGCCCGGTCAGGTCTCCGTGAGCGGGGGCAAGGTGAGCCTCGACGCCGAGCGCCGGACCATCCGCGGCAGCGACGGAAAGGACTACCCCTGGGTGTCCGGCATGATCTCCACCGGCCGCGACAACTGGTACGCCCAGCCGCGGAAGACCTTCACCTACGGCTACTTCGAGGCGGCGATCCGCATTCCGTCGCAGGGCGGGATGTCACCGGAGTTCTGGATGATGCCCGCGAGCCGCTACACCCCGCCCGAGATCGACATCGTGGAGTTCCTCGGCACCACGCGGACGGCGTCGATGTTCGTGCACTGGCGGAACGCCGAGGGCCAGGAGAGGAAACAGAAGGGGACCTTCACCTCGGACGGTTTCCCCGACCGCTACCACGTCTTCGGGCTGCTGTGGGAGAAGGACCGGCTCGTGTGGTACGTGGACGGGGTCGAACGGTTCCGGGTGAGCGAGCCCGAGCGCATTCCCCACGAGCCCATGGAGGTCATCCTCAACCTGGCCGTCGGCCTTCCCTACACCCCGCCTCCGGGAACCGACTCCGCGCGCATGCTCGTCGACTGGGTCCGGGTCTGGCAGCGTTGACGTGACGTCAGCGGGATCTTCCGCCCGGGGTCCTGCCGAGAGCCGAGCCGGGTGAGTCGGGCGGGAGCCGAGCCGGGTGAGTCAGGCGGGTATCGCCCGGTACGGCAGGCCGGTCACCGCTCGCGCCCGGCGGTAGGCTCGCCAGCCCCTCGTCCGCAGCCCCTCGGCGAACGGTGCCACAGGGGCCCCCTCACCGCTGGTCCAGAGCGCGAAGCGGTCCCGGCCGGTGTCGGCCCGGACCATGAGCCGGGCGAACCGCAGGGAGTCGTCCCCCTCCGAACTGAAGGCGGAGGCCGCTCGGATGGCGGCGGCCGACGTCCAGCCGGCCTCCCGCACCAGCGCGCGCACGGTACGGCTGGAATAGCCGTGCGGGTAGGCGAACGAGTCGACACCGTGCCCGAGTTCGTCCTCGATCCGCCGCTTGCAGCCTTCCACCTCCTCCCGAGCCGACGCCCGCGGCAGGGTGTCCAGCTGCGGATGGGTCTCGGTGTGACCGCCGATCTCGACGCCGGCCCTGTCCAGCTCCCGGACCTGGTCCCAGGTGAGCGTCGCCACGGACGGGAACGGGCCCCGGCCCGAGGGCTCCAGGGCGCCCGTCGTCACGTACAGGGTGGCGGGAAGTCCCCGTGCGGCGAGCAGGGGAGCCACCGTCGAGGCGAAGTCCGCGTACCCGTCGTCGAAGGTCAGCACCGCGGACCGCCGTGGCACCGGAGGTCCGCCCGCCTGTGCCGCGACCAGCCGCCGCAGCGGGATCACGTGCAGTCCGCTGCCGGCGATCATGTCCAGCTGCTCGACGAACGTGCGCGGACCGACCGTGAACTGCGCCAGCCACGACGGCGAGTCGTCCGACACCGCGTGATAGAGGAAGACGGGCACGACGCTCATGACCCACCCAGCGGACGGACCGACCCGACCAGGTAACCGGTGACGGTCGCGCCGACACCCCCGGACAGCGCCCCGATCGTGCGCAGCGCGCCGGGGCGCCGGATCCGGCTCAGGTTGCGGGCGAGGGCCCGCGGGATGACCGACCGCACGTACACGCGCTCGTTGGACAGCGCCGGTCCGCTGCCGCAGCGCCGCGCCACCAGCGCCTTGGACAGTCCCTCGATGTAGCACCGGTTGCGGAAGTACGCCCAGCTCGTACGGGATGCGGGGACCCGGTGCCGTATCTCGGCCCTCGGCTCGTACAGCAGGACGGCCTCCGGGTCGCGGGCGGCGATCCGCAGACACAGGTCGGTCTCGTCGCAACTCGCCGCCGGACGGCTGCCCACGCGTCCGAGGGCGTCGAGGAAGCCGCCGACGGCGATGAGTTCACTGCGACGGAAGGACATGTTGGCGCCGATGAAGTTGCGGACGCGGGCGGCCCGCAGCGGCTGGCCGCGGTAGGAGCAGCCCACCACCCAGTCGAACTCCGGCGGGAACCACGCCGGGCGCTCGGTGGCCCACCAGGGCCGGACGAAACCGCCGACACCCCGCACGCGAGGGTCGCCGTACGGCGCCAGCAGACGGCCCGTCCAGCCCGGTTCCGCGGTGGCGTCGTCGTCGAGGAAGGCCACCACCTCGGCGTGGGAGACCTCCACTCCGGTGTTGCGGCCCCCCGACAGACCGCGGCGCCGCCGGTTGGGCACCACGTGGACGCCGGACAGCTCCCGCTCGGCCCGCTCCAGCAGGCTCTGGTTGTGGTCGACCACCAGCACCACCTCGTCGGCGGGCGGGTCCTGGACCAGGACCGACGCGATCGCGGCCCGCAGGTCCTCCCAGCGGTCCAGGGTGTAGGCGCAGATGACGACCGCCAGGGTGGGGACGGTGCGTTCGGTGGACAAGGCGCTGTTCATGATGAGCCTTCGGAGACGGGGACGAGCCAGCGGGACCGGGACACGAGCAGGAAGCCGGCGATCAGGCACTGGGTGACGAGCCAGGCGACGCCCGCGCCCACGAGGCCGATCTCCGGCAGCAGGAGATGGGTGAGTCCGAGCACGAGGACGCACATGGCGACCTGCAGCCACACCGCCCAGCGCAGCCGTCGCTGCGCCCGGGCCACGTCGATGGCCACGCTCAGCAGCAGGTTCGGCAGTGCGGACAGCGCCAGCAGCCGCAACAGCGTGCTGCCCTCGGCGGCGTACGAGGCACCGAAGATCGACAGGATCTGCGGGGCCGCGGCGACCAGGACGACGGTGACGGCGCCGAGCAGCAGACCCGAGTGGCGCAGGACGCGCAGCGAGTGCTCCACGAGCCGTTCGGGCCCGCGCACGGATTCGGCGAGCAGCGACGTTCCCATGTTGCGGGCGATCAGGTAGGGGACGTAGGCGACGCCCCAGGCGACCGAGTAGAAGGCGCTCTGCTCGGCACCGCAGTTGTTCAGCACGATCAGCGGGACCACGGTGTATCCGGCGACCCGGAACAGCGAGCCGACGTAGTCGGCCGTGGCGTACCCGAGCATGCGGGGCGGGGGCGGCGCGGTGTTCGTCTCCCGCTCGTGCCGGGGAAGGCCCCGGCGCATCAGGACGGAGTTGGCCACGATCAGTGAGACCACCAGGGCTCCCGCCCATGACAGGAGAATCCCGGAGAAGAAGCCGAGGGCGGCGCCGAGGCCGAGCAGCAGTATCTTCACCACGGCGAAGATCAGGTTCTCGCCCACGACCCAGCCCGGCATCCGGACGGCGGTGAGCGCGCCGTCCTGCAGGACGAAGACGGCGTAGCCGGCGGTCGCCACCACGAAGCAGGTCGCGGTGACCGGAGTCAGCAGGAAGCCGAGCCTGGGCGAGATCACCGGCACCAGCGCGAGGAACACCAGGGCCACCACCACGCTGAAGGCCGTGCTCGCCGCGTAGCAGGTGAGGACCAGACGGCGGCTGCGGCGGCCTGCGGTCGGCACGAACCGCACCAGGAAGTCGTTCAGGTTGAGCTGCCCGATGCCGGTGAGGAGGAGGGACGCCATGAGTGCCGAGTAGCTCAGGCCCACGGTCCGCTCGTCGTACCAGTGCGTCGCGAAGGTCCAGAAGAAGAAGCCGAGGCCGGCGTTGACGAGGGAACTCACCGCGAGAACGTGTCCCGTGCGCAGCACGGGCTCGCCCGGGAGCACGGCGGCGACCCCGGCGCGCAGCCGGTCCAGGGGGCGTCGACGGAGGCCGGCGCCGCGCGCGGCCGAGTCGGTCACCGGACTGGTGTCCAAGCCGCTCACCTCATCATCGGGCACCGGCGCCGGCGCCGGTGAGACGTCCGCGGAGATAGCCGCAGGGGCCGTACACCATGCCCCGGAGCTCCAGGAGCGCCAGCTGCCGGGACCAGCCGGCCTCGGGATCGGCGCCGCGGGCGTGTGATCTGGTCATGGCGTACCGGATGCCGCGGGGCAGTCGCCGCAGCAGGGCGGGCAGCCGGCGGGGGTGGCGCAGCAGCGCGCCGGTGAGATAGGCGCCGAGACCGGCGCCGTAGCCGAAGGCCTGCGCGGCCACGGCGTCCCCCGTGCGGCGATGACAGTGCCAGATGATGGCACTCGGCTGGTAGGCGAGGGTGTGACCGGCCGTCAGGATCTCGAAGAAGGCGAGCAGATCGTCACCGCCGCGGCCGGGTGTCCCGGCACCGGTGGCGGCGTCGAAGCCGCCCAGGGCGCGCAGCGCGTCGGTACGGAACGCCATGTTGGCGCCGGAGCCGAAGCGGCCCGCGGTGAACGGGAACAGCGGGTCTCCCGGCGGATCGGACAGGGACCAGGTGCGCGGGACGTACCCCTTCGCGAAACCGCCCTGCCGTTCGAGCGCGTTCTGGGCCGGGGTTTCCAGCTCCGCGGGCACGATCAGGCCGGTGACACACCCGATCCGTGGGTCGCGGGCGAACGTACCGGCCAGCGCAGGCAGCCATCCGGGGTCGACGAGCGTGTCGTCGTCCGTGAAGGCGACGACGGATCCGCGGACCCGGGCGAGCCCCCTGTTGTGGGCGCGGGCCAGCCCGGCGACGGGTTCACGGACGTAGCGGACCCGTCCGGCGAACTCCTCGCGGATCAGGGCTTCCGTCGCGCCGTCGGACGGGGCGTTGTCGACCACGATGACCTCGAACGCCGGGTAGGTCGAGCGCAGCAGCGAGCGAAGACAGTGGCGCAGTTTCCCGGGCCGGTCGCGTGTGGCCACGACGACGCTGATGGCGGGCGCCTGCTGGAGCGCGGGATGCCGGACGCCACCGCCGGAGGTCTCGGCGCGGTCCACGGCGCGGAGCCGGGTGAGCTGTTCGGCCAGTTCCACGTGCGCCGTCTCGGCCAGCGCCCGCCACAGACCGTCGGGTCCGGCGGCGCCCGCGGCGCTGACCATGCCGAGAGGGCGACCATACAGTCGTACGAGTGCGCGGGCCTGTCGCTGCGGCCGGGTCGGCCCCCGGTCGCCGGGCAGCCGGAACTCGCCCGGACGGGCCAGGTCGATGTCGACCACCGGCACCGGGGGCCGGACGAGAGGGGAGCCGACCGCCGCGGCGGTCACGACGCGCTCCTCTCCGGCCGTGCGGAGGAGGTGCGGGCGGAGGAGGACCGGGCGGAGGACGACCGGGCGCCCGGACGCTCCGAGAACAGGGTGCGCAGCACCCGGCGCCCGTCGGATATGGCGTGCAGGTTCGAGCAGCCGCTGCGCCGGGGCAGTTCCAGGCTGGGGACCTCGGCGATGCGCAGGCCGGAGCGCAGGGCGTGCACGATCATCTCGGCCTCGATCTCGAAACCGACGGCGTGCAGGTCGAGCTGGTCGAGGAAGCTGCGCCGGAAGGCGCAGAAGCCGTAGCACAGGTCGGTCAGGCACGCGTCGTACAGCCGGTTGGCGGCGAGCAGGAGCACGTGGTTGCCCATCTTGCGGATGGGGGTGATGTCGAGCGAGCCGCCACCCGCGACGAACCTCGACCCCTTGACGAAGTCGTAGCCGTGGTCGAGGAAGTGCACGAAGTGGGGGATCTCCGCCGGTGACATGCTGCCGTCGGCGTCCATCATCACGACGTAGTCGCCCTTGGCCGCGAGGAAGCCGGTTCGCAGGGCGTTGCCCTTGCCGGGGCCGCTCTGCCGCACGTTGCGCACGGTCGGCAGGCAGTGCTGCGCCATGGGGACCGTGGCGTCGGTCGAGTCCCCGTCGACGAGGATGACCTCGTCCACGCAGGCGGGGATCTGATCGAAGACCCACGCGATGTTGCGCGCCTCGTTGAGGGCCGGGACGACCAGACTGACGGTGCCGTGTGCCTCGGCCTCTCGCTGGTCACTGAGAATCGGGTCGTTGTACATGATCATGCATCTCCGAGTACGACGCCTACGGTATACGTTTACAACGTATATCTACACTTTCACCCGATTTGTGGGAGACGTCAAGGCGGCGACCAGGCTTTTTCGGAGGGCAAGGCTCCGCCCCCGCCGGGCGGGCGGGGGCGGAGCCGGTGTTACGGGCGGGCAGCACCGCCGCCTCATGGGCGGCGTGGCGGCTGCCGGGAGGGGTCGTGTGGCGGTGTCACTCCGGGGCCGGCGGCTGGGACCGGCCGTTGTCGACAGGCTGGGACCCACCGGTGTTGCCGGGCTCGGACCGACTGGTGTTGCCGTGCTCGGACCGACCGGTGTCGACCGGCTGGGGCAGGCTGGAGTCGGCAGGCTCCGGTCGGTCGGTGTCGGCCGGTGCGGACCCGCCGTTGTCGGCCGTCCGTGAGCCCGTGTCGGGGGCGGCTCGTGGCGCGCGGCGAAGCCGTCCGTCGTGCCTGGGCAGCAGGGCGAGGACGGAGGTGACGGCGGCCAGCGCGAGCAGCGCCCGGGTGACGCCGAACGCGTCGAGCAGGAACAGCGGTTCCACGACGAGCACCGCGATCGACACGCTGAGCGTCGGGGTCAGTACGCCCGTCTCCAGAAGCACCGTGCGGTCCCTGACGCGTGCGGCACCCGGACGGGCCCACCGGGAGGCCGCCAGGCCGGGACAGACGAGCAGGAACGCCGTCGCCACCACCCCGCGCAGGACCAGGGCGTCCGGCAGGAGGGTGACCACCATCAGCGTCACCCAGCCGGACAGCGCGAGTCCCCAGCGCAGGGAGGTCATGGCCCCCTCAGCTCTTCGTGCCCTGGTACCGGTAGACCACCGCGTCCTTGGTGCGGAAGACGGGGATGTAGTCCGGGTTCTTCGACAGGGCCGTCTCCATGCGCTGCACGGTGTCGGCGGGCAGGACCCCCGTCTGGTAGAGGTCGGCCGCCTGGGCCCGGCTCAGGATGATGTAGGCGGGCTGCTGCGGACTGGCATCCGGGAGGAACCCCTCCAGCCCCTTCACCGGATCCTTCACCAGCCGCCGCCGGTCCTCGATGTCCTGCTGGTCGAACTCCACCATGGGGTTGTCGTCGTAGCGCAGGTACAGGCCGGGCACGGCCGAGGTCAGGGAGACGACCGTGGACCCGGGGGGAGAGGTGGCCGCGACGAAGCGTGCGGCCGCCACCTCGTCCTTCGTGAAGTAGTTCGATGATTCCTTGCCGTAGTAGCCGAACATGAGTCCCCCGAGCAGGGCGAGGAGCACCGGACAGGCGGCCAGTACCTGAAGGCGCGGCCGGCTGCCCCGTTCGAGGAGCAGGACCGCGATCAGCAGCGAGGCCGCGGGGAGCGCGAAGAGGTACGCGCGGAAGATCATCTCTCCGCCGTAGGCGTTCGCCGCCAGCACCGGCAGCGGAGCCACCACGAGCAGGGCCAGGCTGGTGCGGCGGACCCAGGGCCGGGCCAGGAAGGCGAGGGCCGCCAGGACGAACACCGCGGCGGACAGCCCCCGGTCGACCCAGGCCACCACGACATGACCCGGGGCCGCGGTGCCGAGGGCGGCGAGCCCGGAGACGACGTTGGTGTCGGGTTTGAGCAGTGAGCCCATGAAGTCGTTCAGATTGTCCGCGATGTAGGGGCGGGCGACGGTGGCGTCCCAGACCACGGCCAGCAGCGTGGTCCCGGCCAGGACGGGCAGCACGACCCGCCGGTTGCGCCGCGGGAACGACAGCACCACCAGCGCGCTGATCAGCATGAGCGGTGTCAGCGGGTGCGAGGAGATGATGACGGCCGCGAGCACCATGACCAGCACGAACCGGCCGACGGGCCATCGGCCCGTGGGGATGTCGGCCGCCCGGGTGTCGCCCGTACGGATGTAGCGCGCGTCGCCCCTGCGATGGAGTACCGAAGTGGGCAACTGCCCCATGACCAGGGCCATCACCGTCACGAAGAGCAGGAACGCGAAGGCCTGGGGGGCGAAGTAGTCCTGCCCCACCCAGGAGCACGAGTAGTAGATCCACGCCGCCCCCCAGATCAGCCGTCGGTCACGCGTCACCGTCCGGTAGAGCAGCAGCAGGGGTGCGAGCAGTACGGCGTTGAAGACGGGCGGGGTCCAGGTCGCGTAACCGAGCGCAGAATGCAGGCCGGTGGCCTGCAGGAAGAACGCGTTGAGGTCGAAGAACCCGGGCCACTGGTTGTAGATGGCGAGCTTGCCCGCGTGGGGTACGTCGCCCTGGTGGCGGATCACCGCGTCGGTCACGGCGACGTGTTTCCAGGCCCAGCTGTAGCGCAGCGTCGGGTAGAGCAGCGTGGGTGTCGCGTGGATGACGGCGATCAGCCCCAGGACGTAGCCCGCGAACCATCCACCGGCCGTGCGCCGGTCGCTCAGAAGCAGGCAGAAGCCGAGGACGAGCAGTCCGAGGGCGACCCAGAAGAGAACCGGCAGCACCTGCAGCAGGCCGTAGTCGCGCATCCCGGCCAGGTGTACGTGGCGCAGCGACAGCAGCCAGAGGACGAGGGCCACGGGAAGCAGGAGGCGCGCCGTCCACTGGCGTGCCGGGGTCGGACCGGAGGGACGCCGCTCCCCGGCGGCGGTACCCGGCCGCCGCGCCACGGCGCTGGTGAAGGACGTCATGCGCCCGTTCGTCAGCGTCTGGAGCTTGCCCATGAAGAGGTCTCCCGGAGAACCGGTGCTCCGACGACGATCCCCGTCACGCGGCACACCGGCTCCTCAAAAGAACCCGCCACCCTCCCATCGCGACCGACGGGGGCGTTGACTCGACGCATCTGGCACCTTCCGGATCCGGCCTGTCGGTTCCCCCGTCCCGGCGAACGGCCATCCGTGACACCGGCTGACGGCACTCCCGCT
The DNA here is from genome assembly GCF_042891215.1 of Streptomyces sp. NPDC001914. Taxonomy (NCBI): domain Bacteria; kingdom Bacillati; phylum Actinomycetota; class Actinomycetes; order Kitasatosporales; family Streptomycetaceae; genus Streptomyces; species Streptomyces sp. NPDC001914. Next base: position 201,468 of record NZ_JBIASW010000003.1, read on the forward strand.
CGTCGGTCCACATCAGTACACGATGCCGACCGATAAGAGATATTGGTACTGATTGTGACGGTATTTCCGATCGCTGCAAGTGGCGACGCGCGGGGATCACGCACGGCGCGCGTCGAAGTCGTGTCCTGCGGGAGAGTCGAACGGTGCCCGTCGGGAGAGCCGAAACGGTGCTCGGAGGGAGAGCCGAAACGGTGCTCGGAGGGAGAGCGGAAACGGTGCCCGTGAGGAGAGCGGTGAAGCCACGCACGCGAGGCGTACGACCGGGAACGGGGCATCGCCTGACGAGGGGGCTCCTCGCCTGGGCGGCCGTCGTGGTGACGCTTCTGGCCACAGCGGGTTGCGACCAGGCGGCCGGGTCGGGGATTCCCCGTCCGGACCACATCGTCGTGGTGATCGAGGGGGACCAGTCCTACGACGCCGTCATCGGAAGCCCGGATGCCCCGTACCTCAACCAACTGGCCCACAAGGGCGCCTCACTCACCCAGTTCTACGCCCTCACCCGTCCGAGCCAGCCGAACTTCCTGGCGCTGTTCTCGGGCTCCTTCCTGGGCGTCGACGACGACTCCTGTCCGCACGCGCTCACCTCGCGGAACCTCGGCTCTCAACTCCTCCAGGCAGGCAAGAGCTTCGTGGGCTATGCGCAGAGCATGCCCCGTGTGGGCTTCACCGGCTGTTCCAGCGGTGCCTACGTGCGCCGGCACAACCCCTGGGTGAACTTCGACAACCTGCCCGCGTCCGCCAACCGCCCGTGGACCGACTTCCCCCGCGACTTCACGGATCTGCCGACGGTCGCCTTCGTCGTCCCGGACCTCGATCACGACATGCACGGCGGTCGTGTGCGGGAGGGCGACACCTGGCTGCGGGACAGCCTCGGGGCCTACGCGGACTGGGCCATGACCCACAACAGCCTGCTGGTCGTCACCTGGGACGAGGACGACGGGCAAGGCCCCAACCACATCCCCACCGTACTGGTGGGTGAGCACGTCCGGCCGGGCGACGACGATCAGCCGAACAATCAGTTCGGGTTGCTGCGCATGCTCGTGGACGCGTACGACCTCAAGCCCTTGCACCACAGCGCCGACTCGGAACCCGTCGACGTGTGGGACGACGACTGAGACGCCGACGACCCGGACGCCGACACGTGACGAGGCCGGACGGGTCAAGGCGCACGGGGGTTCCGGCGGCTGAGACGCCCGAGGGCCCGGACGCCGAGGTGACCCGGACGCCGAGGTGACCTGGACGCCGAAGGCCGGGGCGCCGAAAAGTCAGGCGTCCTCGAAGCGGATCAGCCGCTTGACGGCCGTCCGCAGCCGGCGCTCGGCCGCCGACACGGGAAGCCGTTCCCGGAGGTAGCGCGGCGACGAGAAGGTCTCCGCCCCGAACGACGCCTTGAACTCGGCGAGCGACGACCCCGGGGCGGATTCCCCCATGTCGAACGTCCGGCAGGCCGCCTCGCACGCGTCCTCGATCGCCAGCCGGTACAACAGGGGAACGGCCCGGACCGGATGCGCCAGCTCCCGGTCCATGGCGCTGCGCCACATCTTGGCGTGACCTCCGTGGCGCAGGACGACACATGCACCGGCGGGCTCTCCGGCGCACCAGGCCATCCAGATCGCGCACCCCTCACCGAAGCGGGAGGCCACCTCCTCCAGTCGTCGTGGGGGGAACTCCCGCGTCCGGCGCCAGCGGGCCAACGCCAGCGGCTCGTGCTGCTGTTCGGCCCAGCGCACGATCGACTTCCGGTACAGGTGGTAGAAGGCGGGCACGAGCCGGCCGCTGCGATCCACCTCGACGTCGACGTCCGAGCGCTCGGCGCGGCGGATCTCCCGCCGCACACGACGCCCGAAGCGCCGCTCCCAGACCGTGCCGAAGCCGCCGTCGAGGTCCACCTTCTGCGTCATGTGGGGTTCGAGACGGAATCCGGCCGCGGCGTCCGCCCACACGTCCTGGTCCGCGGGCCGCAACCGCACCCCGACCCGAAGGGCGCGCAGCCGCGCGAGATCGGCGAAGACCACACGTGCTTCGGCCGGACTCACCCGTTCCGGACACACCGGCCCTCCGATGCCCCACTGGGCCGGCCAGGACTCCTCCGAGCCCAGGATCTGCGGACGATGCGTCCTGCCGGCGAGCGGGAGGACGAGTCGATGACCCCGTTCGAACTCGTAGAGGCGGCTCGCGTCCCGGTAGGGGCCGGTGGCACACAGGCAGTCCAGCCAATGCGGGGTCTGGCTGGGGTTGGTGTCCAGATCCTTGCCCGCCAGCTCCCACCAGACGTCGCGTGGTGCCGGGGTCGTGATGCGCGCGAGACCGGCCGGAGTGTCGACCAGGAGCTCAGCAGGTGCGTTCACGGGCTTCTCCCGCCGGAGGTAGGGGCTCCGCGAGGACGACGCCCGCGGACCGAGGACCCACGTGCCCACCTCCGATGCTAGGCGGGGCACCTGGGCCGGGCATCTCGGTGGTGTTCAGGGGTCACTCGTCCTTGAAACCGATGAGACGCTTCGCCGCGCCGCGCAGGAGCTGATCGATCGATGTCAGGGGGAGCACTTCCCTGCGACAGCCGAACGACGGGTAGCCGCGGGCGCCGAGCCGTTCCTTGAAGACGCTGACGGAGGAGTCCGGCACCGAGTCGCCCATGTGGTAGAAGCGGCAGCCGGCCGCGCAGGCGTCCTCGATGGCGAGCTTGTGCAGCAGGGTGGGGGCGCGACTCGGATGAGCCAGTTCCTTGACCATGCCGGCCCGCCAGTACTTCGCGTGAGGCCCGTGGCGCAGCACCATCATGGCCGCCGCGGGCTGCCCCTGGTAGGTGGCTATCCACACGGCGCAGGACTCGGCGAACGTCTCGGCGACGTTCTGGAACTTGGACAGCGGGTCGATCCGCCTCCGGCGCCAGCGGGCGAGCGCCAGCGGCTCGTTCTGCTGCTGCGCCCAACGGGCGATCGAGTGCTGGTAGAGCGCGTAGAAGTCGGGCACCAGGCGCCCGGTGCGGTCGACCTCCACGTCGACTCCCGCCTTCTCGCTCTTGCGTACGGCGGTTCTCACCGGTGGTTTGAACCTGTGTCTCCAGACGTCGTCGAAGCCGCCGTCGAGGTCCAGGATGTACGTCGTGTGGCTCGAGGTGGTGAAGGCGGACGGCACCGCCGCGAGCCACGCGGGGTCCACGTCCGGCCCGAACCGCACGGACACGCGATTGGCGGGAAGGCGGGCCAGATCCCCGAAGACCGCGCGTACGTGCTTCGGGTCGGGGGTCTCGGCGGTGACAGGAGCTCCGATGCCCCACTCGGAGGGCCAGGCGTCCTGGGCGATCAGACGGGCGGGCCAGCCACGTCGGCGGACCAGCGGCACGACGATCCCGCCGCCGTCGCCGAACTCGTAGAGCCGACTGGCGTCTTCGTACGGATCGGTCGCGCAGATGCAGTCCAGCCAGCCCGGGGTCTGGGTGATCAGCGTCTCGTCGCTCCCGTCGACCAGGCGCTGCCATTCCTCCCGGGGCGCCGGACTCGTCACAGCGGGGCGATCCCGGGGCGAGACATCGAGGCGATCCCGGGGCGAAGAGGTTCGCGGGCCCGAAAAGCGCATGACGCTACTTCCTTACGCGTCGCGAACGGTAGGCGTTTTGACCCTTCACTCGTTCAAGGGTGCTCTGTCGCTCAGGGGGTCGCATCTCCGCTCGAAGGCCCCGGCTCCCCGCCCCCTGGCGGCGGGGCATCAACGTGCGGAAGGCCAGGTCAGAAGATATTCTTTTCTCGGAATGGGCTTACGAACGACCTGTATATCGCCAGTCGATAGAGGTATCCGTGAACCAAGTCGCCGGAACTCAGACTTCCACGCGCATGGTGCGTCTCCACCAGCAATTCCCGTCGCATCGACTCATGAGTGGTGCGCGCCGCAAGGTCGACGATGCCATCGACACGCTCCGGCTCAAGCTGGACGCGCTGCCGGACGGCATCTATCAGCCGGTGCCCGGAATCCGGGTGCGCAGGGCGAAGCGATCCGTCGGTACCGGGTCGCGGTGGACGGCGATGGAACCGGTCGTCGCGCGGCTGGGCGTGGAGAGCGCGCTCGATGTGGGCGCGAACGTCGGCTACTTCCCGGTCAAGTTCGCCCAGCGCGGCATTCCCTCCGTGGCGCTGGAGGCGGATCCCAAATGCGTTCGCACGGCGACGACCGCCGTGCGGCGCAACGGGCTGGACAACGTCGCGGTGATGGGCCTCGAGTTCCGTCCCGACACGCTCGTGCTCCTGCCGACGGCGGACTGCACCCTCCTGCTGTCCCTCTGGCACCACCTGGTGCGGGAGCTGGGTTTCGACGCCGCCACCGACCTGCTGCGAGGGCTCTGGGACCGGACCGGCAAGGTGATGTTCTTCGACAGCGGTGAGGACGAGATGCCCGAGTCGTTCGGGCTGCCGCGCATGCTGCCGACGCCTGACGTGTGGCTAACGGAGTATCTGCTGAAGACCTGTCCCGGCGGGCGGGTCGAACATCTCGGCAGGCACCGGGCCTTCGACGCCGCCGGTCTTCCCACGGACCGGGCGCTGTTCGCCGTCATCCGGAAGGCACCGGACGCGTACGAGGCCGGAGTCGGCGCCGGTCGGCCCGGACGGGTCGAGGGCGCCTGACGGTTGGGCCGGGCCCGCCCCGGTACCGCTAGTGCGGGGCGGGCGGCTGCGGGGAGCGGAGCACGAGCAGGGTGATCTCGCTGGGGGCGAAGACACGGAACGGCGGGCCCCAGAAGCCGGTGCCGCGGCTGGTGTAGAGGAGCGTGCGGGTGCCGTGGCGGCTGAGGCCGGCGACGGCGGGCTGGTCGATGCGGACCAGGTGGTGGAAGGGCCAGATCTGGCCGCCGTGGGTGTGGCCGGAGAGCTGGAGGTCGATGCCGGCGGCCGCCGCCCGGTCGACGAACTTCGGCTGGTGCGCCAGGAGCAGGACGGGCAGGTCCGGGTCGGCGCCGGTCAGGGCCCCGGCGAGGTGGGCGCGGTGGCCGGCCAGGCCGGAGGACTCGGCGGTGACGTCGTCCACACCGGCGACCACGAGGGTGTCGCCTCCGCGTTCGAGCAGCAGATGGCGGTTGCGCAGCGGCTCCCAGCCCAGCTCGTCCATCAGGTCGACCCAGCCCTGGGCCTCGCTGTAGTACTCGTGGTTGCCGGTGACGTACACGCGGGCCCGGGTGGCGCGCACGGTACCGAGGGGGGCGGCCTGCGCACGGCGGCGTTCGGCCGTGCCGTCCGCGATGTCGCCGGTGTGGCAGACCAGATCGGCCTCCAGCGTGTTCACCGTCTCGCACACCCGCGCCGACCACCGGGCGCGATCGAGGGGGCCGTAGTGGGTGTCGGTGATGAGGGCGACGCGGGTGCCGTCCAGCCCGGCACCCAGCCGGGGGAGTTGCACGTCGAGCCGGCGCACACGCGGTACGCGGCGGGCCTCGGTGTATCCCCAGGCGAGCAGGACGGCGGTCACGCCGAGGACGGCCCACGTGACGATCCGGGCCCGGTCCTGACCTCCGCCCACGCCGGCCACGGTCAGGGCGAGCCGCAGGAGGACGCCGAGCAGTACGGACCAGGTGAACAGAACCCAGCTGGAACCCAGCAGGGTGTCACCGACGACGGCCGTCCGATCCTCCTGACGCCGGCCGTGGCCGCGCACCATCGCGAGCGGCATACCGACGAGGCCAAGGACGAACAGGACGGTGCCGGACAGAGTGACGGCCGGCGGCCAGTGCTGGCCGGTGTACAGGAGCACCCAGCACGGCACGGCCCACAACAGGACGGGTGCGATGAGGGGGATGAAGCGCATCAGGCGGAGCAGCCGGCTCCGCCGCGGCGCATCGGCCGTACTGTCGGCGGGTCGGGTGTCGCTGGTGTCGGTCACACTGCCCCTCTCTGACCGGACTGCCGTCCCGCGCACTGTATCTCTTCGCTCCCGGGCGGGTCGGAGGGGCGTTGACGGGACAGCGGCTCGGGGCGAGGGTTCTCCGCGGGGCGGCGGGATTCCACCGCGATGCGAAGGCACCGGATCGAGGGGATCGCCCGCCGCAGCCGGACGGACGGTGACTCCCGTCTCGGGTTGCCTGGAGCACGACCAAGCCTCCAGGCAACCGACTTCGGGCTCGGGACGTACCCCTCATTCGTCCCCGGTGAAGCTGCCGATCAGCGCGTAGTCCTCGGGCCGGTGCCGCCGCAGCCACAGCGCGTGCGCCGCACCACCGAGCGCCATCAGCAGGAGAAGCACCGGCAGCACGTAGATGGTGTCGCTGGTGGCCCCGGTCAACAGCTTGAAGTTGAGCAGGATCAGCACGGTCAGTGCCACGAACACGCAGCAGGAGACAGCCGTCACGACGATGGTGACCAGCCCGGTCTGCTCGCGGCGACGCCAGAAATAGGCGACGATCGCCGCCGCCGCGCCCGCCTGGAGCAGCACGATGCCCATCGCGCCGAGGCCCGTGGCGATGGTGACCATGGACAGGTAGGGGTCGAGGCCGAGCAGCGCGAACACCGCCAGCACCACCGCGCTGAACGCCGTCTGCACGAGGCTGGCCCGGCTGGGCGTGCGCAGCCGCGGGTGGCTCGCGCCCATCCAGGAGGGCAGCATCCTCTCGCGGCCCAGCGCGAACATGTAGCGGGAGGTGGCGTTGTGCAAGGAGAGCTGCGAGGCGAACATGCTGGACACCACCGCCACCGACAGCAGCACCGTCATGGCGTGCCCGGCGAACTCCTGTGAGATGCCGAACACGAGGTCGCCCTGCGCCTCCGAGGCGTCGGCGGCGACGTTGCCGGTGCCTATCGCGCCGACGGTGATCCACGAGGTGAGCGCGTAGAAGACGGACACGACCACGGCCGCGCCGATGGTGGCGCGGGGAATGCTGCGCTTCGGGTCCACCGTCTCCTCGGCGTAGATGGCCGCGGACTCGAAGCCGGTGAAGGAGGCGAAGGCGAACATCATGCCGATGCCGAGCGAGCCCGTCGTGAAGATGTGCGAGGGGTCGAGCGCCGCCAAGGGGAAGGCGGCCAGGCCCTTGGAGGCGACCACCGCCACGTCCAGCACCACGATCAGCCCGATCTCGGCCGCGATCAGCACGCTGACCACCAGCCCGGCCAGATCCACGCTGGTGTAGCCAAGGACACCGGCCAGCGCCACCCCGGCGCCGCTGATGGCCCACCATGGCACGTCCAGGTTCAGTTGCTGCTGCACCACCAGGTTGCCGAAGTAGCCGAGGCCCGCGATGAGCAGCGCCACCAGCGCGTTGTAGGCCACGGTCGCCACCAGGCCGGCGGAGCCTCCGGCAGGGCGGCCCAGACCCTTGGCGATGTAGGAGTAGAAGCCGCCGGCGGCTGAGATCCGCCGGGCGATGGCCCCGTAGCCGACGGCGAACATCACCATGACCACCCCGGCCAGGACGTACGTCACGGGGGTGGCGTAACCGCTGCCCAGCATGAAGGCGAGCGGGAAGTAGCCGACCACGGTGGACATCGGCGCCACGGCGGCGACGACCATCACGATGACCTTGAAGGTGGTCAGCCGTCCACGCAGGGCGTGGCGCTCGGCAGCGGCATCGGCCGCGCTCAGTTGATTCGTGATCACTGGAACCCTCCACGGGTGAAGTGGGCAGGACGAAGGGGGAGAGAAGGCGGAGACACAGGAGGAACCGCGCCGGCCGGGCAGTCCGGCTCGGAGGGCAGGAGGTCAGTCCCGCAGTCCGCTGTTGTGATCGGTGCGGGAGTCGTACTTGGGCGGCAGGAGCGCCGGATAGGGACGGCGGCGCACCGTCCGCTGCCACCACCTGTCGCTGCGGCGCAGCGTTTGGAGGACGCCCCACATGCGAGCGTCCTGGGCGAAGGACTCGCGCACCTCGGCCTCGGTGAGGTCGTCCACTCCGAGGACGGTGGCCGCCTGTTCCAGCGCGAACGGCAGGTGCCGGTCGAAACCGGTGCGGATGAGGTTGCCCGCGAAGTCGCGGAAGGCGGTGCGGGGCGTGTGATAGGCGTCGATCACCGAGGGCAGCACCCGCGAGGCCAGCAACGGCCGCAGGAGGGCGGGGTAGCCGCGGACGAACAGATCGGTGGAGAGACGGTCCCGGCCCTCGGTGTCGCGCAGGAAGGGAGTGGACACGTCCATGATCGCCAGACTGCCGTCGGCCCGCACGCACCAGTTGGGCAGTTGCGCGTCCAAGGCGGCCGAGCCGTCCACGGCGGCGGCTATCGCGGCCACCACCTGGGCCAGCACCTCCCGCGACTCTGTCTCGGAACCGCGTCGCACCCGCTCCACCGCCAGGTCCTCGGCGCGCAGCAGAGGCTGCACGAGGTAGCCCAGGACACCCCATCGGGGGTGGTCGACCGCGTGCAATTCGGTCTCGACCACGCCGACGCCGCGGCGTTCCATCTCTGCCGTCCAGTCCGTCAGCAGGCCGTGGTAGGCGTCGAACTCGGACCGGCCGCGGAACGGAGGCAGTCGCTTGACGACGAGTGACGGCTCCTGTTGAGGCCACGAGACGGCGAGGGTGATCTCACCGAATCCGACCACGCGCAGGTCGCCCGTATGGCCCGCCTCGATCGCGGCCTCCAGCCGCCGGTGCACGTGCGCGATCTGATCCACGGTCCGACCGGTGTTCACCCGAGCTCCTTGCTGTCGCGGTGCGCGCGTGGGCCGGATCCGATGCATCCGGAGCGCGCGTGCCGGGAAGGCTAGGGCGCCGCGGGAAGACCGGTGAAACAGTGATTCCGGGTCAGCCGACAAGCGCTGCTTGTCACCGACGGAACCGTTCTGACCTGGGGTTCCGTCAGCGGGGCGGTCACAAGGGGCGGTTGTCGTCATACGCCCGATCGGTGTTTCCCAACCTCCCTTCGCCGATCGAAGAATGTGCGCATGGAAGACCTCGACATTGTGATCATCGGCGCCGGCGTGTGGGGATCCTCCGCCGCCGCGCAGCTCGCCCGCCGCGGCCACAGCGTGCTCGCCCTGGACCGCTGGACCCCTCCGCACGCCAACGGTTCGCACAGCGGAAGGACCCGGCTGGCTCGCCAGTCCATGCATGAGGGCGCCGGCTACGTCCCGCTCAGCTCTCGTGCTTTCGAGGTGTGGGCCGAGTACGAGGCCGAGTACGGGGTGCAGATCCTGCGCCGCGACGGAGCCCTGCTGGTCGACAAGGCGGACGGCATGCTGAACGGCCCCAGCCTGGAGTCTCTGGTACTGGGCGGCTGGGAGCACGAGGTGCTGACGCCCGGTCAGGCCATGGCGAGGTTCCCCGCCCTGCAGGTGGCCGACGACGAGACCGCGCTCTGGGAGCCCGGCGGCCGGGTACTGCTGGTCGACCCGGCCCTCGAGGTCCTGCACAAGGACGCCGCCCGCCACGGCGCGACCTTCGCCCTCGGTGAGCGGGCGCTGTCCTGGAGGGTCGACGGTGAGGGCGTCACCGTCACCACCGACCGCCGCACCCTGCGGGCGGGCCGACTGCTGATCACCGCGGGGGTCTACGGCCCCGACCTGATCGGCCTCGACGTGCCGCTCCAGGTGGAGCGGCAGATCCTGGTCACCTGGGAGGCCGGTCCCGAGTTGGACGGCTACCCGATGCTGCTGTGGACCGACGCCGAGTTCGGCCCCAGATCCGGCGCCTACGGCTGCCCCGAGCCCGGCGGCCACTACAAGTTCGCGCTGCACCACGAGGGCGTCGTCGGCCATCCGGACGACCTGGACAGGACGGTGCACGAGGCCGACCTGAAGGCCATGACCGACGTACTGGCCCGCCGGCTGCCCGGGCTCACCCGCGCCCCGACCGCCGCCACGACCTGCATGTACACCAACACTCCCGACCACGGCTGGGTGTTCGACCGGCACCCGGCGGGCGACCAGGTCGTCTACGCCACGGGGGACTCCGGCCGTTCCTTCCGCTACGCCCCCGCCATCGGAGAGGGACTCGCGGACCTGGTCGAGGGAAAGGACCGGCCGGACCTGGCCTTCCTCCGCCCTGATCGCTTCGTCGGAGCCGGCGAGTGACTTCGCGTCGGAACCACTGACCACGCAGGGAGGCCATCGAGGGGAGCGTTGTCCTCCCTGCGTGCGAGCGGCGGACGGGAGGGGGCCGTTCACGCCGCACCCGGTCCGGCGGCGTACGGCGCGGCTGTCACGGCACCCGAGGACGTCGGGTCCGACGCAGACGCGCCGTTGCGCCGTCGGACTTCGAACGCGGCCGCGGCGAAGCCGGCCAGCGCCGGATCGGGGGTGGCCTCCCTGTGCCAGGCCAGCGCGATCACCGAGGGCTCCAGGTCACGGACCGGCAGGAACGCCAGACCCGGCGGGTGCGGCCAGCGCTGCGCGGTGGCCCCGCTCACCGTCATCGCGCCCTGAGAGGCCACCAGGAGCATCTCCTCGTCCAGGCTGGACACCTCGTGCGAGATCGCGCCCGGGACGCCGTCGCGCGCGTCGGCGCACAGCCAGAAGTCGTCCCACACCCGGTCCTGGGTGCGGCAGGCGATCAGCGGCGCGTCCGCGAAGTCCGCGAACCGCACGTGGGGGCGCGAGGCCAGTGGATGCCCGGCCGCGACCACCAGCACCCGCGGGTCCCGCATCAGTTCCAGCACCTCCAGCCCCTCCACACCCAGCGGCAGCCGTACGAAAGCGGCATCCACCTCGTGCTCGCGCAGCCCCGCGGAGGGGTCCCGCAACGGCACCTCGTGGAGCTCGACCGCGACATCGGGGCAGCGGGCGGCGAACTCGGCCAGGATCGGCGCGGTCAGATGCAGCGCGGCCCCGATGGAGAAGCCGACCCGCAGCCGCCGGCCGCCGTCGGGCGCGAGCGCGCGCAGCGCCCGGGCTACCTGCTCGGAGCTGTCGATCATCCTCTGCGCGTACGGCTCCAGCGCCAGACCGGCATCGGTGAGCCGGACGTAGCGGGTGGTGCGCGCGAACAACTGCACGCCCACTGTCTGTTCCAGCCGCTGTATCTGCGCGCTCAACGCCTGCTGGCTCATGTGCAGGCGCTGAGCGGCGCGTGAGAAGTTCAGCTCCCCGGCCACGGTGAGGAACGACCGCAACAGCCGGGTGTCCAGGTCCACGCCCGCGCTCCTATGCGCGGGTGAGGTCCGCGAGGACCTGGTCCAGGGCGTCCACGAGGGTGTCCACGTGCTCGGGGGCGAACACCAGCGGCGGCCGGACCTTCACCACATTGCCGTGGCGGCCGGAAAGGCCGATCAGCACCCCGCGTTCGCGCATGGCGTCGGGCACGCGGCGGGTGAGCTCGGTGGCGGGGGCCGCTGTCTCCCTGTCCGTCACGAGTTCGACGCCGAGGAAGGTGCCGAGACCGCGCACGTCGCCGATGACGGGGTGGCGCCGCTTCAGCTCCTCCAGCCGGCTGCGCAGCAGCGCCCCGGTGTCGCGGCAGCGGCGGGGCAGGTCCTCGCGCTCGCAGACCTCCAGCACCGCGCTGCCCACGGCGGCGGAGACCGGATTGCCGCCGAAGGTGTTGAAGTACACGGCGCGCGCGGCGAACTCCTCCGCGATGTCCCGGGTCGTCACCACGACGCCTATGGGGTGGCCGTCGCCCATCGGCTTGCCCAGGGTGACGATGTCCGGAACGACGCCGTAGTGCTCGAAGCCCCACCAGCGTCCGGTGCGGGCCAGACCGGCCTGGACCTCGTCGGCGATGCACAGGCCGCCGGCCGCGCGCACCGCGGCGAAAGCACGGCGGAAGTAGTCGGCCGGGGCCTGAAGGCTGCCCTGGGTGTCGAACACCGTGTCGCACATGAAGGCGGCGGTGCCATGGCCACGCTCCGCCAGCGCGTCGACGCCCTCGGCGACCAGTCGGGCGTAGCGGGCGCCGGGGCCACCGTCGCTCTCGTCGGTCCCCCCGTCCGTGACACGGAAGGGGCCGCGGTAGGTGTTGGGCGGTTCGACCGCCTGCACCCAGTCGGCACGGTCGGCCGGGTCGGGGTGGACCACGGTGGACAGGGCGTCCACCGTGGTGCTGTTGCCGTGGTAGCCACTCTCCATGACGACCGCGCCGGTGTGGCCGGTGACGGTGCGGGCGATGCGCAGCGCCAGGTCGTTGGCCTCGGTGCCGGTGCAGACGAAGGTGCAGACGTCGAGGCCGTCCGGGAGCAGGGAGGTGAGTTTCTCGGCGTAGTCGACGACCGTCCCGTGCAGGTAGCGGGTGTGGGTGTTGAGCAGGCGGGCCTGCGCGGTGAGCGCGTCCACCACCTCGGGGCGGCAGTGGCCCACGGAGGCGACGTTGTTGTAGCAGTCGAGGTAGCGGCGGCCCTGGGCGTCGTGGAGCCAGACGCCCTCGCCGCGGACGATGTGCAGCGGGTCTGCGTAGAACAGCACGCTGTTGCCCACATGCCGCATGCGGCGCTCGATCAGGGCGCGGTTGGTCACCTCGCCCTGGAACTCGTCCAGGCCGAGGCGGGCAGCGCCGAGCAGTGCCGGACGGTTGGCGGGGGTTGGCATGGTGGATCTCCTGAGGGCGGGCCACGCAGTTCACTAAAACCGGACTCGATTCGAGTAGCCCGCAAGGTATGCCGCGCCCCGCCGCCGGTCAAGGGTCTGCTTGGTCAGCCCGTGGCGGCCTCGCGCGCCGGGAGCACCGCAGGCAGGTAGGTGCGCAGGTATGCGACGGCGGCCCGCAGTGCCTCGGCCGCCATGGCATCGGTGATCTCGCCGTGGCGCACCACCGACAGCACGTAGAAGAGGTCGATGATCTCGACCGCGTGGAAGTAGAGCTCCTCGTCCTGGGGCAGCGCCGGCAGTTCGAAGGCTGCGGCGATATGGCCCCGGACCAGCAGGCCGAGCTGCCGGTCGTTCTCCCGGTCGCGCAGTTTGAACTCGGGCGGCGTCTTGACGCCGAGCAGCAACTGCTGGGCGTCCGGACGCTCTCGGTAGAAGGCCACCGCGCGCCCGGCCAGCTCTGCCAGCACGTCTTCCCAGTCGGCGGCGGAACCCGGCGGCAGTGGAGCGGCGAGAACCTGCTCCAGTTCCGCCGAGATCTGCTCGGCCAGCGCGGCGAAGGCGTCCATGGCGTTGGCGTAGAAGTGGTAGGCCGAGCCCGTCGGGATCCCGGCCGCGCGGGCGAGGTCGTGCAGGCTGACCTCGTCGATCTCGTGCTCGGCCAGCAACTGTCGGGCGGCGGTCAGCAGTTCGGCCCGCCGCTGCCGTCCGCGTGCCTGCGACCTGCCGGTCCGCGTCGGGGCGGTCTCGCCCATGGTCGGGTCCCCTCTTGGGTCGATGCGTGCTGCGCTCACCTTAGATCTTCGGTCGATCGGCGGGGCGGAGGCTCTTGACGGGTTGGAGTCGATGACTTTTACTCGACAAAATTCGAGTTTAGCGCTGGAGTTCCTGTGTCCGACTTCTACGATCTGACCGCGGCGGAACAGACCGACCGGCTCACCCGCCTCGCCCGGAACGCCTGCGACGCCTGGGCGTTCGCCGGCCGGCCGGAGATCACCCTGCTGAAGTTCCGCGAGAACGCGGTCTTCCGCGTCGACGCCGACGGTGGGCGCTACGCCCTGCGCGTTCACCGAGCCGGCTACCACACTCCCGCGGCCCTGGAGTCCGAGCTGCGCTGGATGACCGCGCTGCGTGCCGAAGGCGTCCCCACGCCCGAGGTCCTGCCCACCCGCACCGGCGCCCTGTTCACCACGGCCCACAGCGCCGACGTGCCCGAACCGCGCCTGGTCGACCTGCTCTCCTGGGTGGACGGCGGGCCGCTCGGATCGGTCGAGCAGGGAGTCACCGCCGACTCCGCCGCCGTCTCCGCCTACGCGGAGACCGGTCGCCTGATGGCCCGGCTGCACGACCACGCGCAGCACTGGCGGCGACCTGACACGTTCGTCCGGCAGGCCTGGGACGCCGACGGAATGCTCGGCGACGCTCCGCTCTGGGGCCGTTTCTGGGAGCTCGACGCACTCACGAGGGAAGACCGTGCCCTGGTCCTCGCCGCCGCCGACCGGGCGCGCGCCGACCTCGCCGCCTTCGGCGACGGACCCGACCGCTACGGCCTGATCCACGCCGACTTCCTGCCCGAGAACCTGATGCTGCACCAGGGAGTCGTCCAGGTCATCGACTTCGACGACGCGGGCTTCGGCTGGCACCTGTTCGACATCGCCACCTCGCTCTTCCTGGTCGCCGACGACCCCGCCTTCGGACAACTCCTCGACGCGTTCGTCGGCGGCTACCGCACCCGGCGCACCCTGCCCGAGGAGCACCTCGCGCGGCTGCCGCTCTTCTTCCTGCTGCGAGGCCTCACCTACCTCGGCTGGCTGCACACCCGCCGGGAGACCGTCACCGCGCAGCAGATGACGCCGGTGCTCGTCCCCGCGGTCAACGCGCTCGCGGCCGCCTATCTGGCGGCCCGGCCGACCGCCCGCCACTGAACCGCCCGCCACCACGGTGCCCGCCCATGAACCGTCCCGCTGAACCGTCCTCAATCGATCTGTTCGACCTGGAAAGGAGGAGCCCGATGACCACCCGCATCGCGGACTCCGAGAAGAGCGCCGACGAGGTGCTCACCGGCCTGGCCGCCGCCGAGGCCGTGTGGGCCCGTACCGGCCCCGCCCAGCGACGCGACCTGCTGAACCGCGTCGGCGACCTGGTCGCCCGGCACGCCGACGAGTGGATCGCGGCCGCCGTGCGGATCAAGGGACTCGAAGCCGGCTCGCCGCTGGTCGGCGAGGAGTGGATCAGCGGCCCGTGGGCCGTGGTCGGCTCCGCCCGTGCCCTCGCCGCCACCCACGACCGCATCGCCCGCGGGGAGGACCCCCTCGGCGGAGCCGAGCTGCGCCCCGCTCCCGGCGGCCGGATCGCCGTGCCCGCGCTGCCCGCGAGCAACTACGACCGGTTGTTGCTCAGCGGCTTCAGCGCCGACGTCTGGATGCGGCCCGGCGTGACGGCGGCCGAGATCCGCGACGAGGCCGGGCTCGCCGCCCGCGACACCACCCACACCCGCGGCACCACTCTGGTGCTCGGCGCGGGCAACATCTTCTCCATCGCGCCACTGGACGTGCTCTACGCCCTGCACGCCGACAACCGGGTCGTCGTGCTCAAGCTCAACCCGGTCACCGACCCGCTGCTGCAGGTGTTCCGGAAGGTTCTCGCCCCTTACACCGAACTCGGCGTGCTGGAGATCGTCACCGGCGGGGCCGGTACGGGCTCCGCCTACGCCTACGACCCGCGCGTCACCTCGGTTCACATGACCGGCAGCGAGGCCACCCACGACGCCATCGTGTGGGGCGTGGGCGAGGAGGGCGAGCGAGCCCGCGCCGCCGGAACCCCCAAGCTGGACAAGCCGATCAGTTCGGAGCTCGGCGGCGTGGCGCCGGTGATCGTGGTCCCCGGCCGCTGGTCCGCCGCCGACCTGCGCTTCCAGGCCCAGCATGTCGCCACCCAGCGGCTGCACAACTCCGGCGCCAACTGCATCGCCGCCCAGGTGGTGCTGGTCTCCGCGGACTGGCCGCAGAAGGACGCCTTCCTGGCCGAGCTGCGCCGCGCCCTGGACGAGGCCCCCGCACGCCCGGTCTGGTATCCGGGCGGAACGGACCGGGTCGCCGCCGCCCGCGACACCCACGGTGACCGGGCCACGTCCCTCGGCCCCGCCTCGGAACGGCTGCTCATCCAGGACCTGGACGCCGGGGACGCAGACGAACCGGCGTTCCGCACGGAGTACTTCGCCCCGGTGCTGACCGTTGCCGAGCTTCCCGGAGAGGGCTCGGACTTCCTCGCCGAGGCCGTCCGGACCGCGAACGACGGACTGCGCGGCACTCTCGGCGCGAACATCGTGATCCACCCCGCCACCCTGCGGGCCCTCGGCCCGTTCTTCGACGAGCAGTTGGCCGAGCTGCGCTACGGCACCATCGGCGTCAACGCCTGGACCGGCGTCGGCTACCTCACCCCGCACGCCACCTGGGGCGCGTTCCCCGGCCATCCGCTGGAAGACATCCAGAGCGGACGCGGCGTGGTCCACAACGCGTTCCTGCTGGCACAGGTGGAGCGCACCGTGGTGCGGGGGCCGTTCCGGGCCTCGCCGCGCTCGCTCTTCCACGGGGAATGGTCGCTTTCCCCCAAGCCGCCATGGTTCGTCTCCAACCGCACCGCGGCCACGACGGGCCGACGCCTGACCGCCTTCCAGGCCCGGCCACGCATCACCGCCCTGCCCTGCATCTTCGCCTCCGCGCTGCGCGGCTGACGTACCGCTGCCACAACGCTCCGGGCGGCGAAGCAGCGGTACGCCTACCTGCCGCACCCGGGACTCCGTGCTGGGCGGGAGCCGAACTCCCGCCCAGCACGGCCCACCCGCCACCTCCGTAGGTCGCCACGACAAGGAGACCCCATCCCATGACCAGCACCGTCCCCGCCTCCACCGACTCCCGCTCGGGCAACCTCGCCCGCATTCTCACCGAGCGGCCCCGCGCCTGGGACGATCGCCCGGCGGTCCTGCTGGAGGACGACGTGCTCAGCTACGCCGAGCTGGACACCGCCGCCGCACGCGCCGCCGCCTGGCTACGGGACCTAGGGGTGCGGCCAGGTGACCGGGTGGCGCTGATGCTGCCCAACACCCTTGAATTCCCGGTGCTCTACCACGGCATCCTGCGGGCCGGCGCGGTGGTCGTGCCGATGAACCCGCTGCTGCGGGAACGCGAGATCACCTACTATCTGTCCGACTCGGGAGCGGCCGTGGCGTTCGTCTGCGAGTCAGCCGCGCCCGAAGCCCGCACCGCCGCCGCGACCGCCGGCAGCACGGTGGTGATCGTCGACTCCGCCCACTTCGCCGCCGCGCTGGCTGAGCACCCGCCGGAGCCTGCGGTCGTCCCGCGTGAGGGTGGCGACACCGCCGTCATCCTGTACACCTCCGGAACCACCGGACAGCCCAAGGGTGCCGAGTTGACGCACGCCAACCTGGCCCGCAACACCGGGGAGTCGGCGGAGCTGTTCGGCCTGCGAGCGGGTGACGTGGTCTTCGGCGGTCTGCCGCTGTTCCACACTTTCGGCCAGACCTGCAGCATGAACGGCGCACTGGCCTCGGGCGCTGCCCTGGCCCTGCTGCCCCGGTTCACCCCGGCCGCGGCACTGGACCTGCTGCGCGAGCGTCGCGTCACCCACATGGTCGGTGTACCCACCATGTACACCGCGCTGCTGAACCATTCGGACCACGGCGCGGACCTGGACGCGTTGCGGATGTGCGTCTCCGGCGGGGCGTCACTGCCGGTCGAGGTGCTGCACGGCTTCGAGCAGGCCTTCGGCTGCGTGGTGGTCGAGGGGTACGGCCTCACCGAGACCTCTCCCGTCGCCGCGTTCAACCATCCCGACCGGCCGCGCAAGCCCGGCTCCGTGGGTACGCCCATCAACGGCGTGGAACTGCGGTTGGTCGACGACACAATGGCCGACGTCACCGAGGGCACGGTGGGCGAGATCGTCGTCCGCGGGCACAACGTCATGAAGGGCTACTGGCACCGTCCGGAGGCCACCGCCGAGGCGGTCGTGGACGGGTGGTTCCGCACCGGCGATCTGGCCCGCCGCGACGACGACGGCTACTACTTCATCGTGGACCGGCGCAAGGACCTGATCATCCGCGGCGGGTACAACGTCTACCCGCGCGAGGTGGAAGAGGTGCTGTACGAGCATCCTGCGGTCGCCGAGGCCGCCGTGGTCGGCGTGCCGCACGCCCTGCACGGTGAGGAGGTCGCCGCGGCGGTGGCGCTGAAGCCGGGCGCCACGGCCACCGCGGACGAACTGCGTGAACACGTCCGCTCCCGGGTCGCGCCCTACAAGTACCCTCGCACGATATGGCTGGTGGACGCCCTGCCCAAGGGCCCCACCGGCAAGATACTCAAGCGGGAGATCAAGCCCCCGTCGGACCGATAGCCACTGAGGCAACACCGCAGGGGCCGTGGCCCACGTCCTCCAGTCGCGTCGGTCTGACGGATGCGTCAGCGGGTCCGTTCGGCGCGGGGCGGGTTCCAGGTGCCGTCGAGGATGGCCTGCTGGGGTCAGTAGGCGCGAATGTAGGGGGAGAAGTCGTCGCCAGGGGCCGGGAGCCAGTTGCTCAGGGGAGTGCCCTCGGGCTGGGCATGGCTGACATGGAAGGTCAGCGCCCCGTCGTCGCCGCGGACGATGTCGGTGTCGGTGTCGGTGAAGAGGTATGTCGTCTCCTGCGGTGCGTTCTCGAACATCTTGGAGCGGGCCGGCGCGGTGCGGTCTGGTAATCGGTGCCGAAGGCGGAGTTGTTCTTCGGTGAGAACCAGTTGTTCCCGGCCGGAGGGCCGTTGAACTCCCAGCGCAGCAGTGGAGCGATGACCTCGGTCTCGGTCCGGCGGGCGACATCCAGGAGGGCCTGCCTGACATCGGGCGAGCCTTCGGCGGCGATCATGAGAGCGCGGAACTGTTCGTACATGGCTTCTTCGCCGGGCAGCGGGGGAACGGCGTCCAGGACCTGCGGGAGCTGATCGAAGAACGTGGCCGGGTCGACCCAGTGGACCTCGCCGTCGCCCGCCGGACCTTCGGGGACGGGGAAGGCCGGGACGTTGGCCCAGTCGTCCCGCTTCAGCGTGCCGTCGAACTGGTCCAGCGGGGATGTAGTCGGTCAGCATGCACACCCGGTTCACCGGTGCGTTGGGCAGCACTCCGCCCCGCAGGCCGGGCTCCGGCACCGACGTCAGCGCGGTCCTGCGGTTGATCATCGACACCATCGGCCAGCCCCACAGGTACGCGAACCGGCCCACTGTCTCCACGACACCCCGCGGCATGCGAGTCTCCGGCACGGGCCCACGAGTCTCGAACACCATGGCCACGGCCCTCGCGCTACGCGGAATCCGACCCCGTGCACGCTGGCGAATGCGGCCTGTACCGGCGAGCGGAGTTGGGCCACTGCGGCCGCCGCCGGAGGGACTCAGGGCGCCTCCGGAGATGGAGGCGAAGTCGATGGCGCGAGGGCGCCTGATCAGCATCTCGCCTGATCAGGCGCCCTTTCCCGGTCCTAGAAGAAGCCCAGCTTCTTCGGCGAGTACGAGACGAGCAGGTTCTTCGTCTGCTGGTAGTGCTCCAGCATCATCTTGTGGGTCTCGCGGCCGATGCCCGACTGCTTGTAGCCACCGAACGCGGCGTGCGCCGGATATGCGTGGTAGCAGTTCGTCCAGACGCGGCCGGCCTGGATGGAACGGCCCGCCCGGTAGGCGGTGTTGATGTCCCGCGTCCACACGCCTGCGCCGAGCCCGTACAGCGTGTCGTTCGCGATCTTGATGGCGTCGTCGAAGTCGTCGAACGAGGTCACCGAGACGACCGGGCCGAAGATCTCCTCCTGGAAGATCCGCATCCGGTTGTCGCCCTCGAAGATCGTCGGCTGGACGTAGTAGCCGCCCTTCAACTCGCCGTCGTGCTCGATGCGTTCACCGCCGGTGAGTACCTTCGCGCCCTCCTGCCGGCCGATGTCCAGGTAGGAGAGGATCTTCTCCAACTGGTCGTTGGACGCCTGCGCGCCGATCATCGTGTCCGTGTCGAGCGGGTTGCCGGGCTTGATGAGTTCGGTGCGGGCGACCGCCGCCTCCATGAACTCGCGGTAGTGGCCTCGCTGGACGAGCGCGCGCGAGGGGCACGTGCACACCTCGCCCTGGTTGAGCGCGAACATCGTGAAGCCTTCGAGCGCCTTGTCGCGGAAGTCGTCGTTCTGCGCCCACACGTCGTCGAAGAAGATGTTCGGCGACTTGCCGCCCAGCTCCAGCGTCACCGGCTTGATGTTCTCCGAGGCGTACTGCATGATCAGCCGCCCCGTGGTGGTCTCCCCCGTGAACGCGACCTTCGCGACCCGCGGGCTGGACGCCAGGGGCTTGCCCGCCTCCACACCGAAGCCGTTGACGATGTTCACCACACCCGGCGGGATCAGGTCCGCGATGAGGCTCATCCAGTAGTGGATGGACGCCGGAGTCTGCTCGGCCGGCTTGATGACGACCGCGTTGCCCGCCGCCAGGGCCGGCGCGAGCTTCCACACCGCCATCAGAATGGGGAAGTTCCACGGGATGATCTGCGCGACCACGCCCAGCGGCTCGTGGAAGTGGTACGCGACGGTGTCGTCGTCGACCTCGCCGAGCGAACCCTCCTGAGCGCGGATCGCCCCCGCGAAGTAGCGGAAGTGGTCGACGGCGAGCGGGATGTCGGCCGCCAGCGTCTCGCGGACCGGCTTGCCGTTCTCCCAGCTCTCCGCGATCGCCAGCTTCTCCAGGTTCGCCTCCATCCGGTCGGCGATCTTGAGCAGGATGTCGGAACGCGCGGTCACGGAGGTGCGCCCCCAGGCCGGTGCCGCCGCGTGGGCCGCGTCCAGTGCGCGTTCCACGTCCTCGGCGGTGCCTCGCGCGACCTCGGTGAACGGCTGCCCGTTCACCGGGCTCGGGTTCTCGAAGTACTGCCCGCGAGCCGGCGCCACGTACTCCCCGCCGATGAAGTGGTCGTACCGCGCCTGGTAGGAGACGATCGCGCCCTCGGTGCCGGGCGCCGCGTAACGGGTCATGCTGGTTGCCTCCCGGAGAAGCGCTGCCCGCCGTTGGGCAGCTCTCGCCGCGAGGCTAGAAACCCGGACGTTGCAACGACGTTGCGGGCCGCCGCCGCTCCTTCAGCGCGACCTCGGTCGCATCCGGCCCTCGCGCGGGGAGCGTGCCCATCCGGCCGGTGCGGCCTGTTCGGACTCCAGCTCCGCCACGCGCGCGTGGACGGCCGCAGCCGGACGCAGCGCCGACAGGGCCCGCCAGACGTCGAGATCGTCCTCGCCCCAGGGCGCACGGGCCCAGTCGGCCAGCAGGTCGGGGTCCCGCCGGGCGATGATCGCCGTGCGCAGCCCGTCGGCCAGCCGTCGCCGCAACCGCGTCACCGCCGGTGCCGTCGAACCCGGCAGCAGCGGCCCGGCGTACACCGCCGCGGCCGCCGTCACCGCGCCGCTGCCGAGCCGCCGCTCCAGCACCGCCACATCGGACTCGACGGGCCGGGTGAGCCGATAGGGGCGTGAGTCGAGCAACCCGGCGCCGAGGGTCCTGCGCAGCCGGGCCAGCTCCGCCCGCAGGGTCACCGGCGTCACCGACTCGTCCTCGTACAGCGCGCACTGCAGCTCGTCGCCCGTCAGCCCCTCCGGATGCCGGGCCAGCAGCACGAGGATCTCACTGTGTCTGCGGCTGAGCCTGATCTTCCTTCCGTCCGCGACCAGTTGGGCCTCGTCTCGCCCCAGCGCGGTCAGTTCGAGGGAGTCGGCCAGTGCCTGCGGCGGTGCGAGCAGCGCCAGATGGGCCTCGGCGGCCCGCGCCACCGCCTGTACGAAGGCGAGGCTGTGCGGATGCGCGAGCCCGTCCCCGCCGGTGATGTCCACCGCGCCGAGCACCCGCCCGGTGCGCGGATCGTGCACGGGTGCCGCCGCGCAGGTCCATGGCTGCACCCGCCGGATGAAGTGCTCGGCCGCGAACACCTGCACCGGACGGTCGACGGCGACCGCCGTACCCGGCGCGTTCGTCCCGACCGCGGCCTCCGACCACCGCGCACCCGGCACGAAGTTCATCCGCCCGGCCTGCCGCCGCGTCCCCGGATGACCCTCGACCCACAGAAGCCGGCCCTGCGCGTCGCACACTGCCAGCAGGTGTTCCCCGTCCGCGGCGAACGTCCCCATGAGCTCCCGGAACAGCGGCATCACCCGCGCCAGCGGATGCTCCGCCCGGTAGGAACCGAGCTCCCCGTCCGTGAGTTCCACCCTCGCGGTGCCGTCCGGGACGACGCCCGCCCGCGCCGAACGCCGCCACGACTCGGCCACCACGCCACGCACCGGCCGAGGCACCGTGCCCGCCTCGGTGAACGCCTCGTACGCGCGGCGCATCAGCCGAACCCGCTCGGCGGGATCGGCGCCCGGTTCCAGGGCCACCCAAGGATCGGTCAACTCTGCCTCCAGGAAGGCGATGCGACTGGGTCCCATCGTCACTCCCGGTGCGGGCTTGGACAACCCGTGTGACGCTCCCCTTCCGCTCGCTGCCTCGCGGCGTGCCGGTCCGGTCCCGCCCGGTCCGCCGCGAGGCCGCCCCTGGTCAGGCGAAGTTGACGAGCCGGATGTAGCGCGTCCAGTCCCAGTTCGGTCCGGGATCGGTGTGATCGGTGCCCGGCACCTCGTAGTGACCGAGGATGTGGGCGCGGTCCTTGGGGATCCCGTACTGGTCGCAGATCGTGGCGGTTAGCTTGGCCGACTCCTCGTAGAGCGCGTCGGTGAAGTAGGCGGGCCGGTCCACCCAGCCCTCGTGCTCGATGCCGATGCTTCGGGTGTTGTAGTCCCAGTTGCCCGCGTGCCAGGCGACGTCGCGCTCTCTCACGCACTGCGCGACATGGCCGTCGGCCGAGCGCACGAGGTAGTGCGCGGACACCTTCTTCCGCGGATTCTGGAAGATGGACAGGGTCGTGGCATACGTGGCCTGGGTGATGTGGATGATCACGTAGTCGAGGTCGTAGCTGTAGGGGCGGTCGGAGGCCGTGTAGTTGGAGCTGGTGGCCGGGTTCCACTCGGCGTCCGGATAGTCGACGGCCATCGCCGGCTGCGCCGTCGCCTTGACGTCGGGGAGCAGTGCGTAGGGGAGGGCCGCGAGGGCCGCGCCCTTGAGCAGCCGCCGTCGGGTGGGGAACGACCGTGCTCGTTCCATGGAGGGTTGGCCTTTCGTCGGTGGGGGGTGGGGCCGTGACTCCGCAGCCCGGAGCCGACCGGTCGACGCGGGTTGCGGAGCGGCGGAGTACCGGCTCAGGCTCTGGCGCGCGTGAAACGCGCCATCAGTGCCGGAGTGCCGCGGCCGTCTCCCGCAGTCGGGCATGAAGTCCGCGATGCGTCTCCCGCGCGGGCAGCCATTCCTTGCGCAGCTTGGCGACGCACGTGTAGTTGGTGTCGCAGACGTTCGCGACGGGAGACTCGACCGTCTGCGTCGCGAACTGGTACGCGTCCAGTTCGCTGAACCCGTAGTCGCGCACCAGCCACTGCACCAGGTCGAGCTGGGATATCCGGAAGGCGTCCTCCAGCGGGCGTGCCGAGCCCGTCGAGATGATGTGGGTGTCGGACTCGATGCGCGGCCAAGGTGTGGCGACTCCCTTGAGGAGTTCGACGATCACCACCGTGTTCATCGCGCACTCCACGGCGACTCCGCAGGTCTCGCCCTCACCCTGCCGCGCGTGCCCGTCGCCGAGGCTGAGGAGGGCGCCTTCGACGTTCACCCCGAGGTAGCAGGTGACCCCCGCGCGCATCTCCGGTGTGTCCATGTTCCCGCCGTGCGCGTCGGGCACCAGGGCGGAGCGGACCTCCAGGTTCGCCGGCGCCACGCCCACGGTGCCGTGCATCGGGTCCATCGGCAGTTCGACCTGGATGTCGCTGTCGCGCGCGCTGAACAGCGCGGTCCGCCGTTCCCGGTCGAGCTGCCAGATCCAGACGGTCTCGGGCAGCGGTGGCTGAAGCGACGCGGTGGTGTGGGTGGAGGTCAGGGCGCCGAAGAGGGGGACCGTCGTCGATGCCGCCCAATCGCGGGCCGGCTCGATCGACACGAAGTGGACCGCGACCGTGTCACCCGGCTCCGCCCCCTCGACATGGAAGGGACCGGTCTGCGGATTGAGGAAGGGGAACTCGCAGACCTCGGAGACCAGGTCCTTCTCGGAGCGCACCCGCCCGGCGAAGCAGTCCTCGGTGTAGAGATCGAGCACCGTGCCCGGTGCGATGCGTGCCACGGGCGGCGCCCCGCCGAACGTCCAGGCGAACTCGTCCGGCGTGGGGCGCACGGTCAGGATCCGGGGGTCGCTCATGACTGCACAACTCCGCTCTGCGAAGGGGCGGTGGTCGAGGTCTCGTCGAGGTGGACACGGGCGGTCTCGGCTATGCGCCCGGGGTGGCGGCGCAGCAGGAAGATCAATATCACGACACCGGCCGACATCCAGACACCCACGACCGGTCCGGCGTACGACACGGGCGGGGTCAGCTCGGTCACGAAGTCGAAGACCGGCAGACCCGCGGCCGTCAGCAGGGCGGGAACGAAGGCGACGATGCCCAGCAGCGGGAACACCAGATGGCGCACCGGCTTGAGCAACTCGCGTCTGCGGCGCAGGAAGTAGCCCGCGCAGGCGAGGTCGACCACGATGTACACGCCGATCACCACGGTGACGATCACGGTCGCGAGCAGCAGGAACGCGGTCACCGGGTCGTACGCGAATCCGAGCCCCAGCATCACCGCCACGCTCACGGCGCACTGCACGGCCACCCCGGCCACGGGCGAGCGGTGTCTGGGGTGCACACGCGCGAAGAGCGCGGGAAAGACACGGATCCGCGCCAGGGCGAACGCCGTCCGGGTGGAGACGGTGGCACACGCGTTGGCGTTGGCGATCGTCGAGTTGACCACCGCGAGGAAGACGAGCACCCAGAACAGGCCGAACGAGGCGCGAGCCACGCCTTCCCACGATGCGGTGCCGGAGGCCCCGAACCCGGCGAACTTGTCGGGGCCGAAGTACACCGACATGGCGTACGTCGTCAGGACGTAGACGAGGCCGATGGCGAGTGCCGCGCCGAGGACGGCCCGGTGCATCGTGCGGCGCGGGTCCTTGGTCTCCTCGGCCAGCGGCGCCGCCGCCTCGAACCCGGCGAAGGCGAGCACCGTGTACACCGATCCGGCGAACACGCCGCTGATCCCGTCGTAGCCCTGGGCGGTGTGGGACGTCCCGAACACCGACAGCGTGTTGTCGCCGCCGGCCTTGGCGATCAGCCAGACTGCGAACACGAGGAAGACCAGCACCTCGAACACGCCGAGGACGGTTCCGAAGCGGGCCGAGGCGCGCACTCCCAGGTAGCCCGCCAGGCCGATGACCACAGCGCCCGCGAGCGACCAGGGCCACCAGAGGTCGTCAGGGTACGAGGACCACTCCTGGTGCAGTGTGCCGGCCGTGGTGAACCCGAGCTGGAGAAGGAGCAGGGGCGGCACCAACGCTTCGACGAACACATAGCCCCAGCCCACGAGGAACCCGACGGACGGATGCAGCCCTTGCGCGGTGTAGGTGGCCACCGATCCCGCGGCGGGCATCTCGCGCGCCAGCTCTGCCACGCACGACGCGGTGAACAGACAGGCCACCAGTGCGATCAGCACGGAGAGCGGCAGACTGCCGCCCGCGAACGCCGCTCCCGACGGGATGGACGCGGCGACGGCAGCCGCCGGCGCCATCGCGGTGATGCTCTGGAACAGGACCTCGCGCAGGCCGATCGCCTCGCGCCGCAGACCCGGAACTGCCTCCTCCGACATCAGAATCCCCCGATCCGACCGGAACCCAGCCCCCGCCATGACGGCTGCGCCTCGCGTGAATTACGGTACGGCGCTTGCCGGTTGGGCAGGAAGGGGCAGACGCGAGTCCGTGGACGGCCGGTGGATTGTGGACAACGCGATCACCCGCACGGGGGAAGCCGGTCCCTCGACCGGGGTTCGCCCGGCGCCTCGGCGGCGTCCGCCTGGCGGTCCGCCGGCGTACCGCCTACGACCAGCACGCCGATGTACCGCCTACGACCAACACGCCGACGTATCGCCTACGAGCGGCCCGCCACCACCGCCGGGTCGTCCAGCACCGCGCGCACCACCGAATGCGCCGCGCCGAGCAGCGGCCCCTCGGATCCGAGACGGGAAACGGACACGGGGCAGGCGGGACCCGCCGTGCGCCGAGCCAACTCGTCCTCCAGCGAGGGGAGCAGCCAGGGCGCCAGCCCGGCGAGCGCACCGCCCAGCACGACGGTCTCCGGGTCCAGCAGGTTGACCGCCCCGGTCAGGGCGATGCCGAGCGCGGTGCCGGCGTCGCGCAGAGCACGGCGTACGTCCGGATCGCCGTCCGCCGCCCGCCGGGACAGCAGCCCGACCCGGTCCTCGCCCGGTTCGAGACCTGCGGCACGCAGCACGGCCTCCTCGCCCGCGTACTGTTCGAGGCACCCGCGTCCGCCGCACGGGCACTCCGGACCCTCCGGACGCACCGGAACGTGCCCCAGCTCGCCCGCGAACCCGCGGGTCCCGCGCAGGAGCTGCCCGTCCACGAGCACCGCGGCACCGATGCCGATCTCGGCGGACACGTGCAGGAAGTCCCGAGGGGTCGCGTCGCCGAGCCAGAGTTCGGCGAGCGCGCCGAAGTTCGCTTCGTTGCCCACGGTCAAGGGCCACTCGTCGGGCAGGAGTTCACCGAGGTCCGTGTCGTGCCAGTCGAGGTTCGGCGCCCGGACCACGGTCCGGGCGTCACGGGCCACGAGTCCGGGCACGGCGACGGCCAGGCCGGCGGGCCACAGCCCTTCCTGGTCGGCTTCGGCGACGACCCTGCGTATCAGTGCCGTCAGTTCCTGGATCACGGGTCCGGCGGCCCGGCCGCGGTTGGTGCCGTGCCGCACGGCACGGGCCCGCACGGCGCCACGGAGATCGACCGCGCACACCGCGAGATGGTCGACGCCCACCTCCGCGCCGATCCCGGCGGGGCCGTGCCCGCTGACCGCGAGCGCCGAGCCCGGACGTCCCACCCTTCCGGGCCGCTCGGGTCCCAGTTCTTCGAGCAGCCCCGTGCGGATCAGCTCGTCCACCAGCGTGGACACGGCCGCCCGGGTCAGACCGATGTGGGAGGCGACGGCGGCGCGCGACAACGGGCCCTCGTCGCCGACGGTGTGCATGACCCGGGCGAGGTTGCGGCGGCGCATGCCCTGCTGGGTGTCGGGCAGTCGCCGGCCGGGACCGGTCGGATGGGCCTCGTGCAGCGGTGCGGTCATGCTTCCGTCAGTCCTCGTCCGGCCGTCCCGTCGGCCTGTCTCGGTGCGGGTCCCCACCCGGCGGTCCCGCTTCGGGCGGGCCACCGGACGGCCCCGGCCGGTGCGGCTCACGCGCGAGGGGACGCACACGTGAGAGCCGGTCACGCCGGGACGGCACGCCTGGTCCTGGTCAGTTCCTGTTCGGCTCCCGTTCGAGCAGTGGGGCCGCGTCGGAGAGTACCCCGGTGATCCGCGCGAGCGTCTCCTCGTCCCGTTCCACGGCCTCGAACACCGGCCCGCGGGCGGTGTCCCAGCGCCGGGCCACCGCCGCCGGGTCCTCGCCCGTCAGCAGGCCGGCCGCCTGAGCGGCGGCACCGAGCGCGACCAGTTCCCTGGCCTCGGGTACCTGCACGGGCCGGCCCGAGAGCCGTCGTACGGTCTGCTGCCAGGCCTTGCCCCGCGCCCCGCCGCCGATCAGGAGCAACGGCGTCGAACGGTCGGCGTCCGCGTCGAGCACGAGGTCGAGGGCGCCCAGCAGGGAGTGCACGGCGCCGTCGTAGGCGGCCTGGAGCAGCTGCCCGCCCGTCGTGTCATGCCTGAGCCCGTGCAGCAGCCCCGAGGCGTGCGGCAGGTTCGGTGTGCGCTCGCCGTCCAGATACGGGAGGAACGTCACCGAGGAGCCGGGTTCGACGGCCTCGCGGTCGAGCCCGAGCAGCGCGGCGAACCGGTCGACGGCCAGCGTGCAGTTCAGCGTGCACGCCAGCGGGAGCCAGTCACCGCGCGCGTCGGCGAATCCCGCCACCGTGCCGGTCGGGTCGGCCGGGCGGTGTGTGGAGACGGCATACACGGTGCCCGAGGTGCCGAGGCTGACGACCGGGGTGCCGGGGCGCAGCCCGAGGCCGAGCGCGGCCGCCGCGTTGTCACCGGTTCCGGCCGCGACCAGCGTGCCCCGGGAGAAGGGCAGCTCACCCCTGGCGTGCACGGTCCCGGCCACTTCGCCCGGCCGGGCGACGCGGGGGAGCAGGGCCGGGTCGAGCCCGATGTGCGCGAGCACCTCCTCGTCGTACGCCTCGCTCCCGGAAGCCCACCACCCGGTGCCCGACGCGTCTCCGCGGTCGGTGGTGCCCAGCCCGGTGAGCCGTTCGGTGAGGTAGTCGTGGGGCAGCCGGACCGCCGCCGTGGCCCGGACGGCCTCGGGCTCGTGCTCGGCCAGCCAGGCCCACTTGGTGGCCGTGAAGGACGCGGCCGGCACGCTGCCGGTCCGTTCCGCCCAGGCCTTCGGGCCGCCGAGCTCCTCGACCAGCCGACGCGCCTGCGGCGCCGAGCGCACGTCGTTCCACAGCAGCGCGGGCCGTACGGGCTCGCCGTGGGCGTCGAGCGTCACGAGCCCGTGCTGCTGCCCGCCGATCGACACCGCGGCGGCCTCATGCGCGGCGTCACCGCACTGGCGCAGCGCTTCGCAGAGCGCGTCCCACCACTGACGGGGGTCGCTCTCGCGGCCCTCCCCGGTGGAGACGGTGTGCGGCGCCTGGCCGCTCGCCACCACCTGTCCGGTCGACGCGTCGACGACCAGTGCCTTCGTCGACTGGGTGGACGAGTCCACCCCGATGACGAGCGGACCCTCGGCTGCTGACATCGGACTCTCCCTCTTCCGCGGCTCCGCGGGATCTGTGCTGGTCACAGCATTCATGCAGGTCACAGGCGTGTCCGGACCGCCACGGCCCGGATCCCACGGTTCGTCCCCGGACCGATGTGACCAGGTTTCCTACTTCGTCTCTTCCCAGAGGTGCGTCCGCATACTAATTTGTAAACCGCCATGACGAAATAGTCGGAGCTAGCAAGGAGCCGCGGCATGAACTACCAGCCCACCCCCGAGGACAGGTTCACCTTCGGCCTGTGGACCGTCGGCTGGCAGGGACGGGACCCGTTCGGCGACGCCACCCGGCGCGCCCTGGACCCGGTCGAGTCCGTACAGCGTCTGGCCGAGCTCGGCGCCTACGGAGTGACCTTCCACGACGACGACCTGATCCCCTTCGGGTCCTCGGACAGCGAGCGCGAGTCGCACATCAAGCGGTTCAGGCAGACCCTGGACGCCACCGGCCTCAAGGTGCCGATGGCCACCACCAACCTGTTCACGCACCCCGTCTTCAAGGACGGCGCGTTCACCGCGAACGACCGTGACGTGCGCCGCTACGCGCTGCGCAAGACCGTCCGGAACATCGACCTGGCGGTCGAGCTCGGTGCCGAGACCTACGTCGCCTGGGGTGGCCGCGAGGGAGCCGAGTCCGGCGCTGCCAAGGACGTGCGCGTCGCCCTCGACCGCATGAAGGAGGCGTTCGACCTCCTCGGCGAGTACGTGACCTCGCAGGGTTACGACCTGAAGTTCGCGATCGAGCCCAAGCCGAACGAGCCCCGCGGCGACATCCTGCTCCCCACCGTCGGCCACGCCCTCGCCTTCATCGAGCGCCTGGAGCGTCCGGAGCTGTACGGCGTCAACCCCGAGGTCGGTCACGAGCAGATGGCCGGACTCAACTTCCCGCACGGCATCGCGCAGGCACTGTGGGCGGGCAAGCTCTTCCACATCGACCTCAACGGCCAGTCGGGCATCAAGTACGACCAGGACCTGCGCTTCGGCGCCGGCGATCTGCGGTCCGCCTTCTGGCTGGTCGACCTCCTGGAGAGCGCCGGTTACGCGGGCCCGAAGCACTTCGACTTCAAGCCGCCGCGGACCGAGGACTTCGACGGCGTCTGGGCGTCGGCCGAGGGCTGCATGCGCAACTACCTGATCCTGCGCGAGCGCGCGGCGGCGTTCCGTGCCGACCCCGAGGTCCAGGCGGCCCTGCGCACCTCGCGTCTGCACGAGCTCGCGCAGCCCACCGCCGAGGACGGCCTCGCGGGTCTGCTCGCCGACCGTGCCGCCTTCGAGGACTTCGACGTCGAGGCCGCGGCCGCGCGTGGCATGGCCTTCGAGCAGCTCGACCAGCTCGCGATGGACCACCTCCTGGGCGCGCGCGGCTGACCGGACCGCTCCAGAGGGGACGGACCCACACCCGGCGGGTCCGTCCGCCGTTGTGGCTGATCTTCGTGGGGAAAGTACAGGAATCATGCGATCCATGGCATGAGTCCGTATCAACTTCCGCACAAGGGTCGCGCGGTGACCGGATTCGAGGCGACTCTTGACGGTATGGCCATGCCGCCCGAACCGCCTCAGCCGCCACGGTCGCAGGGAGACACACGCCCTTTTGGGGGTGATGCCCAAAATCCGCGTTCGGGTGGCTACGGTCCTCCGTCGTCCGGGGGGTACGGTCCGCCGTCGTCGGGTGGCTACGGTCCTCCGCCGTCCGGCGGTTACGGCCCTCCACCGGGCGGCTTCGGTCCGCCTCCGGACGGTTTCGGTCCACCTCCGGGAGGCGACGGCCCGCCTTCCGGCGACTACGGCTCGCCGGCGCAAGGGGGCGGCATGCCGCCCGGGCGGAGCGGCGGTGGATGGCCGCCGCCTCCGCCCCCCGGACCTCCGCCGGGACCACCCCCCGGGCCCGGCGGCCACCGCGGAGGGAGGCGTCGCAACAGCCTGCTCCTCGTCGTCGCGGTGATCGTCGGGGTCGCCGTCATCGTCGCCGTGGCCGTGGCGGCCATGGGCGGCGGAGGTGACGGCAAGAAGTCACCCGCCGGGAGCACCGGCAGCACAGGGCGGTCGCCGGGTCCCTCGCTGAGCCTTCCGTCGGGATTTCCGTCGCTCCCGTCGAGCCTGCCGAGCGTCGTGCCGTCGCTGCCCTCGGACCTGCCCACCGGGCTGGTACCCAGCGACCTGCGGTCCCTCTTCCCGTCCCTCGCGGACGACGAGGTGCCCTACTACTCGCTCCGGAAGGGCGACTGTTTCGACACGGACGACGCCCAGCCTGGGCAGGCCTCCAAGCGCGCGTGCACCCGGCCGCACGACGCCGAGGTCGTGACGGTCACCGAGCTCAACGGCACGTACACGACGGAGGCGGCCCTCAAGAAGGCCGCCTCCGCGCTGTGCAAGGCTCCGCTGGAGCGAAAGGCGGCGAACCAGACGGCCGGCACCGTGCGCCAGACTCTCGTGCAGTACCCGGACACCGGAAGCTACGAGACCGGCATCGACAAGGTCGCGTGCAGCCTGGCCGCGGAGGTCGGCAAGGGCGCCCACAAACTCACCGGGCCGCTGAAGTGAGCGGCACGCGTGCGTGGCTGCCGTACGTCGCCCACGCACGCGTGCCGCTGCGAGGTGTCCGGGATCAGATCCCGCGCGGGAGCCGCACGTAGGTGACGGTCGTCTCGACCCCGCTGTCCACGAGCCGCCCCTCCGCGTCGAAGGCACCCGTCCCGTCCGTCATCCCGAAGTCGTTGTCGTTGATGAGCGCGACGGTGTCGTGATCCACGCGCGCGACACCCTCGATCTTGCCGGGCACCCCGGCGACGGTACCGAGGTCGACGACCAGACGCTTCGCGAGCACCGGAACGCCGGCCGACGCCGGGTCGTCCAGCTGCTCGAGCGAGGGAGACGTGGTGTCGCTGTCGTACGGGCCCCCGAGGATGTTCGCGCTCCGCGTGAGCCGCACCGACTGCAGACGGGCCGCCTTGTCGGTGCGCTCCTCCACGAGCAGCCGGTCGCCGCCGACGGCCACCACGGAGGAGATCTTCAGCTCGGAGGTGTCGTCCTCGCCCGGGTCGACCACGTCGACCGGGTCGAAGCGGTACGCGTACTCGGCGGTCACGGCCTGCTTCCTGGGGGAGAAGCGCAGCAGCCGCGTGGTGCGCGAGGCGTCACCCGCGGCCGCGTCCGGCAGCGAGAGGGGGCTCTGCAACGCCATCACCAGATCACCGTCGGGGAGCAGGGCGAGCCCTTCGAGACCGCGGTTGGTCTTGCGGTGGAGCAGAACGGCGGGCAGTGTCTCGACGACCGGGTAGTCCGCACCGGTCAGCTTCAGGCCCTTGGGGACATAGCGCGCGATGACCTTCCCGCGCGCGGAGACGTGGACCAGCGACGGGCTGTACTCGTCGGCGAGCCAGAAGGAGCCGTCCTTCGCCCGCACGATGCCCTCGGTGTCCAGGCCGTTCGCGTCGTACGGGAGGGAGGTCTTCGCGTTGTAGGTATACGGCGCCTCGTCGCGTCCGGCCTGGTTGGGCAGGCCGGTGACCGGCTTCCCGGAGGACGTGGTGATCGGGATCGAGTCGACCACCTTCACGGTGTCACCGCACACCCGGATCTTCACGATCGCCGGGTCGAAACCCGGAACCGGGAACGTCCGCCGCTTGGTGCCGTCGACCTTGATCTGGCCGTTGGGGCCCCGGTCGGTGACCGTCCAGAACTCGCCCTTGCGGCCGGTCGGGTAGATGTCGCTGCCGATGCCGCCGAGATCGACACCACGGTCGTCGTCCACCGTGCCGGGCAGCAGCGCGTTGCTGAACGGGCCGAGCGGGATGTCCCCGAGAGTCGCGGTGTGCGTCACGCGCGGTTGCGCCGGTCCGGACGTCGCGTCCGCGGTGCCGACCGACACGAAGGCGGCCAGCACGGCGAGCGGCACGCCCAGGGCGACGGAGCGGTGAGTGTGCTGCTTGCCGGCGACATGCGCGGACATCAGGCCTCCTGAGTAACAAGTTCGTTGACAGCGGCCAGAGTTGGCCCCGGCATCGAACGGTTCGCGACGTGAGGGTGAACGCCGTGCGTCAGAAAGTCGTCGGGTCTCCCTCGCGGGTCGCGAAGGCGGTCTCAGGGTTGGGTAGGGGACAAGGGTCAGGGGCGGATCAGGGTCGCGGTCAGGAACCGTGGGGCGCGGGGACCCGTTCTCAGGACAGAGAGCGGCAGCAGCCGCGGAGGAGGCGACACATGTCGAAGAACGCGAAGATCGCCGCAGGAGGTGTGGCGGTCGGCCTGATTCTGTGGATCTGGCTGCCCTGGTGGGCCGCCTTCCTGATCGTGCTGGGAGTTCCGGCGGCCGCGTATCTGGCGCTGGACCCCTCGCAGCGGCGCAGGCTGCGCCGTGTCACCCGCAAGGAGCTCGGCCGCTGAGGAGTGACCGCCCGACGGCGAGCCGCGCGTCGGGCGCCCCTCCGCTCACCGCGGACGGTGAGCGGAGGAACCGGCGCGACGGACGCGGGGGCGGGCGTCGCGTCGCCGCGAGTCCGCGTGACGCGGCCGTTCAGCTCGGGCGGACCGCCATCTTGTCCAGGGCTTCCAGGAGGCCGGGCAGTTCCGGCCCGCGGCCGATGGGCAGGACCTCGCCGGGTTCGTCGTCGAGCAGGACGAAGGCGATGTCGTCGGTCCTGGCGACGAGCGACCAGCCGGGACCGTCGGCGCGCAGGGTGCGCGCGTCGCCGGTGGCGAAGGACGAGCGGACACGGCCCAGCGGGGGCGGTGTGTCCACGTACGAGCGGGCCTCGGCGAGAACGCGACGGATCCCGGCGCGGTTCAGGCTCTTGACGGCCGTGCCCTGCTTCTCGTCGTCGTTCTGCGAGTCCTGAGCGCCCTGAGCGTCCTCGGCATCGCCAGGGGCGCCGTCGGCACCCTCCGAGGGTGCGAACTCGCTGTCGTCGATCTGATCGCGCCACATGGCCCACTGGAGCGCGATCTCGTCGGCGCCGAGACGTCGCTGGGCGGGTCCCCAGGCGGTGGTGTCCGGCGGGCTGAGCGGCGGCCGCTCCGTCAGGTCGTCCGACGGATCGTGCGGAGCCGGCACCCCGGGGGCCGAGACCGCGACCTCGAGAGGCCAGCCGGGCAGCGCGGCGACGACCGTCCTCTCGTCCGGCGACAGCTCGTGCTCCATCCCGCAGTCCCAGGACGCGATGGCGACGGCGACCAGGGAGACGTCGTCGATGACGACGGTCCAGCGGGCACCCTCCCCGTCCTGGCCCAGCACCAGCCCGTACCCCTCCGCGAGCGGCGCGAGGTCGAGCGTCGCGCAGGCCTCCGGGTAGTCGTCACCGAGCACGCTGGGGAACTTCGCCGGCGTCAGCAGCACCGCCGTCAGCACATACAGCGCGTCGTCGTCCCCGGTGGCGACGGCGTCTTCGTCCGTCCCGGCCATTCCAGCCTCCCGATCGCTCCATCTGTCGGCGCACCCTAAGCGACGGGAAGGCGCTTGTCACGAGCCCGAAACCCGTGCGGAGCTGCAGCTATCCGGCTGGACAGGGGCGAAACGCCCTCACGAGCCCGAAGGTGAGGCCGCGGGCAGTCCGAGCAGGGCGCGGGCGACCGCCTGCGGCGACTCGTCACGTTCGCGGGCGAGAGCGACAACAGCCCGGCAGGCCAGCTCGTTGACCCCGAACGACAGGGCTTCCGGCGACACCCAGGCGGCCGCCTCGTCGATCCGCTCCTGGTCGTCCTCCGCGCACGCCGCCACGTACACCGCGGCCGCCTCGAACAGGTTGTATGTGCGCTTTCTCTCTTTCCCGGCCGTCTCCCGCGCGCGCCCCTCGGTCCCCTCGGATGTGGTCCTGCGTCCGATCGAGCGGAGCCTGCCGAACATGCTGGACATCCGGTCACCATCCCCTGCGTGATCGCCGATCGTGCGGTTGCTGCTACTCAACGTAGAGATGGAGTTGCGGCGGCAGAAGGGGGGCGACCCGGTTAAGCCGGATCTCGCGTCAGTCGCCCGCCGCGTCGAGGGAGTCGAGGGTGGTCCGCAGCCAGGTCAGTTCCGCCTGGCTGGTGGCCCGCGCGATGGTCAGGATGCCGCGCCGGAAGGGGTCGTCCAGCTCCTCGGCCCGGAGCGGCCGGTCACCGTCGTAGAAGAAGCTCGCGGGCTCCTCCAGGAAGGCCAGCCTGCGGCGCAGCACGGCGGCCTGTGCCCCGGGGTCCGGCAGGTGTCTGAGGAAGGCGAGCACCGCGAACCAGCGGTTCTCGTCGGTGATGTCCCGTCGCGCCGGCTCCGCGAGCCGGCGGCGCAGCTCGCGCCCGCCCTCTTCGGTGAGTGTCAGGACGTGACGAGGGGCGGCGACCGACCCGGGCTGTGTGGCCCGTTCCAGGAGTCGCGCGTTCTCCAGTCGCTTGATCGCGGGATAGAGCGTGCTCTCCGCCACCGGCTTCACATGTCCCGTCAGCGCGGTGATCCGCTTGCGCAGCTCGTAGCCGTGCAACGGGGCGTCGTACAGAAATCCGAGGATGGCCAGCTCCAGCATGTCCCCATTCTGTCGCACTGACGCTGTACATCGATCCAGCAATACATCGGAACCGATGTATGCTCCTCGGGCTGTGGGAAACGAAGGACCGACGACAGGGGAGAGCGCTGTGCGGCAGGCGGAGTTCGACGGCAGGGGAAGCATGATCCGCTGGACGGAGACGGAGGGTGGTGGACCCGCGCGCGTGTACGTGCACGGCCTGGGATCGGTCTCGACGGTCTACAACGCCCACATCGCGGCCCGGCCCGAACCGGCGGGCCGCCGCACCCTGTTCGTCGACCTGCCGGGCCACGGCATCAGTGACCGGCCCGCGGACTTCGGTTACACACTGGAGGACCACGCCTCCGCTCTGGCGGCGGTCCTCGACGCGGCGCATGTCGCAGGGGCGGAACTCGTCGCGCACAGCATGGGCGGATCGGTCGCCATCGTGCTCGCCCATCGCCGCCCCGAACTCGTCTCGCGGCTCGTCCTCGTGGAGGCCAACCTCGATCCACGGCCTCCGACCACGGCGGGCAGCAGCGGAATCGCCTCCTATGAGGAGGACGACTATGTCGAGAACGGCGGCCACGCGCGCGTGCTCGAAAAGGTCGGCCCCCTCTGGGCCGCGACCATGCGTCTGGCCGACCCCCGCGCCCTGCACCGCACGGCGACAGGACTCGCCCGGGGAACCACTCCGACGATGCGTCAGATGCTCGTAGGCCTGACAACGGAACGCCTGTACCTTCAGGGCGAGCTCAGTGGCGAACTCCCGGGCGCCGACGGCCTGGAGGCGGCCGGGGTGCGTGTCGTGAACGTTCCGGGTGCCGGACACAACATCATGTTCGACAACCCCGACGCGTTCGCAGCGGCCGTCGCCGGTACGGCCTGACGGCCGATCACCGCATCCGGCCGCTTCTCACCTACGGCGAAAGGCCGGCGCTCACCCCCGTCGAGTCGGAACGCCGACGGTCACCCTTCGCGGACGGCGAGTGCGAGGAATCGGGCGTCCTCGTCCACGTACGAGGTCATGTTCCAGCCCGCACCGGCCAGCAGAGGGGCCAGGTTGTGCTCGGCGCGCAGGTCGTCCGGGGTGATCCGCCGTCCCTGGCGGGCCGCGAGCGCGGCCCGGCCGATCGGGTGGAAGAGGGCGAGCGTGCCGCCGGGCCGTACCACCCGCGCCAACTCCACCAGATTCGAGGCCGGGTTCGGCAGGTGGGCGACGAGCCCGGCCGCGAACACCGCGTCCAGCGACTCGGTACGCAGCGGCAGTGCGGTCACATCGGCCAGCAGCAGCCGTCCCTCCCGGTCCCGTCCGGCCCGGACCGCCGCCTCCAGCATGGCCGGAGTCAGATCCGCTCCGACAACCATCCCGGTGCCGCCCACGGCCTCTCGCAGCGGGGGCAGGGCGCGCCCGGTGCCGCAGCCCGCGTCGAGCACGCGGTCGCCCGCGCGGAGGCGCATACGTGCGACCGCGTCCGCGTAGGCGGGCCCGTCATCGGGGAAACGGCTGTCCCAGCCGGCGGCACGCGCGCCGAAGAACTCCTGGACGTGTGTGTGGTCGTCACTCATGTGCCGCATGATCTCCCACCGACACGAAGGACGGCGCGGTGCACACGTTCGAGCCCGAGACGATCGCTCGGGTGCACCTCTTCGTCAGTTTGCAACAGCTTTCGAAATGCGCCCCAGTCGTGCGCCCCAGCGCGCACTAGCGTCCCGGGACCATGGGACATCTGGACCACGCCGCCTTCGGCTGGCTGACCCCCGTACTGTCGTACGCGATGGCCTGCACAGGGTCCGCGCTCGGGCTGCGCTGCACGGTCCGCGGACTCGACGCCACCGGCCGGTCGCGCCGCAACTGGCTGCTCACGGCGGCTTCCGCGATCGGCACGGGCATCTGGACGATGCACTTCGTGGCGATGCTGGGCTTCGGTGTCACCGGCACGGAGATCCGCTACAACGTGCCTCTGACGATCTTCAGCCTGGTGATCGCCATGACCGTCGTCGGCGCGGGCCTCTTCACCGTCGCCTACGGCCGTGAACCGCGTCGCGCACTCGTGCTCGGCGGCCTCACGGCCGGGCTGGGCGTCGCGAGCATGCACTATCTGGGCATGGCGGCACTGCGGCTGCACGGCCGGGTGAGTTACGATCCGGCACTCGTCGCCCTTTCCGTCGTGATCGGCGTGATCGCGGCGACCGCCGCCCTGTGGGCCGCGCTCACCATCAGGTCTCCCGTGGCGGTCGCCGTCGCCTCCCTCGTCATGGGCGGAGCGGTGAGCAGCATGCACTACACCGGAATGAGCGCCGTGAGCGTACGGGTCAGCCCCTCGGGCGACGCGCTGTCGGGCGCCACGGCGATGCAGTTCATCTTCCCCCTGGCCGTCGGCCTCGGCTCCTACCTCTTCCTGACGGCGGCCTTCGTCGCGCTGTCCCCGATGTCAGGCCGGGCCGAAGCGTCCCCGACGGCCCCGCGGCCCGCCGAGGGCGCCGCCCGCTGACGTCGTGCCGCATTCGCGCGGTCCGGACGGCACGCCCCGAACCTCTCCGATCGAGGAGGCCATGCGTACACCCCGCAGAACCACCACAGCAGGCGCCCAGTCGGCGCCCCCGCGGCGCGGCCGTCGCGCGCACGCGGGCCCACCGGCGGACGAGGGGGATGTCGGCGACCTCCTCACCGGCCCGTCGTCCGAAGCGCTCACACGCACGGGAGGGTGGCGCATCCGGCCCCGAACCGTCCGGGCCAAGATCGTCTGCCTGCTGATGGTGCCCATCGTCTCCTTGCTCGCCCTGTGGGCCTACGCCACCGTGAGCACGGCACAGGACGTCGCACGGCTGCGCCAGTCGCAACGCGTCGATTCGACGGTCCGCGCCCCCGTCGGCGCCGCGGTCGCCGCACTCCAGGCCGAACGGGCGGAAGCCGTCCGCCACGCGACCGACCCCGCCGCGGCATCGCGGAGCGACTTCCAGGACCTCTCACGACTCACCGACCGTGCCGTGGCCAAGCTCCGCCTGGGAGACCACAACACCGTCGCCGACGGCGCGGACCTGCCCGCAGGAGTCACCACGCGCCTCGCCGCCTTCGTCGCCGACGCGGAGCGACTGAAGGCGCTGCGCACCGGCGTACTGGAGCGCCGTACGGGATGGGAGGAGGCGTACGGCGAGTACACCAGGACCATCGCGACGGCGTTCGGCGTCGAAGGCGCGCTCACCGGCATCTCCGGCCCGGCCATGCGCACGGACGCACGCGTCCTCCTGGAGTTCTCCCGGGCGGGCGAGGCACTCGCCCAGGAGGACGCCGTGCTCGCGGGCGCCCGGCTCGCCGGGACACTCGACGGGGAGCGGCTGCGGCTGTTCACAGGAGCCGTGGACACGCGCCGCACCCTCACGGACGCCGCCACGCCGGACCTCGACGGTCCCGCACGGACCGCTTGGAACGACCTCATGGAAGGCAGCGCGTACGACGACGTGCGCGCCGCCGAGGACAAGGTGCTCCTCTCGCGCCCCGGGCCCAAGGCCCTCGCCGCCGCGCCGGAGGCCGCCTGGAGCATCGCTCACGAGCGGGTCAGCGACGGAATGCGTACGGTCGAGACCGACGCGGGCCGCGTCTCCGCGGACGACGCGGCCGACCCGCTCGGGCGCGCCCTGGTCACCCCTGCCGGCGCCGCGGTCCTCTTCGGCCTCGCCGCCGTCATCGCCTCGCTGATCATCTCCGTACGCATCGGACGCGACCTCGTCGTCGAACTGGTCGGACTGCGCGACGGCGCCCTGGACCTCGCCCGGCGAAAGCTCCCGGAAGCCATGCGCAGGCTGCGCGCGGGCGAACCGGTGGACGTCGACGACGAGGCACCGCCGGGACGGCCGTCGGAGGACGAGACCGGGCAGGTCGCCCAGGCGCTGAACACCGTGCACCGGGCCGCCCTGCGTGCCGCGGTCGAACGGGCGGAACTGGCCGACGGCATCTCCGGGGTCTTCGTCAACCTGGCCCGGCGCAGCCAGGTCCTCGTGCACCGCCAGCTGAACCTCCTGGACGCCATGGAGCGCAGGTCCGACGATCCGGACGAGCTGAGCGACCTGTTCCGCCTCGACCACCTCACCACGCGGATGCGGCGTCACGCGGAGAGCCTCATCATCCTGTCCGGAGCCGCGCCCGGACGGGCGTGGCGCAGGCCCGTCTCGCTCGCGAACGTGGTCAGGGCGGCGGTCTCCGAGGTCGAGGACTACGCGCGCGTGGAGGTGAGGCAGCTTCCCGAGGCCGCGGTCGTCGGCGGAGCGGTCGCCGACCTCACCCATCTCCTGGCGGAACTGGTCGAGAACGCCGCCCAGTTCTCGCCCCCGCACACCCGCGTGCGGATCACCGGCGAGCCGGTCGCCAACGGTTACGCGATCGAGGTCGAGGACCGCGGACTGGGCATGGGCAAGGATCGGATCGCCGAGGCCAACCTGCGTATCGAGCGGTCCGAAGCCCTCGACCTGTACGACAGCGACCGGCTGGGCCTCTTCGTGGTCAGCCGGCTCTCGGCCCGCCACGGCGTCAAGGTGCACCTTCAGCCCTCTCCCTACGGAGGCACGACCGCGGTCGTGCTGCTGCCGACGGCACTGCTGCAGGACGGTCCGACGGAACGTTCCCTCCATGAGGCCGACACGGACCGTCCGCCGGAAAGGGAGTACGCGCGCGTACCGCTCGCTCCGCGACCCGACGCCGTCGAGGCCGTCGTCGAGCGGCCCGCGCTGGTCCCGCCGCGGCCGAGGGCGTCCGAGGAGCACACGAACGGATCACCGGGAACGCCGCACCGGTCGAACGGGACGAGGGAGAGCGCTCTTTCGGACGTGGCGCCGCTCCGGCCGCGACGGTCCGAGGAGGACTCCGACGGCTCCGGCGGACTCCCCCGCAGGGTGCGTCAGGCGAACCTGGCCCCCCAATTGCGCGAAGAGCGTTCCGACGAGCCCGCGCAACCGCCGGCGCCGTCGTCGGAGGACGAGCGCACACCCGAACTCGTACGGGCGCGCATGACCGC
Source organism: Streptomyces sp. NPDC001914 (assembly GCF_042891215.1). NCBI lineage: Bacteria > Bacillati > Actinomycetota > Actinomycetes > Kitasatosporales > Streptomycetaceae > Streptomyces > Streptomyces sp. NPDC001914. The sequence continues at coordinate 241,308 of NZ_JBIASW010000003.1, forward strand.
GTACCGGGCCGGGTGGACACGCGGGGGCGGCCGGTCCCCGGGTGTCGGCGGAACTCCAGGCCCCGCAGCGGGCACCGACAGCAGTGAAGGAGACCTCTCATGATCCAGGACCCGGGCACGGACAGCGTCCAGCGGTCAGGTGAACTCGACTGGCTGCTGGACGACATGGTGCTGCGCGTGACCGAAGTGCGGCATGCCGTGGTGCTGTCGAACGACGGACTGGCGGTGGGCGCGTCCACCGCGCTGCGGCGCGAGGACGCCGAACACCTCGCGGCCGTCGCCTCCGGCTTCCACAGCCTGGCCAAGGGAGCGGGCCGCCACTTCGGCGCGGGCGGCGTGCGCCAGACGATGGTCGAGATGGACGAGGGCTTCCTGTTCGTGGCCGCCGCGGGCGACGGCTCGTGCCTCGCCGTGCTGACCACCGTCACCGCCGACATCGGCCTGGTGGCGTACGAGATGGCGCTCCTGGTCAAGCGTGTCGGTGAGCATCTCCACGCCCCGCCCCGGGTCGGCGCGCAGCCGCCCGCGGCAGGTTGACCGAGGACGGCCCGCACAGATGACCGAGGACGCGCCGGACACCCCGGCATGGCCGGGCAGCCAGTGGTACGACCAGGAGGCGGGCCCGCTCGTCCGCCCCTACGCCGTGACCGGCGGCCGCACCACAGCCGGTCCGGCCGGGACGCACTTCGATCTCATCGCCCTGGTCACCCTCGACAGGGCCGTGCCGGGAGCCGATGAGGACACCTCCCTCGGCCCGGAGCACCGGACCCTGATCGACCTGTGCCGTGCCGAGACACAGTCGGTCGCCGAACTGGCCGCGGGCACCGGACTTCCCGTGGGCGTGGTCAGGGTGCTCCTGGGCGACCTCCTGGAGCGCGGCTGGGTCACCGTCAACCGCCCGGTACCCCCCGCGCACCTGCCCGACGAGCGAATCCTCCGCGAGGTGATCGAGGGACTGAGGGCGCTCTAGGCGATCCATATCGGTCGGCGCCGCGGCCGTTCACGCTCACTCCTGGGCACGTAACGGGCGTATTCCGGTCGCGAGGAGCAATCTGTTGTCCAACCCCGCCCGGCCGGACCGTAGTTGTCATGATTCTGGCTTCGTTCGCCCGTACAGACGTGCCGACGCCGGCCGTCGCGGGCACTCCCGAGAGAAGTGATCCATGGTCTCCGAGAACTCCGACGCCACGGGTGGCGACCCGTCCGCGATGGCGCTGAAGATATTGGTCGCCGGCGGGTTCGGCGTCGGGAAGACCACCCTGGTGGGCGCGGTCAGCGAGATCCGGCCGCTGCGCACCGAGGAACTGCTGAGCGAGGCCGGTCGTTCGGTCGACGAGACCGACGGCGTGGCCCAGAAAATCACCACCACGGTGGCCATGGACTTCGGACGCATCACCATCCGTGCCGGGCTCTCGCTCTATCTCTTCGGAACCCCCGGCCAGGACCGGTTCTGGTTCCTGTGGGACGAACTGTCGACGGGCGCACTGGGCGCCGTAGTCCTCGCCGACACCCGGCGGCTCGAGGACTGCTTCCCGGCCGTGGACTACTTCGAGCACCGCCGGATTCCCTTCGTGGTGGCCGTCAACTGCTTCCCGGGCGCTCGCACGTTCGGGACCCAGGACGTCTCCCGCGCCCTCGACCTCGACCCGGGTACACCGGTGGTCCTGTGCGACGCCCGTGACCGCGACTCCGGAAAGGAGGTGCTGATCCGGCTGGTGGAATATGCGGGCAGGGTGTACACCGCCCGGCTGCTCGAATCCGTCGGCTGAGGGCGCGTCCGTCGTCACGTCCCACCGCACGGAGTCAGGTCGCGATCGCGGGGTTTCGCCACGATTCGCCCGCTAGCGCCTGCTCGTCGGCCATCTTCTCTGCCATGCCACCCGTCCTCCTTGCCCGGACGGCGGTGGTGGGGAAGGCTTGCTGGTCGAATCCTCCGGCCAGGGGGAGCGGCACACGGGGAGACCGGAACATGGAACAGAACACGGGACTCGGCTGGTTGCTGGACGACCTCACCCAGCGCGTCGAGCACGTTCGGCATGCGCTGGTGCTGTCCAACGACGGGCTGGTGACGGGCGCGAGCACGGGACTGCGACGCGAGGACGCCGAACACCTCGCCGCTGTGTCGTCGGGACTGCACAGCCTGGCCAAGGGCTCCGGACGCCATTTCGGCGCCGGGCAGGTACGGCAGACGATGGTCGAGTTCGACGAAGCCGTCCTCTTCGTCACCGCGGCGGGCACGGGCAGTTGTCTGTCCGTCCTCAGCGGGGCGGAGGCGGACATCGGGCAGGTCGCCTACGAGATGACGCTGCTGGTGAACCGCGTCGGCGAACACCTTCGCGTGGACGCCAGGCGACCGGATGGCAAACCCGCTTCAGAGTTCTGACCTGCTGATACGTCGCCGTGTCTGAGGTTTTCCACAGGCTCGCCACGATGTCCGACAAGCCGGATACGGTTTTTCCCGAGGCGAACGCACACCGGCGCGAGCCTCCCACACCACAGGGGAGACCGTCATGTCCGCGACCACCATCACACAGTCCGCCACCGTCTCGCTGAGCCGGGCCGCACGGGAACTGGAGCTCAAGCGAGGCGAGTTCGACCTCGCCCTGCATCTCGGCTGTGTGCGCTCGGTTCCCGACGAGGGAGGCGGAGGACGCCGGATCGCACGCGCGGAGATCGACCGTGTGCGAGCCGAATCCGGGTTCCCGGAGACGCTGCGCGAGCGGGTGAAGACCGTCGGCACCACGGAGGGCGCTGCCCTCGTCGGCGTGACGACCGCCCGGTTCACACGCCTCGCCCGTCTGGGACTCGTGGTGCCCGTCAAGTTTTATCTGAACCGCTATCGGGTGGTCGTCTGGCTCTATCTGGCCGAAGAGCTACGGCAGTTCGCAGCCGGCGAGCAGAACGCGCCGCTGCTGAGCGGCCGCACACCGGAAGGGCTCCGGGGCCAGTTGGGCGAAGGCCTGGACCTCCGTCCGCGCAATTGGCGTGGCCGTCACCTGGGGTTCCTGCTGCGGCAGACCGAGGATCCCTGGGCCCGGGCCGCGGCGGTCGCGTCCCTGCTCGATCCCGTCCATGTGGCCGAGATCGTCGCGGATCCCTACGAGCGCGCCCATCTCAACCGCCTTCTGCCCACGCCTGTTTCACGACCCGCGCCGGACTCGCCCGGCGCCCGGATCACCGAACGCATCACGACGGCGGACCACGCGGACGAGATCGGCTGGCTGAGGGCCGACTTGGGGCAGAGCGTCATGGAAGCCAGGGAGGTGCGCCCCGCGCCCCGCCCGACACCGGACGTCACGGCTGTCCCGGCACCGGTTGCCCCGGTTGTCCCGGCACCGGTTGTCCCGGCACCTGCCGTTCCAGCATCGGATGCCCCGGCATCCGCCGCCTTGACCGTCCCGGCCCCGATCCCGGCGCCCGCGTCGTCGGGACGTCGGCCGACCGCGGCTCCACGGCCGGCCGCCGGGATCTCACCCGCCGGTTCCCCGCGCGCTGGGCGGCAGTGTCCGGGCGCCGCGGCCGCCCGGCTTCCGGTGCCCGAGTCCGCGCGGTCGCGGAGGCTGCTCGCATGGCTGCGCCGCAGGAGCCCGGACGAGTCCGCCTACAGGGCTCTGAACAGTCCCTCCTGCACGACCGAGACGAGCAGGCGACCTTCGAGGTCGTAGATGCGCCCGCGGGCCAGACCACGCCCACCCGTCGCGATCGGCGACTCCTGGTCGTACAGGAACCACTCGTCCGCGCGGAACGGCCGGTGGAACCACATGGCGTGGTCCAGCGACGCCATGTCGAAGCCGCGCGGGCCCCACAGCGGCTCCACCGGGATACGGACGGCGTCCAGGAGCGTCATGTCGCTCGCGTAGGTCAGAGCGCAGGTGTGGACGAGCGGGTCGTCGCCCAGCGGCCCCACGGCACGCATCCACACCGCACTGCGCGGCTCGGCGCCCTTGACCTCCTCGGACGTCCAGCGCAGCCGGTCCACATAGCGGATGTCGAACGGCTGGCGCCGCGCCATGCGCTCCAGCGTTTCGGGCAGAGCGCCCAGATGCTCCTTGATCTCCTGCGTCACCGTCGGCAGGGACTCCGGGTCCGGCACCTCGCGGGCCGGCGGCAGCTGGTGCTCGAAGCTCCCTTCCTCGGGCTTGTGAAAGGAGGCGGTCAGATTGAAGATCGTGCGGCCCTGCTGCACGGCCGTGACGCGGCGCGTGGTGAACGACCGCCCGTCCCGCACCCGTTCGACCTGGTACACGATCGGGACGCCCGGCCGGCCCGGACGCAGGAAGTACGCGTGCAACGAGTGCACCGGCCGGTCGCCCTCGGTGGTGCGGCCGGCGGCGACCAGCGCCTGGCCCGCCACCTGGCCGCCGAAGACACGCTGCAGCGACTCCTGCGGGCTGCGGCCGCGGAAGATGTTGACCTCGATCTGCTCCAGGTCGAGCAGGTCGACGAGCCTCTCGGCCGGGTTCGTCATCGGTGGAGTTCTCCCGTACTCAGAGCTGTCCGACATCGGTGACCTTGACGACGGCACGGCCCTCGGCGTCCGAGGCCGTGAGGTCGACCTCCGCGCTGATCCCCCAGTCGTGGTCGCCGTTCGGGTCCGCGAACGTCTGACGGACGCGCCACAGACCGTTCCCCGGCTCCTCCACGATCGAGAGCAGCTTGGGGCCACGGGCGTCGGGGCCGGTGCCGAGGTCCTCGTGCTCGTCCCAGTACTTGTCCATCGCCTCGCCCCAGGCGTCGGCGTCCCAGCCGGACTCGCCGTCCATCTCGCCGAGTTCGTCGACGTTGTCCAGGGCGGCCAGCTCGACCCTGCGGAACATCGCGTTGCGCACGAGGACACGGAAGGCCCGGGCGTTCGAGGTGACCGGCTTGACCTGGTCGGCCTTCTCCTGGGCCTCCTCGGCCGTCATCACCTCGGGGTTGGCGAGTTGTTCCCACTCGTCGAGCAGGCTGGAGTCGACCTGGCGCACCAGCTCGCCCAGCCAGGCGATCAGGTCCTCCAGGTCCTCGGACTTGAGGTCGTCCGGGACGGTGTGCTCCAGGGCCTTGTAGGCGCTGGCCAGGTAGCGCAGGACGATGCCCTCGGTGCGGGCGAGCTCGTAGAAGGACACGAACTCCGTGAAGGACATCGCCCGTTCGTACATGTCACGGATGACGGACTTCGGCGACAGCGGGTGGTCGCCGACCCACGGGTGGCTCTTGCGGTAGGTGTTGTACGCGTGGAAGAGCAGTTCCTCCAGCGGCTTGGGGTACGTCACGTCCTGGAGCCGCTCCATGCGCTCCTCGTACTCGACGCCGTCGGACTTCATCGCGGCCACGGCCTCGCCACGGGCCTTGTTCTGCTGGGCCGCGAGGATCTGCCGGGGTTCGTCCAGCGTGGACTCCACGACGGACACCATGTCCAGGGCGTACGAAGGGGACTCGGGGTCCAGCAGGTCGAAGGCGGCGAGCGCGAACGTCGACAGCGGCTGGTTGAGCGCGAAGTCCTGCTGGAGATCGACGGTCAGCCGCACGATGCGGCCCGTCGGGTCCGGCTCGTCGAGCTTCTCCACGATGCCGCCGTCCAGGAGCGAGCGGTAGATCGCGATGGCCCGGCGAATGTGCCGCAGCTGCTGCTTGCGCGGCTCGTGGTTGTCCTCCAGCAGGTGCCGCATCGCGTCGAAGGCGTTGCCGGGCCGTGCGATCACCGAGAGCAGCATCGTGTGCGTCACGCGGAAGCGCGAGGTCAGCGGCTCGGGGTCGGAGGCGATCAGCTTCTCGAAGGTGCTGTCCGTCCAGCCCACGAAGCCCTCGGGAGCCTTCTTGCGCACCACCTTGCGGCGCTTCTTCGGGTCGTCGCCCGCCTTGGCGAGGGACTTCTCGTTCTCGATGACGTGCTCCGGCGCCTGAGCGACGACGTAGCCCGCCGTGTCGAAGCCCGCGCGTCCGGCCCGGCCGGCGATCTGGTGGAACTCACGGGCGCGCAGCGTGCGCACCCGCGTCCCGTCGTACTTCGTCAGCGCGGTGAACAGCACGGTGCGGATGGGGACGTTGACGCCCACACCCAGCGTGTCCGTGCCGCAGATGACCTTCAGGAGACCGGCCTGGGCCAGCTTCTCCACCAGCCGCCGGTACTTGGGCAGCATGCCGGCGTGGTGCACACCGATGCCGTGGCGTACGTACCGGGAGAGATTGCGGCCGAACTTGGTGGTGAACCGGAAGTTGCCGATGAGCTCGGCGATCTGGTCCTTCTCCTCACGCGTGCACATGTTGATGCTCATCAGCGCCTGTGCGCGCTCCACGGCCTGCGCCTGGGTGAAGTGCACGATGTAGACCGGAGCCTGCTTCGTGGCGAGCAGTTCGGTGAGCGTCTCCGTCAGGGGAGTGAGCACGTACTCGTAGGAGAGCGGAACGGGCCGGGTGGCCGACCGGACCACAGCTGTGGGGCGGCCGGTGCGGCGCGTGAGGTCCTTCTCGAACATCGAGACGTCGCCGAGCGTCGCCGACATCAGGATGAACTGTGCCTGCGGAAGCTCCAGGATCGGGATCTGCCAGGCCCAGCCCCGGTCGCCCTCGGCGTAGAAGTGGAACTCGTCCATGACGACCTGACCGACGTCGGCGTCCTTGCCGTCCCGCAGGGCGATGGACGCGAGGACCTCGGCGGTGCAGCAGATGACCGGGGCGTCGGCGTTCACGGAGGCGTCGCCGGTGAGCATGCCGACGTTCTCGGTGCCGAAGATCTTGCAGAGCTCGAAGAACTTCTCCGAGACGAGCGCCTTGATCGGTGCCGTGTAGAAGGTGACCTCGTCCCGGGCGAGCGCGGCGAAGTGCGCGCCCGCGGCGATCATGCTCTTGCCCGAGCCGGTCGGCGTCGAGACGATCACGTTCGCACCCGAGACAACCTCGATCAGCGCCTCCTCCTGGTGGGGGTAGAGGGTGAGACCGCGTTCCCCGGCCCACGACTCGAAGGCTTCGTAGAGGGCGTCGGGGTCTGTGGTCTGCGGGAGCTGATCGATAAGGGTCACGCCCCCATCTTGCCTGTCGATACACGTGATGGGGGAATCGGATGTTCGCGGGAAGATCACGACCGCTACGCTGTGGCGCCGGTGACGCGTCAGCGTGCACGGGCAACTGGACAGCGTCACAAGAGAAATGGGGCGGGGAACGGCCATGATGGGACCAGCACACTCACTGTCGGGGGCAGCGGCCTGGCTCGGCGTCGGAGCGGCGGCCGCCGCGGCCGGCCATTCCATGCCCTGGCCGGTCCTGCTCGTCGGCGCCCTGATCTGCGCGGGCGCCGCACTCGCCCCGGACCTGGACCACAAGGCCGCCACCATCTCGAACGCCTTCGGACCCGTGTCACGCAGGCTGTGCGAGATCGTCGACAAGCTCTCCTACGCCGCCTACAAGGGGACCCGGAAGCCGGGCGACCCCCGGCGCAGCGGCGGGCACCGGACACTGACGCACACCTGGGTGTGGGCGGTGGCGATCGGATCGGGCACGGCGGTGCTGGCGATCACCTGCGGTCGCTGGGCGGTCCTCGGGATCCTCTTCGTGCACATGGTGCTGGCCATCGAGGGTCTGCTGTGGCGCGCCGCACGCGGTTCGAGCAGCAACGTCCTGGTCTGGCTGCTCGCCGCGACGAGCTCGTGGATCCTCGCGCAGACCCTGGACAAGCCCGGCAACGGCGCGGACTGGCTCTTCTCGGCGCCGGGCCAGGAGTACCTGTGGCTCGGACTGCCGATCATCCTCGGCGCCCTCGTGCACGACATCGGGGACGCGCTGACGGTCTCCGGCTGCCCGATCCTGTGGCCCATCCCGGTCGGCCGCAAGCGCTGGTACCCGATAGGCCCGCCCAAGGCGATGCGGTTCCGCGCGGGCAGCTGGGTCGAGCTCAAGGTGCTGACGCCGGTGTTCATGCTGCTGGGTGCCGTGGGCTGTGCGGCCGCGCTGAACTTCATCTGAGTCCGGCGCCTCCCGGGCAGGGGCCGCACCAGCGTCGCGCGGCCCCTCCGCGGCTCTGCCCGTGCCCGTGGCTCAGGGCGGGGTGCCCGGTGTTGTCAGCCGCCTTCGCCGGCGCCGGACGCCTGCTCTCCGCCGCCGAAACGCCGCTCGAACTGGGCGATGCGGCCCTCGGAGTCCACCGTGCGCGCCTTGCCGGTGTAGAAGGGGTGGCTCTCCGAGGAGATCTCGACGTCCACGACCGGGTAGGTCTCGCCGTCGTCCCAGTCGATGGTCCGGTCGCTCGTGGCGGTGGAGCGCGTGAGGAAGGCGTAGCCGGCGGCGCGGTCGCGGAACACCACGGGGCGGTAGTCGGGCTGCTTGTCCTGCTGCATGGCGACTCCTTGGAAAGGAAGCGGGAGGCGTGCCGGCGGGAGAGCGAGGCGTGCCGCCCGAAGGGATGGGCAAGCCCGCCGGAGCGGGAGGCGTACCCACCGGCACGGGAGACCTACGGGTCAGCCGGACACGGAGTCCTCGTCGACGATGTGCATCGCGGCCTCCTCCGCCGAGGCGGCGGCGCCGTCGATGCCGATGTCCGTGGCGATGAGCCCGCTCTCCTCGTCCTCGTGCGCGCCTTCGTTCGGGGCCACCAGACGCCCCGAGCGCAGGGCGCCCACCTCGTTGTCGATGGGCTCTCCGTCGGTGCCCTCGCAGTCCCCGATGCCATCGCCGTCGGATCCGGCGATGTCGGGCAGCTCGTCCGCGAGGCGCTGGTCCAGGGTCTCGCCCGCACGGCGTTCCGCGGCGGTCACCCCGCGGTGCTCCACCGCCCACGGCCGGTCCGGCGGCGACCAGCCGCGGTCCAGGGGGTCACTCACACCGTCCGTGACCAGCGTGTCCTCGGCGTCGAGCAGGCCCGCGTCGTCCTGTACCTCGGATCCGTCGGGCTGGTAGACGTCGTCTCCCCATCCGTCGGCGCTGTCCACGGGTACCTCCAGGGGGTGCGGACGGGACCGGAGCCGCCGTGTTCGACGGCGGGCGCGCGGACCCGAGGACACAGGCGTCGCACCCCGCGAACCGGTTGGTTCCCGGGAGTCCCCCGAGCGGGTGCCCACATCCAGCCTTCCACCCCCCTTCGGCACCGCGCAACGCCACAGGGGCCGACCAGTAGCACCGCGGGCACCGATCGGGTACCCGGCTCACCCGTGCCAGGACCTCCACAGGGCCGCGTACGCGCCGTCCGCAGCGACCAGTTGGTCGTGGCTGCCCAGCTCGCTGATGCGTCCGTTCTCGACGACGGCGATGACGTCCGCGTCATGGGCGGTGTGGAGGCGGTGGGCGATGGCGACCACGGTGCGGCCGTCGAGGACGCGGGCCAGCGAGCGTTCCAGATGACGGGCGGCTCGCGGGTCCAGGAGGGAGGTCGCTTCGTCCAGGACCAGGGTGTGCGGGTCGGCCAGGACCAGCCGGGCCAGCGCGATCTGCTGGGCCTGGGCCGGCGTGAGCGCGAACCCGCCCGAGCCGACCTCGGTGTCCAGACCGTCGTCCAGCGCCCGCGCCCAGCCGGCCGCGTCGACCGCGCCGAGAGCCGCCCAGAGCTTGGCGTCGACGGAGGCGGTGTCTTCGGCCGGAGCATCGCCCGGACCATCGGTCGGAGCCCCGCCCGCGGCCAGAGCCCGAGCCTCAGCCCCAGCCGGCTCCTCAACCGCAGCGTCACTCGCTGCCGGAGCAGGAACCCGATGCCCCTGTGCCTGCCCCTGCTCCTGATCTTGCTCTTCGTTCTGGTGCTGCAAGGCCTGGGGCACGGCGAGCAGCAGGTTGTCGCGCAGGGAGCCCACGAACACATGGTGCTCCTGGTTGACCAGGGCAACGTGCGCCCGGACCTCCTCCGCCGGCATCCGGGACAGCTCGGCGCCGCCGAGGGTGATCCTGCCGTCCCGGGGCGCGTAGATCCCGGCGAGCAGCCTGCCCAGGGTGGACTTCCCGGCGCCGGACGGGCCGACCAGGGCCAGCCGGGTGCCGGGCGGCACCGCCAGGGAGACCTCCCGGAGCACGTCCACTCCCGCGCGGTAGCCGAAGTGGACCCGGTCGGCGTGGACGTCGCGTCCCTCGGGCTTCACAGCCGGGTCACCCGCCTCCGGCTCGATGTCCCGGACACCGACCAGCCGCGCCAGCGAGACCTGGGCGACCTGCAGCTCGTCGTACCAGCGCAGGATCAGGCCCACCGGGTCGACGAGCATCTGAGCGATCAGCGCACCCGTGGTGAGCTGACCCACCCCGATCCAGCCCTGGAGGGCGAGCCACCCGCCGATCATCAGGACCGAGCAGAGCACCGTCACATGGGTGATGTTGACGACGGGGAAGAGAACCGAGCGCAGCCAGAGCGTGTACCGCTCCCATGCCGTCCATTCCCGGACCCGGCGGTCCGAGAGCTCGATGCGGCTCCCGCTCAGACGGTGGGCCTCGACGGTCCGCCCGGCGTCGACCGTCTCGGCGAGGACGGCGGCTACGGCGGCGTAGCCGGCCGCCTCCGAGCGGTAGGCGGCGGGCGCCCGCTTGAAGTACCAGCGGCAGCCCAGCACCAGGACCGGAACGGCCACCAGGACGGCGGGCGCGAGCACGGGGGCGGTCACGGCGAGTCCGCCCAGGAGCAGTGCCGCCCAGACCACGCCGATGGCGAGTTGCGGGACGGCCTCGCGCATCGCGTTGGCGAGCCGGTCGATGTCGGTGGTGATGCGGGACAGCAGGTCGCCCGTCCCGGCCCGTTCCAGGACACCGGGCGGCAGGCCGACCGACCGTACGAGGAAGTCCTCGCGCAGATCGGCCAGCATCCGTTCGCCGAGCATGGCGCCGCGCAGCCGTACCTGCCGGACGAAAACGGCCTGGACGACGAGCGCGACGACGAAGAGGGCCGCGGTGGCCTCCAGATGGAGGTCGCGCGCGTGGTCCGAGACGCGTTCGACGAGCGAGCCCAGCAGATAGGGCCCGGCCATCGAGGCCACGACGGCCACGGTGTTGACGGCGACCAGGAGCAGGAATGGCCTGCGGTTCCTTCGGAACAGCTCGGTCACGTAGGCGCGTACGGTCGCGGGCGCGCCGACGGGCAAGGTGTTCGCCGTCGTCGGGGCGGCCGGGTCGTACGCAGGTGGCGCCACGCCGATCATGCGGTCTCCTCGATCTCTTCCAGTACGCCGTCCAGAACGGCTTCGTCGTCCGCCGTCACCGCGACGAGAGCGGTCCGGTTCGCGGTGTCGGCCGCGGCCTCCTCCTCGGTCTCGCGGGTCACCACGGCCCGGTACCGCGGTTCGCCGTGCACCAGTTCGCGGTGCACACCGACCGCGACGACCTCGCCCTCGTGGACCAGGACGACCCGGTCCGCGTGGTCCAGGAGCAGTGGTGAGGAGGTGAAGACCACGGTCGTGCGCCCGGTGCGCAGGGAGCGCACTCCGTCGGCGATCCGGGCCTCGGTGTGCGAGTCGACCGCGGACGTCGGCTCGTCCAGGACCAGTACCTCCGGGTCCGTGATCAGGGACCGGGCCAGTGCGAGCCGCTGGCGCTGGCCCCCGGACAGGGAGCGGCCGCGTTCCGTGACGCGCGCGTCCATCGGATCCCGGGTGTCGAGCGAGCCCTGGGCGAGCGCGTCCAGCACGTCTCCGCACTGGGCCGCGGACAGGGCAGCCTCGGCGCTCACGAGACCCGACGCGGGCACGTCGAGCAGCTCGCGCAGGGTGCCCGACAGCAGGACCGGGTCCTTGTCCTGGACGAGGACGGCGGTGCGGGCGCTCTCCAGGGGCAGCTCGTCCAGCGGCACGCCCCCGAGGACCACCGACGTGTTCTTCGGCCCGGCCTCGGCATCGCCCTCGTCGCCGTGTCCGGAGGGGTGGCCGCCCAGCCGCTCGGCCAGCAGTCCCGCCGCGTCCGGGTCCCCGCACACCACGGCCGTGAAGCGGCCGGCGGGGGCGAGCAGACCGGTCACCGGGTCGTACAGGTCGCCGCCCGGCACCTCCGCCGCGCGGGAGCCGCCGCTGTCGATGGCCCGTTCCAGGGACAGCACCCGGGCCGCTCGCCTCGCCGACGGACGCGAGAAGGAGTAGGCCATGGCGATCTCTTCGAAGTGCCTCAGAGGGTAGGTGAGCAGCATGACGGCGCTGTAGACGGTGACCAGTTCGCCGACCTCGATCCGGCCGTGCCGGGCGAGCTCCACACCGCGCCAGACGACGGCGATCATCAGCAGACCGGGTAGCAGCACCTGGATCGCCGAGATCACCGACCACATGCGCGCGCTGCGCACGGCGGCCCGGCGCACCTCCTGGGAGGCGCGGCGGTAGCGGTCGAGGAACAGTTCCTCGCCGCCGATGCCGCGCAGCACCCGCAGGCCCGCTACGGTGTCGGCGGCCAGCTCGGTGGCGCGCCCCGCCTTCTCCCGCTGGAAGTCGGCACGCCGGGTGGCGCGGGGCAGCAGCGGCAGGACGGCCACCGCCAGCACGGGTACGCCCACGGCGACGATCACACCCAGGGCCGGCTGGTAGACCACCAGGGCCACGCAGACCACGACGACCGTCACCGCGGCGGCGGAGAACCGGGACACGCCCTCGACGAACCAGCCGATCTTCTCGACGTCGCCGGTGGAGACGGCGACCACCTCGCCTGCCGCGACGCGCCGCGTCAGCGCGGAGCCCAGCAGCGCGGTCCGGCGGGCCAGCAGCTGCTGGACGCGCGCGGCGGCGGTGATCCAGTTGGTGACCGCGGTGCGGTGCAGCATGAGTTCGCCGACGGCGATGCCCGCGCCGCACACGACCATCAGCGCGCCGGTCAGGGCGAGTCGGGTGCCGGAGCCGTCGACGACGGACTGGACGGCGAGACCGACGCAGAACGGCAGCGCGGACACGGCCAGGAAGTGGAGCAGACCCCAGGCCAGGGCCTTGAGCTGTCCGCCGAGCTGATTCCGCCCGAGCCACCACAGGAATCGGGGACCTGAGCGCGCGTCGGGCACGCCCGGGTCGGGATACGGAAGGTCTTGGATCTGCATGACGTCCCAGTGGCTCGTGTCAGGCGAAGGGGGTGTTCCGGATGTCGGCGGCCGTCCGGCCGGGGCGGCAGCAAACCGTGACAGGTTCGCGTCGCAGCGTGGTCGAAAGCAAACGGTTTTACGTCCCGCCGCAGGGAACCGGACCGCGACGGGCGCGACTGGCCGGTACGGGAGAGAAGGGCGTTTCGCCCGATACGTGATGCGAGGATGGACGGCATGCGAAAGAACGGTGCGATGCGTACGGGGCTCGCGGCCTTGGTCTGCGGGGCCGTCGTGGTCGCTCTCTCGGCCTGCGGCGGCTCGGACGGCGGAGGCGCCAGCGGTGCGAAGGGCCATTCGGGGCCCCGCGGCCAGGTCGCCCGGACGAGTGCGCCGGTGGCCGACCCGACACGCATCCCCGACGTGGGGGACCGGCTCCAGCGGCAGATCCCGTCGGACTCCCGGCAGGTCCTCGCGGTCTACGGCGAGAGCAAGGACTCCGCGGACTCCACGGCCGTGCTGTACACGAAGTCCGGTACGGCCTGGGAGAAGACGAGCAGCTGGGTCGCGCACAACGGGAAGAAGGGCTGGACCACCGACCATCACGAGGACGACAAACGCAGTCCCGTCGGTGTGTTCACGCTCAGCGACGCCGGTGGGGTGCTCGACGACCCGGGCTCCCTCCTGCCCTACGACCAGTCGGAGACGTACCAGGCCCCGCACGACTGGCCCGAGGCGTACTGGCACGACTTCGACTACGTCATCGCGATCGACTACAATCGTCTGGAGGGCAATCCGCCGGACGATCCGACCCGGCCCTGGGGCGACGAGAAGGGCGGCGGCATCTGGTTGCACATGGACCACGGCAGCGGCACGTCGGCCTGCGTGAGCCTGCCCAAGGAGGGCATGGAGTACCTTCTGCGCACCCTCGACCCGGAACAGCACCCCGTGGTGGTGATGGGGGACAAGGCCAACCTGAAGGCCTAGCCGGGGCGTCGGTGCGCCATTGCGGACGGCTCGGCAGCCCCGTAGAACACCGCACATGAGTAGACCGGTCATCATGTCCATGCTCGCTGGAGTGCTGTTAGCGGCGAGCACACTTCTCGGGGCGGGCCCAACTCCGGCGGCCACTGCGTCCGTCGCCGATCGTCCGTCCGCGGCCTCCACCGCGCCCGCCTCCCGATCGGCCGCGCCCGCCGCCCGATCGGCCGACGTGCCCGCCGAGTTCGGCAGCGACTGGCACGACCCCGTCACCGCCGCCCCGCCCGTCGAAGGACCGTCCGCGAAGTCCTGTGAAGTGACGCTCGCCGAGGCGCAGTTCCGCGACTTCACGCCCTACAGGGGCACGTACACCCCGCCGCCCGGCTGCGGCGACCGCTGGAGCAAGGTCGTGCTCCGGCTCGAAGGCAAGGTCAAGGGGCGGCAGTTCGACCGTCTGGGCTATGTGCACGTCGGAGGGGTGGAGATTCTCCGTACGTCCACGCCCGAGCCGTCGCCCGACGGGATCGAGTGGTCCGTCGAGACGGATGTGACGCGCTACAGCGACACGTTCCGGCGGAGCCAGGACGTCGAGATGCTGATCGGGAACGTCGTCGACGACACGTACACCGGCGTGCTCGACGTCAAGGCCACGCTGACGTTCTCCGTGGGCGGGCCGCCCGCCGTGACCCCCGACCGTGTCCTGACCCTCAAGGACGGCACCCTGACGACCCCGCGCAACAGCGAGCGCGTGATCGCCGAGGTGTACGCGACCGGGTCCGGCGGCGGCTGCGAGGAGGTCTGGTACCTGACGGTCCCGGACGCGGCACCGTACTCCTGCAAGGCGGGCGACGGCCCCTACCGCGAGGTGCAGATCAAGGTCGACGGCCGGCTCGCCGGCATCGCGGAGCCGTTCCCGACCGTGTGGACCGGCGGCTGGTCCAACCCCTTCCTCTGGTACGTGATTCCGGCGCCCCGGGCCTTCGCGGTCAGACCCGTCGAGTACGACCTGACCCCGTTCGCCGGACTCCTCAACGACGGTCGCCCGCACCGGATCGACGTCTCCGTCGTGGGCGTTCCCGAGGGACAGACCGGCTGGAGCCTGCCCGTCAACGTGCTGGTGCGGCAGGACGCGCGGAGCGCCCATGTCAGTGGTGCGCTCGTGCGGGCGGAGGCGGGCGACCTCGCCGACTCGGCCACGTACACACCCGGTTCGCAGAACCGCGTCGACGCCACGGGCGGGCACCGGCTGACGGTCGCCGGGTATCTCGACACCTCGCACGGCCGGGTCCTGACGACGGTCCGCAGCCGTCTCGCCAACACCTCCACGCACCGATGGACGGAAGGCGAGAACACGGACGGCCTCGAGGCGACCTGGACCGACGACGAGGTGGTGACCGTCGACGGACCAGGACCCGCCACGACGACCCGCACCCGGCGCACGTACACGATGGACGGAACGACGACCCTCGGGGCGGACGACCGGCTGCGGACCGTGCTGACGCTCGGCGACCGGGCCACCGTGACCGAGGAGTCGGGCGGCCGGCCCATCACCTGGTCACGGCTCGACGACACCTACACCGGCGACGCGGCCTACACGACCGGTGTGCCGCGCGACCAGCGTCACGCGGTCGCCACGACGAGCGAGCGCTATCGGCGCCACGGTTCGGCCGGCTGCTACGACCGCACCCTGGTCACCGTGCAGGGGACGCTCACACAGGACCGCGCGCGCTGCTGAGTCCGGCCGCAGCCAGAGGGCCGGCCCGGTCAGGGAGACTGGCCGGCCGGCCCGGCACCGGGGCGGGTCGCGTGCTCCAGCGCCAGCAGGGCGGAGCGGTAGGCGCGGCCCGTCGCGTGATCTATGCCCACCTCGCACATGCGGTTGGCCGACAGATGCGCGTCGAAGTCGCGGGAGGTCACGTACGACGCCTCCGCGCGGGTCGCCGACTCGGTGAGTTCCCTGTGGAGCATGCCGCGGTCGCCCGCGAAGGCGCAGCACCCGGCGTCGTCGGGCACCACCACCTCGTCCGCACACGCGTCGGCCACCGCGCGCAGCTCGGCCTCGTCGCCCAAGTGCCGCATGGAGCAGGTCGGATGCAGGACCGCGGAGCCGAGAGTGCGGCGCACGGTGAGGTGGGGGAGCAGTTCCTCCGCCGCCCACACCACGGAGTCGACGACCCTCAGTCCGGCGTGCAACTCCCGGTTGTCCGGCGTCAGATACGGTACGACCTCGCGCGCGATGCCGAGCGTGCAGGACGAGGCGTCCACGACGAGCGGCAGTCTGCCGCCGGCGGTCCAGCCCCAGGCCGCCTCGACGACGCGGTTGGCCATCACGGCGTTGCCGGAGTCGTACCCCTTGGAGTGCCAGATCGTCGCGCAGCACGTCCCGCGCACATCGTCCGGAATCCACACCGGCTTTCCCGCGCGCGCGGAGACCGCGACGACGGCCCGCGCCAGGGACACGTCTCCCGGGCTCCCGAAGATGCGGTTGACGCAGGCCGGGTAGTAGACGGCGACAGCACCCACGCGCGCGGTGAAGGGCATCACGGAGGGGGCGGCTCCGGGCATGCTCGGCAGCCACTCGGGCACGAGATCGGGGCGCACGGCCCTGCGCAGCGCCCGCGTCACCGCGTTCACCCGCCGGTCGCCGATCCGGTCCGCGGCGGCGACGGCCAGCCGGGCCGAGGTCTCGAGCACCCGGAAGTGCCGCGCGGCCAGCGCGGCGGCCCTCTCCTCTCGCGGTGTGTGCCGGGCGTGCCGGAAGGTCTTCATCAGGGCGCCCGTGTCGATGCCGACCGGGCAGGCCAGCTTGCAGGTCGAGTCGCCCGCGCAGGTGTCCACGGCGTCGTATCCGTACGCCTCCAGGAGCTCGTTCTCGACCGGCGAGCCGTCGGGCTGGCGCATCGACTCGCGGCGCAGCACGATCCGCTGGCGCGGGGTCGTCGTCACGTCCCGGCTTGGGCAGGTCGGTTCGCAGAAGCCGCACTCGATGCACGGGTCGGCGATCGCCTCGATGCGCGGGATCGTCTTCAGGCCCCGTACGTGCGCACGCGGATCGCGGTCGAGCACGATGCGCGGAGCGAGCACGCCGTCCGGGTCGATCAGCCGTTTCGTGCGCCACATCAACTCCGTGGCCCGGGGGCCCCATTCGAGCTCCAGGAACGGGGCGATGTTGCGCCCGGTGGCGTGCTCGGCCTTGAGCGAGCCGTCGAAGCGTTCGACGGCGAGCCGGCAGAACGCGTCCATGAAGGCCGCGTAGCGCTCCACGTCCGCGGGCAAGGAGGCGTCGAAGGCCAGCAGGAAGTGCAGGTTGCCGTGGGCCGCGTGGCCCGCGACGGCGGCGTCGAAGCCGTGCCGCGTCTGGAGTTCCAGCAGCGCCTCGCAGGCCTCGGCGAGCCGTTCGGGCGGTACCGCGAAGTCCTCCGTGATCAGCGTCGTACCGGACGGACGAGCGCCGCCGACCGCCGTCACGAACGCCTTGCGGGCCTTCCAGTAGCCGGCGACGGTCCCCTGGTCGCGGGTGAGGGAGTTCGTGACCGAGGGCACGGGCGACACCAGGGGAAGCCCCTCCAGCACCGCACGGGCCCGCTCCTCGTACACCGCCTGTGCCGCCTCGTCCGGCGCGCGGAACTCGACGAGCAGGGCGGTCGTCGGGCCCGGCAGCTCGGCCCAGTCCCCGGGGACGCCCTCGACGGCGACCGAGGCACGCAGCGTGTTGCCGTCCATCAGCTCGACGGCCGAGGCGCCCGCCGCGGTGAACAGGGGCACGGCGGCCGCCGCGGCCGGCAGCGAGCCGAAGAAGAGCAGGGCCGCGGAGACCCTGCGGTCCAGCGGCAGGGTGTCGAAGACGACCTCCGAGATGAAGCCGAACGTGCCTTGCGAGCCGACCATCAGACCGCGCAGGATCGCGACGGGCGTCGAGCCGTCGAGGAAGGCGTCCAGACGGTAGCCGTTGGTGTTCTTGATCGCGTACTTGGCGCGGATGCGGTCGACCAGCCCGGCGTCCGCCTCGATCTCGGCCTTGAGTTCCATGATCCCGGCGCACAGGGCCGGCTCCGCCAGCGCCAGCCGCTCGTCGGCGTCCGGCTCCGCGGTGTCCACGACCGTGCCCGACGGCAGGACGAACGTGAGCGAGGCGAGCGTGACGTAGCTGTTGCGGGTGGTGCCCGCCGTCATGCCGGAGGCGTTGTTCGCGACCACGCCGCCGACCGTGCAGGCGATCGCGCTCGCCGGGTCGGGGCCGAGCACGCGGCCGTGCCGGGCGAGGGCGGCGTTCACGCGGGCGACGGTCGTGCCCGGAGCGATCCGGGCACGAGCCCCGCCGTCGAGGACCTCGACGCCCGTCCAGTGCCGGCGGACGTCGACGAGGATGTCCTCGCCCTGCGCCTGGCCGTTGAGCGAGGTCCCGGCCGCCCGGAACACCACCTCGCGGCCCTTGCCGTGGGCGTACGAGAGCACGGCCGAGACGTCGTCGACGTCCCCGGGGACCACGACGACCCGCGGCACGAAACGGTAGGGGCTGGCATCGGAGGCGTAGCGCACGAGGTCGGAGATCCCGGTCAGCACCTTGTCGGCGCCGAGCAGGGCGATCAGGTCGCCGCGCAGGGGCTCGGGAGTCCCCCCGGCCCGGTCCTCCGGGACCCGGTCGGCCGCCGGGGCGTCCGGGCGCGCGCCGGGACGCAGTGTGTCGGGGTCGGGCTCCAGCAGGGGCATCGCGGACCACTCCTCGGCTGCTCGGCTGACCGACGGCGGCGTGATGTGCCGTGCCCGGCCGGCTGGGTGACCGTGCCGGACGCACTCACTGGCCGTGTACGGCCGGCTCGGCGACCGTGCCCGACCGCCTCACTGCCCGTGCCCGGCCAGTTGGGTGACCGTGCCCGACGTGCTCACTGGCCGTGTCCGGTCGGCTCGGCGACCGTGCCCGACCGCCTCACCGGCCGTCCCCGACCGCCCCACCGGCCTTGTCCGGCCGGCCCGGTGGCCGTGCCGGACCTGTCCGGTGAGAGTGTCCGGCACGGGTGGCCGTGCCCCGCCGGCCCGGAAGCGTCCGCTCCGCCCTGAGTCGCCTCAGCGGCGCCGCACCGCCCCGAACCCGCTCAGCACCGGTGGTCCACCCTCGGCATGCCGTCCACCAAGGTGTCCAGCAGCCCGCCGAGCACCTCGCGCTGCTCGTCCGTCAATGGAGCCAGGATCTCCTCCGCGGCGCCGCGGCGCGCGGCGCGCAGTTCGCGCAGCGCCTTGCGTCCCTCGTCCGTGACCTCGATGCGGATCACCCGGCGGTTGGTGGGATCGGGCACCCGGCGTACCTTGCCGCTCGTCTCCAGGCCGTCGACCAGCGTGGTGACAGCGCGCGGCACGACTTCGAGGCGCTCCGCGAGATCGGCCATTCGGGGTGGTGAGGCGTAGTGCGCGAGGGTCCGCAGGAGCCGGGACTGGGCAGGGGTGATGCCCAGCTCGCGCTGCTCCAGATGGCGCTTCTGGATGCGGTGCACGCGTCGCGTCAGACGCAGCAACTGCTCGGCGAGCAGGCCGTCGGCATCGGGGGTGGTCATGCGGGAACAATATCAGGATGCCGTTCATTGTGAGTATAGGTAACAATGAGCTGGGGTCCGTCAGTCGTCGGACCCTCGCCGATGTCCTTGGCGTCATCGGCATCCCTGTCCACGCGTCTCCCTAGGAGTCCATTGCGCCCCGAACATTCCACCTGGAGCCCGCCACCTGTCGACAGGCAACAGCCACGGCAGGTGCGCCGCATCCTGAGTCTCTTCCGGCCCTACCGCGGCCGCCTCGCGATCGTCGGCCTGCTGGTCGGCGCCGCCTCCCTCGTGGGTGTCGCCACGCCCTTCCTGCTGAAGGCGATCCTCGACACCGCGATCCCCCAAGGGCGTACGGGCCTGCTGACCCTCCTCGCGCTCGGCATGATCGCGAGCGCCGTCCTGAGCGGTGTCTTCGGCGTCCTGCAGACGCTGATCTCCACCACCGTCGGCCAGCGCGTGATGCACGACCTGCGCACGGCGGTCTACGGCCGTCTCCAGCGCATGTCGCTCGCCTTCTTCACCAGGACCCGCACGGGCGAGGTCCAGTCCCGCATCGCCAACGACATCGGCGGCATGCAGGCGACCGTCACGTCCACCGCCACCTCGCTGGTCTCCAACCTCACGAGCGTGGTCGCCACGATCGTCGCGATGGTGGCCCTGGACTGGCGGCTCACCGTCGTCTCCCTGCTTCTGCTGCCGGCCTTCGTGTGGATCAGCCGCCGGGTCGGCGACGAACGCAAGAAGATCACCACCCAGCGCCAGAAGCAGATGGCGGCGATGGCCGCCACCGTCACCGAATCGCTCTCCGTCAGCGGCATCCTGCTCGGGCGCACCATGGGCCGGGCCGACTCGCTGACGAAGTCCTTCGCGGAGGAGTCCGAAGGTCTCGTCGACCTCGAGGTGAGGTCGAACATGGCCGGGCGCTGGCGCATGTCCGTCATCGGCATCGTCATGGCCGGCATGCCCGCCTTCATCTACTGGACCGCCGGCGTGGCCCTTCAGCTCGGCGGGCCCTCCATATCGATCGGCACGCTCGTCGCCTTCGTCTCGCTCCAGCAGGGCCTGTTCCGGCCGACGGTCAGCCTGCTGTCCACCGGTGTCCAGATCCAGACCTCGCTCGCGCTGTTCCAACGCATCTTCGAGTACCTCGACCTGCCGATCGACATCACCGAGCCCGAGAACCCCGTCCACCTCGACCAGGTCAAGGGCGAGATCCGCTTCGAGGACGTCGAGTTCCGCTACGACGACAAGGGCGCCCCGATCCTCGACGGCATCGATATCACCGTCCCGGCCGGCGGCAGCCTCGCCGTCGTCGGTCCGACCGGCTCCGGCAAGTCGACGCTCAGCTATCTGGTACCCCGGCTGTACGACGTCACGGGCGGACGGGTGACCCTCGACGGGGTCGACGTCCGGGACCTCGACTTCGACACCCTCGCGCGCGCGGTCGGCGTCGTCTCCCAGGAGACGTACCTCTTCCACGCCTCGGTCGCCGAGAACCTGCGCTTCGCCAAGCCGGACGCCACCGAGGAGGAACTGCACGCGGCGGCGCGGGCGGCCCAGATCCACGACCACATAGCGTCGCTGCCCGACGGGTACGACACGGTCGTCGGCGAACGCGGCCACCGGTTCTCCGGCGGCGAGAAGCAACGCCTCGCCATCGCCCGCACGATCCTGCGCGACCCTCCCGTGCTCGTCCTGGACGAGGCGACCAGCGCACTGGACACCCGCACGGAGCACGCCGTCCAGGAGGCCATCGACGCCCTGTCGGCCAACCGCACCACGCTCACCATCGCGCACCGACTGTCCACGATCCGGAGCGCCGACCAGATCGTCGTCCTCGACTCGGGCCGCGCGGTCGAGCGCGGTACGCACGAGGAACTCCTGGCGGAAGGAGGGCGCTACGCCGCTCTCGTCCACCGGGACGCCCAACTGGAGCCGACAAGATGACGATATGCCGGGTTTGTGGGCACTAGAGCGCTACCGTGCCCGTTATGCAGACGAACACTCCGCCACGGAGCACGATCCGACTGACGCGCCGGGGGCGGGCCGCCCTCATCGCGACCGGCGCCGTCGTGGCGGCAACCGCCGTGGCGGTGCCGCTGCTGACCATGGAGGACGACGCCCGCCCGGCGTCTCTCGTCGTTCCCGAGGGCTGGCGCTCCGGACAGATCTACGCGGCCGTCGACAAGGCCCTCCGGGTTCCCGCGGGAACCACCAAGAAGTCCCTGGCCAAAGCTCATCTCAAGCTTCCGAACGACGCCAGGGGCAACCCCGAGGGCTATCTCTTCCCGGCGACCTATCCGATCGGCGAGAAGGCGACTCCGGAGTCCCTGCTGAGGTTCATGGTCGACACCGCGAACAAGAAGTTCAACGGGGCGCCGATCTCCGCGGGCGCGCAGCGCAACGCGATGAACGTCTATCAGGCGGTCACCGTCGCGAGCATCGTGCAGGCGGAGGCGGCGACCGAGGCGGACATGGGCAAGGTCGCCCGGGTCGTCTACAACCGCCTGGCGCGCGGCATGCCGCTGCAGATGGACGCCACCCTCAACTACGCGCTGAACCGCTCCACCCTGAGCACCAGCGAGGCGGACACGAGGCTCGACAGCCCGTACAACTCGTACCGGCGCATGGGCCTGCCGCCCACGCCGATCGCCAACCCGGGCGAGAAGGCGATGCGTGTCGCCGTCAACCCGCCCGCGGGCGACTGGCTGTACTTCGTCACGGTCAAGCCGGGCGACACGCGCTTCACGGCCAGCTACGAGGAACACCAGCGCAACGTGGCCGAGTTCAACCGGCGCCACTACGGGAGCGGGTCCCCCACGGCCTCGTCCACTTCTTCTCCGGCGGCGTCTCCCGCCGTCACGTCGCCGGCGTCCTCCTCGGTCCCGCCCGCGGCCTCTCCCGCGGTCACACCGACGATCACGCCCGCCACCACACCGCAGGTGTCGTCCGAGGCCACCGCTGCCGTGACCCCCACGGCCGTTCCCACGGCCGTTCCCACGGCCGTTCCCACGAACTGACAGGCGTACGGGGCATCACACGGCGACCGGCGCGTCCGCCAGCAACCGCCTGATGTCCCGTACGGCCGCCCGCCCGGCCCGGTTGGCGCCGATGGTGCTCGCGGAGGGCCCGTAGCCGACCAGGTGGATCCGCGGGTCGGCGACCGCGCGCGTTCCCTCGACCCGGATGCCGCCGCCCGCCTCGCGCAGCCGCAGCGGCGCCAGATGGTCGATGGCGGCCCGGAACCCGGTCGCCCACAGGATCACGTCCGCGTCCACGCGCGTCCCGTCCGCCCACTCCACGCCGTCCGGGGTGATCCGGTCGAACATCGGGCGGCGGTCCAGCACCCCGTCGGCCAGCGCCTGGCGGATCGCGTCGTTCAGCGGCAGCCCGGTGACCGAGACCACGCTCTTCGGCGGCAGCCCCTGCCGGACCCGCTCCTCGACGAGAGCGACGGCGGCCCGCCCGAACTCCTCGGTGAACGGCCCCTCGCGGAAGACCGGCGGACGCCGGGTGACCCAGGTGGTCCCGGCCGCGTGAGCGGCGATCTCCATCAGATGCTGGGTCCCGGAGGCGCCACCGCCCACGACGACCACACGCTTACCGGCGAACCACTCGGGCCCCGGGTAGTGCGCCGTGTGCAACTGCCGCCCGCGGAAGGTCTCCTGGCCGGGGTAGCGGGGCCAGAACGGGCGGTCCCAGGTCCCCGTCGCGTTGATCAGCGCCCGCGTCGACCACGTGGTGCCGCCCGCCTCCACGAGCAGCCGCCCGCCGGTTCCCTCCCGGACCGACCTGACGTCGACCGGCCTGTGCACCCGCAGGTCGAAGGTCTTCTCGTACGTGGCGAAGTACTCCGAGATCACCTCGGAGGACGGACGGGCCGGGTCGGCGTCCGTGAGGTCCATGCCGGGCAGGGAGTGCATCCCGTGCACCTTGCCGTACGTCAGCGACGGCCAGCGGAACTGCCAGGCCCCGCCCGGGTGCGGTGCGTGGTCGAGCACGACGAAGTCCCGGTCCGGTTCGAAGCCGGTGCGCCGCAGGTGGTAGGCGGCGGCCAGGCCGGCCTGACCGGCTCCGACGACGACCACATCGACCTCGCGCGCACGCACACCGCTGTTGTTCACGCTTCTACGAACCGGACCGGGCCCCCGGATCTTCCCGTCCGCCGCGTCGGGCACCTCACTATGAGCCACCCGACGGACGAACCGTGCCGGAGGCCGTCGGCGGCCGGTCGTCCGCGACAGGCCGCCGGCCTTGTCGTCACGGGCCGGGCGACCGCGGATGGGGGAGGATTGAGGCATGTCCGATGCCTTCACCACGCAGGTCCTGAACATCTCCTCCGGTTCGTCGGAGACGGTCGTCGACCTCACCCGCTACTGCGAGGCCTTCCTCCGTGAGGCCGCGGCGGGCCGCGACGGTCTCCTGAACGTCTTCGTCCCGCACGCCACCGCCGGAATCGCCATCATCGAGACCGGCGCCGGCAGTGACGACGATCTCCTGACCGCGCTGCACTCCCTGCTTCCCGCGGACGACCGCTGGCAGCACCGCCACGGCAGCCCCGGGCACGGCCGCGACCACGTCCTCCCCGCCATCGTCCCGCCGCACGCGACCCTGCCCGTGGTGGACGGGGCTCTGGAACTGGGGACCTGGCAGTCGGTGTGCCTCGTGGACACCAACCGGGACAACCCGCACCGCCAGGTGCGACTGAGCTTCCTCGGCTGAGCGCACGGCCCTGACGCTCCGTCGGCTCAGGCTCCGTAGGCTCAGGCTCCGTAGGCCAGGAGCGCCATCATCCCGGCCTCGCTGTGGTAGGCGTTGTGGCAGTGCAGCATCCACTGCCCGGGGTTGTCGGCGTCGAAGACGACGGACAGCTTCGACTTCGGCAGCACGATCGTCGTGTCCTTGCGCGGGCCGGTGGCGCCGAGTTGGTACGTGTGGCCGTGCAGGTGCATCGGGTGCCACATGCCGGTGGCGTTGATGAAGTCGAGCCGGACCCGCTGGCCCTCCTCGACCAGCAGCGGGTTGGCGGTCGGGGCGGCCATGTCGAACCGCTTGCCGTTGATGGCCCAGTCGTACGTGCCCATGCTGCCGGTGAGCCTTACGCGGATCACCTGGTCGGGGTCCTTCGCCGCCAGCCGGGCCCCGTCGCTCGCGCTCAACTGCCCGGCGGTCACGATGCGGCCGTCCAGCTCGCGCGGACGAACGGCCGGGTCCGGCAGGCCTCCCGAGCCGGTCCGCACGAGGGCCATGCCGGAGACGTCCTTGCCCTCGGCCAGCGCGACGAGCGGGAAGACGCCGTCGCCGAGGGTGACCAGTACGTCGTACCGCTCGCCCATGGCGACCAGCAGGGCGTCGACCTCCTCGTGCTCGACGGGGAAGCCGTCGGTGTGGGTGATCGTCAGTTTGTGGCCGCCGAGAGCCACCCGGTACGCGGTGTCGGCGCCCGCGTTGATGATCCTGAGGCGGACCCGCCTGCCCGGCGTGCCGCTGTAGAGGGCCGGGTCGGTCGGGACGCGCCCGTTGATCAGGTGGTACGGGTACTTCACGTCCCCGGCGTCACGGCCGAGCAGGGGGCTGGCGGAGGTACGGAGCCTGAACCGCGTCGTGGCGTCCTCACCGGCGGAGACGGAGGCGGACGGGGACGCCGGGGCGGACGGGGACGGGTGAGCCGAGGACGCCGGCCGGCCCGATCCCATGTCCTTCATGTCCATACCGGCCATGTGATGGCTGAGTTCGGTGAAGACGTCCTCCGGCGAGCCGGTCACGCCGTCGAGCCAGTCGTCGAGGACGACGACCCACTCGTCGTCGTACGACAGCGGCTCCCGGGGGTCCTCGATGATCAGCGGCGCGTACAGGGCGCGGTCGACCTGGACGCCCACGTGCGGGTGGAAGAAGTACGTGCCGGGCTTGTCGGCGACGAAACGGTACGTGAAGTTGGATCCGGCCCGGACCGGGTTCTGCGTGACCGGCGGTACGCCGTCCATGTCGCTGCGCAGCGAGATGCCGTGCCAGTGGACGGACGTCGCGGTGCCGTCGGGCAACTGGTTGGACAGCTCGGCTTCGAGCGTGTCGCCGGCGGAGATGCGGATCTCCTTGCCGGGAACCTGGCCGCTGAAGGCCCAGGACTTGGCCACCACCCCGCCGCCCAGGTCGAGCGTGGCGGGCGCCGCGGTCACGTTGAGGCTCTGGACCCTGCCCGTGGCGCTGCGCTTCTTCTCCACGCCGGCGACCCGGGCTCCGTTGGGGCTGAGCAGGGCGGGAGTGGTGGGGGCGTCGTTGCCGCAGGCGGCGAGCAGGCCGGTACCTGCCGCTCCCAGTCCGGCGAGGACGGTGCGACGGTTGATGCTGTTCACGGGGAGTCCTCTTCTCGATGCGCGACGGGCGGTTCGGGACGGTCCGCACACGGCAGGCCGGCGTCGAAGGACGCGGAGAGCCGTGGGGACGTGGCCTATGTGCGCGGTGAGGAGAGGAACGGCGGGCCGGGCCCAGGGCAACATTCGTACCGTCATCAGGGGCGTCAGCACTTCCTGCGAGCTAGGACCGCCACCATAGCTCGGACGGGTCTGCGTGCCCCGGAACCGTCGATCAGGATCGTTCGAGAATCAGCCGAATGACGACCCCGGCGGTGCCGGCGGAGCGGCGACGGGCCCAGTGCCGCCCCGTGGCCGCTACTTCGCCGGGATCTTCTGCTCGAACCAGACGACCTTGCCGCTGCTCACGCGTGTCGCGCCCCAGCGCAGGGCGAGTTGATTGACCAGGAAGAGGCCGCGGCCGCTCTCGTCCCCGGAACCGGCCTGCCGCATCCGCGGCACCTGGGGCGAGTCGTCGGTCACCTCGCAGCGCAGCACGTCGGTGCGCAGCAGCCGCAGCGAGAGGGGCCGGGAGGCGAACCGCACGGCGTTCGTCACGACCTCGCTGACCATGAGTTCCGTCGGGTCGGCCAGGGAGTCCAGACCCCAGCGGCGCAGGGCCCTGCGGGTCAGCCGGCGCGCCTGGCCCGCGGTCATCGGGTGCGGGGCCAGGAACCAGTAACCGACGCTGTCCGGCGGGAAGCCGTCGAACCGGGCGGTGAGCAGGGCGATGTCGTCGTCCCGCGTTCCCGGGCCGAGGGTTCCGAGCACGTGGTCGCAGAGCACCTCCAGCGAGGACAGTCCGTGGGCGGTGGTCTGGAGACGGACCCGCAGCGCCTCGACGCCGCTTCCGATGTCCGTGTCGCGGGACTCGACGAGTCCGTCGGTGTACAGCACCAGGGTCGTTCCGGGCGGCGCGGCCATCTCCACCGACTCGAAGACGACACCGCCGACCCCGATCGGGGCGCCGGGCGGGACCGCCAGCACCTCGGCCCGGCCGTCCTTGTGGAGCAGTACGGCGGGCGGATGGCCGGCGTTCGCCATCAGCAGGCGGTGCGAGATCGGGTCGTAGATCGCGTAGAGGCAGGTGGCGATGTGGTCGCTGCCCAGCCGCTGCGCCTGCTCGTCGAGATGGTGCAGGACCTCGTTGGGCGGCAGGTCGAGACCGGCGAGGGTCTGCACGATGGTGCGGAGCTGGCCCATGATCGCGGCGGAGGTCATCGAGTGGCCCATGACGTCGCCGACGATCAGCGCGATCCGGTTGCCGGGAAGGGGTATCGCGTCGTACCAGTCGCCGCCGACCTGGGCGGTCTTGGAGGCGGGCAGATAGCGGCTGGCCAGCCGGATGCCGGTGGGTTCGGGCAGCGACGACGGCAGCATGGTGTGCTGGAGCGTGTCCGCCACGGCGGCCTCGTGGCCGTACATCACCGCTTTCTGGACCCCGAGCGCGGTGTGCGTGGCGAGCTGCGAGGCGACGAGCAGATCGTCGTTGGTGAAGACCGGGCGGTCGGCGCTCCGGAGCAGGACCACCGTGCCCATGACGTGATGGCTTCCGTGCAGCGGCGCGATGATCAGACGGTGGCCCGGCGGCAGTGCGCCCGGCGGGACGGTGCCCGCCGCGAGCAGTTCGGCGACGGCGGGCGCGTTGCCGGGGGCGTCACCGAACGCGGGGCGGCCGTCCCGCAGAAGCTCCGCGAGCCGGCCGCTGCCGACCGGTTCCACGCGCCCGGCGATGCGGGGGAGCGCCGGCGGGGGCGGAGTCCGGTCGGCGGCCGGGACCTGGGCGGCGTACGCGGCCGTTGCGGCGTGCGGGCCCTTGGGGGCGTCCGGGGCCGAGTCGATGTGCGGCTGCGAGTCGGCGTACGGGGCCGTGTCGGTGTGAGGGGCCGAACGGCCGTCGTCCGTGGCTTGGTTGGTTGCCGTGGCCGTGGCCGTGGCCGTGTCCAGGGCCGGGGCCAGGGCCGAGTCCGTGGGCGGGGTGGGGTGGAAGGCCGTCGGCCAGGCCCGTTCCGAGCTGTGCAGGCGGAGCACGACGGGGCCCGTCGACCGCTCCGCGCCCACCGGCAGCGGATCGTCGAGGTGGATGAAGATCGCGTCCGCGAAGGCCGGCACGGCCGCCTGCCGCAGTTCCCGCAGCGTCTCGTCCAGATCCATCCCGCGGGCGATCCGCCGCGTCGCCACGTCGAGATACCGGAGGCGGTCGGTCTGCGGCACGCGGCCGTCCGTCACCACCGCCGGTGGCAGGAGGACCTGCGGCGGGGCGGTGCCCTCTTGGGGGGTGTGGTGCTCGGTCACGCTTCTGTCCCGTCGGAAGGGTGGCGCGGTCCGCGGCTCGGACTCCGCCTCCTCAGTCACACCGCCGGCAGCACAGGAACACCTGCTCCTCGGGCGGGACATCGGTCACCGCCGGGGCGTACGTGTACGAGGTCTCCTTGACGATCTCGAAGCCCGCCTCCTCGATGACCTTGTGGAGGTCCTCCTTCAGATAGCCGGAGACCCGGATCGTGTTCCCGAGGAACGGGATCGCGAAGTCGTCCACGTCGGCCTCGACCATCGACAGGACGAACAGGCCCCCGGGCACCAGCAGATGACGGACGGTCCGCAGGGCGAGGGGGATCTCCGCGCGCGGCAGCATCAGCAGCGAGAAGAAGGCGGCGACGGCGTCGAAGCGGCCGAGGTCACGGGAACCGCCCGGACGCAGGTCGGCGAGGTCCAGCTGGTGGAACGTGGCGTCGGGGACGTAGCCGCTCGCGAGTTCCACCATGCCGCCGGAGAGGTCGACCCCCACGACCTCGAACCCGGCGTCCGCCATCTGGCGCGCGGTCGGCACCCCGGTGCCGCAGCCGAGATCGAGGACCCGAGCCCCCTCGGCCAGCGAGGCGACCAGCCACTCGCCCGCGGTGACCTGGCCTTCCTTGTGCGGAAACGCCTCGTCGTAGCGGTCGCCGATGGCGTCGAAGGCTTCGGCCTGGCCTTTGCGGTCGAGCAGAAGGCTCTCGTAATCAGTCCCGTGATTGCTGTTGATCACGAAAGGAACCTTTCATGGGGGCTGTCGAAGTGGTTCGTCATACGGATGAAAGCGGTCATGACGGGATCTCCGAGCCTTGTCGGTCGCTCAGGAGACGTCAATTCGAGACGATAGTCGTTCAGCGTTCGGCGGGGTGCTCAAGTGTCCGAAAATGTTCGACCGGCGGAACGGTCCCGGTGGGTCCCGCCCTGCCGCTGACGGCACCCGAACTCGCGGTGAGCGGAAGCAAGTTGAAGTAGCGGGATGGCGCCGACACGGCTGGAATCCGTCCGGGGTGACGGGCGGGCGGAGCGGCGCTCGCCCGACAACTCGCGCTCGTGACAGGAGAGATGAAGAAGTCGACCGCTCGCAGGGGGAGTTGAGGCACTGAAGGGGTCGCACCCTCGGCCCGCGGCGGTGGGCCGCGCGGCCGGTACCGCGGGCCGTCGTGCGCGGCGGGACCGGCGTCCCCTGTCGCGTCCCGGGCGCGGTGTTTGCCTTGCGCAGCTCCAGTGCGGTGTCCGTCTTGCGCACCTCCAGGTGCGGTGCCGGCCTCGCGCATTCTCCTGGTCCGGCGACTCCGCGGGCTCTCCGGCGCGGCCGGACGGTCCGTCTCTCCGTACCGAAATGCCCTATTCATGGAAGGATCGGGTCGTACCCGTGTGGACCTGGAGGTTGCCGTGTCCGTGCACCGCGTCGGCCTGGTCGTCCACCAGGGGCGGACCGCGGCCCGCGATGTCGCGCGCGCCGTGCACGAGTGGTGCGACGCGTGGGGCATCCGGTGCACCGAGATCGACGTCTGGGCCAAGGACCAGCGGCGCGGCGGACGCGCGGAAGCCGAAGCGGCCGGCAACCCGGACCTCGTCGTCACGCTCGGCGGCGACGGCACCTTCCTGCGCGGCGCCCGCATCGCCGTCAAGAGCGGCGCGAACGTGCTGGGCGTCGACCTCGGCAAGGTCGGCTTCCTCACGGAGGTGCCCGCGGCCGACGTAACCCGCGCGCTGCAGGCGGTCCACGAGGGCGAGGCCACCGTCGAGGAACGGATGACACTGACCCTGCGCGCCTCCCGGGTCCTGGAGATCCCCGGAGGCATGGAGGAGGCGCTCTGCTACGGACGAGGCCCCGCCCTGCCGCCGCCGCAGGTCAGAGCCGAGACGACGGACGGCGACGGCTGGGGGGTGGCGCTGGACGTCGCGGCCCTGAACGACGTCGTCCTGGAGAAGCTGGCCCGGGACCGTCAGGTCAGCGTCGGTGTCTACTTCGCCGGGCGACGGCTGGCCTCGTACTCGGCGGACGCCTTCGCCGTCGCCACCCCCACCGGATCGACCGCCTACAGCTTCGCCGCCGGCGGTCCCGTGCTCTCCCCGCACATGGACGCGGTCGTGTTCACCCCGATCGCGCCGCACATGACCTTCAACCGCAGCGTCGTCGCCGCGCCGGACGAGCCCGTCGCCCTGCGGGTGCTGCCCCATTCGGGCCAGGCCGCCGTCAGCATCGACGGCCAGCTGCGCGGGGTGCTCGACCCCGGTGACTGGATCGGGGTCTTCCGGGCTCCGCAACGGGTGCGTCTCATCCGTCTGCACCCCACCGACTTCTACGGCCGGCTGCGCGACCGCTTCCGCCTCACCGACGCACCGGCCACGGCGGCCGACGCAGAACCCGCCCCGTTCTTCCGCCCCGACAACCCCGTACCCCCGGACCTCGCGGGACTGCGCCTGCCGCCTCCTTCGGCGGCCCGGTGACGGCGGGGCCACGTGCCCCGCAGCCGGAAGTTTCCGGGAGCTGTCGATCCGCGCGTGCCCCGTTCGACGTACGGGTGAGAGCGGGAACCCACGAACCGAAGGAGCACGGCCATGCCCAAGCTGCGCGTACACAACATCACCGTCTCGGTGGACGGCTACGCCGCCGGTCCCCGGCAGGATCTCGCGCATCCGCTCGGCGAGGGCTTCGAGACCATGCACGAGTGGATGTTCGCCGCCATGCGCGACCTGGCCGACGGCAAGGACGGAATCGACGTCGAGTACGTGAGGCGCAGCGAGGGGAACATCGGCGCCACCATCATCGGCCGCAACATGTTCGGGCCTCAGCGCGGACCGTGGGAGGACGAGTCGTGGACGGGCTGGTGGGGACCCAACCCTCCGTACCACAACGACGTGTTCGTGCACACGCACCACCTGCGGCCCTCCGTCGTCATGGAGGGCGGAACGACCTTCCACTTCACGGACGAGCCCGTCGAGACGGTCCTCGCCCGCGCCTTCGAGGCGGCGGAGGGCAAGGACGTCCGGCTCGGGGGCGGGGCGGCCACCGTGCGGCAGTACCTGCGGGCGGGACTCCTCGACGACATGCACATGGCCGTCGTCCCGCGGCTCGTGGGCGGCGGAGAGCTCCTGCTCGACGACCTGGGGGACGCGATCGACGGATACCGGGTGGCCGAGACGGTCGTATCGCCCGCCGCGACGCACGTCCGGCTGGTCCGCCGCTGACCCGCCCGTCCGCCTGGTCGCCCGGTCGCCCGGTCGGTCGGCACGCGAGCGGGAGCGGGTTCAGTCCGTCCGCGTGGGAGTGCCCGGTCCGGGCGCACCCACGCGCAGGCCGTCCGTCACCAGGTCCAGCAGACGGCGCGCGTGCGCCTGCCAGTCCCCGTGGCGGTCGAGGTGCCAGAGCCCGGCGACCGCGAGCAGGAAGTCGTCGGGGCTCACCCCCGGCCGGATGGTCCCCGCTTCCTCGTTGGTCCGCAGCAGGAGGGCCACGGCAGAGCTCAGGGGTCCGTGGTCGAGCCGCGTGAGGACGCCCCGGGGTGTGGCGGTGGTGGTCCGCAGCGCTTCGGTCAGGCCCGCCTTGGCCATCGCGAACCGTGCGAGCCGGTCCGTCCACTCCCGCAGCGCCCGGTCCGGTGGCCGGGTGGCCAGCAGATGCGCCGCCGCGTCGGTCACCTGCCGCACCTCGTGGCGGTGGATCTCCAGAATGAGGGCCTCGCGATGGTGGAAGTTGCGGTAGAAGGTCCCCTGACCGACCCCCGCCTTCCTGGCTATCGCGCTCAGCGGCGTGTCGGCGGAGCGGGTCAGCTCAGCGAGGGCAACGGCCAGGATGCGCTCGCGATTGCGCCGCGCGTCCGAGCGCACCGGACCGTCCGGACCGGCCTGCGCTCCCGGGTCCGAGCCTGTGCCGTTCGGACCTGGCGGCGCCCCCGAGCCCGCGGGTGCGTCCTTGTCGGGGTGCACGCGTACTCCCTCCGGAACGACGGCCGGACACCTCCCGGTCGGGTACGGCCGGACACCTCCCGGTCGTGGCACAACCGGACCGCCCTCGGCGACCGGAAGGCCGTCGCCGGGCCGGCGATCGCGGACGCACGCCCACCCGGGGCCCGCCCGCCGAAGTCGCCGACCCGCTCCGCACGGTGTCCGGAACCACTCGCCGACCGGCATTCTGGCGCACCCGGCGGAACTTCGGCCGGGACTTCCGAAATGGCCCACGGACGAGTGCCGGACGGGTGGTCCCGGCGTCGCGCTCAGCCGCGCGCGGCCCGTCCGATCGACTCCACCAGGGGCAGCAGCCGGTGCGGGACCCGTTCGCGCAGGGCCACCTCGGTCCGGGTGCGGACCACTCCGGGCAGGCTGATCAGGGCCTGGATCACATCCTCCAGGTGGGCGTTGTCACGCGCCGCGACCCGGGTGATCAGATCGCCGCCCCCGGTGATCGAGAAGGCCTCGATGATCTCCGGCACGGCGGCGAGCGCGTCGCCGACGTCGTCCAGATGCCCCTGCGTGACCTCGATGTGCACGAACGCGAGCACGGGATGACCGAGCGCCGCCGGGGACAGCGACGGGCCCGTCCCGGTGATCACCCCGTCCCGCTCCAGCCGGTCGAGGCGGGCCTGGAGCGTGCCGCGGGCGACACCGAGGACGCGCGCGTATTCACGGACGCTGGTGCGCGGCTGCTCCAGAAGGAGCCGCAGGATGCGGGTGTCGAGCTCGTCCACAGGCATGGTCCGTTGGCCTCCTCGCGGCCGACAATGTTCTCCTTCGACTGTACCAATGGCCCAGTCGAAACCGCGCCGGTTGAGCCAGTTCCGACCCGCCGCGTACCTTGTCCGTATCGATGGCGCTGCGCAGCGCCGGACGGCAAGGAAGCCGTACCGGACCCGCGGCGCCTTTCGCATGTGCGCCGCGCATGCCGGATCTCTGTTGAACTGCGAAGTGGGGGCGGGCCGCCGAAGGTGAAGAAGATGTTCATGGCGCCGGATCCGGGACTGTTCCGGCTGCGGGTCTCGCTCCGGGCGGTCCTCGGCATCGGCCTCGCGGTCGCCCTGTGCCAGGTGGCCGGACTCTCGCTCCCCGCCTCGATCACCGGCGGGCTCGCGGCGCTGCTCGCGCTGTTCACGGTCGGCGACCCGACCGTGCGGGGCCAGGCCGGCACCACCGCCCTGCTCCCCGTGGCCGGATTCCCGGTCCTCGCGGTGGCGACCACCCTGCACGGGGCGCCGACGCTGCGGGACGCGACCTGGCTCGCCGTGGTCTTCGCCGGGGTGTACGCCCGCCGCTTCGGCCCGCGCGGACACGCGCTCGGCATCTTCGCGTTCATGATGTTCTTCACCACCCAGTTCCTGCACGCCGTGCCCGGCCAGCTCCCGCAGCTCTACGCCGCCATCGCCCTGTCGCTCTCGGCATCCTCGGCGGTGCGGTTCGGCGCCTGGTGCATCGAGCGGCGCAGCCCCCTGCCCGCGGCGCCGCTGCCGCTGGAGGGGCGGGGGCTGGCGCGTCCGGCCACCCGTCAGGCCTTCCAGGCGACCGCGGCCTGCGCCTTCGCCCTCGCGGCGGGCCAGGTGCTCTCGCACGACCGCTGGTACTGGGCCGTCGGCACCGCGTGGTGGATCTTCGTCAACACGGCCTCGCGCGGTGAGACGCTGGTCCGCGGCTTCCGGCGCGTGATCGGCACGCTCACCGGCATCGTGGCCGGGCTCCTGGTCGCCGTGCCGCTGCACGGCGCGCCCGCGCCGACCGCCGTACTCGTCGCGGTCAGCGTCTTCGGGATCTTCTACACGGCCGCACCCTCGTACAGCTGGATGATGTTCTTCGTCACCGTCATGGCGGGCCTGCTCTACGGGCTGCTCGGCGTCCTGCATCCGGGTCTGCTCGCCCTCCGGCTCGCCGAGACCGGGGTGGGCGCGCTCGGTGCCGCCCTCGCGGTGGCGCTCGTCCTGCCGATCACCACGCACACGGTCACCGACCGCTGGATCGAGCGCGCCCTGCACGCCGTGCACGGCTGCACTTCGGCGGCGGCGCGGAGGCTCGCGGGTGACGACCTGGCCGACCCGGCGCCGCTCGCGGGGGAGCTCGAAGCACTCCTGGGGCGCGTACGGATGGCCCTCGCACCCCTGGTGCACCCGCTCAACCCGATGCGGCAGCGCAAGGAGCGGGCCCGCGCGATCCTGGCGCTGCTGGACGACTGCGCCCGCGAGGTACGAGGTCTCGCCGCCGTCGCCGCCGACCCGGACGCCTCGCACGACGCCCGCCTCACCGCGGCCTGCCTGCGGGTCGAGACCGCGATGGAGTCCCTGGTCGGCGCCGTACCGGGAGGCGCTCCCGCGCTTCAGCACGGCGTCCCCGGCCATCACCCCGGTGCGGAGCAGGCGCTCGTGCACCTGCACGGCCTGGAGCGGGCGCTCGTCGACATGGCGACACCGCTGCGTGGTCCGGTTCCCCGCTCGCGGCTCGTCGTCGGCGCCTGACGCCGACGGAACGGTTCTTCCCCCGGCCCCTGGGGCGTCGTCCGGCGCCCCAGGGGCTTTTCCCTTTCCGGGTGCGGGCGTGCGGGCGTGCGGGCGTGCGGGGGTGCGGGGGGTGCCGGGACCTCCGCCGGCGCGGTCCGGAAGATCCACAACGAGGCCCTCGGTGCCCGCTGGGCGGCGTCGGAGGGGTCCCGGAGGCCAGGCGTCCGGTGCGCGCCCAGGGTGCCCCTGGCGGCCGTCGTACGGATTCCACGCGACGCTCGTGGCTCCTGCGCATCCGGGCGCATCCTGGCGCATCCGGGCGGCCGTGCGTACGGGGTGCGTACCCGATCGCGCCCGCGATGCCGACCGCCCGGCCGCCCCGTCCTGCCGTCGGCCAATCGGCCCCGTTTTGGTCTAGACCGCAGCGTCGTGGCTGCTACGGTCGCCCCGAAGACGCGGGATCGGGAGCGGGACCGAGAGGGGCCAGAAGTGGCGCACGGCGGCAGGCGGCGACAGCGGGCGTTCATCGGCTCGTTCACGACGGCGGGGGGCCTCGGTGTCCTCACGGCGGCCGTGGACCCGGACACCGGCGCCCTGACCGTGCTGGGCGCGGCCGACGACGTACCCGACCCCTCGTATCTCGCGTTCGCTCCCGCGCACGACGTCCTGTACGCGGTCAGCGAGACCGACGAGGGGGCGGTGGCCGCCTACCGGGTGGACGGCGACAAGCCGGAACTGACCGGTCCGCCGACCCTGACCGGCGGCAGCGGGCCCACCCACCTCAGCGTCTTCGGCGGACACGTCCTGGCCGCGAACTACGGCTCGGGAAGCGTGAGCGTCGTACCCGTCCGCCCCGGCGTGGGTCTGGAGCCCGCCGCCTCCGATGTGCTCCGGCACACCGGTTCCGGTCCGCACACGGAGCGGCAGGAGGGCCCGCACGCCCACCAGGTGCAGCCCGACCCCACCGGCCGCTGGGCGGTCAGCGTGGACCTCGGGACGGACTCGGTCCGGGTGTGCGCCCTCGACGAAGGGGCGCTCAGCGTGCACCGGGAGATCGCGCTGCGTCCCGGCTCCGGACCGCGCCATCTGGCCTTCCACCCGCGGGGCGGGCACGCATACGTCGTCAACGAGCTGGCGCCGACCGTCACCGTCTGCCGCTGGGACGCCGCCGAGGGCTCGCTGCGGCCGGTCGGTGAGACGCCGGTCCTGTCCGGTGTCCCGGACGGTGACGCGTACCCCTCGGGCATCGTCGTCTCGCCCGACGGCCGCTTCGCGTGGACCGCGGTGCGGGGGCAGGACACCGTCTCCGTGCTCGCCGTCGACGCGGGAGGCGAGGGGCTCACCCTCGTCGACGAGGTGCCCTGCGGCGGCGTCTGGCCCCGCGCGCTGGCGCTCGACCCCTCGGGCCGCTTCCTGTACGCGGCCAACGAACGCTCCGGCGACGTGACCTGGTTCTCCGTCGATCCGGACAGCGGCGTTCCGCTCCGCGGCGGCTCGGTCGAGGCCCCCGCCGCGTCCTGCGTGGTCTTCGACTGACCGGGCCGGCCCGGTCGGCTCCTGGCGAGCCTCGTCCGGTACGCCCGCGGCATATGGGAAAGGGCCCCTCCTGGCTCAGGAGCGGGCCCTTTCGGTGTGCGGGTGGTACGGGTGGTGCGGAGGTGGCGGCCGACTAGAAGGCCGGCGCTCCCTGGGTCTGCGGCGGCGCGATGCCCAGCGCCGTCGTGTACTGGGCGAGCGCGAGCTTGCCGATCGCCGGGTACGGGCCGAGGGCCTCGGCGGCGCTGCAGCCGGCCTCCTTGGCGGCCGCGTCGAGCAGACCCGCGTCGAGCTCAGGACCGATCAGGTACGGGGCGAGCGCGAGCTGCTGCGAACCGGAGCCGCGAAGCTGCTCGGCGATGGCCGCGATGGAACCCTCCTCGTCGAGGGCCGCCGCCATGACCGGCACGGCGAGCCGCGCGGCGAGCAGCATGCCGGTGATCCCGGCCGCCTGCACCGCTTCCTCGCCGCCGACGGTGGCGAGCACGATGCCGTCCGCGGCGGTCGCCACGGTGAACAGCCGGGCGCGGTCGGCGCGGGCCAGACCGGCCTCGGAGAGGCGCACGTGCAGGGCCTCGGCGAGCAGCGGGTGCGGACCGAGGACATCGGTCAGTTCGGCCGCGACGCGGCTCTCCATGACCGCCTGGCGGATCCGGCGCAGCAGGGCGTTGTCCGGACCGGCGAGCAGCGGGACAACGATGCCGACCGGGCCGTCGGGCTCGGAGACGTCGGAACCGGCGGCACGGGCCTGCTCGAAGCGCGCGGTGCGCTCCTCGGCGGCGTGGGCCAGCACGGACTGCAGCGTGGGGAACTCGTCGTCCCCGTCCAGGTAACCGATGCGGGCGTCGAGGCCGGGGAGCTCGGAGCGGGCGATGCTCACGACCTCCTCGGCGAGGCTGCGCGTGGCGGCGCTGGGGGTGCCCGGCACCGCGAGGACGAGCGCGGGCGCGCCCTCGGGAGCCGCCAGGGGTTCCGGACGGCGGTGCCGCCCGGCTTGGCGGGGTCGCGGCATTCGTACTGGCAGGCCGGACGCGGGCCCAGTGGGGGAGCTCATGGCGCCGCATGTTACTGGTTTCTCGGGTTCCCCTGTTCGGGGAGGGTGCAGGTGAGCGGTATCCGTCCGCTTTTGTCTGATGAGTTACGTACGGATCAGAAGCGATCGGTAAACGCCGACTTGTCGGTGCTACGGCGCATTCTGGCCATGGATGTCCTGGTACGGCTTTTCGGTCACCACGTACAACATCCGTTCGTCCAGGGGCAGTGCGAGCCGGCCGTCCGCGAGGTCGGCCGCGATCCGGAGCGCACCGTCGAGGGGGTCGCCCGCGGCGAGTACCCGGCGGACCTTCGGCAGGCGCTCGGCCAACTCCTCGCCCAAGGGCTCGAGGAGCGCCTCACCCACGTTGAACAGGCCCCCGGTGAAGGCCAGATGGGGCTCGCCGTCGGCCGGGCACACCGCGGCGGCCGACTCGGCCATGTGCCGGGCGGCGGCCCGCAGGATGCCCGAGGACACGGGATCGCTCTCGCGGAGGCCGGCCACCTCGGGGGCGAAGGAGGCGAGCACGGCGGCCCGGTCGCCGCGCGGATACAGCAGACCGGGCAGCTCCGGCATCGGCCCGAACCGCTCCTCCGCCCGCGCCAGCAGCGCGGACGAGCCGCCCGGGCGGCCGTCGAACGCGCGCAGGGCCGCTTCCAGGCCCGCGCGGCCGATCCACGCTCCGCCGCCGCAGTCGCCGAGCAGATGGCCCCAGCCGTCGGCCCTGCGCCATGACGTGAGGTCGGTGCCGATCGCGATCATGCCGGTGCCCGCCGCGATCACGACACCCGCCCGGGTGCCCAGCGCGCCCGTGTACGCGGTCACCGCGTCCGCCGCCAGGGCGAGCCGCCCTACGCCCAGTTCACGCTCCAGGACAGCCGGCAGTTCCTCCCGCAGTTCGGCGCCGAGCGTGGCGAGACCGGCCGCGCCGACGGCGACGGCCCCGAGTCGTCCGGCGCCCGCCTCGGCCATCAACCGGCGTGCCATCGGCAGCAGTTGATCCAGCAGGTGTTCGGCCGAGATCCCGCGCGGGCCGGTCCGCACCGGCTCCCGGGAGGTCAGCGGACCACCGAGCCGTACCGGGGCGGGCGGTGCCGGGGCGTCTCGGCGTGCGGGAGCGACGGCATCGTCCGGCACCCCGTGCGCGCCGAGCGCCACCCGCAGTCCCGAGCCTCCGGAGTCCACGGCCAGCACGACGGAAGGGCTCCGCCCGTCCCGCCGGCCGTCGTGCACGCCGTCGGGTGTCACGGCAGGCGCCAGTCCACCGGCTCCGCTCCCTGCTTCGCCAGCAGGTCGTTGGCGCGGCTGAAGGGGCGCGAACCGAAGAAGCCGCGGTCGGCGGACATGGGCGAGGGGTGCGCGGATTCCACCGAGGGAAGGCTGCCGAGCAGGGGGCGCAGGTTGCGCGCGTCGCGGCCCCACAGGATGGACACCAGCGGTCGGCCGCGCGCGGCCAGGGCCCGTATGGCCTGTTCCGTGACTTCCTCCCAGCCCTTGCCGCGGTGTGCGCCGGGGTTGCGGGGTGCCGTCGTCAGCGCCCTGTTGAGCAACAGCACGCCCTGGTTCGTCCAGGGGGTGAGGTCGCCGTTGGACGGCTGGGGCGCGCCGAGGTCGCTGTTCAGTTCGCGGAAGATGTTGATCAGGCTGGGCGGCAGCGGACGTACCTCCGGGGCCACCGAGAACGACAGACCCACCGCGTGACCCGGGGTCGGGTACGGGTCCTGTCCGACGATGAGGACACGCACCTCGTCGAAGGGCTGCTGGAAGGCCCGCAGGACATTCGCCCCGGACGGTAGGTAGGTGCGTCCCCCGGCGATCTC
Organism: Streptomyces sp. NPDC001914; assembly: GCF_042891215.1. Lineage (NCBI taxonomy): Bacteria > Bacillati > Actinomycetota > Actinomycetes > Kitasatosporales > Streptomycetaceae > Streptomyces > Streptomyces sp. NPDC001914. The sequence goes on from NZ_JBIASW010000003.1 coordinate 280,204, forward strand.
CGCGCGCAGGAAGTCGCCCATCTCGGCGATCCGTCCGGCGACGGGTTCGAGGGCCTTCGCCCAGCCCGGTTCGACGATCTCATGCAACGGTCGTGGTGCCACGGGCGTCACCCTACTGCCGTACACATGGCCGAGATCAAACTGGTGGCCGTCCCGCGACCGGGGATGACCGATTCGTTGCCGAATCGGACGTCGCCGGGCACAAGACGCCCGCCACCGAGGGGCGTTGGCGACCCCTGTCCTCCTCTGGTCCTCGCCGCGATCAGGCCATGACCGCCGCGCGGACGCACAGGACGTCCGGGAGATGCGAGGCGAGCTGCTGCCAGCTGTCCCCGTCGTCCGCCGACGCGTACACCTCGCCGTTGCGGTTGCCGAAGTACACGCCGGCCGGGTCCGCGCCGTCCGTGCACAGCGCGTCGCGCAGCACCGTGCCGTAGTGGTCCTCGGAGGGCAGTCCCGCCGTCAGCGGTTCCCAGGTCGTGCCCGCGTCGTCCGTACGGAAGACCCGGCAGCGCCGGTCGGCCGGCACGCGGTCGGCGTCGGCGTTGATCGGGAAGACGTACGCCGTGTCCCCGCGGTGCGGATGCGCCGCCACCGTGAAGCCGAACGTCGACGGCAGGTCGGCGCCGATGTCGGTCCACTGCCCGGCGCCGTCGTCGCTGCGGTACACCCCCCAGTGGTTCTGGAGATAGAGCCGGTCAGGATTCACCGCGTCACGCGCGACCTTGTGCACGCACTGTCCGAACTCCGGGTTCGGATCCGGCAGGAACACGGCGGAGACACCGGAGTTGGCGGGTTCCCAGCTCGCGCCGCCGTCCGCGGTGCGGAAGACCCCGGCCGTGGACACGGCCACCGTCACGGCACCCGCGTCGCGTTCGTCGGTGAGGATGGTGTGCAGCCCCTCGCCGCCACCGCCGGGAACCCACTTCGAGCGGGTGGGGTGCTCCCACAGGGGGCGGACGAGTTCGAAGGACTCGCCCCGGTCCTCCGAGCGGTACAATGCGGCCGGCTCCGTCCCCGCGTACACGACGTCCGGTTCGGCGGCCGCCGGGTGCAACTGCCACACCCGCTCCAGCGAGGCCCCCGTGTCCTTGGGGAACTTGACCGCGGGCTGCGCGGGTTCGGTCCACGTGCGGCCCAGGTCGTCGGAGTGGAACACGGAGGGGCCCCAGTGCGCGCTGTCCCCGCCGACCAGCAGCCGCGGCGTGTCGCCCCGGGAGTCGATCGCGACCGAGTACACGGCCTGCGCGTTGAAGTACGGGCTCTCGTCGAACTCCCAGGCGCCACCGCGCCGCCGGCCGATGAAGAGACCCTTGCGGGTGCCTACCGTGAGCAGTACGTCGGCCATGACCGGCCACCTCCGCGACGTCGTTGTCTGCGCTACGGGCCAGTCTGCACCCCGGCACCGACAGTCACCTTCCGGCCTGGCGTCTGCGCAGGTCGGACGGGGTGTTTCGGCATCGGACGCGGGTTTCCCGCGCGGCTCTCCGGGCTGCTCCGCGGGCGACGGTACGGACGGCGACCGGGTGCCTTCCGGACCGCGCGCGGAGGGGTGCCGTGGTCCCCGGCCCCCCATGCCCGCGGTCCTGGTGGCCCTCCTTACCGCAGGGCCCTTACCGCAGGGCCGGCCTCCCGTGGCGGACGAGGCGGTGGGGGCGGGGCCGTGAGCATCGGGCGGAGCACGCGCGTAAGGGAGGGGGACGTGGCGTGTCCGTGCGGTCGTGAGGAGGATGCCCTTGATGGCGGCGTTCCGTGGTCCGAGGGTCTGGCTGTGGCGGTGGCGGCGCAACCCGCTGCGACGGCGAAGCGATGTCCTGGAGGCCTGGATCGTGCTCACGGCCTGGGTGTTCACGGTGCTCGGCGGCGCGGTCGCCGGTCTGGGGACCATCGGTGCCGTGGAGACCACTCTCGCGAGGGAACGCGCGGAGTCGCACACCGTCCCCGCCCGGTTGACCGAGGACGCGCCGGAGGCGAGCGGGCCCGCCGGTCGCGTCGTGTGGACGAGGGTCCGCTGGACGGCGCCGGACGGCAGTGCCCGCTCCGGCCAGGTCCGGGTCTCGGCGGGGACCCTGGCGGACACCCCGGTCCTGGTGTGGACCGATCCCGTGGGACGCCTGGTCGACCGGCCCACGACCGTCGCCGTGGCCCGGCTGCGGGCCTGGCTGATCGGCCTCTTCGCGGGCGCCGGGGTCGCGGCCGTCCCCTTCGCCGCCGGCCGTTTCCTCCGCGGCCACCTGGAACGCCGACGAGTGGACCGCTGGGACGAGGAGTGGGCCCGGATCGGCCCCCTGTGGGGCCGGATGACGAGCTGAGCCGCCCCGGCGCCTCCCCGGCCGCCCAGAGCGCGGCACACTCCGCGCGCACAGTGCGCACAGTGCCGTGACGACGTCCCGCGCCTCGCACGCACGTCGCATCCGGCGCCGCGCGGGCTGCGCACGCAGTCGCTCCCGGCTTCGCCCGGCCCCCGCACGCACGTCGGTCCCGGCGCCGCCCGGGCCGCGTCGGCACGGTGGGCGGCTGTGTCAGCCGGACCGCAGGACCGTCCGGCAGTCCCGAAGGAGCCGTTCGTCGTCGAGCACGTCGTGACTGCCGTGACCGCCCGGGCGGGCGCGGTGGCGGCGGGGCGAGGTCAGTTCCGTGCGGATCAGGTCGTGGACGGGCGCGCCCGCGTCGTCCATCCGGACCAGGCACGCCGTGACGGTGCCCCGGGTGTACGGGTTCCGCCAGGCTTCGCGGAACACCGGCAGTACAGGTTCCGGATCTCCGGCGATGTCCCACAGAGCGCACGCCGCGGCCGTCCGCTCCCACACGTCGCCCGAGCCCGTCAGCCGAAGAAGCGCGGGCAGCGCGGGCGCGGCGGCCGGCCCCGTCCGGCCGAGCGCCTCGGCCGCCGCCCGGCGGATCCCGGTGTCCCGCTCCGGGCCCAGCGCACCGAGCAGCACCGGAAGGACCGCCTCGACGTCCCCCTCCACGGACCGGAGCGCGTCGGCCGCCGCCACGGCGTTCCCGCCCGTCAGCAGCCCCCGCAGCGTCGGGACGGCCTCACACGCACCCGGGCCGAACGCGGCGAGCGTCCCGGCCAGCGCCTTCACCAGAGCGTCCCGGAGCCGCAGTTCGCGTGGTGTGCCGTGCAGCAGTCGCAGCACTTCCGGCACGGCGGCGGCGTGCCGCAGCGCGCCGAGACCGGACAGCAGCGGCGCGGCACGGTCGTACGTGTCCACGGAGCCGAGCGGAACCTCGGCCAGCCGCTCGCGCAGCAGCGGAGCCAGGGGCGCCGCTGCCGCACCCAGGAAGCCGATCGTGTACCCGGTCTCGTTCGGCACGGCCGGGCCGCGCAGCACCTCCGCGAGAGCCGGCACCGCCCGTGCGTCCCCGCACCGGGCGAGGGCCTTGAGCGGGCGGTGCAGGGTCGCCGAACCGCGTCCCCGGGAGTCCGTGCGCGACTCCACGAGAGCGGCGAGCCGGTCGGCCGCCGGAGCCGCCAGAGTGAACAGGAACTCCAGGACGGACACCGCGGCGCAGCGCAACCGCGCCTCGTCCGAGCCGAGTTGCTCACCGATCAGCGCGACCGGCTCCTCGTAGGCGCCCCGCCATTCACGGAACAGCCCCGCCGACATCCAGACGGCGTTGCACCGGTCGGCCGTGGTCCGACCGCTCAACTGTCCTTCGAGCAGGGCGATCCGGTCCGCGGTGCGGGCGCCCAGCGCCTTGTGCAGCGTCCGGAGCAACTGCGCGCCCTCCTCGTCCGCCGGGCGGATGCGGCGCAGACTCCCGATGAGCGTGTCGGAGGACGTCCGGACGGGCTCTCTGGACGGCCGGATCCGCTGGGACCTGGTGTGAAGCAGCGCGACGACCGTGGGCACGAGGTCGGCGGGGAGCCGGTCGAGAGCGCACGAGGCGAGCTGGCCGAGCGCCGCGAGCCGCAGCCCGGGGTCGTGCGGCGGGCCGCACAGCGACACCAGACAGTCCACCGCCGGGGCCCCGGAACCGCCGTACAGCCGGGCGAAGAGGCCGAGGCCCTCGACCAGGGCCAGCCGGACGCCGTCCTCCTGTTCGTCCCGCAGCCGCTCGCTCAACAGGGCCAGGGCACGCGGCGGTTCGCCGTGGAAACGGACGAGCGCCGACGGCACGGCGCGGCGCACCTCCGGATCGCCGTCCGTGACCAGGTCCAGGAAGACCGCCGCCCCCGACCGGACCGCCGCGCGTGCCATCGCGCGGTTGTCGTTCCCGGAGTCCTCCGTGCCCGGGCCGCCGCCGTCCCCGTCCGCGTCGTGCTCACCGTCTTCACCGCCCCCGGGTGTCTCCCCGAAGACGTCCCCGTGGCCTGAACCGCCGATGCTGGCGAGGAGTTCCACGATGCCGCCCCGGTCGGGGAGCCCCGCGTGTCCGGCGAGCGCGAAGAGGAAGGGGACGGACGCGAGCGTCGAGTCGTACACATCGCCCTGGTGGTGCACGGCTCCGTACATCCCGTCGAGCGCGGCCTCCCGCTCATGGGGGAGTGGCGAGGCGAGCCCCCGCAGCAGCTCCGGCACGTCCGCGGCACTTCCGTAGGCATGCTCCAGCGAGGCCCAGTCGACCTCGTCGATCCCCCTGAACACGGTGTCCTCCCCATGCGTCCCGCCGTTGATCGTGAGTGTGCACCACGGCACTGACAGTGACGCCCGGGAACCGTCCCGTCGATGGCGTGGGTCCGGCCAACTACGGTGCGAACGGCCGTTTTCCGACGGTCGGCCGGGGGTGCCGCCGCCTTCGGGGACGTCCGGCCGGGGGAGAGGCGCACCCGGAGACAGCGCGGCCGGACACCCTCCTGGGAGCCCGGCCGCGTGCCGGCGGATCGAGGCCGCTGATCGCGGCGCGGCGCTAGGCGTTCGGCGCGGACGACCTGGAGCGACCGGACGGGGCCGAGGTCCGCGAGGCCGACCCGGGTCCCGCCGGAGGCGGTTCGGGGGACCGCCCGTCCGGACGGGCCGGGCGCCGGGAGGCGAACCGGGGCAGGGCCGGCGGGGCGAGGAAGCCCTCCGCGCGGGCCGCCGCGATGCCGATACGCGGAAGGTCCGCGCTCTTCTCGAAGAGGAGATAGCGAGGCTCCCAGACCGGCCGGTACTTGGCGTTGGCCCGGTACAGCGATTCGAGCTGCCACCAGCGCGAGAGGAACGTCAGCACCGAACACCACAGCCGCAGCACGGGTCCCGCGCCCAGCCGGGTGCCGCGTTCGAAGACGGACCGGAACATCGCGAAGTTCAGGGAGATCCGCTCCACACCGAACTCCTCGGCGCGCAGCAGCAGTTCGATCACCATGAACTCCACGAGACCGTTGTCGGAGTTCCGGTCGCGGCGCATCAGGTCCAGGGAGAGGCCCCGTTCGCCCCACGGCACGAAGCTCAGCACGGCCCGGGGTTCCCCCGCGCCGTCGTGGCACTCCAGCATCACGCACCGCCCGTCGGCGGGGTCTCCCAGCCGGCCGAGCGCCATGGAGAAGCCGCGTTCGGTCGCCCCGTCGCGCCACTGGTCCGCCTTGTCGGTCAAGGCGCCCATCTCGGCCTCGGGGATGTCCTCGTGCCGTCGGACGCGCACCGTGTAACCGGCGCGCCGGACGCGCTTGTGCGCCTGCCGGACGCCCCGCATGGCGCGTCCCTCCAGGGTGAAGTCGGACCGGTCCACGATGGCCTCGTCGCCGAGCTCCAGGGCGTCCATGCCGTGCCGGGCGTACACGGTTCCCGCCTCCTCGCCCGCGCCCATCACCGCGGGCGTCCACGCGTGCCGCCGAGCCTCCCGCAGCCACGCCTCGATCGCGCCGGGCCAGGCCTCCGGGTCGCCGATGGGGTCGCCGGAGGCGAGGGTCACCCCGCCGCGGACGCCGTACGCGATCGCCGCCTTGCCGCTCGGGGACCAGATGACCGCCTTGTCGCGGCGCAGCGCGAAATAGCCGAGCGAGTCGCGTTCCCCGTGCCGGGCCAGCAGGGCCCGCAGCCGGATCTCGTCGTCCTCGCCGAGGAGTTCCAGGCCGCGCGGCGAACGGAAGCACGCGTAGAGCACCAGCAGGAAGGTGACGGCCATCAGGACGTTGACGAGGATGTCGACCCAGCGGGGCGCGACGACGCTGTCGAACCGGTCGGCGAGCGGGCCGACACTGATTCCGCGCAGCAGTGTGTACGCGATCCGGTCGCTCAGCGGTGTTCCCGTCACACGGTTGGTGGCGCTGACGAGCAGGGTGCCGAGGGTGGCGCCGACGAGCAGACCGCCCGCGCCGACGGCCAGCGCGAGACGGGGGTTCGAGCGGTCCCCGACGGCCTGGAACTCCCGGCGCCCCAGCAGGAGGGCGACGACGAAGAGGGCGGTGAGCAGGACCGAGATCCAGTTGAAGACGTGCCGTTGGTAGCGGTCCTGGGTCAGCGCCACGGTGTAGAGCGCGAGGAGCGGGCCGGAGAGCAGCAGGTTGAAGATCCAGGCGGCTCGTTTGCGGCGCCGCATCACGAGTGCCAGGAACAGGGCCAGCGCCGCCGAGATCAGCCCGGCGGTGGCCAGATAGGGAGTGAAGAACTCGCCCCCGTTGTGCTCGTGCACCTCCTCGCGGAAGGGCAGCGAGATCACGGCGACGATGTTGAGGACGGCGAGCAGCCGCAGGTACCAGACCGTGAACGCGGCGGCTCGTGGCCGGATGCCGTCGCCCTCCCGTCCGGACGGGGCCCCGCGGCGCGGGCTCGCGTTCCGCTGTTCCGGGACGAGCGCTGACTGTTGTACGGACACCGTGGAGCATCACCTTGGGGAGAGGGCGGGAGAACCGGTGGGGACAGAGGCCGGAACACTACATCTTGTAGGGAATCGAGAGCCGGTGGCCAGCCGGAGGCGGCGTGAAGAGGTAAGGAGGTGTTGAGAATGCGGGGAGCGGTCCGCGGCGAACCTGCCCGGCGGGTGCCGGTTCGCCGCTGCCGGGCGCCCGGCGCGGCCACGGTCGTGGAGGACATCCCGGCCGCCGGGAACGAAAGGGAGCCGAAGCCCGGACCCGGGGGACTCCGGGAGGTGAGGAACCGACTCCGCCGGCCGCCGCTCGGACCTGGTGACGGCCGGACCCGATGGCTCAGGACGCCGTGCCCCTCGCGCACCAACCGCGCCGACGGCGACGGCGTCCGCGCCGTGGTCCTCAGTGGTGGGGCGTCGCGCCCCGGTCGCGGTCCGTGCGGGTGGTCGCCCACCACAGGAGGTCGCCGACCGCCGCGCCCGCCGCGACCAGGGCCGTGATCACTCCGGCCATGGTCAGTCCGTCGGCGAGGTGCGGGCGTCCGTGCAGCGCGTGCAGGTCGAACCCGCACAGGTGGTACACGCCCAGCGCGGCGATGCCGAGACTCGGGACGAGCAGTGCCAGCACGGACGCCGGTCCGCGTGCCACGCGTCCGGTGTCACGTTCCTCCACGGGTTCCCCCTGTCGTACGGCACTCACCGCCGGGACCCTACAACACGTAGGGTCTCCCTGTCCTGGCCGTGATGTCATGGTGCTGCGGCGGCTACCCAGGAGCGCGGAAGCCATGCGGGGCGGAGGCGTCCGGGCCGCGTGATCCGGATCACGGGTGTGCCACCCGTCCGGCGCCCGCGGAATTCCGTACCTCTTCACGACGTCCGGACCCTGGATGCGAGGATGTGGCGGTCATGACTGCCGGATGGTGCACGCGCATGCTGCGGGCCGTGATGTTCGCGGCCGTCTGTGTGCTGCTCGCCGCCCTCGGCCACGTCATGATGTCCGGCTCCCCGGTGGCCTGGTGGGCGCTGGCGGGCGCGGGAGCGGGTACGGCCGGAGCGGGCTGGTGCCTGGCCGGCCGTGAACGCGGGCTCCCGTTCGTCGTGTCCGTCGTGGTGCTCGCTCAGGGCGTCCTCCACGGCGCGTTCTCCTTCGCGCAGTCCCTGACGGCCGCCGACGCGGGTACGGGCACGGGTGCCGGGCCGGGGCGCCCGGCCGGGAACGCCATGGCCGGCATGGACGCCATGGACGGCATGGCGATGAGCGCCATGGACTCGATGAACATGAACTCGATGGACGCCGTGGGCGCCGGGTCCATGGGCGTGGGCTCCATGGGCATGGGGCCCATGGGTTCCGGAGCCATGGAACATGTGCTCCCCTGGGGCGCCGGAGCGGGCTCGCCCTCATCGTTCGGCATGTTCGCCGCCCATCTGCTCGCGGCGCTGCTGTGCGGCCTCTGGCTCGCGCACGGCGAGCGTGCGGTCTTCCGCGTCCTGCGGGCCCTGGCCGGCCGACTGGCCGCGCCTCTACGGCTGTTGCTCGCCCTTCCGGCGTCGCCGTACCGGCCGGCGCTCCGGGTCCGCCGACGTTCCTCGGAGCGCGCCCCGCGCCTCCTCCTTCTCGTCCACGCGATCACTTCCCGGGGTCCGCCCGTGGGGACCGCTGTCGTCTGAGACAGCCCGTTCCCCGAAGCGCCGACCGGGTGCTTCGGGCATCGGTCGTACCTCCCGTACGGCCGCACCCCACCACCGGACCCGTGGCGCTCGCGCCGGTCCGGATCACGGATGACCCGAGAAGGACACCTGGTGATCACTCCTGCCCTGCCTGTTCCGCGCCATGGACACGAGAGGCGCGACGAAGACGGCCGAGCGGTGTCGGCCGACGAGTCGGCGACCGCCTGGGCGCTGGCCGCACGCGCCGGCGATCCGGCCGCCGTCGAGAGCTTCGTCCGCGCGCTCCACCGCGATGTCGTGCGTTACGTGGCCCACCTGTCCGCCGATCCGCAGGCCGCCGAGGACCTCGCCCAGGACACGTTCCTGCGGGCGTTGGGCAGTCTGCACCGCTTCGAGGGGCGCTCCTCGGCGCGGACGTGGCTGCTGTCCATCGCCCGCCGCGCGGTGATCGACAGCCTGCGGTACGCCGCCGTCCGGCCGCGCTCGACCGGTTGCGCCGACTGGGAGACCGCGGTGGAGCACGCGCAGCCGCTCGGTCTGCCCGGCTTCGACGACGGCGTCGCTCTGCTGGAGCTGCTGGCCGTGCTTCCGGACGAACGTCGTGAGGCGTTCGTCCTGACCCAGATGATGGGTCTGCCCTACGCGGAGGCCGCCCTGGTCAGCGGCTGCCCCGTCGGAACGGTCCGCTCCCGCGTGGCACGTGCCCGCGCGACCCTGGTCGCGCTGCTCGCCGAGGCGGAGGTCGGAACGACGACCGAGGTGACGATCGGGAGGGTCGCGACGACCGCCGCCTGAGCGGGGCGGGGCCGCCGGACCCGCTTCCGGCGCCGGGTGGTGCGACTGCGCGCCGACCACCCGGCGCCGGAACCGCTCTGGCGCCCTCCGTGTTCGGACGCGTCACCGCCTCCGGGGCCGGACGCACGGCCGCCTCCGCGCCCGGACGCCTACACGGAGCGGTGGTACTGGTCGGGCACGTGGACCTCCGCCCCGAGTTCGCGTGCCGCGAGCCGGGCGAAGGACGGGTTGCGCAGCAACTCCCTTCCCAGGAGCACCGCGTCGGCCTCGCCGTTGGCGACGATCTTCTCGGCCTGCTCCGCCTCGGTGATGAGACCGACGGCGGCGACGGCCATCGAGGTCTCCCTCTTCACCCGTGCGGCGAACGGCACTTGATAGCCGGGGCCGACGGGAATCCGTACGCCGGAGGAGTTCCCGCCCGTGGAGACGTCGAGCAGATCCACGCCGTGCTCGTGCAGTTCGGCGGCGAAGCGGACGGTGTCGTCGGCGCTCCAGCCCGCGTCCTCCAGCCAGTCGGTCGCGGAGATCCGGAAGAAGAGGGGCTTCTCCTGCGGCCATACCTCCCGTACGGCGTCGACGACTTCGAGGGCGAACCGGGTGCGGTTCTCATACGAGCCGCCGTACGCGTCGGTGCGGTGGTTGGAGTGGGGGGAGAGGAACTCGTTGATCAGGTAGCCGTGGGCGCCGTGGATCTCGACGATCTCGAAGCCGGCGGCCAGGGCGCGGCGAGCCGCGTCGGCGAACTGGCCCGCGATCTCCCGGATTCCGTCGACCGTCAGCTCGTCGGGAACCGGGTGCTTCTCGTCGAACGCGATCGCGCTCGGGGCGAGGGCCCGCCAGCCGTGCGCGTCCGGGCCGACCGGGGCGCCGCCCTTCCAGGGCCGGTCGGTCGAGGACTTGCGCCCGCCGTGGCCGAGCTGAACGGCCGGCACCGTGCCCTGCGCGGACAGAAAACGCGTGATGCGGCGGAAGGCCTCCACCTGGGTGTCGTTCCAGATGCCCAGGTCGTACGGGGAGATCCGGCCCTCGGGCGAGACGGCGGTCGCCTCGACGACGACCAGTCCCGTCCCTCCCGTGGCGCGGGCCGCGTAATGGGCGAAGTGCCAGTCGTGCGGAGCGCCCGCCGAGGGACCCTCCGGCGCGGCCGAGTACTGGCACATCGGGGGCATCCACACCCGGTTGGGGATGGTGACTTCGCGCAGGACGAAGGGCTCGAAGAGGGCACTCACGCCGACTCCATTCGTGGCGGGACCGGTGGATGCCTCGTACGATAAACCTCGTAGTACGGCGAGTGTCAAACTACGATGGGTCTCGTACAATGGTCGCGTCGGGTGAAGGCTGCCCGACGATGCCGAAGGTGAGGGGGCGAAGACCGAGGTCCCCGGAGGAAGTGGAGCCGCCGTGACACCCCCCGCCACCGCCGCCAGTGGGCGTGATCTGCCGCACCCCGGGCGTGAGGACATCCGGCTGGAGTCGGTCCTGCACGCGCTGTCCGACCCGATGCGGCTCCAGATCGTCCGCGAGCTCGCCGCCGGAGGCCGTGAACTCTCCTGCTCGGACTTCGCACTGCCGGTCACCAAGTCCACGTCGACGCACCACTTCCGGGTGCTCCGCGAGAGCGGGGTCGTCCGTCAGGTCTATCGCGGCACGGCGAAGCTCAACGGACTGCGCGCGGACGACCTCGACGCGCTCTTCCCCGGACTCCTCGACCGTGTCCTGGAGGCCGCCGCCCGGCAGGCCGGGCGGCCGGCGCGGTGACGCCCCGCGGCAACCGCCGCTGACACTTCCCGGCCCGGGCAAAAAGAAAGGGCAAGGGGAAAGTCCATCCCTTGCCACTCTCAACTTATAGCGCACCGGGGGGCTTGCGGCAAGGCCCCGGTCCTGCCGCAGAATCACTGGCCGAAGCCAGGACCTGCGGAAAGTTGACATGAGCCCTCTGACCACCAGCGCGTTCCGCCTTCCCGACCGGCTGTCCGCCAAGGCGGACCCGGAACTGATCGCCGCGGACGAGCGGCACTTCGCGGCCGTCGCGGAGAGCCTCGAAAGCGCCGTCGCCGAACTGTCCGACCGCCTCGACGCCGAACGCAGGGCGCCCGGCGGCCTGGGCCGTGAGGCGATGGAACGAGACCTGGAGATCCACCGGCTCACGGGCCGGCTCCGCGCACTGCGCCGCTTCGGACTCGACCTGTGCCTCGGGCACGTCGTCGCCGCGGACGGCTCAGGCCCGGTGTACATCGGGCGGCTCGGCCTCACCGACAGCGAGGGCCGCCGGCTGCTGACCGACTGGCGCTCTCCCGCCGCCGAGCCGTTCTTCGCCGCGACGCACGCCCGGCCGATGGGTCTGGCGAGCCGTCGCAGATACCGCTGGAACGACGGCCGGATCAGCGACTACTGGGACGAGGTGTTCACCGCCGACGGGCTGGAGCGGCACGCGGCGCTCGACGACCAGTCCGCGTTCATCGCGAGCCTGGGCGGCAGCCGCTCGGAGCGCATGAGGGACGTGCTCGCCACGATCCAGGCCGACCAGGACGCCGTCATCCGGGCGGGATCCCGCGGCGCCCTCGTCGTCGACGGCGGCCCCGGCACCGGCAAGACGGTCGTCGCGCTGCACCGTTCCGCCTACCTCCTCTACTCCGACCCCCGGCTCGGCCACCGGCGCGGCGGCGTGCTGTTCGTCGGTCCGCACCAGCCCTATCTCGCCTACGTGGCCGACGTCCTGCCCAGCCTCGGCGAGGAGGGCGTGCAGACCTGCACCCTGCGCGACCTCGTCCCCGAGGGAGCCGCGGCGACGGCCGAGCGCGACCCGGACGTGGCCCGCCTGAAATCGTCCGCGGACATGGTCAAGTCGATCGAGAAGGCCGTCCGGTTCTACGAGGAGCCGCCCGCCCAGGGAATGACGGTCACGACCCCGTGGGCGGAGGTCGCGCTGAGCGCCGACGACTGGGCCGAGGCGTTCGAGGCGGCGGAGCCGGGCACTCCGCACAACGAGGCGCGCGACCAGGTCTGGGAGGCGCTGGTCGCGATCCTGACGGACAAACACGACGACGACGTCCCGCCCGAACTGCTGCGCAGGGCGCTGCTGCACGATCAGGAGCTCGTCGGGACCCTCGACCGCGCGTGGCCGCTGCTGGATGCGGCCGACCTCGTGGGCGACCTGTGGTCCGTACCCGCGTACCTGCGGCTGTGCGCGCCCTGGCTCGGGCCCGACGACGTCCGCAGACTGCAGCGCCCGGACGCCCGGGCCTGGACGGTGTCCGACCTGCCCGTCCTGGACGCGGCACGCCTGCGGCTCGGCGACCCGGAGACGTCCCTGCGAAGGCGCCGCCACGAGGCGTCCGTGGCCGCCGAGCGCGAGCGCATGGCCGGCGTCATCGAGAACGTGCTCGCGGCCGACGACGACGGCGAGGGCGCGGTGACGATGCTGCGCGGCAAGGACCTGCAGGACACCCTGATCGACGAGGCCGGGATGCCCGAGGCCCGACCGGACCTGCTCGCCGGGCCGTTCGCGCACGTCGTCGTCGACGAGGCGCAGGAACTGACCGACGCGGAATGGCAGATGCTGCTGCGGCGCTGCCCGTCCCGGAGCTTCACCGTCGTCGGGGACCGCGCACAGGCCCGGCACGGTTTCGCCGAGTCCTGGGAGGAACGGCTCGGGCGGGTCGGACTGGACCGGATCGAGGTGGCGTCGCTGACCATCAACTACCGGACGCCGCAAGAGGTCATGGCCCAGGCCGAGTCCGTCGTCCGGGCCGCGCTGCCGGACGCCAACGTGCCGGTCTCCGTGCGCAGTTCAGGAGTCCCCGTCGTCCACGGACCGGTCGCGGACCTGGAGTCGGTGCTGGACACCTGGCTCCGCGGGCACGCCGAGGGCATCGCGTGCGTCATTGGCGATCCCGGGTTCCGGGAGACCTCCCGGATCCGGTCGCTGACACCGGAGTTGTCGAAGGGACTCGAGTTCGACCTGGTCGTCCTCGTCGACCCGGAGAACTTCGGAGAGGGCGTGGAAGGAGCGGTCGACCGCTACGTCTCGATGACCCGTGCGACCCAGCAACTGGTGATCCTCACAACTCCCTGAAACCGAGACCCGGTCGGCGCGCAGGAGATCAGCCGCCCGCGCGCCCGTCCGGACCCGATCTCCGGGGCCGGTCGTCGGGCCCCGATCTTCAGGGGGCCGTCGTCAGGCCCCGGCCGTTCGTGTGGCCGCCCAGAGTGCGTCCCAGTCGGGCAGTTTGACGACCTCGCGGCCCAGGCGGGCGCCCAGTTCCGCCTCCGCGCGCTCGATCGCCTGCCAGCCGGCCCATTCGACCGGGCGTGTCCCCTCGGCCCGCAGCGCCGCCAGCGGATCGTCGGCCACCTCGCGCCGTACGAGGTGAGGGGCGTCCTCCAGCAGGGAGGCCACCGTCTCCTTCGCGCACGGGCGATTGGTCCCGATGACTCCGGTCGGGCCCCGCTTGATCCAGCCCGCCACGTACTCGCCCGGCGAGACCACCCCGTCCCGCAGAACCCGTCCCGCCCGCTGCGGCACCGTGCCCCGGCCGGCGTCGAACGGCATGCCGTCCAGCGGCACCCCGCGATAACCCACCGAGCGCAGCACCAACTGGGCCTCGATCTCCTCGAACCGGCCCGTTCCCCTCACCCCGCCGACCCCGTCCGGAACCGTCCGCTCGAACCGCACCGCGCCCACCCGGCCGCCGTCGGCGAGGAGTTCGACGGGCCGCAGGAAGAAGCGGGGGCGGATCAGCCGCGGCCGGCCCAGCGGCGCGGACGCCGCCCAGCCCCGGAGGACCTCCACGTTGCGGCGCTGGGCGGCGGGCAGCCCCGACGGATCGAGGTAGGCAGGATCGAGCGCCAGTTCCGCCTCGTCCACGCTGATGTCGGCCTCCGGCAGGCCGCCCAGCTCCCGCAGTTCCTTCGTGGTGAAGCGTGCCTGCGACGGTCCGCGCCGCCCCACCATGCTGATCTCGGTGACCTCGCTGGCGGCCAGCGCGCCGAGCGCCGCCTGCGGAATGTCGGTGGGGCTCAGCTCCGGAGCGGTGCGGGCCAGGATCCGGGTCACGTCGACGGCGACGTTCCCGACGCCGATGACGACGGCCGAGCGGGCGCCGGCCACGAATCCGTCGGCCACGGAGTCGGGGTGCGCGCTGTACCAGGAGACGAACTCGGTCGCCGACCAGCTGCCGGGCAGGTCCTCGCCGGGCACTCCGAGATGCCGGTCGGTGGCGGCGCCGACGCAGTACACGACCGCGTGGTACAGCTCCCGCAGCCGCGCCACCGGAACCCCGCCGGGTCCCACCTCGACACCGCCGAGGAACCGCACCCGCTCGTCCTCCAGGACGGTCCGCAGGTTGTTCTGGAGGGACTTGATCTTCTCGTGGTCGGGTGCCACGCCGTAGCGCACCAGGCCATAGGGGCAGGGCAACCGGTCCAGGACGTCGACGCGGACGTCCGGAGGCCCGCTCCGCTGGACCAGGCCCTGTGCGCTGTAGACCCCGCTGGGCCCCGAACCTACGACGGCGACACGCAGCACCGCGGAACTCCTCACCCGAGGGATCAGGAAGATCGCTGACAGGACATCGCTGGTGCTCCCAGCATCGCACCACGGGGTGCTCCGCTGACAGGGTGCGGCGCGTGCCGGTCACGCGCGTGTCCGTTCGTATGGAATGTGATGATGCGGTTACGTTCCGTATGTGCTAGACGCATCGTTTCTTAATCTGTCCGACCGCTGCCGCGCGGACGGCGACGTGTCCGTATGGCCCGCCTGGGAAGTGCGGGAGTCCGATGCGGGCGTCACGTCCTGGTTCAACGTCCGGCTGGCCTTCACCGACGGTGCCAGGGTCGACCTGCTCGCCGTGCTGTCGGAGACGGCCCTGTCGATCGAGGACGTACGGGCCGAACCGCCCCTCTCGCTGGACGACCTCGCGGTGGTCGCCGAGTGGATCGAGGAACCGCTGTCCGAGGCGTGCGGTGGCCGCCTCGGCATCGGCCGCGACCAGGACCGGGAGAGTCAGGCGCGGCGCGCGCGACCGGCCTGGCCGCGCGGCACCGAGGGCCGTCTGCTGGTGGCGGAGGAGTACCGGGCGGCCCAGAAGGAGGGGGTGGACCCGGTGCTCGCGGTCATGGACGCCACCGGTCACAGCCGGCGCAAGTCCCTGCGGCTGATCGCCGGAGCCCGGGACGCGGGGTTCCTGACACCTCGCCACGCGCGCCGCTGACCACGGCCGGGCGTGCCGGCACACATTCCTTCGTGCGGTCCGGCGCCCGGAAGGTGGGCGCGCCGGTCCCGACGGCCCCGCGCGGCTCGCTAATGGGACGGGCCGTCCGCGGACTCGGGCTCCGGATCGGTCGCGAAGAAGCGGGACAGGTCCGTGTCGCGGGGGCCGCCCGACGCCTCGGCGTCCGGCGGCACCCCCATCTCCCAGTCCAGCCGGTAGCGCTTGAAGAGTTCGGCCCGCAGCACCGGGACCTTCATCGGCACGCCCGGCACCAGCGCCGCGTAGACGGCGCCCATGAGCAGGGCGCGCAGCATCGGGTAGTCGGCCGAGACCTGCTCCGATCCGTACCGTGCCACGGTGTCCCCGAGCAGTGCGGAGAGCCGCACCTGTTCGGGGCACTGCACGAATCCCTCGGCCTGGAGCAGCCCGGCCATGTGCTGGCGCATCAGCACGGGCTGGTCCTGGGTGAGTCCGAGGATCGCGTCGATGGCCCGGGCCATCCGCTCCCGGCCGTCCTCGCTGCGCGGTTCGCGCTCGAGGGCCTCCTCCAGGGTGCGGTGCATCAACCGGTGCACCGCGGACTGCAGGAGCTGGCGCTTGCCGGGGAAGTAGTACGAGACGAGTCCGCGCGCCGATCCCGCGCGATCCGCGATGTCCCCGAGCGTCGCGGCGTCGTAACCGCGCTCGCTGACGAGTTCGACCGCGGCCAGCAGCAAGCGCTCTCGGGAACGCCGCCGCAACTCTTCATTGACCGAGGCGCTTCGCGGGGACATGCTGTAACTCCTGCGTTGACTGGCTGCCAGCCAACTATACTCAACGCGTCCGGAACCAGGCCCTTCGCGGGTCGGTTCCGGGCTGCCGCCGACCTGGGGCGACGCGGGGGATCGCCTCAGGTCGGTCGTGCGGCAGCGGGTGCCGGGGGAGTGTCGTCCGCCCGGTGGCCGTCGGCAGGTGCCGGACCGGCGTCGCGCATACCGGGCATCTCGCCCCGGGATGGGCGCCGGTGTGCGGCGAGGCGGGCACGGTGCCAGCTGGTGACCATGTACCAGCCGACCGACAGACTCAGCAGGGCATTGCCGACGAGGGTCTCCCTGTCGTCGCTGCGCGCCGTGTTGAGGAGGGCGGCGCCGGTGACGCACGTGAGGAAGCCGGCGAGGAGGATCCAGAACACTGTCTTCATTGCGGACCTCGGGACTGTGTGACGGAGGCGCCAACGTAGCCGTGCGGCCCTGATTGCGAGGTATTTGGCCTTTGTTGGCCAGAACTTGACGTTCCCGGCTTGCCCCTGGCCGGAAACCGTCGTTCCTGTATCGGGATTCCTGAACGCGTGTTCCAGGGGCGGTGAACAGGCGTTTCCGGTGCGTCAGTCCGCGTCCACCAGGTCGAGCACCGGCCGCAGCCCGTCCGGGCGGTCCGCCGCCGGCAGGTGGTCGACGAAGTGCACCGCGCAGCCCAGGGCCGCCGCGCCGCCGTCCGCCGTACGGTCGTCGCCGACCATCAGGGTGTCCTCGGGGGAGATGCCGAGTCCGGCACAGGCGGTCGCGAAGAGCCGGGGATCCGGCTTCTGGACGCCGTGCTCGTACGACAGGACGTACGCCCCGACGAACGGGTCGAGCCCGTGCGCGCGGAACACGGGCCGCAGGTCCCAGCCGATGTTGCTGACCACCCCGATGCCGAGACCCCGCTCGCGGAGCGCGGCCAGCACCTCGGCGGCGTCGGGGTACGGCTTCCAGGCGGCGGGGCGCATATGGCGGTCGTACAGCGCGTCGTGCAGATCCGGATCGGGCAGCGGCACCTGCCGGGAGAGACCGGTGAACGCCGCCCTGTGCTCCTCGGCACCGCGGTCGCGGGTCGCCCACAGGGCGCGGAGACGATCCGGCACCGGGAGGGTCGGACGTGCCCCTCCGGCGAGCGCGCCCACCGCCTCCAGAGCGCGCGCCTTTTCGGCCAACTCCGGCTCCGTGAGCGTGTGACCGGTCTCCGCGAGCACCGCGCGCAGCCACGATTCCGTGTCCTCGACGCGGAAGAGGGTCCCGGAGAAGTCGAAGAGCACACCCTTGAAGGTCATGTGTCAGATCTTTCGCGGCACGTCCCGTGACGGTCAAGAAGCACTCGGCCGGCGAACCCGCACGGGAGTCCGGGGCGCCGCCGACCGGGCGAACGGTCCGGCGGCGCCTGGCCAGGGCCTGTCCGACGATTCCCGTCGTCGCCGGGCAGACGGGAATTGTCGGACGGGCCCTAGCCCAGTGCGCGCAGACCCGGCACGAACGCCACGAGAACCGGAATCACCGGCACCAGCGCGGCCGCCGCCGTCAGTTGCAGCCGGCGGGCCGCTGTGAGCCGGTCCCGCGGTGTGAGGAGGCGGTCCACGCGCTGCGGGACGTGCGCACCCGGGACGGCCGGGCCGGGGCCGAACACGCCCCGGTCCTCGTTGAGTTCGACGAGGGCGAGAGCGATCGTGAGCCGGCCGAAGCGGCGCGAGGCCACGTCGTCGGCGGCGAGTTCGACCAGTCGGTGCATCTCGTCGCGGAACGCGGCGAACACGGGAACCTGCGGGAACCCGTTGGCCAGCGCGGCCGAACAGTGCAGCAGCCAGTCGTGCCGGGCCCGCGCGTGCCCCTGCTCATGGGCGAGCACGGCATCAAGCTGACGGCCCTTCAGCCGCCGCAAGGCGGCTGTGGTGATGACCAGTTGGGGGGCGGCGCCGGGCAGCCACCAGGCGTCGGGGCGCTCCCCCTCCAGGACGACGAGGCGTCCGGCGGCGCCCTCCTCGCCGGGCAACATCGGTGCGCGCACAAGGAGTTCGGACCGGTTCTGGCGACGCCGCACCCGCGCCCGTACGATCTCGCGGACGAGCATCGCCGCGGTCCAGGCTCCGCCGCACGCGAGGGTCACGGCCGTGGCGGCGGCCCAGGGGCCGCCCGCACCCGGCGCGTAGGCGTCGACGACGGACGCCGGCGCGCCGCCGAAGACGTGCCCGCGCACGGCCACCCAGGCGGCGGACGCGCTGAGCGTCATCGACAGGGCGCAGCACAGCAGGACGGCCGCCACCACGCATTGCCACACCCACAGGGCGACCACGGGTTCCCGGTCCGGCCAGTCAGCCCGTGCGAGCAGTCGCGGAGCGACCACGGAGGCAAGGGCGCCGAGCAGCAACAGTGCCGCGGGGACCATCATGGCCGAAGCCTATGAGCGGGGCACGCCACTGGATACGGCCGGCGACCTCAAGTGACGTACGCCACGGGCCCGTGACGCGCCCGGTGTCACAGCGTGAGCAGCATCGCCAGCGTCGCGATCCCCATCGACAGGCGGCAGGCCCGCGAGAGTTCGGGACGGTCGCCCCAGCCGACGGAACCCGCCCGCGGGCCGGACGCGACGGGGCCCGACGTCACGGGCAGGGGCAGGAGACGGGCGCCCGAGCGCAGTACGTAGCCGGTGAAGTACAGCAGGAGCGCCCCGGTGAGGACGGGGACGCCGGTGCCGCCGTGGACGTGATGGGCCGGGGACGTGGTCATCACCGCGGCCATGTAGACCATCGCGACGCTGCCCATCAGGTGATGCAGATGATGTCCGCCGCCGCGGGCCGTCCACAGCGCGCGCAGCGCGGCGACGCCGAAGACGGCGGTACAGGCGAGCCAGGCCCAGCGCGGCGGGGTCACCACGGCCGCCGGCACGGCCATCGCGGCCATGCCGAATCCCATGAGCGCCTCACCGCCCGCGGTGCGGCGCTGTTCCTCGACCGGGCTGCGCATCCGCAGCAGGCAGTAGGCCCCCGTCGCCGCGCACAGCGCGACGAGCAGCCAGCCGGCTGAAGCCGGTTCGTGCACCGCGTACCTCCCCGCGAGACGACGTCGGACGCGCGACGCAGGGCACGCGACGCCGGGCGGAGTGTGCCGGGCAGCGCTGCCGGACATCGGTCGGTCAGGGCATGCCCCAAAGGCCCGGAGCGCACGCGAGCGCAGGGGTGTACACGGGGGAGCGTGCGGGAGTGCACCGCAGGTGGGAGTCGTGCGAGGAAACTAATTTACAGATAAAACACCTGCTAAGGTTATGGAATGAGCAGTGCGAACCCTCCCCGTCCCCCGCGAGCACCGCGGCTTCCGCTGGCCTCCGCGCTGCGCCTCGGCAGGCCCTCCGACATCTGGTTCAAGCCCGCCCTGAGCGTCGTCGTCGCGGTCGCCCCGCCGAATCTGACGCTGCTCGCGCTCGGCCGGCTGGACCTGGCGATGTACACGATGGCCGGATCGCTCTGCGCGCTCTACGCCCACAACCGCCCGTACGCCGCACGGGCCCGGGCCCTCGCCTGGGTGGTGGCCGGCATGCTCGGCGGACTCGGCGTCGCCCTCGTCACGGCCTCCCTCACCACGAACGCCGTCGTGCTGGTCACCGTCGGCGCGCTGCTGGCCGCCGCGCAGAAGACCCTGTGCGACGCCACGCGCATCGGCCCGCCGGGGCACGTCGTCCTCGCCTTCATCTCCTCGGCATCCCTGTTCGTGCCGCAGCACCTCGGCCAGGTGCCGGGACATCTCGCGCTGGGCGCGGCGGCGGGAGCCTGGGCCTGGATCGTCGGCATGGCACCCGGGCTCGTACGCCCGCACGGCCCGGAGCGGCGGGCCACCGCGCACGCGCTGAACGCCGCGGCGGTCTCCGTCGGCGCTCCGGACGACGCCCGTGCCCGCGCCGCCGCGGCCGCCGCCGTCCACACCGCCTGGCAGTCGCTGCTGTCCACGGGAGCCCGTTCCGCGCCCCGGCGAGCCCTCGAACGGCTCGTCGTACGGGCCGAGGTCGCGCTCGCGGCACCCGCCGGCACGGACCCCGAACGGCTGCGCGGCTGGGCTCGCGACCTCTCCGGCACCGGACCCGTCCCGCGGCCCGACGGACTCGGGGACGCCGCGGACGAACTCCTCGGCGTCGAGGCCGCCCTCGCCTTCGGGGAGCCGCCCCTGCGCGCCCGTCTCGGCCCGCTCGCCCCCATCGCCCTGCGGACCGCGCTCGGCTGCGCCCTCGCCGGATACGTCTCGCTCGCGCTCGGCGTCGGCCGCCCCTCCTGGGCCCTGGTCACCGCGGCCTCGCTCTACCAGGCCAACGTCACCCTGACCTGGAACCGCGGCGTCCAGCGCGTGGCCGGCAACCTCGTCGGCGTCGCGGCCTTCGCCGTCCTCGCCCCGCTCGCCCATGTGGGCCAGGCGGCCCTCGTCCTGTGCTGCCTCGCCCTGAACTTCGGCGCCGAGGCGCTGATCGGCCGCAACTACTGGCTGGGCAGCGTCTGTGTGACCCCGATGGCCCTGCTGATCACCGAGTTCGCGCACGCCCAGCAGCCCGGCGAGCTGATGACCGACCGGGTCCTCGACACCCTCGTGGGCGCGCTCGTCGGATTCCTCGCGGCGGTCGCCGTGACCAACCGGCGGGCCGGAGACCGTATCGAGGAGGCGCTGCGCGCGGTGGGGCGTGCCCAGGAACACGCCGCCGGACTGCTCGCCCAGGAGCGGCCCGAGCCCGGCGCCCTGGAATCGGCCCGCCGCGGACTGTCCGCCGCCGTCGTCCACCTGCGCTCCGCCGCGGACGCCGCCGCGGGCGAATGGTGGAGGCGCGCCCTGCCGGAGGAGCGGGTGATGCGGGCCGAGCAGGCCGGACACCGTACGCTCGCGGCGACGGTACGACGCCAGGGACTGCACTGCTGGGAGGGCGCACAGGCATGACGACAGCGGACGGGCGGAAAGCGGCGGAGGGCGACCCGGCGCGGGACGGTGATCCGGCGCGGGACGCCGCCCCGGCACCGGACCGGAGGACGCCCGCCGAGGGGACGCCTGTCGGGATCGGGCCCGTCGGTACTGGGTCTGTCGGTACCGGGCCTGTCGGCAGCAGGTCTGTCGGTACCGGGCCTGTTGTTTCCGGGCCCGTCGATCGAGGGCCGTCCGGCACCACGCCCGCCGAAGGGGTGTCGGCGGGCACCGGGTCTGTCGATGGAGGGCTGCCCGGCACCACGCCCGCGGAAGAGGTGTCGGCGGGCACCGGGCCGGTCGACGGAGGGCCGTCCGGCGCCACGCCCGCCGATGGGGTGCCGGAGGGCACCGGGACCGTCGGCGGTGTGTCCTCCGGTACGGGGTCCTCCGGTACGGGGTCCTCCGACAGGGAGTCCGCCGGTACAGGTTCTTCGAGCACAGGCCCCACGGACGGGACCCACGCCGACGCAGGGCCCGCGCAGGCCGGCCCCACCGGCGGGACCCTCGCCGACACCGGGCCCGCGAGCACGGGCGGCCCGACGGACGCGAGCTCCGTCGGCACCCGGTCCGCCGACCGGACGCCTTCCGATGCAGGCCCCGGCCCCGTGGAGCCGGCCCCAGGAGACACGGTGGCCGCCGTCGTGAGGCAGTGGGAGAGCGTGCGGCCCGATCTCGACACCGGGCCCATGGAGGTCATCGGGCGGGTCAACCGCTGCGCCGCGCTCCTTCAGCAGGCCGAGGACGCGCCGCTGCGCCGGGCCGGTCTCACCCGCCCCGAGTTCGACGTGCTCGGGACGCTGCGCCGCACCGGGCACGAGCTGACCCCCAGCGACATCGCCCGCGAGACGTTCTCCTCGGGTGCCGCCGTCACCAAGCGGCTCAAGCAGCTCACCGAACGCGGCCTCGTCGAGCGGCGCGGCGACACCCGTGACCGCCGCGTCGCGCACGTCCGCCTGACCGACGCCGGACAGGCCCTGGTCGACGCCGTCCTCCCCGACCAGCTCGCCTACGAGAACTCGGTCCTGTCCGGCATCGACCGCGAACGCCGCAGTGAACTGGCCGGACTCCTGGGCGAGTTGCTCGGGCAGCTCGAAGGCCGGCTGAGGCTGCCCCGCGCCTGACCCCGGCCCGACGGTCGGGCGGGCGGATCGTCCGGGTGGTGACGCCTCGCCTGCTCACCCTGTCCGCGGTGGATCCCCGTACCCCTCGGCCCTCGGCACCCCTCGGCCCTCCGGATCAGCTCTTCGAACCCTCCGCGTAGATCCCGAAGGCCCCGCCCTGTCGGTCGCGGGCGACGGCCAGACGGCGGTGGCCGCCCGGCTGGGAGACGGGCTCCATCAGCAGGTGGCCGTCCGCGATGAGGACCGCGTTCGCCGTTTCGTCGACGTCCTCGACGGCGAAGTACGGCAGCCAGTGCGAGGGGACCTCGTGAGCGAAGTTCTCGTCCATCGTCACCATGCCGCCGAAGTCGGCGCCGTCGATGCCCCACTGCGGGTAGTGCGCCGAGGGCTTCACGGTCCAGCCGAACACCGTCGTGTAGAACTCGGTCACACGGTCCGGGGCCCGGGTCAGCAGTTCCACCCAGCCGAGCGCGCCGGGCGCGTTGAACAGGCCCGCACCGGAGAAGGCCCGTGCCTGCCACATCTGGAACGCGGCTCCGCCCGGGTCGAAGGCGACCGCGAAGCGGCCCACGTCGAGCACGTCCACCGGATCGAGGGCCAGGGCACCCCCGGCGGCCCGCACGGCCGCCGCGGCCGCGTCCACGTCGGTGACGGCGAACGACACGTTCCACGCGACGGGCTGCGACTCCTGGTACAGGGGGGTGATCGCCGCCACGGGCGCGTCCCCCAGGTGCGCGACGGTGTACCCGCCCGCCTCCTGCCGCGGGTCCGTCTCCAGGCGCCAGCCGAACAGATCGGCGTAGAACCCCTTGGCGCCCTCCAGATCGTCGGTGCCGAGCTCCGTCCAGCAGGGTCCGCCGGTCACGGGCCTGTCGAGCTTCATGACGTTCCTTCCGCAGCGAGCCCCCTGAGCACGCTAAGCCCGGCGTGGAGCCCCGGCCATCCGGACTCACCGCCCGCGGGGCCTCAGGGCCGGTAGCGCAGCGGATGGTCGGCCGGGATCTCGACGATCACGATCTCGGTCCCGTCCGGGTCCGCGATCCACATCTCGATGAGCCCCCACGGCTCCCGCACCGGCCCGCGCACCACCTCGACCCCGGAGGCAGTCAGCTCCTCGTGGGCCGCCGCCATGTCCGCGACCTGGAGCCACAGTTTCAGCGCCGGTGAGGGCGGTGTCTCGGAGCGTCCGGCGACCTCCAGGAATCCGCCGCCGAGGAAGTACACGGTCCCGCGCTCGGGCCCCGTACCGAACTCGCGGTAGACGGCCAGGCCGAGCTGTTCGCCGTAGAAGACACGTGAACGCTCCGGGTCGCTCGGACGCAGCAGGGTCCGGCCGCTCAGTACATGCACCATGCGCCCGGAGCCTAGGGCCTGCCGGGCGATTCCCGGTTGATGTGTGGCCGCGGTTCTCCGCATCGGTTCCCGCAGGGCGCGGTGGACACGGCGCGGGGCGGGGTGCGTGCCCGTACGCCTGGGTGGTGTGTGCAGCGGTGACTTAGGGAGCACCGACCGCTCCGGGGGACGGTGAGGGCGGTTCGGCGCGGGACAGGACGGATCGCACGGCGTGGTGGATGAGGAGATAGGCCCACAGTTCCTGTTCCACGCCCTCGGGCGAGCGGGATCGCAGGACGACACCGGGTGCCTCTGGTGTTTGCCCGCCCAGCTCTCGCAGACAGAAGCCGAAGGCAGTGCGCTCACGGTGAAGTTCGGCCAGCGGACCGACGGGAGACGCCATGGGGTCCAGGGCCGTCGTCAGCAGGCCGCCCGTCTCCCGTGCGGCTCCGGTGATGAGCCTTGCCGGGAAGCCTGCCGCTCCGGCCATGCGCCCCGCGGCCGGGATTTCAGTGAGGCAGGAACCGTCCGGGAGCGTCGACAGGACCGGCAGATACGTCTGCGAAGGCGCACGCCAGAGCAGATGCCGGTCGGCGCCCCATACCGACGGCCAAGGGTCCCGGCCCGTGAGGCAGTCGCACAGAAGTACGAGGTCGCTGCTTTTCAAGCCGACGAGCAACCCCTCCGCCAGCGTTGAGGTCGCGACCGCCCGGGGCCCGAAGGTCGCGCTCGTGACACCCGTCCCCCAGTTCGACAAGGTCAGGAGTCGCACTTGGGGATAGGCGGACTGCGCTGGGCTGCCGGCTACCGGAGGGCCGAACTGCCCGCGGTTCTCGGGTGAGTCGGGGACGCCGAAGACGACGGCGTCGAGGGCGTGCGCCCGCCAGCGCAGATGCCCGTCGCGTCGGCCGCCCCGCGCTCCGGGGGCTCTCGGCCGTGCGACCGCCGCGAACAGCGCCTTCAGCGGTTCCGATCCGAGTTTGGCGCGAGCCCGGGAGATGGCCGCGGTCGTCGGCATCCAGTGCGCCCCCGGGGACTGGTCCGCCCAGTCCAGTCCATGGGCCAGGAGTCGGGCGACCTCGCGATAGCTCTCCGCCGAGAAAAGGCACATGGCGAGTACGTAGTACAGCACGGTGCGGGCCGGAAGCAGTCGGCTGCGTTGCTCGGTGCGCCCGCAGTCCGCGATCACCCGGTCCACCAGCTTCGGCGGGAAAGTCCGTACCAGCAGACCCACTCCGATTCGGTCGGTCAGTCGGCCGACCGACACCGTTCCCATCTGACCGGCGCGCGGCATTTCCCACCTCCATGGATGAAAGAGACGGCCCTTAAGTCACCGGTGTGAATACGGTTGGAGTTGCCGACTTCCGGGGGAGCGCCCAAGCATGAAAGGGGGACGCCCCGGCGGGCATCCTGTCAAATGCCAAGGGCGTATGCGGCAGTCGCTTTGTACGACAGCTGACTGTCGGATCGACGGGAAGTCGTCCCACGTGGTCACTCCGATGAGCAGTCCTGGAAAGGAGCAGGTGAATGACGAATCGCGCCCTGCTGGTGGGTATCGACGAATATCCGAATCCGCGCAACAACCTCAATAGTTGCGTCAAGGACACCCGTGCGTTCCGTGAGCTGCTTGATCGGTACGGCTTCACCGATGACGACGTACGGTTCCTGCATAACGCCGACGCGACGCTGACCCAGGTGCGCGACGGTCTGGACTGGCTCTTCGACGGGGCTGAACCTGGTGACCGCCGGGTCTTCTTCGAATCGTCACACGGTTATCGGGACGTCAGGGACGGTGTGATGACCGAGGTGCTGTGTCTTTATGACGCATTCCTCGAGGACAAAGAACTGAGCCGACGTACCCAGGGCATTCCGGATGGCGTGCTGACTGTTGTCCTGGATGCCTGTCATTCTGGTGGAATGGAAAAGGTATTTCTGTTCGGGGACGAAACGCTGATCGCTCGGAACAAGGTTTTCCTGGCTGATCCGGAAATGGCCGAGACAAAGGCGTTCGCAGTGAATGCGCATGTCGACTCGGTTGTTCCAGTGAAGTTCTTCGGGCGGGCCGCGACGGACAATGCGAGCGCTGCGTCGAAGAACTTCGCGACGGCGTCGCTACTGGCACCCGCGGCCAAGGACATGGCCGAGCCCGAAGTGGAGCTGAACGCCGTACTGCTCACCGCGTGCCGGGCCGACGAGACCGCGGCGGCCGGAAGCGCCCCGACGAACGGGCTGTCGGCCTTTACGTTCGCACTCGTCGACCAGCTCGACACGTCGATCACGGTCAGTGCGCTCTGCGACCGGGTCACCAGCCGTCTCAAGGCGCTCAACATGCGCCAGACCCCCACCGTCTTCGCGCCGTCGGACCAGCAGTTCCTGCTGTCCGACACCTTCATCTCCGAGCAGCCCGTCACTCAGCCACTGGACCTGTGGGACGAACTGTTCGGCGGAACCGACCCCTCGGCCGGCGCGAGCAAGTCCGGCGTGTTCACCACGGACGGCGCCGGCACCACCCACACGCAAACAAAGGAGTTCTCCTCCATGACCACCATCGCACCTGACATCCACGGCACCATCGAATCGGTCCTCGGCTCGATCGCCAAGAACGCCGGGGCAGCCCCGTCCAACGGTGCCGCCACGACCAAGGACGCCTCCTACCTCGACGATGTCGCCAAGTGCGCGGCGAACCTGGTGCCGGCCGTCGTCGCGGCCGGGCAGACGGCCACCGCCTCGAAGGCCCCCAGGCCGCGGCCCACGCTGAGCAACCCGAACCATCTGCAGAGCAAGGACTTCTGGGACGACGTGCTGGATGTCGCCAACACGGTCGTCGACGTCGCGGGCCCCGTCCTGAGTATCCTCTCCAAGGACATGGCCCCGCAGGGCAGCCAGGCGGCAAAGACGCTCGCCACACAGATCGCGCCCGAACGGCTGCACGACAAGGACTTCTGGTCCAGTGCGTTCGGTGCCCTGGAGACCATCGTTCCGCATCTGATCAACGCGGCGGCGGGCAAGGGATTCGACAAGAGTCTCACCCTGAACGTGCCGCCCGCGTACGCCCATGACAAGGGCTGGTTCGACGACGTGATGAGCGTCGTGCAGGTCGCCGCCCCCATCGTCCTCGCGGCCCTGTGACGCAGCCCTGACGTCGGGGGCGGCCCGCGGGCCGCCCCCGACCCCTCCGCCGGAGAGGCGGTGAATGCCATGCCCGACGACCTCGACGACCTCATCTACGGCCAGGTCGCCGCCGATCTGGCCGCCATGACAGAGCCCGACCTGTCGGCCTTCGCGCGGGGCGACGTGGACCAGGCCATGATCCGGGTCTACCCGCCCTCCGGGCCGCGTCCGGAATGGCTTGAGGGTCTGCGACGGCGCATCGCCCACGACAGCATTTTCCAGACCCGACTGGAAGCCGCCGACCCCGCCGACTTCCCCTTCCGAGTAAAGGAGTTCGCGGCCTCGTACCACCGGCTGGCGAACACATCGGGAGAGACGCGTCTGCTGGTCATGGGGCCGATGCAACCACCCGTCCAGTTCGTCCCGGACGACCCCGGCAGGCAGGGAGGCTCCGATGGCAACTGAAGGAAACGCCCCACTCACGGATATCGCGAGGCGCTGGGCGAAGAGCCGGACCGATCTGCCGACTGTGACCGCCGCGCTTCGAAAGGGCGACGTCTCCACGGCGAATGAGCCTGCCGAGATCGATCAGCGACGCGCACGACTGGCCGCGCACGGCACGGACCTCGAAGCCGTCATAGGTGAGGACGACTCACTCTGGCTCGGCTTCCTGAGCCGAGGGCTCCTCATGGCGCGCGCGGTGGTCCGCGTGGTCACGCTGCCGGTCAGGTCGCCCGCAGTTCCGGAGGGCACGGGAGTGCTCGTTTCCCCCCGTGTTCTCCTCACCAACCATCATGTCGTCCCCGACGCGGAACACGCGGCACCCATGGGCGTCCAAGTGGGATACGAGTACGGCGACGACGGTGGTGAACTGGCATGCACCACCATCCGCTTGGCCCCGGAAACGCTCTTCTTCACCGCGCCCGTGTCGACGCTGGACTTCACGGTGGTCGCGCTTGCCGAAGAAGCCCCCGAAAACACCGGATACGTGCCGCTGATCGAAGCGGGCGGGAAGGTGCTGATAGCCGAGCCGCTCAACGTGATCCACCATCCTGGCGGAGAACGCAAGCAAGTGAGTATCCGCAATAACCGACTCGTCTCCCAGGACGAGAAATGGCTGAGGTACACGAGCGACACACGCCATGGATCATCCGGTGCTCCGGTGTTCAACGATCAATGGGAGATGGTCGCCCTCCACCATGGAGGGATACCCGCCCGTGACGCCGAGGGCCGAAGACTCACTCGCACGAGCGAGGTGTGGACGCCTGACATGGACGAGGAAGCGGTCGCCTACCAGTGGAACGAGGGGGCGCGAGTGAGCCGGATCGTGCGGCGATTGCGTACGGCCGCGCTGCCGAAGCCCCAACGAGTTCTGCTGGACGAGGCGTTGAGCAAGGAAGTCCGCTCATGACTACGACGTTGGTGTTCCTTCACGGCCGCGGCCAGGAGTTCAAGGACCCCGAGAAGCTCCGGCGCAACTGGCTGGCCGGACTCGGCGCCGGCCTGGTCCGCGCGGGCCTGCCCGCCGGTTCGCTGGACGCGGTCCCATCGGTCCTTCCCTTCTATGGCAACGTCCTGTTCGGAATCACGGCGGACCTGGCCCGCGACCCTCTGGAGCTGGAGTCCATGCCGGACGCACGCGACGAGCCCGCGCCGCTCCAGCCGTACCTCCCCGAAGACGTGGGCCGACTGGAACAGCGCCTGCTGCACGACATGACACGGTCCCTCGCGCCGCTTGCGCAGACGGAGCCGTCGGACGCGGACCTGGAGGGTCTGGGGGCAATCGCGGAAGCCGGCCGCATGGTGCTGTCCTGGGACGTCACGCGCCAGGGACTCCTCGCCCTGGCCCGGTACACCCGTTTCGACCAAGAGGTCATCAGCGCTCATCTGCGCGATGTCGCCGTCTATTTGACCCGCGGGCGGGACGAGGTGCTGGCCACCGTCCGGGCGGGGATTCCGGCCGGGGGCTCCCTGGTGCTGGTATCGCACAGCCTTGGCACGGTGGTCGCGTGCGATCTCCTGAGCGACCCGGAGACACGCGACCGCACCAGGCTTTGGGTGACGGCTGGCTCGCCGCTGGGGCTGGAGGCGGTCCAGCACAATCTGCGGCCCCGGGGCCCACGGCCGGTAGGTGTCGACTGGCTGACGACCTACGATCCCAAGGACGTCGTCGCCCTGGGCCATCCTCTGCGATCATGGGGCGTGGTGCGCAACGTCCGCGTCGACAACGGCGACAGCCCGCACGCCATTGACCGCTATCTGTCCCACCCGGTCACGGCCGGTGCGATAGCCGCGGCCGCAACGCAGTCGGGCCAGGGGAGCTGAAGGGTTTCATGGAAGGCCCGCGTCACCCATGGCGACTGGTCTTCCTTGGCTGCATGCCAGTGGCCTGACCACTTGGATGCCTTCTCCGTAGCCCGCTCGACCGGTGTCGTCGGAGACCAGCCCCTGAACCCGTCCCGAGTCGGCTCGGCGGCGACTAGCGGTCAGCTCGCTCCGGCGGACGAGGTGGATGCGCTCCTCCGCGAGCGGGGGAAGCGCCTGTGCGGCCGGTCGGCCGTCACCCGTCCATCCCTCCGACCCTGTACCCGTGAAGCAACGGCATCGGCCCCGGGACCTGTCCGGCCGGTCGCGCGGGAGCGTTACGCTCGGGCGTGCCCAGCCGCGCCACCGATCGGAGAACCGCTGCCATGGAAACCGCCGCCGCCACCGGACTGACCTTCCGCGACGCCGTCGACAGCGATGTGGACGCGCTGGTCGCGCTGGTCGAGTCGGCGTACCGAGGGGACTCCAGCCGTGCCGGCTGGACCACGGAGGCGGACATCCTCGAAGGGCAGCGCACCGACGCGGACGCCGTCCGCGCCATCGTCGCGGCATCCGACAGCCGGCTCCTGACCGTGGAGCGGGACGGCACGCTCGTCGCCTGCTGCCAGCTCGAGCACCGGGGCGACCACGCCTACTTCGGCATGTTCGCGGTCAGCCCCGCGCTCCAGGGCGGCGGGCTCGGCAAGGTGATCATCGCCGAGGCGGAGCGGACCGTCCGTGAGGTGTGGGGCGCGACGGAGATGCACATGACCGTGATCTCCGTACGGGAGAGCCTCATCGCCTGGTACGAGCGGCGCGGTTACCGCCGTACGGGCCGGATGACGCCCTTCCCGTACGGCGACGAGCGCTTCGGTGTCCCGCAGCGCGACGACCTGCGCTTCGAGCTGCTGGTCAAGCCGCTTGTCTGAACCGTCCCGGCCCGGGACGGTTCGGGCGGGACGGTTCGCGCCGGGATCGGGACGGTTCGGGCCGGGGCGTCGGCCACGACGACCGGGCCGGGCCGCTCGGCGCGTCCTCGCCGAGCGGTCGCCGGCGGTCGACGAGCGGCCCTTCCGCCTCGCCCGTGGGCGGTCGCCCCGGGGCGGTCGGCCCGGATGACGCGGCCCGCCCCGTCCGGCTACGCCGTGAAGCGGCCCGTGCGCTTGATCTCGGGGTAGTCGGTCGTGGCGCCGTCCAGTTCCAGAGCGCGCACCAGCCGCAGCTGGTCCTGGGTGTTCACGACCCAGCCGATGATCTTCAGGTCGGCCTTGCGGGCGTGTTCGACGACCTCCAGGCTCAGCCTGCGGATGTTGAGACAGACGGTCGCGGCGCCGGCCTCGACGGCGCGGTCCACCACGTCGGTGCCGTAGCGGCTGGCGATCAGCGCGGTACGGACGCCCGGCACCAGCCGGGTGATCTCGGCGATCGCCTCGTCGTGGAACGAGGACACCTCGACCCGCCCGACCAGGTCCTTGCGGTGCATCACCTCGGCCAGCGCCCTGGCCGCCGCGACGTCCTTGATCTCGGCCTGCAGCGGCGTCCTGACCGCCTCCAGGACCTCCTCGAAGACGGGGACGCGCTCGCCGTGTCCCGCGTCCAGCGTGCGCAGCTCCGCGAGCGTCTTGTCGGCGATCGCCCCCGTGCCGTCGGTCGTACGGTCGACGTCGGCGTCGTGCATGACGACGAGCGCGCCGTCCTTGCTCAGATGCAGATCGAGTTCGATGAGGTCGAGGCCCGCGTTCTGGGCGGCGATGAAGGAACGGAGGGTGTTCTCGGGCTCGACACCCATCACTCCGCGGTGACCGATGGTGAGGAAGTTCAAGATGCGACTCGCTTCCGTCGACGGCGGCTCGGCTCGCGCGTGGTTCCGGCGGAGCGGTCACGCGGCAGGCCGCAGCCTAATGGCCTGGCTGTGCTGTGTACCCGTTCCTACGCCGTGCAATGGGAGTGTCGGATTCACAGGGCGCGGCGGGAGCGCCGGGACGGGCGCCGTGACGAGGGCCACGCTTGTACGGCAGGTCCGCGGGAAGCAGCGGAGAGAGGCCGACGGGGAAGCCGGGGCGCGGGTGGGCCGGAGCGGTCAACGAGGCTTGTTCCACGGACCGTTCGGCTTCCCGGAGCGTCCCGCCGGCATCCGTGTCGCTCAGGAATCTGTGGTGCATGTCATCGCATGGACGGTGTCAGACAGGAAAAAGAGCGGTGAAGACGGGGGGTGCGCAGGATAATCTCCCGGCTTTCCTCTTGCGTAACGGAACCTCGCATACATACGGTGTCCATACGCGAGGTTTTCCTGTGGAGGATGGGACATGACGGAAGTTCTTGTGCAGGTGGGTTCGGAGGAGCGGGTTCCTCCCGTGGCCAGGGTGGTGGAGCACCCGGCGTGGCCCGTGCTCAAGGCTGCCGTGGAGCAGATCCGGCCCTGGCAGTCCGCGGACGGCTCCATCGACCTCGACGCGGACGGCGCCCCCGCCGCCGCCGACGTCGAAGCCGTCGTGCGCCGGGTGGCCGAGGCGATAGACGAGCTCTCCCCGCTGGTGCCCCACGACGTCGCCTACCACGAGGCGCTGGTCAAGGACCTGCGCCGCTGGGCCGACGGCGGCTTCCAGGTGCCCGACTTCCTCGACTCGCTGCTGGCCTTCCACCCCGCCGCGAAGCGCGAGGACGGCCTCCAGCACCTGGTCGTCTTCCCGATGTACACCCAGAACGGCAACCTGGACCGCAACTTCGAGGCGGTCGTCCTGCGCATGGTGTGGCCCGAGTGGCTGGCCGAGCTGGAGGCGACCCGCTACGACAACCCGCTGTTCTGCGGCATCACCTTCGAGGACTTCACCGCGGGGTACGACACCAACTCGGCGGTCCTCTTCCCCGAGACGATCGCGGTGCGCGAGGCGCCCGAGCGCTTCACCTGGGGCGGCATCTTCTGCGACCGCGAGGCCGCGCGCTTCCGCGCCGTCACCGAAGCCGCCGTGGACACGCTCGGCCTCGAACTGCCCGAGGACATCGCCGCCATGGTCCACGACCAGGAGCGCTGCGAGAAGGCCTTCGTGCTCTGGGACATGGTCCACGACCGCACCCACAGCCACGGCGACCTGCCGTTCGACCCCTTCATGATCAAGCAGCGCCAGCCGTTCTGGATGTACGGCCTGGAGGAGCTGCGCTGTGACCTCACCGCCTTCAAGGAGGCCGTGAAGCTGGAGTCCGAGGGCAACGAGCACGGCCGCGACGTGCAGTACGCCGTGCTCTTCGACCGGATGTTCCGCTTCCCCCTCTCCGGCGACCGGAACCGCAACTACGACGGTCTCGGCGGCCAGCTCCTGTTCGCCTACCTGCACAAGCACGACGTCGTCCGCTGGACGGACAACAAGCTGCACATCGACTGGCAGCGCGCCCCGCAGGTCACCAACCAGCTCTGCTCCGAGATCGAGGAGCTGTACCGGGCGGGCATCGACCGCCCCAAGCTCGTCCACTGGTTCAAGGCCTACGAGCTGGTCTCCACCTACCTCGCCCCGCACCCGGGCTCCCGCTGGGCCAAGGGTCCGGACGCGCTCGACCTGTCGCTGCCGCCGCGCAAGCTCGTGGACGACGTGCTTCCGGACGAGTTTCCCCTGAGCATGTTCTATGAGGCGCTCTCCAAGAAACTGAAGAACGTGATCGCCTCCACCAAGGGCATCACCGCGGCCGGCTCCGAGCGGGTCGCCGCGTGACCGACCGCGGTAGCGAGAACACTGCTCAGGAGGCGAAGACCATGGGGAACGGGGCACTCAGCGGTGCGGTGATCGCGGTGGCGGGCGCGGGCGGACCCGCCGGCCGTGCGGCGCTGCTCAGGCTCGCCGAAGCCGGCGCGACCGTCATCGGCGCGGACAACGACGCGGAGCGGCTGGCGGAGGCCGTGGACGCGGCCCGCTACGCGCACGGCGGCTCCACCGTCGTCGGCGACACCGTCGACCTGCTGGACCTCCAGTCGACCCGTGACTGGGCCGCGCGCATCCAGAAGGACTTCGGCCGGGTGGACGGGCTCGTCCACCTCGTCGGCGGCTGGCGCGGCAGCGAGACCTTCACCAAGACGGTTCTGGACGACTGGGACCTGCTCGAACTCCTGCTGATCCGCACGGTGCAGCACACCACGCTCGCCTTCCACGAGGCGCTGCAGGCCAGCGAGCGCGGCCGGTACGTGCTGATCAGCGCGGCGGGCGCGAGCAACCCCACCGCGGGCAACGCCGCCTACTCCGCGGCCAAGGCCGCCGCCGAGGCCTGGACCCTGGCCATGGGGGACTACTTCCGCAAGGCCGGCATCGCCGAGGGCGCCGACGGCGCGACCTCCGCCGCTGCCATCCTGGTCGTGAAGGCGTTGGTGCACGACGCGATGCGCGCCGAGCGACCGAACGCGAAGTTCGCGGGCTTCACGGACGTCACGGACCTGGCCGAGTCCATCGTCGGCGTCTGGGACAAGCCCGCCGCCGAAGTGAACGGAAAGCGCCTGTGGCTCACCGAGAAGCCGTGAACCCTCCGAAGACCGACGCCCGCCGTCATCACGACCCGGCCGTCCGCGGCTTCGCCAGCGACAACTACGCGGGGGCCCACCCCGAGGTGCTCGCCGCCCTGGCCCTGGCCAACGGCGGGCACCAGGTCGCGTACGGCGAGGACGACTACACGGACAACCTGCAGGGGATCGTCCGCAGTCACTTCGGGGCCGGCGCGGAGGCCTTCCCGGTCTTCAACGGCACCGGCGCGAACGTCGTCGCGCTCCAGGCGGTCACCGACCGCTGGGGCGCGGTGATCTGCGCGGAGAGCGCGCACATCAACGTCGACGAGGGCGGCGCCCCCGAGCGCATGGGCGGCCTCAAGCTGCTCACGGTGCCCACGCCGGACGGCAAGCTCACGCCCGAACTGATCGACCGGCAGGCGTACGGCTGGGACGACGAGCACCGCGCCATGCCGCAGGTCGTCTCGATCACCCAGAGCACCGAACTGGGCACGCTCTACACGCCCGGGGAGATCCGCGCGATCTGCGACCACGCCCACGCGCACGGCATGAAGGTGCACCTGGACGGGTCCCGGATATCCAACGCGGCCGCCTCCCTGGACGTCCCGATGCGGACGTTCACCAACGCGGTCGGCGTCGACATCCTGTCGCTGGGCGGCACGAAGAACGGCGCGCTGTTCGGCGAGGCGGTCGTCGTCCTGAACCAGGACGCCGTCAGCCACATGAAGCACCTGCGCAAGCTGTCGATGCAGCTCGCCTCCAAGATGCGCTTCGTGTCCGTGCAGCTGGAGGCGCTGCTGGCCAAGGACCTGTGGCTGCGCAACGCCCGGCACGCCAACGAGATGGCCCAGCGTCTCGCCGAGGGCGTCCGCGCCGTGCACGGCGTGGAGATCCTCTACCCGGTCCAGGCCAACGCGGTCTTCGCCCGGCTCCCGCACGACGTCAGTCTGCGGCTGCAGAAGCGCTACCGCTTCTACTTCTGGGACGAGGCCGCGGGCGACGTCCGCTGGATGTGCGCCTTCGACACGACCGAGGACGACGTCGACGGCTTCGTGGCCGCGGTCAAGGAGGAGATGGCCCAGCAGTAGCGGGGCCGGCTTCCTCCAGCGCGCATAAATATGCGACCACCCGAAAAGTTATTGACTCTCGGGTGGTCGCATTCTTATGCTCTACGGGTATGGAGCTGATCCAGGCAACGAGCGACCTGTCCGCCTACCTGGCCGCCGACGAGGTGGTCGACCACTACCATCCACTCGTCCGCGAGACGGCCGCACGGCTCGCCAGGGAATCCGCCGACTCGTATGCCTATGCGCGGTCGGCGTTCGAGTTCGTACGGGACACCATCCCGCACTCGGTCGATTCCGGCGACCCGCGGGTCACCTGGCGCGCCTCCGACGTCCTGGAACAGCGCACCGGCATCTGTCACGCCAAGGCCCACGCGCTCGCCGCGCTCCTGCGGGCCGAGGACATCCCCACCGCGTTCTGCTACCAGCGGTTCGAGGTGCTGCACGGTCTCGTCGCCGTACGCCTGGACGGCGCCTGGCACCGGCAGGACCCCCGGGGCAACAAGCCCGGCGTGGACGCCCGGTTCTCCCTCGACGGAGAGCGGCTCGCCTTCACGCCCGACCCGCACCTCGGCGAACTGGACTATCCCGGGTTGTACGCCGAACCGCACCCGGCCGTCATCGGTGCCATGAGGGCCGCCCCCGGCCGGGTGTCCCTGCTCCGGACGCTTCCGCTCGCGCTGTGAGGCCCGGGGAAGCGTCCGTCGCGGAGTGAGGAGGAGAAGGGGGTCAGCGGGCCTCGGCCGCGCGCACCTCTTCGGGGGTCGGCGCGGTGCCGCCGAGGTGGGCGGGCATCCACCAGGTGTCGTCCGGACCCTTGGGGTGTACGGGGTAGGCGCGCTGCGCCGATTCGAGCAGCTCCTGCACCCGGCCGCGCAGCCGCCGGGTGATGGCGCCCGCGTACTGGTCCTTCGGGGCCTCCACCGGCTCGCCGACCCGGATGGTGATGGGGGTGTGGCTGCGCTTGAAGTTGCGCGGGTGACCCTTGGTCCACAGCCGCTGCGTGCCCCACAGTGCCATGGGGATGAGCGGCACGCCGGCCTCCTGCGCCATGCGCGCGGCACCGGACTTGAAGCTCTTCAGCGTGAACGACTGCGAGATGGTGGCCTCGGGGAAGACGCCGACGATCTCACCGGACCGCAGCGACTCCAGCGCGTGCTGGTACGCCGTCTCGCCCTGCTGACGGTCCACGGGAATGTGCTTCATGCCCCGCATCAGCGGACCGGAGATCTTGTGCCGGAAGACCGACTCCTTCGCCATGAAGCGCACCAGGCGCTTCTGCGGCAGGGCGGCCAGGCCATCGAAGATGAAGTCCAGGTAGCTGATGTGATTGCTGACCAGCACGGCGCCGCCCGAGCGCGGAATGTTCTCCGACCCCTTGCAGTCGATCTTGAGGTCCCACACCTTGAACAGTGTCTGGGCGAGGCCGACGACGGGACGGTAGACAAGCTCTGCCATGGACGGGGTGGACCCTTCTCTCTGCCTGGGAAGGGGTCTCCCGGCGGGAAAGTTACGCTGCCGTAGGTTTACGGCAATGCGCAGATCGTGCCCGAAGAACGGACGGGTGGCCAGTCCTGGTGCCGTGGAACGGCGAGATCCTCGTCACGTCGTCCCTTGATCCACCTCGGGCTTTTAACCCGCCTTTACTTTGCGCGCACCGCGACACGCCGTACAAGCAGGTACATCTCGCATCCGAGGCAGTACCCGAACGCGGCATTGAGAAACGCCGCCGCGAGCGCGCACGCGGTCGCCGCCGACCCGAGCCACGCCGGTCCCGCGGTCCAGCCGATCAGGCCCACCACCGCGAAGCCGAGCCCGACCGCCTGAGCGAACCGCGGGGGCTCCGGTGCCTCGAACTCCGCCGGCGGGCCGAGCCGCGGCCGTACCGCCTTGCGGAAGACCCAGCCGTACGGCGAGCGCGTCACCCCGCCCGCCGTCCCCAGGGCGAACGCCAGCGTCTGCCACGCCAGCAGCCAGACGCTCCCGGTGATCAGGGTGACCGCCAGCACGACCGCCGTCACCGCCGCGCCGAACCGCGGCCCTCTCGCATCGATGTCCATGAATCAAGCATTCCGTACGAAGGACGC
The DNA here is from genome assembly GCF_042891215.1 of Streptomyces sp. NPDC001914. Classification (NCBI taxonomy): domain Bacteria; kingdom Bacillati; phylum Actinomycetota; class Actinomycetes; order Kitasatosporales; family Streptomycetaceae; genus Streptomyces; species Streptomyces sp. NPDC001914. The sequence goes on from NZ_JBIASW010000003.1 coordinate 316,842, forward strand.
CACCCGGCCCCGGGAATCTTTGCGGTCTCGTGAATGCTTGTGCATGTGATGAGCGGACTTGTGGTGTGCGTGGCGGTGCTCGCGGCGGCGAGCGTCTTCGGAGTGCTGCACCGGCGGCGGAGCGGGAGGGTGCGGGTGAGCGGGCGCGACGGCGGGAAGCGGCTCGGCGCCGCGGAGTTGGGGCAGGACCTCGGGGAACGGGCCACGCTCGTGCAGTTCTCCAGCGCCTTCTGCGCCCCCTGCCGGGCCACCCGGCGGGTGCTGGGCGAGGTGGCCGGCATGGTCCCCGGTGTGTCCCACGTGGAGATCGACGCCGAGGACCACCTGGACCTCGTCCGCGAACTCGGCATCCTCAAGACGCCCACCGTGCTCGTGCTCGACGCCGGCGGGCGGATCGTGCGGCGCGCGGCGGGCCAGCCGCGCAGGGCCGACGTGATCGCGGCGCTCGGAGAGGCCGTCTGACCGGTGGCGATCATGCCGTCCGACCGGTGGCGATCATGGTGAGCCATCTCCCACATGTCCGTACGCCCTTGACTGCGCCCGCCGCCTCTCGTCAGCCTGACCGTATGTCACCGCACCGCCTTCTCCCCGAGCGCGCCGACATGGACCCGGCCCGCACCGCGGGCGCGCGCGGTCCGGGCTGTTGACCGGCCAAGGACCGTCTCCCGCCCCCGGTTCCGCCCGAGCGGCGGGCACCTCCCGTCGGCTCTCGCAGAAGGACAGCTCCATGACGGCCACACCCGGCCTCGGTACCGCACGGCCCGCCTCGCCCGATCTGCTGCGCTCCGTGTTCCGGCGCCACGCGGCCGGTGTGGCCGTGATCACCGCCCCGGGTGCCCGCGGTCCCGTCGGTTTCACCGCCACCTCGCTCACCTCGGTCTCGGCCGAGCCGCCGGTCGTCTCGTTCGGCATCGGCACCGGCGCCTCCAGCTGGCCCGCGATATCCGAGGCCGGGCATGTCGGCGTCCATGTGCTCGGCGAACACCAGCGGGAGCTGGCCGCCACCTTCGCCCGCAGCGGCGCCGACCGGTTCGGCGCGCCCACCCGTTGGCGTAAGGGGCCCGAGGAAGTTCCCGTGCTCGACGACGTCCTCGCCTGGCTGGTGTGCCGTGTCGTGGCGCGGGTGCCCGCGGGGGACCATCGCATCGTCCTGGCGGAGGTAGTGCTGGGCGATCACTCGGGCGCGGGCGGCCCCCTCCTCTACCACCAGGGCCGCTTCAACGGTCTGCGTGACTGAATCCGCAGGCCGGGGGCAGTGGCTTTGCTACTCGCCGGTTCTACTCGCCGGTTACGCAGCGTTGCGAAGGTCACAGTCCAAAGCGCTTGCTTAGTGTGCGTCCACTGGGTGTACTGGTGAGTAATATTTCGTTCGGAGCGCGGGCCGCCCCGACCGGGATCGGCCGCTTCAGGCGCCTATGCTGCCTGAAAGAAGGCAGCCCAGAAATGACGATGCAGTAGGAGAGCCGGCGTGAGCTTGAGGATCGTTGTCACTGTGAAGTACGTGCCCGACGCCACTGGCGACCGGCACTTCGCCGATGACCTGACCGTCGACCGTGACGACGTGGACGGCCTGCTGTCCGAACTCGACGAGTACGCCGTCGAGCAGGCGCTGCAGATCGCCGAGGACGCGGACGACGCCGAGATCACCGTGCTGACCGTCGGCCCCGAGGATGCCAAGGACGCGCTGCGCAAGGCGCTGTCCATGGGTGCCGACAAGGCCATCCACGTCGAGGACGACGACCTGCACGGCACCGACGCCGTCGGCACCTCCCTGGTGCTGGCCAAGGCGATCGAGAAGGCCGGCTTCGACCTGGTCGTCTCCGGCATGGCCTCCACCGACGGCACCGCGGGCATCGTCCCGGCGCTGCTGGCCGAGCGTCTCGGTGTCCCGCAGGTCACCCTGCTCTCCGAGGTCTCCGTCGAGGACGGCGTGGTCAGGGGCCGCCGTGACGGCGACACCGCCTCCGAGCAGCTGGAGGCCTCCCTCCCGGCGGTCGTGTCGGTCACCGACCAGTCGGGCGAGGCGCGTTACCCGTCCTTCAAGGGCATCATGGCCGCCAAGAAGAAGCCGGTGGAGTCCTGGGACCTGTCCGACCTCGACATCGAGGCGGACGAGGTCGGTCTCGAGGGTGCCTGGACCAAGGTCGACACCGCCACCGAGCGTCCGGCGCGCACCGCCGGCACGATCGTCAAGGACGAGGGCGAGGGCGGCAAGCAGCTCGCTGAGTTCCTCGCGGGCCAGAAGTTCATCTAGTCGCCGAAGGTCCGGGGCCCGTCCCCGGACCGTCGCAGCGGCCAAGGCCCACCCCGCTTACCGCCCCTCAGACTTCGCAATCCGCAGGAGAGCATTCCCATGGCTGAAGTTCTCGTCTACGTCGACCACGTGGACGGTGCCGTCCGCAAGCCCACCCTCGAACTGCTGACGCTGGCCCGCCGCATCGGCGAGCCCGTCGCCGTCGCCCTCGGCTCCGGTGCCGAGAACACCGCCGCCGCGCTCGCCGAGCACGGTGCGGTGAAGGTCCTCACGCACGACGCCGCCGAGTACGCCGACTACCTCGTCGTGCCGAAGGTCGACGCGCTCCAGGCCGCGTACGAGGCCGTCTCCCCGGTCGCCGTGCTCGTCCCGTCCTCCGCCGAGGGCAAGGAGATCGCGGCCCGTCTCGCGGTCCGCATCGGCTCGGGCATCATCACCGACGCCACCGACCTGGAGGCCGGTGACGAGGGTCCGGTGGCCACGCAGTCCGCGTTCGCCGCCTCCTTCACCACCAAGTCCCGTGTCTCCAAGGGCACCCCGGTCATCACGGTCAAGCCGAACTCGGCCGCCGTGGAGGCCGCCCCGGCCGCCGGCGCCGTCGAGGCCCTCGCGGTCACCTTCTCCGACAAGGCCACCGGCACCAAGGTCACCGCCCGCACGCCGCGCGAGTCGACCGGCCGTCCCGAGCTGACCGAGGCCGCGATCGTCGTCTCCGGCGGCCGTGGCGTCAACGGCGCCGAGAACTTCTCGGTCATCGAGAACCTCGCCGACTCGCTCGGTGCCGCCGTGGGTGCCTCGCGTGCCGCGGTCGACGCCGGCTGGTACCCGCACACCAACCAGGTGGGCCAGACCGGCAAGTCCGTCTCGCCGCAGCTCTACATCGCCTCCGGCATCTCCGGTGCCATCCAGCACCGCGCCGGTATGCAGACCTCGAAGACGATCGTCGCGATCAACAAGGACGCCGAGGCGCCGATCTTCGACCTCGTCGACTACGGCGTGGTCGGCGACCTCTTCGACGTCGTCCCGCAGCTCACCGAGGAGATCAAGTCCCGCAAGGGCTGATCCCGCAGCGCTGAGGAAGGCCCCCGCGACCGCACCGGTCGCGGGGGCCTTCGGTCATCCCAGGGCCAGCGAGGCCCGTACGGGCAGGTGGTCGCTCGGGAACTGGCCGTGCAGGGAGAAGGTGTCGATCGACGCCCGGGCCACCTCGGTGCCGGGGCCCGCCAGGATCCAGTCGATGCGGTCGCCGTCCGGCGTCAGCGGCGCGTAGCCGTGGAAGGTCGCGTAGAGCCCGCTCCGCGAGGCGGCCGTGTCCCAGGTGTCGGTGAGCCCGGCGCCCAGCAGGACGTCGTAGACCTCGTTCCGGTGCGCCGGCACGTTGAAGTCGCCTGTGACCAGGCACGGCAGGGACGGGTCGAACTCCGCGATCCGTTCGGCGACGAGCGCGGCCGCCCGTACCCGCGCGTACTGGCTCGCGTGGTCCAGATGGGTGTTGAGGACGTGGAACTGGCGCCCGCCGTCCTCCAGATCGCGGAAGCGCACCCAGGTGGCGATGCGGGGGAGTGCGGCGCCCCAGGTGTTCGAGGCGATCACCCGGGGGGTGTCGGAGAGCCAGAAGGTGTCGTGCTCCAGCGGGGCCAGCCGCCGGGTGTCGTAGTAGATGGCCACGGACTCGTCGCCGCTTCCGCCCTCCCGGCCGGTGCCGATCCACTCGTAGTGCGGCGCGAGGTCGGCCTCGACGTCGAGGAGCTGCTCGTAGAGACCTTCCTGGGTGCCGATGACGTGGGGGGACGTGCGACGCAGGAGCTCGCGCATCACCGGACGGCGCACCGGCCAGCTGTTGGGCTCGACATCGCTCGCGAAGCGCAGGTTGTAGGTCATGACGTCGAGACGGGGGCGGGGACCGGGCCGCCGGGTGGCGGAGGCCCGGGCCTGGGTGAGCAGGGGCAGGGCGACCGCGGCGGCCACCGCGTTTCTGAGCCCGGTGCGGCGGGTCACTCTCCTGTAGTCGGGCACGTGTGCTCCTTGGCTCGCGAGTCGGGACGGGGCGCGCACCACCGGAGGGGAACAAGGAACCGGGACAGTCTGCCCCGGGCGACCGGGACGGGAGTGAACGCGGCGGGGTCGGGGCGTGTCCCGTGGTCCACGAGGGTGTTGACCCGCGGGAAGCCCGCCGGATAACTTCATTCAACAGATTGTTGATTCCATACTGCGGAAAAGCCAGGAGGCTGTCGGATGGGTAAGGGTCAGCAGGAGACGGTGACGACGAGCCTGTCGGGGGCCGTCACCGAAGCGATCGGCGCCTCCCTCGCCCCCGTCGACGCCGAACTAGAGCGCCGCTATCCAGGAGACCCCGGCACCCGCCAGCCCGTCCATACCGTGTACGTACCCGGAGACGCCTTCGCCGCCGACACCGTCCGCGTCTGGGGCGACCGTGCCCTCGCCGCACTCGACGAACACGCCCCGGACGCGGCGTCCTTCGCCGCCGTCCTCGGCCTCGGCGACGAACTCGCCGGGCCCGTGTACGACCGTGTCCGGGCCAAGCTGGAGCGCGAACCCGTCGAGGACCTGCGGGTCGACTTCGAGGACGGCTACGGCCCCCACCCGGACGCCGAGGAGGACGCGGCGGCGGCCCGCGCGGCCCGGCTGATCGCCGAGGCGTACGAGAACGGCACCGCGGCCCCGTACATGGGGATCCGCATGAAATGCATGGAGGCGCCGGTCCGCGACCGGGGCATCCGCACCCTCGACATCTTCCTGACGGGCCTGATGGAGGCCGGCGGCCTGCCCGGCGGGCTCGTCCTCACCCTGCCCAAGGTGACGTACGCGCGGCAGGTCACCGCGATGGTCAGGCTCCTGGAGGAGTTCGAGAAGGCCCGCGGCCTGGAACCCGGACGGATCGGCTTCGAGATCCAGATCGAGACCAGCCAGGCCATCCTCGCCACGGACGGCACGGCCACCGTCGCCCGCATGATCCAGGCCGCCGAGGGCCGCGCCACCGGACTGCACTACGGCACCTTCGACTACAGCGCCTGCCTCGGCGTCTCCGCCGCCCACCAGTCGAGCGACCACCCGGCCGCCGACCACGCCAAGGCGATCATGCAGGTCGCGGCCGCCGGCACCGGCGTACGCCTGTCGGACGGCTCCACCAACGTCCTGCCCGTCGGCCCCACCGAGAAGGTCCACGACGCCTGGCGCCTGCACTACGGCCTCACCCGCCGCGCCCTGGCCCGCGCCTACTACCAGGGCTGGGACATGCACCCCGCCCACATCCCGACCCGCTACGCGGCCGTCTTCGCCTTCTACCGCGAAGGCTTCCGGCACGCCGCCGCCCGCCTCTCCCGCTACGCCGGCCATGCCCCCGGCGACGTCCTGGACGAACCCGCCACGGCCAAGGCCCTCAGCGGCTACCTCCTGCGCGGCCTGGACTGCGGCGCCCTGGACCTCGCGGAGGTCGCCCGCGAATCGGGTCTGACCCGCCAGGACCTGGAGGGCTTCGCCCGGCCGCGGCGGGGGGATCTCACTGTGTCGGGGCAGTAGCGGCGCGGCCCCCGCTCAAGGAGCCGGGGGCAGTTCGCCCGAGCCGCGGGTGATCAGGCGGGTCGGGAGTTCGATGCGTTCCGGGGCGATGAGGTTGCCGTCCAGCTGGCGGAAGAGGCGTTCGGCGGCGGTGCGGCCGAGGGCGGCGGCGTCCTGGGCGACGACGGTGACGCCCGGCTCCAGGAGGTCGGCGAGCTCGATGTCGTCGAAGCCGACGAGGGCGACCGGGCGGCCCCGCTCGGCGATGACACGGACGACGGTCACGGTCACACGGTTGTTGCCCGCGAAGACCGCGGTGACCGGAGAGGGGCCCGACAGCATGTCCTCCGCCGCCTTGCGGACCCGCTGAGGATCGGTGACGCCGAGGGACATCCAGTCGTCCTCGACCGGTATCCCGGCGTCCTCCATCGCCGCCCGGTAACCGCGCAGACGCTCGGCCGCGGTGTGGATGCGCGGCATGTCGCCGATGAAGCCGATCCGGCGGTGGCCGTGCGCGATCAGATGGGCGACGCCGTCCCGGGCGCCGCCGAAGCTGTCCGACAGGACGACGTCGGCGTCGATCCGCCCGGCCGGGCGGTCCACGAAGACCGTGGCGACGCCCGCCTTCATCTCCGGCTCCAGGTAGCGGTGGTCGTCGCCCGCCGGGATCACGACCAGTCCGTCCACCCGCCGCGCGCACAGCGCGAGCACCAGCTCCTGTTCGCGCTCCGGGTCCTCCGCGCTGGAACCGTTGATCAGCAGGGCTCCGTGCGCCCGCGCCACCTCCTCGACCGCGCGGCTCAGCGGCCCGTAGAACGGGTCCGCGAGGTCCTCCAGAACCAGTCCGATGCTCGCCGTACGACCCTTGCGCAGCACCCGGGCGCTGTCGTTGCGGCGGAAGCCCAGCGCCTCGATGGCCTCCTGGACGCGCCGCTCCGTGTCCGGGGTGACCCCGGGCTCACTGTTGACCACGCGCGAGACCGTCTTCAGACCGACTCCCGCACGCGCCGCCACGTCCTTCATCGTCGGACGGTTTCCGTAGCGGTTCTCGGATCGGCGGGCGGTCTCGGCCACGATGTGCTGTCCTGTCCTGTCGTCCACGGGGATGCGTAGGTCCATGGGGTTGTATGAGGATGTGGCGTCGAGCATAGAGCCTGGACAACGTTGTCAGATGCGGGAGACACTGTCCACCGCAATCTCCGGCCTGCGTCTTCCCCAGGGCGCACGGTCCCCGGGGTCCGTCGGCGGGTTCCGCGCGGCGTACGACGGGGCCCGATCCTGAACCGTTCCCGGCCGGAGACCCGGGGCCCGCGGCGCGGCGGGACCGTCACCACACCCCATGGGAGACCTGAAACTGATGCACACCGACCTCGTGGCCGCGCTCGACATCGGCGGCACCAAGATCGCCGGAGCGCTGGTGGACGGCCACGGCCGGATCGTCCTGCGCGCGCAGCGTCCGACGCCCGCCCAGGAGGACGGCGACACCGTGATGCGCGCCGTCGAGGACGTCATCGGTGAGCTGGCGGTCTCCCCGCTGTGGAGCAGTGCCGGAGCGCTGGGCATCGGCAGCGCGGGTCCCGTGGACGCGTCCGCCGGCACGGTCAGCCCGGTCAACGTCCCGGGCTGGCGGGGCTACCCGCTGGTCGAGCGGGCCTCCAAGGCCGCCGGAGGACTGCCCGTCGAGCTGATCGGCGACGGCGTCGCGATCACCGCGGCCGAACACTGGCAGGGCGCCGCCCGCGGCCACGACAACGCGCTGTGCATGGTGGTGTCCACCGGCGTGGGCGGCGGGCTCGTCCTGAACGGGCAGCTCCACGCGGGTCCCACCGGGAACGCGGGCCACATCGGGCACATCAGTGTCGACCTGGACGGCGATCTCTGCCCCTGCGGCTCCCGGGGCTGCGTCGAGCGCATCGCCAGCGGGCCGAACATCGCCCGCCGCGCGCTGGAGGCGGGCTGGCAGCCCGGTCCCGACGGCGACACCTCGGCCGCGGCGGTCGCCGAGGCGGCCCGCGCCGGTGACCCGGTCGCCGTGGCCTCCTTCGAGCGGGCCGCGCAGGCCCTCGCGGCCGGCATCGCGGCGACCGCGACCCTGGTCGAGATCGACATCGCCGTGATCGGCGGGGGAGTGGGCAAGGCCGGCGACGTGCTGTTCGCACCGCTGCGCCGGGCCCTCGCCGACTACGCGACGCTGTCCTTCGTGCGACGCCTGACCGTGGCGCCTGCGCTGATGGGCACCGACGCGGGGCTGGTCGGCGCGGCTGCGGCGGCGCTTACCCGCCGGTCGCGTGCGGCTGCGGCTCGCGTGTGATCTGATCCGGTGGGCCGGTCCTGGTCCCCATCCCGGTCCCGATCCCGGTCACGGTCGCGGTCGGACATGAGCGATCCGGAGGCGCCGACCGGGCCTCGGTTCGGCTTCGGGTTCGGCCGGTGGGTGGGTCGGGGCCGTGCCGGTGCATCAGCCCGTCGCCGTTGGGCAGAGATGTGGACGTTAGTGGCGACGGGCATCGATGTACCGGCACGTCCCCTCGCGTGCGTTGCCGGGTGCGGATGCGTTGTAGTGGCCGGCTGGCCCTTCCGTCGATCCTGACCGCGGGTGCAGGATTCGGACCTCCGGACCGCCTTTTGGGTGCGGGGAATGAGGCCCAGAGGGGCCTTACTCCGGCTGCCCGTTGGTGCGGGTGCGGGTGGAGAGGTTTCGGGTGTCGGGCGCTTGGTTCCGGAGATCAGGGACCAGGTACCAGGGACCAGGGGCCAAGCGGGGGCTTGGCGCAGGGTGTCAGGGTGCCGGGTGGCACATTTTGTGTGGTCGGGCGGATCTAGGTGTCTGGATGAAGGTGGTCCGTCCACCCGTGACTCCGTCCGGCTTCCGTAGTTGAACCGGGCATGAAGAAGCGCAGCATGATGGCCATCGCCTCCCTCGCCACCGGGTTCGTCGTCGCGGCGATCACCCCGTCCCACGCCCTGAGCGGGGACACCCTGAGCGACCTGAACGTCAATGACACGCTCAGCTCGCTCGACCACACCGTCGCCGCCGACAGCCTGGCGGTCGACGAGGGCGCCCTGGGCGGCCAGAACGCCTGAAGGACCCCGCGCCGCGCCGGTGTCCCCTTCACGGGGGCACCGGCGTCGCCGTGTCGGCGCCCTCATCAGCGGCTGGTTTCCGTGGCAGGGTGGAGCGGGCAAGCCTCAGGGGGCCACAGAAGAGGGGGAATCGTGATCGTCTGGATCAACGGTGCGTTCGGTGCGGGAAAGACCAGCACCGCACGGGAACTGATCGAGCTGATCCCGAACAGCACGCTCTTCGACCCCGAGGTCATCGGGGGCACACTCACGCAGTTGCTCCCGGCGAAGCACCTCGCCGAGGTCGGCGACTTCCAGGACCTGCCGATCTGGCGCCGGCTCGTGGTCGACACGGCGGCGGCCCTGCTCGCCGAGCTCGGCGGCGTTCTCGTCGTCCCCATGACCCTGCTGCGGCAGGAGTACCGCGACGAGATCTTCGGCGGACTCGCCGCACGCCGCATTCCCGTACGCCATGTGCTCCTCGCTCCGGCGGAAACGATCCTGCGGGAGCGAATAGCCGGGCGCGAGGTGCCGCCCGACCTGCCGGACGGCGAGATGCGCGTCCGCCAGTGGTCCTACGACCACATCGAGTCCTACCGGGCCGCCCTGCCCTGGCTGACGGCCGACGCCCACCCCGTCGACACCAGCGCGCTCACCCCGTACGAAGCCGCCCTGCGTGTCGCCGAGGCCGTACGCACCGGGGAGGCGCCCGTATGCGACATCGTGCAGACCCCCGAACCCACCGCGGAGACGGTCGCCGCCGGCGTGCTCCTCTTCGACGAGAACGACCGCGTCCTGCTCGTCGATCCGACGTACAAGGCGGGTTGGGAGTTCCCCGGCGGGGTCGTGGAGACCGGCGAGGCCCCCGCGCGCGCCGGTATGCGCGAGGTCACCGAGGAAACGGGGATCACCCTCGACGAGGTTCCCACCCTGCTCGTCGTCGACTGGGAGTCGCCCGCACCGCCCGGCTACGGCGGTCTGCGGCTCCTCTTCGACGGCGGCCGCCTCGACGAACAGGCCGTACGAGGGCTGCTGCTGCCGGGGCCCGAACTGCGCGGCTGGCGCTTCGTCACCGAGCAGGAGGCGGCCGACCTGCTGCCGCCCGTCCGCTACGAACGGCTCCGCTGGGCCCTGCGAGCCCGCGAGCGCGGAGCGGCGCTCTACCTGGAGGCCGGGGTGCCGCTGGGCTGACATCGCCCGTTCTGGCGGCCGGCGGTCTGATGTGTGGTGCCCGCTCCGGCGGCCTTATGTGGTGCCTGGTGTGGTGCCTGGTGTGGTGCCTGGTGTGGTGCCTGGTGTGGTGCCTGGTGTGGCGAGGGCCCTCACCTGTTGGTGAGGGCCCTCGCACACCAGAGGGTGGTCAGCTCGCCGCGTAGTTCCGCAGGAACAGGGCCTCCGCGACCGACAGGCGCTCCAGCTCGTCCGGCGACACGCTCTCGTTGACCGCGTGGATCTGCGCCTCGGGCTCGCTCAGGCCGATGAGCAGGATCTCCGTCTCGGGGTACAGCGAGGCCAGCGTGTTGCACAGCGGGATCGAGCCGCCCATGCCCGCCGACTGCATCTCCCGGCCCGGGTAGGCGACCGCCATGGCCTCGGCCATCGACGCGTACGCGGGGCTGGAGGTGTCGGCGCGGAACGCCTGGCCCTGCCCGATCCGCTCGGTGCTCACCCGCGCGCCCCACGGCGTGTGCGCCTCGATGTGCGCCTCCAGCAGCTTCGTCGCCTCGGCGGCGTCGACGCCCGGCGGCACCCGCAGGCTGATCAGCGCACGCGCGCTCGCCTGCACCGACGGCGTCGCGCCGACCACCGGCGGGCAGTCGATGCCGAGCACGGTGACGGCCGGACGCGCCCAGACGCGGTCGGCGACCGTGCCGGAGCCGATCAGCTCCACGCCGTCGAGCACCTTGGCGTCCTCACGGAACGCCTGCTCCCCGTACTGCAGGCCGTCCCACGCGGCCTCGCCCGCCAGGCCGTCCACGGTCGTCGAACCGTCCTTCGCCCGCAGCGAGTCCAGGAGGCGGATCAGCGCCGCCAGCGCGTCGGGCGCCGCACCGCCGAACTGACCGGAGTGCAGGTTCCCTTCCAGGGTGTCCACCTGCACCCGTACGAGGGTCATGCCGCGCAGGGTCGCGGTGACCGTCGGCACCCCCGCCCGGAAGTTGCCGGCGTCGCCGATGACGATGGTGTCGGCGCTCAGCAGCTCCGGGTGCGCCTCGGCGTACCGCTCGAGACCGCCGGTGCCCTGCTCCTCGGAACCCTCCGCGATGACCTTGACGTGCACCGGAACGCCGCCGTTCGCCTTCAGGGCCCGCAGCGCCAGCAGATGCATGACGAGGCCGCCCTTGCAGTCGGCGCTGCCCCGTCCGTACCAGCGGCCGTCGCGCTCCACCAGCTCGAACGGAGGCGTCGTCCAGGCCGTTTCGTCCAGTGGCGGCTGCACGTCGTAGTGCGCGTACAGCAGGACCGTCTTCGCGCCCTCGGGGCCCGGCAGAAAGCCGTACACCGACTGCGTGCCGTCCGGGGTGTCGAGCAGCGCCACGTCCTGGAAGCCCTCGGTGCGCAGCGCGTCCGCGATCCAGTTGGCGGCACCCTCGCTCTCGCTCTTCGGATACTGGTCGAAGTCCGCCACCGACTTGAAGGCGACCAGCTCGGCGAGCTCCGCCTTCGCCCGGGGCATGAGCGAGGCGACGGTCTCGGCGACCGGATTCGACGACATGGGCACGCTCCTTGCAGGTACGACGTTGTACTTCTATGTACAGATGATCGAGTGGTGCGGACTGGTGTACAGGACGCATCCGTGGCAGATCCTCCCACAGCGGCCGGCGGTGACGCCCGCCGTAGGATGCGGGGGACAGGTGCGGCAGACGGCTGGACTGGGAGCAGTAGACCAACGTGAGCAGCGAGAACTCTTCGGCGGACGACGAGCGGCGTGCGGCGGACGACGAACAGCAGGTGTGGGACGTCGTGGTCGTCGGCGGAGGGCCGGCGGGTGCCTCGGCCGCCTACGCGGCAGCGGTCGCGGGACGCAGCGTCCTGCTGCTGGAGAAAGCCGAACTGCCCCGCTACAAAACATGCGGTGGCGGCATCATCGGCCCCTCGCGCGACGCGCTGCCCCCCGGCTTCGAACTGCCGTTCAGAGACCGGGTGCACGCGGTCACCTTCTCGATGGACGGCAAGTTCGCCCGCACCCGGCGGTCCCGGCACATGCTGTTCGGGCTCATCAACCGTCCGGAGTTCGACCAGCAGCTTGTCGAGTTCGCGCAGAAGGCCGGCGCCGAACTGCGCACCGGCGCCACGGTCTCGCGCGTCGAGCAGCACGGTTCGGCGGTGCCGGACCGGCGCACCGTGGCCGTGGTCCTGCAGGGCGGCGAGACCGTTCTGGCGCGGGCGGTGGTCGGTGCCGACGGCAGTGCCAGCCGGATAGGGGCGCACGTCGGTGTGAAGCTCGACCAGGTCGACCTGGGCCTGGAGGCCGAGATCCCGGTGCCGGAGACGGTCGCCGAGGACTGGCGCGGTCGCGTCCTGATCGACTGGGGCCCCATGCCCGGCAGTTACGGCTGGGTCTTCCCCAAGGGCGACACGCTCACCGTCGGCGTGATCTCCGCACGCGGCGAAGGCGCCGCCACCAAGCGGTACTTGGAGGACTTCATCGCCCGGCTCGGCCTCGCCGGTTTCGAACCGTCGATCTCCTCGGGCCACTTGACGCGCTGCCGGGCCGACGACTCGCCGCTGTCGCGCGGCCGGGTGCTCGTCTGCGGTGACGCCGCGGGACTGCTCGAACCCTGGACCCGTGAGGGCATCTCGTTCGCGCTGCGCTCCGGGCGGCTCGCGGGCGAGTGGGCGGTACGGATCGCCGAGGCGCACGACGCGGTGGACGCCCGGCGTCAGGCGCTGAACTACGCCTTCGCGATCAAGGCGGGGCTCGGCGTCGAGATGAGCGTCGGCAAGCGGCTGCTCGGGGCCTTCGAGCGGCGCCCCGGTATGTTCCACGCGGGGCTCACCGGCCTGCGTCCGGTGTGGAAGGCCTTCACGGGAATCACCCGCGGCTCCACCACGCTCGGGGAGATCATCCGGACCCACCCGATGGTCGGACGTGCCCTGACGAGCCTGGACCGCCGTCCCCAGGTGGCGGAAGGCGCGGAGGACTAGGCGGAGGAAGCGGTAGGGCGCGGGGGACCGGAACGCCAACGCGCCCGACGGTTCCCGTCGTCACCCGAAGGAGTCGGGGCGAGGCGAACGGGAACCGTCGAGGGTGGTCGGGAACGGCGGGGGTGGGCGGGACCGTCGGATGTATCGGGCGGGACCGTCGGGCGGTGGACGGGAATCGCCGGAGCCGTCGGACGGGAGTCCTCGGACGTGTCGGGCGGGTCATCGGGCGGCGGACGGGAACCCTCGGGGGCGTCGAACGGGAGTCCCTGGACGTGTCGCCCGGTTCGTCGGCCCGGTTCAGGCGGCGACAGGGCTCGCGTCAGCTCTTGACCGTGATCCGGAAGACCGGGTGGTCGGGAGCGATGCGCCGCAGCTCCTCGTCGGACGAGTCGGGGCCGACGCCCCCGAAGAACACGCCGACCTCGGCCTTCCAGCGCTTGAGGTACGCGCGCAGGACCGGCACCTTGTCGTCGTCGGCCACCTCCACGGCGGTGAACGTCTCGACCTTCTTGCCGAGGCGCAGCTCGCCTCCGCCGACCGCCCGCATGTTGTGCGTCCACTGGACGTGACCGCGGGGTGCGACGAGGTAGCGCTCGCCGCCCAGGGTGAGCGGATTGACCGGGGTCGTGCGCCACTCGCCGCTCTTGCGGCCCCGGACGGCCAGGACGCGTGAGCCGCGGAGGCTGAGGCCGCGCTTGGTGATCCAGGCCACGGCGCGGTTGAGGACGTTGACGGTGAACCAGCCGGGCTTCTGGACGTGTGTGGACACGATGACCTCTCGGGGCGAGCGTGTGATGAGAGCGCCGATCTGTTTTGTGAGCACCGCTCTCGCTTGAGAAGAGTCTGCATCGGATCGGTGATCCAATGCAAGAGCAGTGCTCTCGTTTTTGTGCACCGATCTCTTTTGTGGCAGCCGATCGCGTAACGGAGCACCGATCCACTTTCAGATCGCTGCTCTCGTTTGTGTGCACTGCTCTGAAAACGTGGGACACTGCACCGTATGAGTACCGCGCGAGGGGCACGTGCCCGAGCCAGGATCGAGGTCACGGCGGCCATCAAGGACGAGGCGCGCAGACAGCTCGCCGCCGAGGGCGCCGCCAGACTCTCCCTGCGGGCCGTGGCCCGCGAGCTGGGCATGGTCTCGTCCGCGCTCTACCGGTACTTCCCCAGCCGGGACGACCTGTTGACCGCGCTCATCATCGACGCCTACGACTCCCTCGGCGAAGCGGCGGAGTCGGCGAACGCCGAGGCGGCCGCCGCCGGTCCCCGCGAACGCTGGATCACCGTGTGCGTGGCGGCGCGGCGCTGGGCGCTGGAGCATCCGCACGAGTACGCGCTCATCTACGGTTCACCGGTCCCCGGGTACGTCGCGCCGCAGGAGACCGTTCCCTCCGCCTCCCGGGTCGGCCTGCTCCTGATCGGTGTCGTGCGGGACGCCCACCGGGGCAAGGGGGTGGCCCGCACGCCGGTGCCCGAGGGTCTCAAGACCGAGGCGCGGCGGATGGCCGCCGATCTCGCGCCCGATCTGCCGCCCGAAGTGGTGGTGGCCCTGGTGGCCTCATGGGCACAGCTCTACGGGCTGATCGGGTTCGAGCTGTTCGGCCAGTTCAACCGGGTCGTGGAGGACCGGGAACCGTTCTTCCGGCATGCGGCGGCGCGGCTCGCGGACGACGTGGGGCTCGTGTATCCGCAGAAGGGCGCTGCCGCCGCCGGGCCGCCGTCCGCGTAGGCCGCGCTTCTCCCGGTACGGGCCGCGCGGCTCGCCGGTGGAGGCCCGGGCCTCGACCGCCCCGTACTCCGTGGGGAGTACGGGTGATCACCTCGCCCGGCGGACGCCGTCGCCACGCCGGGCCGTCTAGCGTGACGGCCATGGAAGAGCAGCACACACCCGCGGCGTCGGCGTGGGGCGGTCCGTCGCGATGGTGGCACGGCCCGCCCGGGCGGGACCGCTGGGACGACGAGGGGCGCCGCTCGCGCTGGCCGTGGCGTTCCACGTTGCTGCTGACCGCCTTCGTGTTCATCGGCTCGAACTTCGCCGCCCACGCACAGCACGGCGACCGGCTGGCTCTGGACCCCTTCTCCCGGGCACTCCTTCTGGTGTGCTCCGGCCTGCTGCTCTGGCGGCAGCGCCACCCCGTGTTCGTCGTGTTCGGCACGGCCGCGGTGGCCCTGGTCTACGTGGCGGCCGGATATCCCTACGGGCCGGTCTTCCTCCCCGTCGCCGTGGGCTGCTTCAGCGCCGTGGTCGCCGGTCACCGCAGAGCCGCCTGGACGGCCGTCGGTCTGCTGTGGGCGGGGCATCTCCTGATCGCCCACTGGCTGTACCGCGAGCTGCCCCCGGCCGGCGACCACTCTCCGTCCTGGATGCAGGAGATCGGCATCGCCACCTGGGTCGTGGCGGTCGTGGCACTGGCGGAGCTGGTGCGGGTGCGCCGAGAGCAGTGGAGCCGTGAGCGGGCCGAGCGCGCGCAGGCGGCCCGGCGCCGCGCCGACGAGGAACGGCTGCGAATCGCCCGCGAACTGCACGACGTACTGGCGCACAGCATCTCGGTGATCAACGTGCAGGCGGGTGTCGGCCTCGCGCTCCTCGACTCCGATCCGGAACAGGCGCGTACGGCGCTCACCACCATCAAGGCGGCCAGCAAGGAGGCCCTCGGCGAGGTCCGGCAGGTGCTCGACACCCTGCGCGCACCGGGGGAGGCGCCGCGCGCCCCCGCTCCCGGGCTCGACCGGCTTCCCGAACTGGTCGAGCAGGCGGCGAGCGCCGGTCTCACGGTCGAGATCGAGGGCGAGGTCCCGGCACCCGCGCCCGGCACCGATCTCGCCGCGTTCCGCATCGTCCAGGAAGCGCTGACCAACGTCGTACGGCATTCGGGGTCGCGCCGGGCCCGGGTGCGGTTCGACCACGAGCGGGGCGTGCTCCATCTGCGGATCGACGACGACGGTCCGGCCACCGGCGCGGACGCGGGCGGAAGCGGCAACGGGCTCGCGGGCATGCGGGAGCGGGCCGCCGCGCTGGGTGGCACGATCGAGGCCGGTCCGCGCGACGACGGAGGGTTCCGGGTGCTGGCCGTGCTGCCGTGGAAGACCAAGGAGGAGAACGGGTGATCCGTGTACTGCTCGCCGACGACCAGTCACTGGTCAGGGCCGGCTTCAAGGCGCTCCTCGACGCCCAGCCGGACATCGAGGTGGCCGGGGAGGCCGCCGACGGCGAGGAGGCGGTGCGCGCGGTCCGTGAACTGCGCCCGGACGTCGTCCTGATGGACATCCGGATGCCCGTGCTGGACGGCCTCGCCGCCACCCGCCGTATCACCGGCGACGCCGTGCTCGGGGACGTGAAGGTGGTCATGCTCACCACGTTCGAGCTGGACGAGTACGTCTTCGAGGCCATCCGCTCCGGTGCCTCCGGATTCCTGGTCAAGGACACCGAACCCGAGGAACTGCTGCGCGCGGTACGGGCGGTGGTCGAGGGCGACGCCCTGCTCTCGCCCGGGGTGACGCGCCGGCTGATCTCCGAGTTCGCGGCGCGTTCCAAGGAGCCAGGGTCGGCCGCCGGCCTGGCCGAACTCACCGAGCGGGAACGGGAGGTGATGGCGCTGGTCGGGATCGGCCTCTCGAACGAGGAGATCGCCCGCCGTCTGGTCGTCAGCCCGCTCACGGCCAAGACCCACGTCAGCCGGACGATGGTGAAACTGGGCGCCCGCGATCGCGCCCAACTGGTTGTCCTCGCCTACGAGTCCGGCCTCGTGCGACCGGGCTGGCTGGGCTGAGGAGCGGCGGCTTCCCGGTGGAAGCGGAACAGTACGGTGGCCACGCGTAGCGCGAAGAGGGCGGCGGCCAGGGTGCCACCCACCGTGACGAGCGCGTGCACCGTGCCGGACGACAGGTCCAGGAAGAGGGCGGGACCGGTGACGACCCCGAACGCGACCGCCGCGACGAACGCGGCGCTGGCCAGGGCGTATCCGATCTCGACGGTCACGGCGTCGCGCCGTGCCTGGTGCTGTGCCTGGGTACGCCGCGCCCGTGTCACGTCCGTACCACCTCGGTAACTGCTGCCCGTTTCACCGTTGTTGTCCATGACCCGAGTCAACAGCCGCGCGCCCGGCGGAGCAAGGAGCCCGCCGGGCGCGTGCGCCGGACGACTCACCCGTCGTGGACGCCGACCCGTTCCGCCTCGGGCTCCGCCACCGTCCGGCCGGACCGGGCGACGACGACGGACTCCCGCCCCCGCCGTACCCGCAGGCCGGGCAGCGTGATCAGCAGGCCCGCCAGGGCGATGCCGGTCACCACCATCAGGCCGGTCCGGTAGCTGTCGAGGACGTCCTGGGGCGAGGACCCCGCGGAGGAGCTCGCGGTGACGACGGCCGTCACGATCGCGAGGAAGATCGCGCCGCCGACCTGCACGGAGGTGTTCAGCAGGCCCGAGACCATGCCCTGCTCGTGGTCGTCGACCCCGTTCGTCGCCTGGATGTTGAGGGACGGGAAGACGAGGGCGCACGCGGCGCCGATCAGCAGCATGGTCGGCAGGATGAGCGTCGCGTAGACCGGGTCGAGGTCGACGCGCAGGAAGAGCGCGTACCCGGCGACCATCAGGGCGAAGCCCGTCGCGATGAGCCGGGGTGTGCCGAACCGGTCGACCACCGCCCCCACCTTCGTCGAGGACAGCGCCACGAGCGCGCCGGCCGGCAGGAAGGCGAGCGCGGTGTGCAGGGCCGACCAGCCGAGCAGCGACTGCATGTACAGGGTGACGAGGAACTGGAAGCCGACGTACGAGCCGAAGAACGCCATCGCGCCCAGCTGGGCCCGGATCTGGCTGCCGGAGCGCAGCACGCCGAGCCGGATCAGCGGGCTCGGACTGCGTCGCTCGATGCCGGCGAAGACGGTGAGCAGCACGGCGACGGCCAGGAACGACAGCAGGGTCCGTGCAGATCCCCAGCCGGCTTCGGGCGCCTGGACGACGGTGAAGACGAGCAGCAGCATCGAGGCGGTGCCGATGACGGCGCCCGGGATGTCGTAACCGCCGTGGCTCTTCTCGCGCTCGCTGCGCGGGATGAGCTTCAGGCCCGCGAACAGGGCGACGACGGCGATGGGCGCGGGAAGCAGCATGGTCAGTCGCCAGCTGGCCTCGGTGAGCAGGCCGGACAGCACCAGGCCCATGGAGAAGCCGGTGGCCGCGCAGGTGGTGTAGATCGAGAGGGCGCGATTGCGCAGCGGGCCCTCGGCGAACGTCGTGGTGATGATCGACAGGCCGGCGGGCGCGGTGAACGCGGCGCTCAGGCCCTTGATGAAACGGCTGGCGATCAGCAGGGGGCCCGAGTCGACGAGACCGCCGAGCAGCGAGGCGAGCGCGAACACGGCGAGGGCCACCAGGAAGACCTGGCGTCGGCCCAGCAGGTCGGCGGTGCGTCCGCCGAGGAGCAGCAGTCCGCCGTAACCCAGGATGTAGCCGCTGACGACCCATTGGAGCGTCGAGGTGGAGAGGTCGAGTTCGGAGCCGATGGACGGCAGTGCCACGCCGACCATCGACACGTCCAGCGCGTCCAGGAACATCGCGGCGCAGAGCACGAGCAGGGTGCCCCACAGCCGGGGGGTCCAGCGTCCCGGCGAGGGGTGGGTGAGCGGAGAGGTCATGGCACGACAGTACATGCACATGCATTCAATGCAAGTGCATTTAATTCCGATGCAACAAAGACGTTTCTTTGCTACGGTGCGTGCATGGCTGCCGAGAACGCTGAGCAAGGGCTCGTCGACCAGTGGCGCGGCATCCTGACCGTGCACGCCCGCACCCTCTGCGAGCTGGACCGCGAGCTGCACCCGCACGGCCTGGGAGCCAGCGACTTCGAGGTCCTCGACCTGCTGACGACGGGCACCGCGGCGGACGGCGGCCCCAGCTTCCGCGTCCAGGAGATCTCCGAGCGCGTCCATCTCAGCCAGAGCGCCCTGTCCCGGCTGATCGGACGCCTGGAGAAGGACGGCCTCGTGACGCGCGGCATGTGCGCCGAGGACCGACGGGGTGTGCGCGTGTGCGTCACCCCGAGGGGTCGTGAACTGCACGGCGAGGTGCTGCCGTTGCAGCGCGCGGTGCTGGCGCGGATGCTGGCGGGCGGCCCGGTGGCGTGCGGGGAGTGACCCGGCTGCCGCCCGGCGGGCCTCGGTGATCACTGCCGGGTGCGGCGGTGCCGGGCGTCCGGCTTCGGAACACGCCGCCCGGCTCGGGGACCGGGCGACGGAGGCGTCCCTCAGCTCCAGGTGATGGCGGACTTCTCCCGCCACAGGGTCGCGAGGGAGGCGTCACCCGTCACGGCCGGGAACGGGGCACGGTTCCACAGGGCCAGGTAGAGCCCCGCGGCAGGTCCCGTCAGCTCGCAGTCCACGTCCGCGCTCCGGCCGGATTCGGAGTCGGTGTCGGTCTTGGTCTCGGTGTCGGCACGATCGCCGCGCTCGGTGACCGGCGGTCCGGACGACAGGCGTACGGTCCACACCGCGTCCGTGCGGTCCGTGGCCCGCACGCGCAGCACACGGGGCTCCTCGGTGCGGACCTTGCTCCTGTCCCGCCCGTGGAATCCACGCAGCAACTCGTCGATCCCGTCGACCGCGAGGTCCGGCGCGACGAGGGTGGGCTCTCCGCCGAGCGCGGACTCGGCGTCGACCCGGTGCACGGTGGTCTCGTGGGCCTGCCGGCGTGCCCAGAAGGCGAGAGGCGAGGGCGCCGGCAGGAAGCTCCAGCACCGTACGTCCGGAGAGGCGCCGGCCAGGGTGTCCACGAGCCGGCGGTGCCCGTCGCGGAACCAGGTCAGCAGCTCGTCGTGGTCCAGATCCGGCAGACCGCCGTCGGGGTGGTACGAGGTGTGCTCCTCGGCGACGAACGCGGTGGCCCAGCGGTGGACCATGCCCGTGTGTCGCACCAGATCCCTGACCTGCCAGCCGGCGCAGGTCACGACCTCGGCGTCGACGCCCGCCTTCTCCGCGGCGGTGGCCAGTGAGCGGCCCTCCCGGTCCAGGGTTTCCACGAACTCCCGAATCTCCATGCCGAGAAGTGTGCCCGACACGGATGCCCAGCACGGAGCGCGGCGCCGAAGTGCGGGGGAGGGGAGGCGACTTCAGCGGGCTCGGTGCCCGCCGGGCCGCGGGCCGGCCCGCGTGCGACTCCAGGTCCGGCCCGAGGGTCGGCGTCCGAGCGACGCCGGCTCCGGCCCCTGGCCCGGGCAGGCGTCCGTGCGGCTCCGGCTCCGGGCGGCGTCCGTACGGTTCGGTGCCCGCCGGGCCCCGGCCCCCTGTCCCAGTCACGCCGCGCTGTACCAGTCGCCCCACGGGATGCCCGGCACCCCACGGTGTCCCCGTCACCCCACCGCGGCCCGGCGCGTGGCGAATCCGATCAGGGCGGCCACGGCCGCCAGCACCGCCACGCTCGTGAGCGCCGTCGGCAGGGAGTACCAGTCGGCCATGAACCCGATCGCGGGCGGTCCGATCAGCAGGCCCCCGTACCCGAGGGTGGAGGCGACGGCGACCCCGTTCGCTCCGGCGAGCGCGCCGGCCCGGTCGACCGCCACGGGGAAGACGTTGGCGAGGCCGAGTCCGGTGACGGCGAAGCCGAGGAACGCCGCCCAGACGGAGGGTGCGAGCGAGCCCAGCAGCATGCCGAGCGAGGCCGTCGTGCCGCCCATGACCAACGTGCGCGTCCAGCCCAGCCGTTCGAGCAGTGCCGTTCCGCTCAGCCGGCCGATCGTCATGGCGAGCGCGAAGCAGGAGTACCCGATGGCGGCGGTTCCCGGGCGTGCCTGAAGGTCCTGCTGCAGATGGAGCGCGCCCCAGTCCGCGAGCGCGCCCTCGCCGTACGCGGTGCACAGGGCGATCAGTCCGAAGACCACCACCAGGCCACGGGTGCGGGAGTCGAGACGGCGGTGCCCCTCGGGCGCGTCACCCCGTGGGCGGTCCGGCGCCACCGGGACGTCCTCGCGGAGCAGCGCGCGTCCCGCGACGGCGGTCACGAGCAGGCTGACGACGGCGATGCCGAGCAGATGGCGCGTCGGGGACAGATACCCGGCGACGAGTCCGCCGAGGGCCGCTCCGAGCATGCCGCCCAGGCTGTAGGCCGCGTGGAAACTGGGCATCACGGGGCGCCGCAGCGCGGCGACGAGGTCGACAGCCGCGCTGTTCATGGCGACGTTGATGCCGCCGTAGCCCACGCCGAAGACCAGCAGGGACAGTCCGAGAAGCGGTACCGAGTGGGCGAGCGGAGGCAGGACGATGCTCAAGGACAGCAGCACGCCGCAGGCCACGGTCACCGGGTGACTGCCGAACCGTCGGCACAGCCGCCCGGTCAGCATCATGGTGATCACGGCTCCGGCGGAGACCCCGAGAAGAGCGAGGCCGAGAGCGCCGGCCGAGGCGCCGGTCTGGTGCTTGATGGCGGGGATGCGGACGACCCAGCCCGCGAAGACGAAGCCGTCCAGGGCGAAGAAGGCGGTGAGCGTGATGCGGAGTCGGGTGAGGGAACGATCCGGCACGACACTGTGCGGGACCAGTTTGTTTATTAGCGGCACAAAATCACGTTAGATGTATGCCGCACGTGAGGCAAGGGGAGGGGCGGGTCGGGATTCGGGGGCCGGGTCGCGTGAAGGCGCTGGTGGGGGGGCCTTCACGCCGTTCGTGGAACGGCCGAGGGCCGCCACCCGCGGTGCGGGTGGCGGCCCTCGGGGGTCGCGGATCTTCCCATGAGCTGGTCAGGTGTTCGCCGCGACCGTCCTGGCGTCCCCTCTCCGACCAGAGGGGAGCCCGGAGCGGACCGGGTGTCAGACCGCCGGAGCCGGGAAGGTCGGGTACTCCACGCCCGAGACGTGCTGGACGACGCGGATGACCTGGCAGGAGTAGCCGAACTCGTTGTCGTACCAGAGGTAGAGGATCGCGTTGTCGTCCTCGACCTTGGTGGCGCCGGCGTCGACGATCGAGGCGTGGCGCGAGCCGATGAAGTCGCTGGAGACCGCGTCGGGGGCGCTGATGAAGTCGATCTGGCGCTTGAGCGGCGAGGTCAGCGAGACGTTGCGGAGGTAGTCGAGGACTTCCTCGCGGGTGGTCGCGCGGCCCAGGCGCAGGCTGAGGATCGCGATCGAGACGTCCGGCACGGGAACGCGGATCGAGCTGCCGGTGATGGGCGCCTTGAGGTCGGGCAGCGCCTTGGCGACCGCGGAGGCGGCACCCGTCTCGGTGATGACCATGTTGAGCGGCGCGGAGCGGCCGCGGCGGTCGGAGCTGTGGTAGTTGTCCAGCAGGTTCTGGTCGTTGGTGAACGAGTGGACGGTCTCCACGTGGCCGCGCAGGACGCCGTACTCCTCGGCCATGGCCTTGAGCGGCGGCACGATCGCGTTGGTGGTGCAGGAGGCGCAGGACAGGATCTGCTCGTCCGGCTTGATCGTGTCGTGGTTGACGCCGTGCACGATGTTCGGGACGTCGCCCTTGCCCGGGGCCGTCAGGACGACCTTGTCGATGCCGGGACGCAGGTGGTTCGAGAGGCCCGCGCGGTCACGCCACTTGCCGGTGTTGTCGACGAGGATGGCGTCCTTGATCCCGTACGTCGTGTAGTCGATCTCGGACGGGTCGTTGGCGTAGATGACCTTGATCTCGTTGCCGTTGGCGATGATCGTGCTGTTCGCCTCGTCGACGGTGATCGTGCCCTGGAACTGGCCGTGGATGGAGTCGCGGCGCAGCAGCGAGGCGCGCTTGACGATGTCCTGGTCGCCGCCCTGGCGCACCACGATGGCACGCAGGCGGAGCCCGTTGCCCGAGCCGGTCTTCTCGATGAGCAGCCGGGCGAGCAGCCGGCCGATGCGGCCGAAGCCGTAGAGGACGACGTCGCGGCCCTCGCGGCGCTCGATCTTGTTGTCGCCGGTGGCGCCGGCGACCGCCTCGGCCGTGAACTCCTCGACGGACAGACCGCGGTCGTCGGCCTGGTACGTCGCGGCGAGCATGCCGATGTCGATCTGGGACGGGCCGAGATCCAGCGTGGTGAGCGTCTGCAGGAAGGGCAGCGTGTCGGTGACCGACAGCTCCTCGCCGGCGATCTGCCGGGCGAAGCGGTGGGTCTTGAGGATGCTCACCACCGACTTGTTCACCAGCGAGCGGCTGTGCAGAAGGACGGTGACGTCCTGCTCCCGGTGCAGCCTCCCGATGATGGGGATCATCGACTCCGCGATCTCTTCGCGGGTCTTCCAGTTGGTGAACGCGTCGTCGTTGACAGTCACAGGAATCATCTTTCGAGCTAGGTGGCGCTCATATGGTAACCGGACCCTGATTCCGACGTTCATGCGGTGTCCACTCGGACGTCCACGCGTGGAGAGACCGGCGTCCGCCGGGGCGTCCGGGACCTGTCAGACGTTCGTGCCGGGCAGCGGACGGCGGGCGACCTCGTGGGCGTCCTCGGGCGTGAGTCCGAGCATGCGCAGGATCAGTTCGGCCATCTCCTCGTCGGCGCCGGCGAGGGCGGGACCGGAATGCGGGGACGACTTCAACTGCAGCAGGCCGAGGAGGGAACCGCCGACGGCGCTGAGGGCCACGAGAGGGCTCGCCACACGGAACCGTCCGGAGGCGTTGCCCTTCTCGATGTCCCGCAGCGCCCGGGGGCCGAGGCCGAAGTCCTCGTGGATGTACGGGAGCCCGCCGAACCGCAGCACCCGGGTGAGCTCGGGGTGGGTGTCGGCGAGCCGGAAGGTCAGCCGGACGCTCACCGCGAACACCTCGGCGGGGTCGTCGAGGCCGTCGGTGATCGAGTCGATCAGCTTCCCGTACTCCTCCAGGGCGTCGACGACGGCGGCCTCGAACAGCTCCGCCTTCGTCCGGAAGTGGTTGTAGAAGGAGCCGAACCCGACGTCGGCGCGTTCGGCGATCTGCTGGATGCTGACCTCGCTCGTGCCCTGCTCGGCCAGGATCCGCTGGGCGGCGACGATCAGGGCGTGGCGGGTCTGTGCGCGGCGGCGCTCGAAGCGGTTGGCGGGCTGCTGGGTGTGTGCTCGGTCGGGCATGCCGCCAGCGTATCTCCAAGCCATCAGTCCTGATGAGATCATCAATTCTTGGCAGGTGCCTCCGTGGGCCGGACGGGCGTCCGGCCCACGGGTCGGTCAGCTCCTCATCGCCCGGGCCAGCGCCGCCAGCCGGCGCGGATCCAGCTCGTTGTCCTCGCGCAGTGCCTTCAGGACCTGGCGGAGCAGTGCCGCGGAAGGAGCCGCGCCGAGGAAGTCGCGGGTGGCCGGGGGACCCCACTGCACCAGCCCGGAGGCCGCCATCGTGGCCCAGCCGGGCTCCACGCTCCGGTCGAACATGTCGCCGTCGGTGAAGTGCTCGAACAGGAGGCGGTCCGGGTCGCGCCAGTAGTCGAAGATCTGGCTGCCCTGGATGTGCCGCCCGATGCCCCAGGACCGGCGATAGCCGCGCTCGGCCAGATACGCTCCGCCCGCCGCCAGCGCGTCCAGGTCCGTGACCTGGTAGGCGGAGTGGACGTACCCGTTCTCCGGGCTCAGATGCAGGGCGAGCGTGTGGTGGTCGGCGGGGACGGAACCCCGGTCGCAGCGCAGGAACGCCATGGTCGGACCACGCCGGCGCTGCCCGTCCAGGAACAGGAAGTCGCTGACGATCAGGCCGAGATGTTCCAGATACCAGTCCAGGGCGCGCAGGAACACACGGCTGGAGAGCACGACATGGCCCAGTCGCTGCACCTGGGCGGGCTCGCGCACCGGGCGCTGGACGGCGTTGACGCGCGGCACGGCCGTTCCGGCGTTGATCGACAGAGGCCGCTGACCGGGCACTTCGGCGTGCTCCAGGACGCCGTGGACGACCCGGACCGGCAGTCCGGAGGGATCGGTGAGGTCGACGGCCCGGCCGCCGCCGTACTCGGTGATCGCCGTGACGTCACGCCCGGTGGCCGCCGCGAGCCGTTCCAGGTCG
Source organism: Streptomyces sp. NPDC001914 (assembly GCF_042891215.1). Taxonomy (NCBI): domain Bacteria; kingdom Bacillati; phylum Actinomycetota; class Actinomycetes; order Kitasatosporales; family Streptomycetaceae; genus Streptomyces; species Streptomyces sp. NPDC001914. The sequence continues at coordinate 341,761 of NZ_JBIASW010000003.1, forward strand.
GCCGCGTCCGCCGCCTGGAACACCGGCCCGAGGAACCGTGAGCCGGCTCCGCGGCGGATCACCAGACAGTGCGTTCCTGACCGGCTCCCCCGCAGGTACAGGGCGTCGGGGGTGCGCTCCGCGACGCCGAACCCGAAGTCGCGGGCGAAGGTCTCCGCGCGGTCCAGGTCCGGCTTGACGAACTCCAGCCACGCCAGGTCCACCGCCTTGACGACCGGGTCGGCGGCCCGCCCCGGATGCTCCCCGCGCAGGGCACCGTCCTCGCTGTGCAGCCCGCGGTGCGGATCGGCGTCGTACGACATGGGTCCTCTCCTCCTTCGGCTAGTGGGCCAGCAACCGGCGCAGGACCGCGGTCAGTTCGGCCTCGCAGTCGGACGCCGCATCCTGTGCGCGCCAGGCGACGAAACGGTCGGGGCGCACCAGGACCGCGCCGCCCGGGCCGTGTCCCCGCAGCCGGGTCCAGGTGCTGCGCGGGTCCCGGTAGTCGCCGTCGAGGTGCCCGACGCGTACGGCGTCCAGGGGCACCCCCGTCGCGGCGCCTGCCTTGACCGCCGCTTCCGTCCATGCCGAGCCTTCCTCGCCCGCGACGAGCAGGAAGCGTCCCGGTGCGATCAGGTCCATGACGGGCAGCCGGTCGCCGTCCGGGGTGTCGAGCCAGGCGTGCGGCAGCGGGTGGCCGGGCCGCGCGTCCGCCCGGTAGATCCGCACGGGGTCGGGGCTCACCGGCGGCTCGGTGCCGTCGGGGACGACGGCCGCGGAGTCGTAGGTGAAGCCGTACTCGATGTTGTGCTCGCTGAACTCCATGGACTGGCTCGCGATGGCGCGCAGCACCGAGGCGCGGTGCTCGGCGTCCTCGGGCCGCTCGCTCCATATCCGGCTCAGACTGCGCCAGTTGGACTCGGCGCCCGCCTCCGCGCTGCCGCCGATGAGGTCCGTGGTGACGAGGTGGTTGAGGGCGTTCTCCAGGGACCGCCGGACGTTGGTGGCGGTGACCGGCTTGCGTTCGGCCTCGTACGTGTCGAGCAGCGCCTCGCCCGCGCCGCCGCTCAGTACCGCGGCGAGCTTCCAGGCCAGGTTGTGGGCGTCCTGGACGGCGGAGTTGAGGCCGAGCCCGCCGGTCGGCGGGTGGCGGTGGGCCGCGTCGCCGAGGAGCAGGACCCTGCCCTCGCGGAAGCGCTCGGCGACAATCCCCTCGACGTTCCAGCGGGAGATCATGTGGATGTGGACCGGATGGTCCCCGATCCCGAGAGCGGCGCGCAGATCGGCGACGACCGCCTCGTCGTCCAGCGAACGCTCGTCGTCCGCGCCGTAGTTGAGATGCAGGACCCACTCCTCGGAGTCAGGGCCCCAGCGCTCGGGTCCCATCGGGACGAGGACGCCGGCCGCTGCCGTGTCCGGCAGCCAGAGCCACCTGATCAGCACGTGCGGGTCCCGCGCCCACCGTGAGAGGTCGGCGGTGAGGTGGAAGGTGACCACGCGGGCCACGTCGCGCATGCCCTCGGCGGCGATACCGAGCGCCGGTCCGACGGTTCGTCCGCCGTCGGCGGCCAGCAGGTACCGCGCGCGGACCCGGTAGTTCTCGCCGGTGTCGCGGCGGGTGACGGTCGCGGTGACATGCTCGGCGTCCTGGCTGAACGCGGTCAGTTCATGGTGGAAGCGCACCCGGTCCGGGCCCGCCAACTCCTCGGCCCGTCGGCGCAGATGGGGTTCCAGACGGATCTGCGGCAGGTTCGTGGGCCGTTGGGCGCTGGCCCCGGCCCACTCCGGTGTCGTGCCGGCGGCCCCCCACGACTCCACCGTCGCGATGCGCCGCCCGGCATCCGGATGGCCGCCCGCGAGACCGGCGTACCAGCCGGAGTGGGTCATGGACTCGGTGGGCGCCCCGGCGGCGTAGATCGGCTCGTCCAGGCCCAGGTCCCGGAAGATCTCCATGGTGCGCTGGTTGAGCAGATGGGCCTTGGGGAGGACGGAGGTGCCGGGCCAGGCGTTGACCAGCAGGTGGTCGACACCGAGTTCGCTCAGCAGCATGGACGCGGTCAGGCCCGCGCCGCCCCCGCCGACGATGAGGACGGGGACATCGAGATCGTGCATGGTGTGCTCCTGGTGAGGGGCCGGGATCGGTCAGCCGGCGGTGAGTCGGGGGAAGAGCCGCAGGGCGTTGCCGCTGTCGACGGCGGCGCGGGTCGCTTCGTCCAGGTCCGCGTACTCGGCGAGCATCGCGCCGAAGTAGGCGACGGCGAGGTCGGGAGCGAACGGCCAGTCGGAGCCGTACACGACATGTCCCGGCCGGGCGAAGGCGAGCAGGCTGGGCAGCGAGGCGGGACTCGCGGTGAGTGCCGTGTCGAAGTAGAAGGAGGCGAGGTCGTCGAGGAGTTCGCCGGGGTCCCGGCCGGTCTCGGCGAACAGGGCAGCCGCGATGCGATGAGCGGCGTACGGCAGGAATCCGCCACCGTGGGCCAGGACGATCCGCAGGTTCGGGTAGCGGCGCGGGATGTCGTGCAGGACGAGGTTCGTCGCGGCACGGGTGGTGTCGAGGAGGAAGTCGACCGCGAACGGCGGGATGCCGGGCACGGGCGGCGCGGGCAGGACCGAGGGATGGACGAACACGACGGCCGAGCGCCGGTCCAGCTCGGCGAACAGCGGCTCCTGGGACGGATCGCCGAGGTAGGTGCCGTCGGCGTTGCCCAGCAGCGTGACTCCGTCGGCGCCCAACTCGTCGAGTGCGTGGACGACTTCACCGGTCGCCGCGTCCACGTCGGGCAGCGGGGCGGTGGCCGGGAATCCGAACCGGTCGGGACGGTCCTTGACGCACTCGGCCGCGTATTCGTTGACGGAGCGGGCCATTTCGCGGGCCTCCGCGCCGTCGCCCAGATGGGTGCCCGGTGTCGACAGGGACAGGACACCGGTTCCGATGCCGTGTTCGTCCATGAGGGCGACGGCCCGTTCCGGACTCCACGCGGGCAGGGCGCGGCCGCCGGCCTCGCCGATTCCCTTGCGCTCCAGCCATGCCGTGTAGCGGGGCGGGAGCAGATGCTGATGTACGTCGATGCGGGTCATGGGGCTCCTTCCTCCGTTCGGGAGGGGTCCGGGCCGCGGAGGGTCCTTGGCCGGGAGGGGCCGGGCCGCGAGGAGTCCGCGGGTCCCGGGGGCGCCGAGGCGTCAGAGCGCGAGGGCGAGGGCGATGTCGAGGGCGCAGAGCAGTGCCAGCGCCACGGCCGGGACGCTTCGGGCGACCGGATCGCCGGCGCGCAGATGGGTGACGGCGGCACCGGCCATCAGCAGGAGCAGTCCGGTCGCCGCGGCCGCGCCCAGGACCGGGAACGCGCTGCCCGCGGCGGCGCCCGCGCCCCCCGCGATCTCCAGGACGCCGATCGCCCGGTACTGGCCCGTGGTCAGGTTCACATGGGCCGCGGCGGCACGCATCGGTGCCACGGCGGCCAGCTTCGCCAGGCCGAGGGGGACGAAGACGACGCACAGCACGAGGGACAGGGCGGTGCTCATGGCCTGCCCTCTGTCGCGAACTCCCAGCGGAACGCGTACCGGTCGAGTGCCGCGGCAACCCGCAGCCGGAGCGTCCGGTCGGCGAGATGCGGAACGCGGACCAGGGGTCGGCCGTCGAGGAGTTCGCAGCCCACCCGCTCGCCCGGCGCCAGGCGGACCCCGCACGAGGCGAGTTCGGCGACGACAGCCCGTCGGGTGGCGTCGAGCCGCAGCGGCAGCTTCGCGCGTTTGCCCACGTCGGTCACCGGGAGAGGGCCGTCCCACACCACGACGTCCTTCGGCGCGGCGGCCCGCTCGGGTACGCGTTCCGCGGCGAAGGCGAGCAGTTCCGCCACCGGGACGGCGGTGTCGGGTCCGAGGGTCACGTAGGCGACGGGCACCTCGCCCGCGTGCGGGTCGGGGCGGCCCACCGCGCTCGCCGCGGTCACGGCCGGGTGGGCGAGCAGGGCGTCCTCGACGACGGCGGGATCGATGTTGTGCCCGCCACGGATGATCAGATCCTTCGCCCGGCCCAGGAGCCGGACGAAACCGTCCGGGTCGACGCACGCCAGGTCACCGGTGTCGAGCCAGCCGTCGCGGACCGTGCCGAGGCTGTCCAGGAGGGGACCGTCCGGGCCGCACCCGGTGACGTAGCCGGGGAAGACCGTCGGGCCCGCGATCACCAGGGTGCCGGGCTCGCCCGGAGGCAGATCGTGCCAGGCGCCGTCCGCGTCGACCCGCACCGTCCTCAGCCGCTGGTACGGCAGTCGCTGGCCGACCGTGCCGGGCCGGTGGTCCTTGCCGACGAAGCCCCGGGCGCTCGCACAGGTCGCCTCCGTCAGGCCGTAGCCCTCGCACAGTTCGACGCCGGTGTGGTCCTCGAACGCCTCCCTGACGGCCGGCGGCAGCGCGGAGGCGCCGACGACGGCGAATCGCAGGGCCGAGAGGTCCGCGTCGACCGGGACCTGGGCGAGCACGGAGTACACGGTCGGCACCGCGGACAGCGTGGCCACGCGGTGATGCTCGAAGATCTTCCAGATCACCCCGTACAGGGCGGGTTCGCGGTAACCCGACGGCCCCGCCCACACCACGTGCTGGCCCCGCAGGAGAGGCCCGAGCACGGTCACGATCAGCGCGTTGACGTGGAACAGGGGCAGCGCTGCGAACAGGACCGAGTCCTCGTCGAGCAGCCTGTTCGCCGCGATCATCCAGGCGTCGGCGATCTCGTTGGCATGGGTGTGCGCGGCGAGCTTCGGCGCGCCGGTGGTCCCGCCGGTGTGGAAGCAGGCCGCGAGGTCGCCGGGCGCGGGCGGCTCGACGCCGACGAGCCGGTCCGGTGCGTGCGCCGCGGCCGCCGCGTCGAGATGGGCCACGACGACCCCGTCGACCGGCTCCAACTCCGGTGCCGCACCGGCGCATGCGGTGGGTCGCAGGGCGAACAGGGCGGTCAGGCGGAGGGACCGGGCCACCTCGCGTGCGGTCCGCCACGCCTCCGCGTCGAGTTCGGGACCGGCGGCGATCAGGACGCGGGTTCCGCTCGACGCCAGGAGACGTCCGGCGTGTTCGGCGGACAGCGCCGGGTTGACGGGGGCCGCGATGCCCGCGGTCTGCGCGGCGAGCAGGGCGGCGGGCAGCAGCGCGGTGTTGGGGGACAGGAGGCCGACGGCGGTGGTGCGGCCCACTCCGTGGGCCCGCAGCAGATTGGCGAACCGGTGTACCTGGGAGAGCAGTTCGGCGAACGTGACGGTGACGGCACGCGGCCACTCCTCGGCACTGGGCAGCACCGTGAGCGCTGGGCCGTCGGGCCGGAGGCGTGCGGCCCGCACGACGGCGGCATAGGTCGAGGACGGCAGTCCGCGCGCCTCCAGCGGCACGGACTCGATCGCCGCGAGGTCGGACGGCCGGTCGTAGACGGGCCAGAGCGGATCCCCGGTCCCTTGCCGAGGGGCGCGCGACTCGGTGCCGGTCATGCCTCCGCCCCCCGCTCCACATGGACGGTTCCGCGCTGGACGCCCAGATCGAGCGCACCGTCGTCGGTGGCGATCCGGGAGGTGAGGACGTCCCCGTGCCGGAGGTAGTGCGGGTTCTTCGCCTCTCTGGCGAAGAAGGCCTTCCAGCGGCGGTCCGGCGGCAGCAGTGCTCCCAGGGTGGCCGCGACTCCGCCGGGTGACTTCAGCGCGGTGCCTCCGGGCGTGCCGGTCAGCAGGACGTCTCCGGGTTCCATGGTCTGGAAGCGGGCGAGCAGGGTGAGGGCCCGCGCGGGCGGAGTGATCATGTCGGCCGCGGTACGGTCCTGCCGCACCACGTCGTTGACCGCGCAGGTCAGCCGCAGCCGGTCCAGGGCGGCCAGTTCGTGCGCGTCGACAAGCAGCAGCCTCGGACCGAGCGGCGTGAACGTCGGGTACGACTTGCCCTCGTAGAACTGGGTCTTGGGCAGCTGTACGTCACGGGCGCTGATGTCCTGCGCGACGACGAGCCCGGCGACGTACCGCGACAGGCCGTCGGCCCGGACCTCGGCGCCGATCGGCAGTGTGGCTCCGAGGACGAGCCCCAGCTCGATCTCGTGGTCGAGCAGCCGCACGTGTGCCGGCCGGACGATGTCGCCGGTCGGACCGGTCACGGAGCCGGAGGCCTTGCGGAAGAACGCGGGGGGCACCTTGTCCGGGTCGAAGCCCGAATCCCTGGCGTGGGAGCGGTAGTTGACCATCTGGGCGACGATGCGGCACGGCGTGGTCACCGGTGAGAGGAGTTCGCGCTCCGCCAGGGGCCGTCCGGGGCCGTCGGCGCGGGCCGCCGCGCTCACCGCGGGCTTGTCCGCGAGCAGCTCGGCCGTGGTGCGGGCGTCGGTGGCGATGCGGTGCAGCCGCTCGTCCCGCTCCACCCACCACCCTTCGGCGGTGCGTACAACAGCGGTACTCATCGAAAACCCTCCGTCGGTGCCGGGAGGCAGACGTCGTCGTCTGGCTGATGGAACGATCAGACCTGACGTGGTGCGGCGTCAACGATGGTCAATACTGATGAATCCATCAGAACTGAGGACTAGATGAGTCCGTGGCGCGGGCCTTGAAGCGGGCCGCGAGACGGAGCACGAGACGCCGAAAGCGTGTGGCGGCCCCGGCGTCAGACGGAGATGACCTCGATCCCCGACTCCGTGAACCGTCCGATCGTCTCGGGCCCCGCCGCCGCGTCCGTGACCAGGGTGTCCACCGACTCGGCCGCGCAGATGCGGGCGAACGCGCGCTGCCCCAGCTTGCTGGAGTCGGCGGCGACGATCACGCGCTCGGCCCGCTCGCACAGGAGTCGGTTGATCGCCGCCTCCGCCTCGTCGTGCGCGGCGGCGCCGTGCGTGGCGTCGAAGGCGACCACGCCGAGCACCGCGACATCCAGGGTGATCTGCTTGAGCACGGCGTCCGCGAGCGGCCCGATCAGCTCGTACGACTGCGGCCGGGCGACCCCGCCGGTCGTCACGATCTTGAATTGGGGGCGTACGGCCAGCTCGTTCGCGATGTTGAGCGCGTTCGTGACCACGGTCAGCGCGGGGGAGCCCGACGACAGGTCGGGGCGTACCGCGAGAGCGCGGGCCACCTCGGTCGTCGTGGTGCCCCCGGTGAGGCCCACCGCCTCGCCCGGGGCGACGAGGTCGGCGACCGCCTTCGCGATGCGCTGCTTCTCCGAGGCGTGCCGGGCGGTCTTGTAGCGCAGGGGCAGTTCGTACGAGACGCCGTGCACGACCGCGCCGCCCCGGGTGCGCACGAGCATCTGCTGTTCGGCGAGCTGGTCGAAGTCGCGCCGGATCGTCGCGGCCGAGACCTCCAGCCGTGCCGCGGCCTCCTCGACGTCCAGACGGCCCTGCTCCACGAGCAGTTCCAGCAGCGCCTTCCACCGGGCGTCGCGCGACATCAGCGCTCTCCCTTCCTCGCTCCTCCGCGACCTTAACGCACCTCGTCTTCGCTCGAATGCTTGATTGTGCTCGAAAGCTCGCTATATCTTGCAGAAACGAGCACCAGTGGGAGGGGTACGTCATGACGTATGTCGAGGACGAACTGAGCAGCCAGCCCGAATGCTGGATCCGCGCCGCCGAAGAGGCGCCGGCACACGCGGCCGCGCTGCCCGCGTCGGGGGAGCGCGTCGCGATCGTGGGATGCGGTACCTCGTTCTTCATGGCACAGGCCGCGGCCGCGCTCCGCGAACAGTCCGGGCAGGGCGAGACGGACGCCTTCGCCGCTTCGGAGTTCCCCGCGGGCCGCTCCTACGATCGCGTGGTCGCCCTGACACGCTCCGGGACGACCACCGAAGTGCTCGAACTGCTCGGCCGGCTGCGCGGACGGACTCGTACGACCGCTCTCACCGCCGATCCGGGCACGCCCGTGATGAAGTGCGCGGACGACGTCGTCGTGCTCGGCTTCGCCGACGAGCGGTCCGTCGTGCAGACCCGTTTCGCGACGACCGCGCTCACCCTGCTCCGCGCCCACCTCGGCCTGCACACCGAGGCCGTCGTCGCGGACGCGCGCACCGCGCTCGGCACTCCGCTGCCCGAAGGGCTCGTCTACTGTTCGCAGTTCACCTTCCTCGGCCGCGGCTGGACCGTCGGGCTCGCCAACGAGGCCGGGCTCAAGATGCGGGAGGCGGCTCTCGCCTGGACCGAGGCCTACCCCGCGATGGAGTACCGGCACGGCCCCATCAGCGTCACGACCCGGGGCACCGCCACCTGGATGCTCGGCGAAGCGCCCGACGGGCTGGCCGAACAGGTCCGGGGGACCGGCGGGCTGTGGGTCGGCGGTGGTCTCGACCCGCTCGCCGAACTCGTCCGCGCCCAGCGGCTCGCCGTCGCCGTCGCCGCGGCCCGAGGCCTCGACCCCGACCGGCCGCGCCACCTCACCCGCTCGGTGATCCTCGACGGCTGAACCGCGCCCCCTGAACTTCTGAAGCCACCGATCCGGCTCGATCCACCAAGGAACAGGAGGAGTTGTGCCCCTCGCAGCAACCGGAGAGCTGGTCGCCCGGACCGCGGAGGACCGGACCGCCGTCGCCGCCTTCAACGTCGTCACCCTGGAGCACATCGAGGCCGTCATAGCGGGGGCGGAGACGGCGGGCGCGCCCGTCGTCCTGCAAGTCAGCGAGAACGCCGTCAGGTTCCGCCACGGACGGCTGCTCCCCCTGGCCCGTGCCGCGACCGCCGCCGCCGAACGAGCCTCCGTGCCCGTCGCGTTGCACCTGGACCACGTACAGAGCGACGACCTGCTGCGCCAGGCGCCCGGTGCCGGGTTCAGCTCCGTCATGTACGACGCCTCGCGCCTGCCGTACGAGGAGAACCTCCACGCCACCCGCGCCGCCGCCGACTGGGCACACGCCCAAGGTCTTTGGATCGAGGCCGAGTTGGGTGAGATCGGCGGCAAGAACGGCGAGCCCGCCCGGGATGCGCACGCACCGGGGGCCCGTACCGACCCTCTGGAGGCCCGCGCCTTCGTGGCCGACTCCGGCGTGGACGCGCTGGCCGTGGCGATCGGCAGCTCGCACGCCATGACCACCCGGACCGCGGCCCTCGACCACGGCCTGCTCAAGCGCCTCGCGTCCTCGCTCGCCGTCCCCCTCGTCCTGCACGGTTCCTCCGGGGTGCCCGACGCGGAACTCCGGGCGGCCGTCGCGGGCGGTATCGCCAAGGTCAACATCGGCACCGCGCTGAACATCGCAATGACGGGCGCCATCCGGGAGTTCCTCACCGCGAGCCCCGACGCCGTGGACTCGCGGAAGTACCTGGGCGTGGGACGGGAGGCGATGGCGCGGACGGTGGCGGGGCTGATCGCCGTGCTGCGGGGGTGAGCCCCGTCGCACCGCGGGGACGGGGCACCGCCGTACCGCGCGGCTGAGCACCACCCAGATACCGCTACAGCCGGATATACGCCCCAAAGCGACCGCCCGCCCGGCACCGAGGCGGGCGGAAGCCGTTTTCCACGCATGTGCTTTTGCACCGACGGGAGTTCGGGCGGGTGACAACGTGGCTAGGGTGAACGACTATGAGGAGGCCGAAAGGGCACGGCAGGCCCGCGGGTGAACCTTCGCCCCGGAGGCCACTCGGGCACGCGTCCACATGCCCCCATGGACGCGGGGAGCAGGGGTTTGCGGTGTTTTCGGGGCAGGGCCGGCGCCCGACCGGGCGCAGGACGGAGAAGGCCTTGAGCGGTCAACTTCTGGCCGGTATAGGTAGGTCGGCGCGTGAGGGCGGGACGTACACCCCGGTGAACAGGGCGATCGCCGGAACCGGCCCGCACCGTGGCGCGCACCGGGGACTGCGTGCCCACCGCGGCGCCCACCGGGGACCGAGTGCTCACCTGCCTCTGGGCCCGCTGTGAACGGACTGATCTACTACCTCGCCGCCGCCGTCCTCTGGATGGGACTCGCCGCTCAGCTCCCCGATCTGCGCCGGCACCGGAAGGACCCGCTCAAGCGGTCGTTCTGCGCCGTCATCCTGCTGTCGGGACTCTGCTTCGTCCTCGGTGCGCCGCCCACGGTCATTCTCGTCAACAGCCTCACGGGTGTTCCGAACATGGCGGCGCCGCTGACCTACGGCGCGGTGACCGCCTTCGGCGCGGCCTCGCTCATCCTCATCGTGCACTGGCGGGGCAGTGACCCCGACCAGGTGCGGCGCACGTCGCGGGCCTGGCTGTTCAGCTACCTGGGAGTGATCGCCGCCGAAGGCGTGCTTTTCTCGCTGGGCGACGCGCCGGTCGAGCGACGGGCCGACTTCGACACCTACTACGCCTCGACGCCGTTCATCCGGGAGATGATCGTGCTGTACCTGGTGGCGCACATGGTGGCCGCGGTGACGACGACCCTGCTGTGCTGGAGCTGGATACGGAAGGTGAAACGCTGGACCAGGGGTTCGTTGGTCCTGCTCGTGCTGGGCTGGCTGTTCACCAGCGCCTACGGCGTCGTCAAGTCCGTCGCGCTGACCGCTCATTGGCTCGGGCACCGCTGGGACAGCCTCAGCACCAGCGTCGCACCGCTCGTGGCCGTCGGCTCCTGCCTGGCCTCGGCCGGCTACATCCTCCCTCTCGTCGGTCCGCGCATCGACTCGGCCGTCACGTTCGTGCGCCTGCGTCCGCTGTTCCGGCTGCTCGCGGGGCCGACCAGCCGCCGACGCTGTGTCACCGCGTTGTCGTGGCGGATGATCGGCGACGTAGAACTGAGGCTCACCACACGGGAGACCGTCATCCGTGACGGCCTCAAGCGGCTCGCCGGACAGCTCGACGACCAGGTGCGCGGCCGCGCCTACCAGGACGCGCTGGCCGCCGGCTCCTCGGCGGCGGAGGCCGAGGCGATCGGGATGGCCGCGATGGTCGCCGTGGCCGCTCTCGCCGACACACCGGCCTCCATGGCGCAGACCGGCACCATCGGCATCTCGGTCGGTGACGTGGACGTGGTGGTCTCGGTCAGCGCGCGCGTGCGAGGCCAGGTGGGTTCCTCGCGGTCCTTGGACACGGGTCAGCCGTCCCTGCTGAGCCTGTCCAAGGCGGTGCGCACACCGATCGTCGACGCCGCCGTCCAGTCCCGGAGGACCGCGGTGCGGCAGCCGTCCTGACCGCGTCCGTCCCGCGGCCCGCGCATCGGCCGCCCGGCAGCCGACGTACTGGCCGCCCCGCGTCCCTCGTACGACCGTCGGGCGGGAAGTGCGGAGCGCGCACGTGCGGGACCCGCACCCGTACCGGGCCCGCCGCCGTCACACGGCGAGCGGCCCCACGGAGTCGACGAAGGCACTCTCCTCGAAGGTCAGCGGAGGCCCGGCCGGCGGCTCGGCGACGGGGCCCCTCAGGGTGGCCATGAGCAGTTCGGTGTGCAGGAGACGGCTCGTGTCCGCCTGGAGCGTGAGGACCTTGCACTTGGCCGCGGACACGGCGTACGAGGTGGTCGCCACGCGTGCCATCCGGCCCATGTAGTTGCTGATGAGCCGGTCCGAGAGCGTCGGAGCCCGGCCGACGACCTCCGGGAACCACTGGTCCTGCGACGTGCTCACCGTGTAGGCGGCCGACACGGACCTGGCGGCCGCCCGCTGGACGTCGTGGGCGAAGCCCGGAACGGTGACATCGGTCTGCCGCAACTGACGGGCCAGCGCCTGGGCACCGAGGGCCGCGACGGACATGCCCTGGCCGTACACGGGGTTGAAGGTGGCGACGGCGTCACCGAGCACGACCAGACCCTCGGGCATCGCCGCCTTCTCGAAGTCGCGGCGCCTGTTGCGGGTGCTGCGGCTGAGGAACACCTCGCCGAGCGGCTCGGCGGCGGAGACGAGCTGACCGATGAGCGGGTGGCTCAGGCCGAATGCGAAGTCGGCGAACGCCTCGGAACGGGCGATGGGTTCACCGCCGCGAGTGCCCGCGAGCGTGACCAGCCAGCGGCCGCCCTCGATCGGCACGAGCGTCCCGGATCGTCCCGGCCGGGAAGTCGTCGGGTCCGCCTCGATCTGGGTCAGCGGGAAGTCCTCCGCGCCCCTCGGGACACGGAAGATCCGGCTGGCGCAGACGACCCCCGAGTCGACCTCGTCGGTGGGTATGTCCGTCACGCCGAGCGCTTCGAGCCAGTGCTCGACGCGCGAACCCCGTCCGCTCGCGTCGACGACTAGATCGGCGCGCAGGTCCTCCTGGAGGCCGTCCGCGAGGACACGTACACCGGTGACGCGGTCCGCGGTTCCCAGCAGGGACACCGCCTCGGCCCGGCGGACCCTGACCGGAGTGGTGCCCAGGACCGCGTCCCGCAGGGTCCAGTCGAGCAGGTCACGGCTGCAGCAGGTGAGCAGCAGGTCCTCGGTCACGGTCGCCCAGCGTCCGTACCAGCCCTGCGGCCCGAAGCCCAGTATGTCGGTCATGGACTGCTCGCGAGCTCCCGAGGCGAGCAGGCGGCCGTGCACGTCCGCCACCGGAAGCAGCTCCTGGATGGCGTCACGCCCGCTGGGCAGCAGGATGTGGGCGTGTCGTGCCTGGGGGATCCGCTTGCGCGGGGAGGGTCCGTCGGGCAGTTCGTCGCGCTCCAGGACGATCACTTCGTCCATGGAGCGGAACAGGGCCGCGGCGGCGAGCATGCCGGCCACGCTCCCGCCGATGACGACAGCGCGGCGAGACATGATTCCCCCAGATGTCATTGGTGATCGGCATCACTCTACGGTCGTACACGCAGGTGTCCAGGGGTGATCAAAAAGTGAGCGGAATGTGCCCTGGGTGAGGAGCCCGGGCGTCTTCCGCGGCAGTGGGCCACGGCCGTTCACGGCCGCGGGCCCGGCCGGTCGGCCTACTGGCCGGCGTCCTTCCGCACGGCCCGGAGAATCACGAACTTGGCATCGCCCGCGACCAGTTCGCTGTTGCCGAAGAGCCGGCGCAGCTTCTGGTGATAGCCGAGGTGCCGATTGCCGATCACCCACAGCTCGCCGCCCGGCCGCAGCGCGCGCCGGGCGTCCGCGAACATCCGCCAGGCGGTCGTGTCCGTCATCGCCTGGTGGGAGTGGAACGGGGGGTTGTTCAGGACGAGGTCGACGCTCCCGGAGGGCACTCCCTCCAGCCCGTCGGCGACGCGGAACTCGGCCTTCCCGCCGGCGTTCGCCCGGTAGGTCGCCTCCGCCGAGGCCACCGCCTGGAACGACTCGTCGGCGAACAGCACCTCGGCCTCGGGATTGGCGAGCGCGATGGCCGTACCGAGCACACCGTTGCCGCAGCCCAGGTCCACCACCCGCTCGGCGCCCCGGCTGCGCGGCAGGTGCCCCAGGAAGAAGCGGGTGCCGATGTCGAGGCGGTCGGCGCAGAAGACACCCGCGTGGTTGACGACCGTACGGCCGGAGACCGGGCCGACGTCGTCCGGCAGTTCGTAGCGGTACGGCCAGGGGTTGGCCTTCCGGGCGATCCCCTGGAGCGGGGTGCAGAAGATCAGGCGGGCCTTCTTCTCGGCCAGCGACGTGCGGGTCGGGCCGAGGATCCGCTCGAAGAGGTGCAGCGTCGAGGTGTGGATCTCCTTGACCATCCCGGTGCCGATCACGGCCGTTCCCTCGTGCACGCCGGGCGCCAGCCGGTGAAGCTGGTCCTCCAGCAGGGCGAGGCTCTTCGGCACCCGCACGAGCAGCACGTCGATCCGCTCGGGAGGCGGGTCCTGGGTCGTGAGGAGCCGGACCGCGGAGGGGTCGGCACCGGCCCGCGCGAGGTTGCCGCGGGTGGCCTCCCGGGCCAGGTGGGAGTCGGTGATCTGGGTCGGGCGGTGCGTGGACAACGCCGTGGTCAGGGCGCCCCACCGGTCGCCGACGATCACGACCGAACCCGTCAGCGGCGTGCCGCTCTCCGCGAGGTGCCGCAGCAGATACGTGTCGGCCGCGTCCCAGGCGCGCAGCCGGTCGCGCGGGTCCTCGGGGAAGCGGGCGAGCTCGTACTCGCCCCAGGGTGTCGTCATCCGGTCGTTCATGGTGGGTCAAGGCTAAGCGACCGGGACCGCGTGACGTGCGCGAGGATGGGGGCATGTCGATGGACGCGGAGCTGTTCCCGCGCGGCCGGACGGAGATCGCGCCCGGCGCCGTGCACCTCCCGGACTGGCTGGACGCCGCACGTCAGCGTCATCTGCTGGAAGCCTGCCGCGGCTGGGCGCGGCCGCCGGCGGGCCTGCGGACCGTGCGCACCCCCGGCGGCGGCACGATGACCGCGCGGCAGGTGTGTCTGGGCTGGCACTGGTACCCGTACGGCTACGCGCGGACGGTGGTCGACGGCGACGGTTCGCCGGTGAAACCCTTCCCCGAACGCCTTGGCGAGCTGGCCCGCGAGGCGGTCGAGGACGCCCTCGGCCCGGCCGCCCCCGGCGCGGATCCGCCCGCCGCGTACGACATCGCGCTGATCAACTTCTACGACGCCGAGGCCCGTATGGGCATGCACCGCGACAGCGACGAATCGTCCGACGCCCCGGTCGTGTCGCTGAGCCTGGGCGACACCTGCGTCTTCCGGTTCGGCAACACGGAGTCCCGGACGCGGCCGTACACCGACGTCGAGCTGCGCAGCGGCGACCTCTTCGTGTTCGGCGGGCCCGCACGGCTCGCGTACCACGGAGTACCGAAGGTGTACGCGGGCACGGCGCCCACCGAGTTGGGGCTGACCGGGCGGCTGAACCTCACGCTCCGGGCGAGCGGCTTCCCGCCGGAGCCCGCCCGGTAGCGGCCGACGACGCCACGGCCCGGGCGGCCCCTGCGACCGGACGGGCCCCGCGGGAGCGGATCATGGGAGACTCGCCCTCATGAACGGCAAGGCGGGCCCCCGGACGGCGGGGGATGGCAGTACACGGACACGGCTCGACCGGGGGCGCGGAGCACTCGGACCGGCGCTGGAACTTGTGCACACCGGACGGGCGCCGACGCGTGCCGTGCTCACCGCCGAGCTGGGCGTCACCCGGGCGACCGCGGGCGCGGTGGCCGCGGAGCTGGAGGCGCTGGGACTGATCCGCGTCGACGCGCGGCCCGGTGCCGCCGCCGGATCGCAGGGGCGGCCCTCGCACCGGCTGGAGGTCGCCGACGACGGGCCCGTCGCGCTGGCCGCCCAGGTGCACGCCGACGGGTTCCGGGCCGCGCTGGTCGGCCTCGGCGGCCGGATCGTCGCGACCGCGCCCGGCTGCGAGACCGTGGACGCCGATCCGGCGAAGGTGCTCGGCTCGGTCGTCGACGCGGGCGCCGAACTGCTCCGCGAGACCGGGCGCCGCTGTGTGGGCGCGGGGCTCGCCGTTCCGTCCGCCGTCGCCGAACCCGAAGGGCTCGCGCTCAATCCCCTGCACCTGGCCTGGCCCGCGGGCTCGCCCGTCCGGGAGATCTTCGCCGAGCGGGTGCGCGCGGCCGGGATCGAGGGACCGGCCTTCGCCGCCAACGACGTCAACCTCGCCGCGCTCGCCGAGCACCGGCACGGAGCGGGCCGGGGCGCCCGCGACCTCCTGTGCGTGGCCACCGGACACCGGGGCGTCGGTGGTGCCCTGGTGCTCGACGGGCGTCTGCACACCGGCAGTTCGGGTCTCGCCCTGGAAGTCGGCCATCTCACGGTCAATCCGGAGGGCCGCCCCTGTCACTGCGGCAGCCGCGGCTGCCTCGACGTCGAGGCCGACCCGCTGGCCTTCCTCACCGCGGCCGGCCGGACCCCGGGCCCCGAGGTGTCGCTGCTCCAGCAGTCCAACGAGCTGATCCGTGACGAGAGTTCGGACCCGTCCGTCCGTACGGCCATCGAGGCGCTGATCGACCGTCTGGGCCTCGGTCTCGCGGGTCTCGTCAACATCCTCAATCCGGACCGCATCATCCTCGGCGGACTGCACCGTGCCCTGCTGGACGCCGACCCCGACCGCTTGCGCGCCGTCGTCGCCGACCGCAGCCTGTGGGGACGGAGCGGCGGGGTGCCGATCCTCGCCTGCACGCTGGACCACAACAGCCTGGTCGGAGCGGCGGAGCTGGCCTGGCAGCCGGTGTTGGACGACCCGCTGAAGGCGCTGCCCGTCTGATCTCAGGAGGGCCGGGGGACGGCGAAGGCGCGGCCGGCGTTCTCGGTGAGGATCCGGTCCACCAGCTCCTTCCCCAGGGCGAGTTCGAGCCTCGGCCGGACGCGCCGCAGCAGGTACGGCATCCCCGGGCCGCCGTCGACCGAGCGGGCCGCGGCGGTCGTCGTGTCGCCGCCGAGGAGCAGCCGGTCCCCGAAACCGGCGTCGGCGAGGGCGCGCAGAGCGTCGGGCATGCGCCAGTCGGTGGCGTGGTGGGCGCGGGAGGGACCGTCGAAGGCGAGGTAGGCGCCCGAAGCGGCGGCCTCCCGCTGCACCACGGGGTCCGGTGACCGGTTGAGGTGGCCCAGGATCACCCGGTGCGGCGGCACGGCCGACTCGCCGCACAGCAGGTCGAGCACGTCGAGCGCGCCGGTGCCCAGCTCCAGGTGCACGGCGATCGGCGCACCGGTCGCGTGATGGGCCTCGGCGGCGGCGGTCATCGTCCAGCGGGCGTGCGCGTCCAGGGCGTGGAAGCCGCCCGCGACCTTGATCAGGCCGGCCCGCACCCCGGTCGTCCCGATGCCCGTCGTGAGCTCGGCGACGAAGACGTCGGCCAGGCTCTTCCGCAGCTCGCCGAGCAACCGCGGTGCGTAGTGCGCCGCTTGGTGCAGTCCCGTCGCGGCGACGACATGGATCCCGGTGTCGCGGGAGAGCGCCGGCAGATCCGCGACGCGCCTGCCGAGCCCGTACGGAGTCCACTGGACCACGCTGCCCCCGCCCTGCGCGCGGAACGCGGCCAGTTCGGCCCGCGCGGCGGCCGCGTCGCACAGTTCCTGGCCCGGGAGGCGGGGACTGGCGAAGAAGAGATGGTCGTGCGCGTCGCACACCCCGAGGTCTTCGGGGAGCACATCGCCCAGAACCGTACGGACCAGCGCGACCGGACTCACCGCCGTCCCTCCCGGACCAGACCGTCACCCGGCGCCAGCAGGGCGAGCAGTCCCCGGACCGCCGTGTCGAAGGCGGCCGGTGAACCGGAGGCGCGCGCCAGGACGTAGCCGCCCTGGACGGTCGCGAGGATCGTCGAGGCGATCTCCCCGCTGTCCAGCGTGGACGCGAACTGCCCCTGCCTCACGCCCTCTTCGACGACGTCGGCCAGCCGTCCGCGCAGCCGGGCCAGGGCCTCGTCGACCGGCGCGCGCAGTTCGTCGCTCGCGATCACGTCCGGGTCCATGGTGAGCCGGCCGACCGGGCAGCCGCGCAGGACGTCGCGCTCACGGCGCAGATAGGCCTCGACGCGCTCGTACGGCGATCCGGGCGCGTCGAGGACGCCCTCGGCGGCGGCCAGCATCTCCTCGGCGGTGCGGCGGATCGCGGCGAGCGCCAGGTCCGGCTTGCCGCGGAAGTGGTGGTACATGCTGCCCTGCCCCGCACCGGCGCGCTCCAGGATCGCCTTGGGGCTGGTGCCCACGTATCCGCGCTCCCACAGCAGTTCGCGGGTCGATTCGATCAGTCGGTCCGGGGTGCTCATGAGCCCACTGTACATACCAGTAGGTACAGAAGGAGGCGCGTCCGGCCGTCCCGGGGAGGAGACGCGCGAAGCGGCCCCGGGCACCCCGCTCGTCCCGGGAGAAGCCACGTGTGGAGCAGCCCGGGGCGCCCCGCGTACTCCCGCGGAGGTACGCGCACGGCCGCTGGCCGTACGACGACGTGGACCCCCTCTCGGAGCGAGTCTCGAACCATCACCAAGAGATCCCGCGCGGACGCGTGGTTCCACCGAGGAGATGACCCGAGATGCAGACCCTGGCGAACTGGGACGGCGGCCCCGGCCCCTGGATCCTGTTCTTCCCGCTGATCTGGGCGGCCGTCGTGATCGGCGTCGTGACCGTACTGCGGCGCACCGCCTGGCGCGCAGGCCGTGGCCCCTGGCGGGCGACGGGCGGCTACGGCCCCGGCGGTTCCCTGCCGGCCTCAGACTCGCCGATCGCCGTGCTCGGCCGCCGCTTCGCCTCCGGAGAGATCGACGAGGACGAGTACTGGCGCCGGCTGTCCGTCCTCGACGAGCAGTTCGGACGTACGGGCAAGGGCGGTGCGGCATGACCACCGCCGCCATCCGCCCGGACGCGGCACGTGTCGTCGACGCCGTGAAGGTCTACGGCGGCGGCGACACTGCCGTCCGGGCCCTGGACGGGGTGAGCGTGGGCTTCCCGGCCGGCCGCTTCACCGCGATCATGGGACCCTCGGGCTCCGGAAAATCCACCCTCATGCACTGCGCGGCCGGTCTCGACACCCTCAGCTCGGGAACCGCGTACATCGGCGACACCGAACTCGGCGCCCTCGACGACCGCCGGCTGACCCTGCTGCGCCGCGACCGGATCGGCTTCGTCTTCCAGGCGTTCAACCTGATCCCGACGCTCACCGTCGCCGAGAACATCGCCCTGCCCATGGACCTCGCCGGGACCAGGGGTTCCCGCGCGTGGACCGACACCCTCGTCGACGTCGTCGGCCTGCGCGACCGGCTCCATCACCGGCCGAGCGAACTGTCCGGCGGTCAGCAGCAACGCGTCGCCGTGGCACGGGCGTTCGCCTCGGAACCCGACGTCGTCTTCGCCGACGAACCCACCGGCAACCTCGACTCCCGCTCCGGCCAGGAAGTCCTCGACCTCCTCGGCCGCGCGGTGCGCCGCATGGACCGTACGGTCGTCATGGTCACCCACGACCCGGTCGCGGCCGCGCACGCCGACGAGGTGGTCTTCCTCGCGGACGGACGCCTCGTGGACCGGATGGAGAACCCGACGGCCGACAGGGTCCTCGACCGCATGAAGGCCTTCGACGGCAAAGGCGCGCCCGTATGAACGCCGCACTGCGCCTCAGCCTCTCGTCGCTGCGCGGCCACAAGCGCCGCTTCGCCGGGACGTTCTTCGCCGTCTTCCTCGCGGTCGCCTTCCTGGCCGGCACCCTCGTCATGGGGGACACCCTGCGCGCCGGCTTCGACACGATGTTCGGCGACGCGGCCAAGGGAACCGACGCCGTCGTCCGCAGCGCCGGCGTCATCACCGCACCGGGGGAGAGCCAGGGCGTCCGCGCGCCCGTCGGTACCGATCTGGTCCGCAGGATCGAACACGTCCCCGGCGTCGCCGCGGCGGCGCCCGACATCCAGGGCGCCGGTCAGCTCATCGGCTCCGATCACCAGCCCATCGGCGGACAGGGCCCGCCCACCCTCGCGGGCAACTGGATCGACGACCCGAAGCTCAACGCGTACCGGCTCGCCGAAGGCCGTGCCCCCGCGAAGTCCGGCGAGGTCGTCGTCAACCGCGGAGCCGCGAAGAAGGGCCACCTGCGGATCGGTGACAGGACGGTCCTGCGCACACCCGACCCCGTGCCGGTGACCGTCGTGGGCCTCGCGACCTTCGGCGGCGAGGACGGCATGGCCCAGGTGACGTTCACCGGCATGACGCAGGCCGACGCGGAGAAGTACCTGACCGCGAAGCCCGGCGAGGCCGCGAGCATCCGGGTGCGCGCCGGCCCCGGAATCGGTCAGGACGAACTCGTCACCGCGCTGACTCCCGTACTCCCCGGGGGAGTCGAGGCCATCACGGGACAGGAGTCCGCGCAGGAGAACACCGACATGATCTCCAACCGGTTCCTCACCCTCTTCACCACGCTCCTGCTCGTCTTCTCCGGTATCGCGCTCCTCGTGGCGACCTTCTCCATCCACAACACGTTCGCGATCGTCGTCGCCCAGCGCACCCGTGAGAACGCGCTGCTGCGCGCGCTCGGCGCCTCGCGCCGGCAGGTCACCATGTCGACCCTGGCCGAGGCGAGCGCCGTCGCCGTGGCCGCCTCGGCCGCGGGGCTCGCCGGCGGCATCGGCATCGCGGCCGGACTCCAGGCGCTCTTCCCCGCCATCGGTTTTCCCTTCCCCGACGGCAGTCTGGTGACCAGCGGCCTGTCCATGCTGCTGCCGCCGGCCGTCGGTGTCGTCGTCTGCCTCGGCTCCGCCCTGCTGCCCGCCGCCCGCGCGGGACGCACCGCTCCGCTCGCCGCCCTGCGGGAGACGGCGGTCGACGAGTCCGGTGCCTCGCGCGCACGGGCCACGACGGGCGGGGCACTGGCCGTCCTGGCGGTGGCCGTCACCCTGACCGGAGTCCTGCTCACCGCGTCCCTGTGGCTCGCCGGACTCGGCGCCGTGCTGGCCCTGGCCGCCTTCGTCGTCCTCGGACCGGTCGCGTCCTCGGCGGCCGTACGGATCCTCGGCGCCCCGCTCGCCAGGCTGCGCGGTGTCACGGGCGGACTCGCCCGGCGCAACGCGCTGCGCAGCCCGAGACGGACCGCCGCGACCGCCGGCGCCCTGATGATCGGCGTCGCCGTCGTCTCGCTGTTCACGGTCTTCGGCGCCTCGCTCAAGGCCACCATGGACCAGACCGTCTCGCGGTCCTTCGCCGGTGATGTCGCCGTCAGCACACCGTCGTTCGGGGCGGGCGGCAGCGGACTCAGCCCGAGGCTGGCCCCCGCCCTCGCGCGTCAGCCGGCGGTCGAGTACGCCGTGGGGCTGGGCAAGGGCGTCGCCGAGGTCGACGGTCAGGGCCGCGCGCTGACGGTCACCGATCCGGTCACGCTCGGCAAGGTCTTCGACCTCGGCCACGTCCAGGGCTCGCTGAGCGGCCTCGGCACCGACGGCATCGCGATCACCCGCGCGGAGGCCGACGAACGGCATCTGACGACCGGCGACACGGCCCGCCTGACCTTCACCGACGGACAGCGGGCGGACTTCACCGTCCGTGCCGTCTACGGCCGTTCGGAACTCGCGGGCGACTACGTCATCAGCCGCGCCGCCTGGGCCCCCCACCGCACCCAGGACGCCGACACGCTCGTCGCCGTGTCCTTCAGGGACGGTGTGAGCACGGCCGACGGCAAGGCGGCGGTGCGGAAGGTCGCCGAACGGTACGGCAGTCCCGAGGTACAGACCCGGGACGAGTACGCGCGGTCCTCGGCGTCCGGCATCGACATGATGCTGACCCTGGTCTACGCGCTGCTCGCGCTCGCGGTGCTCATCGCCCTGCTGGGCATCGCCAACACCCTCACGCTGGCGATCCACGAACGCACACGGGAACTCGGTCTGCTCCGGGCCGTCGGACAGACGCGGGCGCAACTGCGCGCCATGGTCCGCTGGGAGTCGGTCCTCGTCGCCGCCTTCGGCACGGCGGGCGGCCTGGCCCTCGGTGCCTTCCTCGGCTGGGTGCTGGTCGAGGCGTCCGACGGAGCGTCGGACAGCGCCTTCGCCTTCGCGATCCCGCCGCTGCGCCTCGCGGTGGTGGCGCTGGTGGGTCTCGCCGCCGGGGCCCTCGCGGGACTGCGTCCGGCGCGGCGGGCGGCTCGTCTCGACGTGCTGCGGGCCATCGCCACGGAGTGAGCCGCCGGGGGCCGTACGACGCTCGTGCGTGAGCGGTGTACGGGAGGGCGGTCACCGCCCGGTCAGCCGGCAACGGCCGACCGGGCGGGAGCGTGTTCCGGCCTGAGCACGTCGAGGGTGTGCCGGAGCGTGACCTCGCTCGCGGTCTCGTACGGCGGACGCAGCGACGCCGTCACCACGGGGGTGGACGCCGGAAGCGTGAACCACACGACCTTGCCCGACTCGCCGTCGGGGCGCACACCCCAGCTCTCGCTCACCGCCGCGACCATGGCGAGGCCGCGTCCGCAGGTGGAACCGGGGTCGGCCTCGCGCACCACGGGAATCCGTGGGTCGTGGTCGTGCACGGAGACCGTGAGCCGGTCGAGCAGCAGCTCGATGTCCACGGTGCAGAGTTTGTCCGGCTGGGCGTGCCGGTGGACGTTCGACAGCAGCTCGGTCACCCCGAGCGCGGCCCGGTCTATCAAGGGGTCCAGATGCCAGTAGCGCAACTGCGCAGAGACGATTCTGCGGACCTGGCCGATCCGCGACGGCAGGGCTTGGAGCTCCACCGTGCAATGCCTGCTTGGCTGGCTGATCACGGCTGCGACTCCCCGAATTGAGGTCCGGAAGAAGACGAGATCGGATCCAGCAGAGTGGCTGAGTGGGACGGCCGCCTGCTGTCATGACCGGCGGGCTGGTTCGCAGCGTTATCGCCGGTAAACCCAGAGTGATGTGACATCAGAGTGACCCAGGGGGCACGGTCCCGCAACTCGCGGTGCTCCAGGATGTGGGGCGGCCGCGAAAGGCGCATCTCAGCCGCTGCGTCCGGACGCCTTGCGGACCGCCTCGATGAAGCGGCGCGCCGACGGGGGTCCCGGCCGGCCGGGCGCCGGATCGTGCTCGCCGAGCGTGAGCGAGTACCGCGTGCCGTTGACATCCGCCAACGCCCGGTCCTCGTGGGCGAACCAGGGTTTCGAGGCACGCACCGCCTGCACCGGCGCGCTGTCGATCTCGCTGCCGTAGCTGGTGAGCAGCTCCAGCCTGCCGTCGCTGATCCGCACCTGTCCGGCCCGGGTGAGCGAACGCAGCCTCTTCCCGATCCGCACCCCCGTGGCCGTGAACTCCGGCTCCGCCATGATGCTCCGCCCCCTCGTGCGCTCCGGCCGTGCCTGTCGTGCCCCAGTGTGCATCCGCGTCGGGGGCGACCGCCCCGCGCGGTGCAGTCTGCCCGCAGGTGGCGTCGAGCACCAGTGCGTATGGCGAGGCGGTGGTGGTGACGGGAGCAAAGGCCGGGATGCGCCCCCCTGGGCCGGGGTCCGGCGAACCCCGGATCCGGGATCCGATGGACCCCGGATCCGGATTCCGGGCCTCCCCCAGGGGCCGCTTTGGGCTGCCCAAAGGTGTGTTTATGCAGGTGAGAAGCGTGCGGAAGGTGCTTATGATCGAGGTGTCCGGCCAGCCGAAAGCGGTGTCGGCGCCACGCGTTAGGAGCCTTCCCGTGAGCACTGCCCAGCCGATCAGGACCGGTGAGACCCTCGACGTCGACCGGAGTGACGCGGAGTACCGGAGCTGGCTCAAAGAAGCCGTCCGCAAGGTCCAGGCCGACGCGAACCGCTCGGCCGACACGCATCTGCTCCGCTTCCCGCTCCCCGACGCGTGGGGTGTCGACCTGTACTTGAAGGACGAGTCGACGCATCCCACGGGCAGCCTCAAGCACCGGCTGGCCCGCTCGCTCTTCCTGTACGGCCTGTGCAACGGCTGGATCCGTCCCGGCCGCCCCGTGATCGAGGCGTCCAGCGGCTCGACCGCCGTTTCCGAGGCCTATTTCGCGGGGCTCGTCGGTGTGCCCTTCATCGCGGTCATGCCGCGTACGACGAGTGCCGAGAAATGCCGGCTGATCGAATTCCACGGCGGGCAGTGCCACTTCGTGGACGATTCGCGCAAGATCTACGACGAGTCCGTCGCTCTCGCGGCCGAGACCGGCGGCCATTACATGGATCAGTTCACCTACGCGGAAAGGGCCACGGACTGGCGCGGGAACAACAACATCGCCGAATCCATTTTCCGCCAACTGGCCCTGGAGCGATTCCCGGAACCCACGTGGATCGTCGCCACGGCCGGCACCGGCGGCACCTCGGCGACCCTCGCCCGCTACGTCCACTACATGCAGGCGGACACCCGTATCTGCGTGGCCGACCCGGACAACTCCTGTTTCTTCGAGGGCTGGACGACCGGCGACCTGGACGTCAGCTGCGACCGCGGCTCACGTATCGAGGGCATCGGCCGGCCCCGCGTCGAGCCGAGCTTCGTGCCCGGGGCCATCGACCGCATGATGAAGGTGCCGGACGCCGCGAGCGTTGCCGCCGTACGCGCCCTGGAGCAGGTCATCGGCCGCAAGGCCGGCGGCTCGACCGGAACCGGCCTGTGGAGCGCCCTGAAGATCGTCGCCGAGATGGTGGCCGAGGGGCGGACGGGAAGCGTGGTGACCCTGCTGTGCGACCCCGGTGACCGCTATCTCGACAAGTACTACTCGGACGCGTGGCTGGCCGAACAGGGCCTGGACATCGCGCCGTACATGACGGCGATCAACTCCCTGCTGGAGACGGGTGTCTGGCCCGCCTGACCCCGGAGGCCGGTGCCTCAGGCCGGTGCCGAGGCGAGCCGCCGGTCCAGCGTCGTCACCGCGTCGCGGAAGGCGCGTCCCAGGCCGCTCCGGCCCAGGGTGAGTGCCGCCCGGAACAGGGCGGTCCCGTCGGCGGCGAAGGTCCACCGCACAAGCGTCCCGGTGCCCGCGGGCGTCAGCCGCCACTCCTCGACCAGGGCACGCAGCCCCGGCGCGTTCGTCACGTCCGCCCGGTACGTGTACACCTCGGGAGCCTGGCTCACCAATATGGTCTCCTCGAAGCGGGTTCCGCCGCGCAGTCGCACCTCACGCCCCGCGCCGTCGGCGGCGGGCCGGACGAGGGTCACCGCCGAGAACCACTCGCTCCAGCCGGACACGTCCTCGGCGAGGGCCGAGAAGACGGCCGCGGGAGGAGCGGCGACCTCCCGCGCGAACACCAGCCGCAGCGGAGCGGTCTCGACGAAGTCGGACTCCACCGGGCGCAGTCGACGTGCCATTGCGCGAACCCCCTTGCGACAAGCGGAACTTGGCCCCCACCGCGTACGGAACACCCATGACGGCCCGCGCCATGGACGACGCCCACGCCGACCACCGGCGGCGGGGGCAGCGTCACCATAGCTGGCGGACCGTCAGATGTCTGTATCGTCCTCGGGTTCACCGGCCACGACGAGGCGCAGGTGCTCCGAGATCTCCGCGCGCGCCTCGGCGGGCATGCCGCCGTCGGTCACGAGTGTGTCGACCTGGTCCAGCGCGGCGAACGAACTGAGGCCCACCGTGCCCCACTTGGTGTGGTCCGCCACCACGACGACCCGTCGCGCGGACTGCACGAGCCGCCGGTTGGTCTCCGCCTCCGCGAGGTTCGGCGTCGACAGCCCCGCCTCGGCAGATATGCCGTGCACACCGAGGAAGAGGACGTCGAAGTGCAGGGCCGCGATGGCCTGATCGGCCACCGGCCCGACGAGCGAGTCGGACGGCGTGCGCACCCCGCCGGTGAGGACCACGGTCGCGGCGCCCTGACGCTGGCCGGAGGTGCGCTGCGCCGAGTGGAACACGTCGGCCACACGCACCGAGTTGGTGACCACGGTCAGATCGGGGACGTCCACCAGATGATGAGCCAGCGCGTACGTCGTCGTACCACCGGAGAGCGCGATCGCCGAGCCCGCGGCGACCAGCTCGGCCGCGGTCCGCGCGATGTCCTCCTTGGCGGTCAGCTCCAGACCCGACTTCGCCTCGAAACCCGGCTCGTGCGTACTCGCCTCGACCACCGGCACCGCGCCGCCGTGCACCTTCTCGACGACACCCTGACGGGACAGCGCGTCGAGGTCACGGCGGACCGTCATGTCGGAGACACCGAGTCTTCGCGTCAGCTCGTTCACGCGGACGCCGCCGCGGCGGCGCACCTCGTCGAGGATCAGAGCGCGACGCTGCTCCGCGAGGAGGTTCTGATTCTCACTCACGACCGCTCCGGTCCTTTCGCCGCTGCCTGCCCGACTCCGTCCGAACCCACTCCCACGTGGACATTCTCCTTGCCCGAGGTCTGGAGGACGACCCATCCTCGCACGGGACACCCTCGCCCGCGCCACTGCCCGGGCGCCCGCTGTGCCCCTCCTGTGCCGCGGCGTTCACACGTATCGGGGAGATTTGGTGCCTTCGGGTGCGCACGACGGCCGGAGCGCGAGAGCCTTGTGCCCGCACACGACACCTGAGACACGCGTGGCACGGGGAAGTGCGGAACAGTGGAACGTGCACGGGAACATGCCGTCGACGGGGAGCCCGGCAGCCCCGCACAGCGGCCCGAAGCGGCCGGTACGGCCCTGGAACTCCTGGTCCACGGCGTGGGCGGCACCACGCCGGAGGAGATGCTGGACGATCCGCGGACGGTCCGGATCACCGGCGACGCGACGGCCGCCGTCTTCCGGCGCGCCGACGAGACCGACGCCGAGGAGCGCCCCGGCAACGCCCGGGTCGGACCGGTGCGCGAGGCGTACGTGTGGTGCAACCTCACGTCGGGCAACGGAGCCCGTGCCCTGTGGCTCCTCCTCCTGCCCTTCATGGTGGTCAACCTCGCGCACTGGATGCGTCCCGCTTCGCACGGTCACAGCCGTACGGTGCGCCTGTACGGACTGCTCGTGCGGCTGGCCGGGCTCACCCTCACGGTGCTGCTGGTCGCCGCGGCGTGCGAGGTCGCCCTCGACCTGGCCGCCTGGCAGTGCGCCGGCACCCGTCTGTGCGTGCGCAACCACTCCTGGCTCGGCTTCCTCTCCCCGGACCGGCCCGACGCCGGCTGGTGGAGTCAGCCCGGCCGCCGCCTCGCCCTGGCCGCGCTGGTGCCGGCGGCGCTGACCACGCTCCTCTGGTACCTCTCCCACCGCACGTGGAGCGCGTACGAGTCGCAGCAGCCGATGGCCCGCGCGGCCGAACCCGAGGAGGAGACCGACGGCACGGGACTCGGCCGCCCCGGCTTCTGGTACGGGCGCCGTCTGGTGGCCCGGCTGCGCGCCGCGCACACCGCCGCCGGATTCCTGACCGTCGCCGCGGCCGTGGGTTCCCCGGCCGCACGCCACGACCGCGGCCCCGGCGGGGCCCCTTTGCTGGAGGCGTCGGGCTGGCTGCTGAACGCAATGCTCGTGGCGGGCGGGGCCGTTGTGCTGTGGGTGGTCTGCCGGCGCGGCCGCAGCGAGAACCGGATCGACCACGGACGCGATCGGGCGCTGGTGCGCCGGCTTCCGCTGGGCGCGGTCGCCCTGCTCGCCCTCGCCCAGGTGTACGCCGGCTGGTCACGCCCCCACTGGCACGCGGCGGGACGCCTGCCGGGCGACGCCACCTTCGGCGGCCTCACCCTCGTACAGGGTCTGCTCGTGATCGCCCTGTGCGTCGTCGCCCGCGCCCTGTACCGCACGGCGCCGCGGCTCGTGGATCCCGGCCCGGGCCCGGACGGTGACCCCGGCCCGCGCACCGCGATGCGCGGCTTCGCCGGACCCGCCGTCGCCATGCTCGGCTGCGCGCTCGGCGGAGTGATGTCCGGAGGAGTGTCGCAGCGGGTCGCCGACTGGCTGGACGGCACCCGCCACTCGATCCCCGGCCCGCCCGTCCTGCTGACCTGGCAGGCCTCCGTGATTCCGCCCCTGCTCGTCGTCCTGATCGCCCTCGTCGCCCGGCTCGCCCGGCGCACCTGGCGACTGCGCCGCCTGGAGATGCACGCCGTCGAGCGCGAGTATCCGGGCGAGCCCAGGGACGCCGCCCGCACCCGACGCATCGCGAGCACCCGCGCGATGGCCTCCCTCACCGACCTGGCACCGCTCATCGTCGGCGTCCTGTCGTCCGTGACCCTGCTGCTCGGCGCCTGCGCCCTGGCCGGAGCCCTCGCGACCGGCGACACCCCGAGCGAGGCGGCCCGAGGAGCGAACGGCTTCGTCCACGGCGCGGCCGAGACAGCGCAGGCCCTGGGCTCCTGGCTGATCGGCCTCGGCTTCATCCTGTTCGTCACCTGGGGCCGGCGCGCCTACAAGGACGCGGCCGCCCGCCGCACCATCGGCATCCTCTGGGACGTCGGCACCTTCTGGCCGCGCGCCGCGCACCCCTTCGCGCCGCCCTGCTACGCCGAGCGCGCGGTGCCGGACCTCACCTGGCGGATGGCCACCTGGACCCGGGCGACCGGCGGACGACTGGTGCTCTCCGGACACTCCCAGGGCAGTGTGCTGGCGGCCGCCGCGGCCTGGCAGCTCACACCCCCGGTCCGCGCCAAGATCGCGCTGCTCACCTACGGATCACCGCTGGAGCGCCTTTACGGACGCTGGTTCCCGGCCCACTTCGGACCCGCCGCGCTGGCCTCGCTGCACCGCGACGTCGCCTGCTGGCGCAATCTGTACCGGCGCACCGACCCGATCGGCGGTCCCGTGCGGCTGCCCGGCGACTGCGGTCCCGAGGTCGACCACGAGCCCCTGCTGGACCCGCTCGCCTACGGGCGCACCGAGCGGCAGCCGCTGCCCGCGCCGGTCCTCGGCCACTCCGACTACCAGGCCGACCCGGTCTTCGCCGCAGAGCGGGAACTCCTGCTGGAGCGGCTGCTGCCCGAGGTCCCGGGCCAGCGACCCCGCTGACGCCTGCAGGGCTTCATCCGAGAGACCGGTCCCAGGAAGCTCAGGGCAGGTCCTGTGCACAAAGGGCGCTCAGGGCAGGTCCGGCAGGTCCTCCGCGTACAGGAGGGTCAGGTCGTCCGTGCTCGGCTCGTCCAGCTTGGCGACCCGGCCCGCGTGCCGCTCCACCATCGCCTCGAACGTCTGCCGTGCCGTGCGGCCGTTGCCGAAGGCGGGCCCTCTCGGGATGGAGGTGAAGTACTTCAGGACCGCCTCGGGCGCGCCCGGGCCCAGCCGGTACTCGTGCTCCTCGGCCTGCTGCTCCACGATCCGCAGCAGCTCGGTGGGGATGTAGTCGTGGAAGGTGATCGTCCGTGAGAAGCGGGACGCCACCCCGGGGTTGACCGACAGGAACCGCTTCATCTCGGCGGTGTACCCGGCGACGATCACCACCACCGCCTCCCGGTGGTCCTCCATCAGCTTCACCAGCGTGTCGATGGCCTCACGCCCGAAGTCGCGGCCCGAGTCCTCCGGTGACAGCGCGTACGCCTCGTCGATGAACAGCACGCCGCCGCGCGCCCGGTCGAACGCCTCCTGGGTGCGGATCGCGGTCGATCCGATGTGCTCACCGACCAGGTCCACCCGGGACACCTCGACCAGGTGTCCCCGCTCCAGCACGCCCAGCGAGGCCAGGATCTCGCCGTACAGCCGGGCGACGGTGGTCTTGCCGGTGCCGGGGGAGCCGGTGAAGACGAGATGGCGCCGTGCCGAGGCCGCCTTGAGGCCCGCCTGCTGCCGGCGACGGCCCACCTCGATCATGTCCGTGAGGGCCCGCACCTCGCGTTTGACGTTGTCCAGGCCCACCAGGGTGTCGAGTTCACCGAGGACGATCTTCGAGCCGCGAGCCTGGGGAGCGGGCTCCGCACCGGTGGCGACAGGTTCCCGCCCGGTGACGCGCTGACCGGGAATCGTCCCGAGCAGACTCACGGACGAGGACGCGGTCTCGACCGCCGCCTCGTGCGCCGGGGTGCGCAGCGACGCGCTCTCGTCGCCGGTGCAGTCCTCGACGACGGGTCCCGAGCCGGGGGCCGAGGCCGCGTCGGCGAACTCGTAGCCCCCGCGCGCGCATCGCTCCGTGCGGCACTTGCGCAGGGTCGACCGGCAGCCGTCTATCACGTGGAAGCCGTATCCGCCGCTGTCCGCCACCCGGCAGTTCGTGAAGCTGCCCCGGCCGTCCGCCGAGACGTAGAAGCCCGCCTCGGCGGGGGAGGTGACCGTGCAGCGCTCCAAGGCCGGATCGGCGCCCTTGGTGACGATCACGCCGGTCTGCGTGCCGTCGATGACGCAGCCGGACAGGGTGCCGCCGCTGCCGTGGTCGCGGAACCAGGCTCCGGTGGCCGCGTCCCGGATGCGGCAGTCGTCGAGCTGAGCGGTCGCGCCGTCGCTCACGGACACCGCGGTGTTGCGCACCTGGGAGATGTCGCAGTCGACGACGTCGGCGCGGGAACCCCGGTCGAGGACGAACAGGGCGTCCGGCACGTCGTGCACCCGGCACGAGTCCAGGACGGCGGTCGCGCCGTCGCTCACCCACACCGCGGGGTAGTCGCCCGTGCTGTCGAAGATCTCGCACTGGTTAGCGTCGACACGGGTGCCCGGGTCCCAGACCGACAGGCCGTTGCGGCCGAACTGCCGCACGCTCGTGCGGGTCAGCGTGAGCACCGAGCGCGAGCGCAGATCGACCGCGTTCTCCGGGATGTCGTGGATGCGGCAGTCGGCGAGCGTGAGCACGGCGTCGGTGTCGAGGGTGACACCGTCCGCCGTCGTCCGGTGCACGTCGCAGTCGGTGAGATGGGCCGTGGCCCGGGCGGTGATCTGTACCCCGGAGCCCTTGACCTCGTACACCTCGCAACCCACCGCCTCCAGCGAGGAGTTCTCGCCGGTCACCGACAGCCCGGGACCGGAGGTGTGGTGCACCCGGCAGCGCTCGATGCGCGGACGTGCGCCCCCGCGGACCACGACCCCCGACTGACCGGCCGCCACGACCTCGCACTCCTCGAACACCCCGCCGCCGCCGTCCAGTACGGCGATGCCGACACCCGCCGGGTTGTCGACGGTGCACCGGCGCACGGTCGGTCGGGCGCCCCCGCGGACCTCGATCCCGGCCGCGGAGCGCGTGACGATCCGTATGTCCAGCAGCTCCGGCGTGCCCTCTTCGACGAGCAGCGCGGGCGAGGCCGAGTCCTGGCCCTCCACGTGCAGGTCCTGGACGACGGCCGAGGCGCGTACGGTCAGCGCCACGCCGTCGACCGGCGCGATCCGTACGGAGCCGGGGGAGCCCTCGGGGCCGCGCAGCGTCACGGCGCGTTCCAGCACCAGGTTCTCCCGGTAGGTGCCGGGAGCGACGGTCAGCACGTCACCTTCGGCCGCGGCCTCCAGGGCGGCGGCCAGCGAAGCGTACTCACCCGTGCGGCGCCGCCACCGCGAGGTTCCGGTGTGCGTCACCTGGACCGTGCCCTGTGCCATGGCGCTGTTGTGCCCCCACCTCGTCGTACGCGGGTCCTGCGAGGTCGTGCCGATGCCTCGTCGGCAGAGATCCCTGTCCCTGCCGGACAGCCTCTCACGACGGTGCCGAACAGTTCGGCCGGTCCACCGTAGCGTGCGCGGGGGCGCCCGGTTGACCGGAGCGGCAAGGCCGTCAGCTACCGGTGTCTGCCTTGCCCCAGTCGGGACCCGCCTTGGCCCAGGCCCGGTCCCATCGGGCGTGACGCCGGCGGATCATGTGCCACAGGATCAACCGTCTGCCCCCTTCGAGGAGTCCGGCCGACAGCACCGCGGCACCGAAACCGGCCAGGGCCGCGTGCGCGGTCGCGGTGGCCCGGTCCAGCGGGCGGCCCATGACGCGGCCGTGCCGGTCGGTCCAGATCGAGAACCGGTCGCCCGGCAGCGGTGACTTGAGGTCGGCGATCACCGTGCCGCGCCGTCGGGTGCCGTCGGGCGCGGTCCAGTCGGCGACGACACGGCTGTGCGCGTCCCGTCCCGACGGGGTCTCGGGGTCGGGAGCCAGCGGGCCCCGTGACAGCTTCTTGACGACGACGGCCGCCACATGGTGCCGGTCCTTGCGCTGGTCGCGCACGGCCTTGTGCAGTGTCCCCTGCACCGAGACACCGACGGCCGCTCCGGCGAGGGGCGCCGCCAACAGGACGAGCAGGAGCGCGGCCAGGGCGAGCCAGGCCTCCACGAGATCTGTCGTGCGGCGCAGCGGATTGCGCCGCCAGCGCCAGAGACCGATGATCGCGCGCACCGTCCCGCACCCCCTTCCCCCTCCGTGATTTCCAGCGGCGGAGCCGTTCACGCGCTAGGTCCGGGAAGAGAGGCCGACATCACCCTCCCCCAGGGCCCTTCATGAACATCTCCCACAGACTCAACGATCCCGCCCGGGCCGAGGGTTCCCGGCATCCGGGCTCTGGCGGGATGTCATCGGGCGGGCTACGCCAGGACCGTGACCGGGTCGCCGACCCGCAGCGAGCCGCGCGTCTCGGGCACCAGGTTCGTTCCGAACATCAGCTTTCCGCCGAAGCGCCGGTGCCGGGCGAGTGTGCGCAGGGGCTCCTTGCCGCGCCGGGCGGTGTCCTGGTCGGTCGTGGTGACGACGCAACGCCCGCACATCTTGGTGACCCGGAAGGTGACCTCCCCGATGGCGATCCGCGACCAGTCGTCCTCGGCCCAGGCGCCGGTGCCGGACACGACGACGTTGGGCCGGAAACGGCTCATCGGCAACGGGCCCTCCTCGGGCCGGTCGCCCTGCGCGATCAGGGAGTTGAGCGCGTCCAGCGATCCGAGGGTGGTGACGAGCAGCGGATAGCCGTCGGCGAAGCTGACGGTCTCTCCCGGCAGCGCGAACTCCGGGTCGACGGGCCGGCGGACGGCCGGATCGTCCATGTGGACGAGGCGCACGTCGGCGCCCACGTAACGGCTGCACCAGTCGTGCGCGGCCGCGTCGGCGAGGACGGCTTCGACCTTGTCGCCGAAGATCTCCACCGTGGTCGTACCGATGGGTTCGGGTACGGGCACCGTCACCGGCTCGCGGTTCTCGGCGGAGAGACGGAGGCCGCCGCCGGAGAGTGTCTCGGCGGCGGCCAGCGCCAGACGCGGTTGCTCGCGTTGCGTGACGACCTTTCCCCCGTCGTCGATCAGGACCCAGCGTCGATCTCCGGCCAGCCCCCAGGGCTCGACCTCGGCCTCCTGGAGCGAAGTGCTCCGGAAGGCTTTGACCGGATGGACGTGAATCGAGTGCAGTACCGCGTTCCCCATGACCGCAATGGTGCCAGGCAGCACCGACAGTCCGGTCCGGGGTGGTCAGTACCCGCGGTACTGCTGGCCGTTGTACGGGTCCTGGTAAGGAGCCGGTGCGGGCCGGGGAGCCGCGGGGCGCATGGCCTCGAAGCCGGTGCCGGCCGACATCGGGCGGGGCTGCTGCGGCTGCGGGCTGGGATAACCCCGGGGCGCGCCGGCCTGCTGCGGGATGTACGGCGCGGGGGCCTGCTGCAGCGGAGAGGGCTGCTGGGCCTGCGGGTAGCCGTAGGTGGAGGGGCCGGCCGGCAGCGCGGGGAGCGCGGACGGCAGTGCCGGGAGGTTGTTGCTCATGCCCGAGTCGTAGGCGGAGGGAACCCGGATCGGGGCGATCTGAGGGGTACCCCGCTCGGCGACGAGGGAGTCGTAGATCGGGGTGTCAGGGAAGGCGGAGTAGTAACCGCCGCCATAGGTGGAGCGGGGGGAGGTCATGGCACATAAGTTAAGCCCACGATGTGCTGGTTGGGGAGACCGATAAGAGGGTTGTTTTTCGGTGTCCGTGGTGACGCGGGATCCCCAATGCGAGCGAACTTGGCAAAAAAGGACGTCGATGATGGTTGAGATCGTGTAAAGGCCGAGCCTCGGGCGGGTTACCGGCGGTTGACCAGGCTCTTCCTGTGAGAGTCATGGGAGTCGGCGGGCCTGGGGATTAGGTTTGGCGGGAACGGAGCCGGCGGTCCGTTCGGGACTCGCACCGGCGCGGAGACACGTGATGGGGGCGTACATGTCAATGCCTAAGGGATCCAATGTTCCTGTCCCGACGAGCGCACTCAGGGTGGAATTGGGGTGGCGTTCAGGGCAGGGAGTGCCCGACGTCGATGCGTCCGCCCTTGTGCTGGTGGCCGGAAAGGTCCGTTCGGACGCCGACTTCGTCTTCTACAACCAGCCGGCCCACACCTCGGGCGCCGTGCGCCACGAGGGCAAGCGGAACGACGGCGGCCAGGTGATCGACGCGCTGTCCGTCGACCTCGCGCGCGTGGAGCCCGTCGTCGAGACGGTGGTCCTGGCCGCATCGGCGGACGGCGGCTCCTTCGGACGTGTCCCCGGCCTGCACATCCGGGTGCTCGACACGCAGGGCGGCACGGAGATCGCCCGCTTCGACAGCACCGACGCGACCGTGGAGACCGCCTTCGTCCTGGGCGAGTTCTACCGCCGCCAGGGCGCCTGGAAGTTCCGCGCCGTCGGACAGGGCTACGGAAGCGGCCTCGAAGGGCTGGCCACCGACTACGGCATCACGGTGGACGAACCGCAGCACGCCGTGCCTCCCGCCGTAGCGCCTCAGGGACCCGCCACCCTCGTACAGGGCTCCCCGCCTCCCGTCGCGCTCCCGGTCACCGTGCCGCCCCCCGTGGCCCCGCAGCCCCCCATGCCCCCGCAGCCCCCGACGGCCCCTCCGACACCCGTCCGCCTCTCCAAGGTCACACTGACCAAGGAGGCGCCCTCGGTCTCCCTCTCCAAGCAGGGCGGCACGGGCGGCACCATGCGCGTGAACCTCAACTGGGAGGTGCGCAAGCAGTTCTCGGGCTGGGGCAGCAAACGCGGCCGGGCCGTCGCCATGCACGCGGACCTCGACCTCGACCTGTGCGCGCTCTACGAACTGTCCGACGGCCGCAAGGGAGTCGTACAGGCGCTCGGCAACGCCTTCGGCGCCCTGCACCAGCCGCCGTTCATCCATCTCGACGGGGACGACCGCACCGGAGCCGTGGCCAGTGGCGAGAACCTGACCATCAACCTCGATCAAAAGCAGTACTTCCGGCGCCTCCTCATCTTCGTGACCATCTACGAAGGCGCGCGCTCCTTCGCCGATCTGCACGCCACGGTCACCCTCCAGCCGCAGAACGGAGCGCCCATCGACTTCTCGCTCGACGAGTGCACCGTGCCCTCCACCGTCTGCGCGCTCGCCCTCATCACGGGCAACGGCGCCGACCTGGTCGTCCAGCGCGAGGCCCGGTACCTGATCCCCGCGCGCGGGGTGAGTCCGCAGCGCACCGTCGACCACGCCTACGGCTGGGGCATGAACTGGACGCCCGGCCGGAAGTGACTCCTCCTCAGCTCTCGTCGAGGGCCGCCCCGGGGCGCGAGTAGGTGCGGCCCTTCCAGGCCGCACCGCGCCCCCTGTAGTGCTGCACCGCCGAGTCGACCGTCATGAGGAGATAGAGGAACGCGGTGACCGGCAGCAGGGGCGCGAGCGCCAGGGGCTGCCGGTAATACCGGAGCATCGGTACGTAGGTCGTCGTCATCACCAGCCAGGCGAGCCCACCGGCGGCCGCCGCCCGCGCGTCCCCCGCGGCGAGACCCGCCACGAGGGCGACCGGCGGCACCAGATACACCACGGCGAGCCCGGCGACCGTCCCGGCCAGCAACGCGGGGCTGTGCCGCAGTTGGGCGTACGCGCTGCGCGAGACCATGCGCCACAGATCACGCAGCCGCGGATAGGGACGCACGCTGTCCACCCGCTCCGCGAGGCCCAGCCAGATGTGGCCGCCGCTCCGCTTGACGGCGCGGGCGAGCGCCACGTCGTCGATGACGGCGTGCCGGATCGCGTCCGGGATCCGCGCCCGCTCGGCGGCGTCCGCGCGCAGCAGGACGCATCCCCCCGCCGCGGCCGCCGTCCGCGAGCCCTGCACGGCGATGCGGCGGAAGGGGTAGAGCTGTGCGAAGAAGTAGACGAAGGCGGGCACGACGAGCCGCTCCCACAGGCTCTCCACCCGCAGCCGCGCCATCTGCGAGACGAGGTCGAAGCCGCCGGTGCGGGCCGCCGCCACCAGCAGCCGCAGGCTGTCCGGAGCGTGCGCGATGTCCGCGTCGGTCAGCAGGAGGTATTCGGGGTCCCGCGCGCGGGCGAGACCGATGCCGTGACGTACGGCCCACAGCTTGCCCGTCCAGCCCGCCGGCGGTTCTCCCGGTGAGCCCACGGTGAGCGGCAGTCCGCCGTGCCGCCGCGCCAGCGCGCGGGCCAGCTCGCCCGTGCCGTCCGAGCTGCCGTCGTCGACGAGGAAGATCTCGGCCCGCCCCGGATAGTCCTGGGCGAGGAGCGAGGGAAGACTCCCGGGCAGGACGGCGGCCTCGTCCCGGGCCGGCACCACCACACAGACGGAAGGCCAGTCCGACGGCTCACGACGGGCGGGCAGCCGCACGTCCGTGCGCCAGAAGAAGCCCTGGCCGAGCAGCAGCCACAGCCACGCTGCCAGTGATCCGACGGCGATCCACACGAGGGCGCTCACCCGCCGCAGTCTGCCCCACGCAGGACGCCCGTCAACACGGATCGTCTATGGTGACCGGGTGAAGATCGCGCTCATGGACTCCGGAATCGGACTGCTCGCTGCTGCCGCCGCGGTGCGTCGACTGCGGCCCGACGCCGATCTCGTCCTCTCCTCCGACCCCGGCAGCATGCCCTGGGGACCCCGTACACCGGAAGACGTCACCGCGCGTGCCCTCGCCGTCGCCGAGGCCGCCGCGCTGCACCGGCCCGACGCCCTGATCGTCGCCTGCAACACCGCTTCCGTACGCGCCCTGACCGCCCTGCGCGCCCGCCTCGAACCGGAGGTGCCCGTCATCGGCACCGTCCCGGCCATCAAGCCGGCCGCCGCGGGCGGCGGACCCGTCGCGATCTGGGCCACGCCCCTCACCACCGGCAGCCCGTACCAGCGCGGACTGATCGAGGAGTTCGCCGCCGGAGTGGCGGTCACCGAGGTGGCCTGTCCCGGGCTCGCGGACGCCGTCGAGCACGCCGATCAGGCCGCCATCGACGCGGCGATCGAGGCGGCCGCCGCGCACACCCCCGACGACGTGACGGCCGTCGTCCTGGGATGCACCCACTACGAACTCGTCGCCGAACGCATCCGCGCCGCCGTCCAGCGCCCCGGCCGGCCGCCCCTCGTCCTGCACGGTTCCGCCGGAGCGGTCGCCGCCCAGGCACTGCGCCGCATCGGCGAGCTCCCGGACCCCACGGCACCCGCCCGCTCCACGGTCACCGTCCTTCAGGGCGGCCGCGAGGGCGTGCTGCCCGCCACGGCGCTCACCTACGAGGAAGGCCGCATCCTGTCGGCCGTCAGCCCCGCGCGCTGAGCGACGGAACCCCGCCCGCGCGGCACCACCCCGGGGACCCGTCCCCGTTTGAGGACGCCGGCTCCGGACACCCGGTGGAACACGGTCGGCGACCCGCCCCACGGGCACGTCCGGTCACCACGGGGACACCCTTGGTGCGATCGTCGGCCACCCGGCGGAGTGACGCTCCGCGACCCGGTGCCCGCACAGCGGAATCTGAGTACTCTCATGGGCATGAGGGACCACCCCCACGGCGAAACCTCCCCGCACCCGGCGATCTGGACCGGGCGTGCGAGGAACCGTGTCCAGTGGCTGCCCGCCCTGGGCGGTATGGCCTGCCTGGCTCTCGGGATCCAGCTGGCCGTCACCTCCGGCTGGACGTCGGGAACCGCGCCGCTGGTCATGTCCGTCGTCGGATGCATCGCCGCCGGACTGCTCATCCTCTTCGGCACGCTCGCCTTCGTGCACGTCGCCGTCAGGCTGGACGAGGACTGTCTGGAGGTGCGCTGCGGCCACATAGGGCTGCCGCGCCGCCGCATCCCTCTCTCCACGGTCGTCGGCGCCGACTTCGCGCCCCAGGTCACCCCCCGTCAGTGGGGCGGCTGGGGGTACCGCTGGCGGCCCGAGCAGGGAACCGCCGTCGTCGTACGGCGCGGCGAGGGCATGGTGCTGCGCCTGGGCGACGGCCACACGTTCACGATCACCGTGGACAACGCCGAGGCGGCGGTCCGGATCATCCGGGGACGGCTGCACCCCGACACGACCCGCGTGCCGCGCTGACGGTCGGCCCGGGCTTCGCTCACCGGTCGAAGTGACCGTCGAGGTCGCCGGCCCGGGTGTCGCTCGCCTGCCGAGGTGACCGTCGAGGTCGCCGGCCCAGGCGTTGCTCGCCCGTCGACGTGACCACCGAGGTCCGGCGCCGGGTGTCCTTACGTACCGTTCCGGGGCGTGATTACGTATCGAGATGGCCACCGGAGTGCCCGTCCGGGCCCGGCGTGCCGTCCGGGGGCCTCGGGGCGAGCGGCCGCGCCGTCGCGAATCCGGCCAGCAGCCCCGCGCCGGCGGTCACCGTCATGAAGCTCAGCGCGTTGCCGATCGACGCGATCGCGGCCACCGCCGTCAGGGCCGCGCCCGCCGTCAGCGCGATCGGAGTGGCGCGCGGCGAACGCAGCAGCGCGTACAGGACCCAGCAGAACGCCGCCGCGAGCAGGACCACTCCGGTCAGCCCCTGCTCGGCCGCCTGCTGGAGGGGTGCGGAGTGCGGTTTGCCGTCGGGCAGCAGGGACTGGGCGACCGTCGGACTGAGCTCTCCGTAGCGGCCGGGCCCGACCCCCAGCCCGGGATCCGCACGGACCATGCGCAGGGCGTCGTGCCAGAGCAGGAGGCGGTGCTCGGTGAGCAGTCCCTCAAGCGAGGCGGTCGGTCCGCCCGGCAGCCTGTCCGCGGCGATCGCCCAGGTCGCTCCGGTCACCAGGGCCGTGGCGGCCGCGAACCCCGTCAGACCCAGGGCCCGGCGGCGCACCCGGGCGGTGGCGAGCGAACACAGCAGGACCCCGGTGCAGGTGACGACTCCGGTGGTGGACCCCAGGAACGCCGCCGTCACCGCGGTCCCGGCCGCCGACAGCCGCAGCGCGACCCGCACGGCTGAGGCGCGTGCCGCCCAGGCCGCGCAGCACGCGGCGCCGCAGGAGAGGGTGAGCAGGGCGGCGGTGGCACCGGTGTGGCCGAGCTGCAGACTGATCTGCGGGCCGGGCGTGGCGACCGCGAGGCCGAGTCCGGCCGCGGCCGCGGCCGAGGGGGCGGCCACCGGCAGCAGCGCTCCCGAGATCCGCCCCGCGGCGTAGCCCGCCGTCACGGCGAGCACCGCGAGCAGCATGCCCTCGGGCCGGCCCTCGTGCGCGGCGGCCGTGATCAGCGACCAGGCCGCGCAGGCCACGAGCACGACCATGCCGACGACGTCCGACGCGCTGCGTCTTTCGCCCGTGGCCACCTCTTCGGCCGTGGACGTCATCCCCGCGGAACCCACCCCCGTCGCCCCCCGCCTGTGCCCGCCCCGGGCGCCGTCACCGCATCAGGCCGCACGTCAGAGGCTCGGCCACACCGTAACGGGTGATCCGCCGGTTTGGGGACCGTTGTGCAGGAACGTTGCGGCAAGTCCGTACGAGGGGACCTGCCCATCCGTACGAGGGGACCTGTCAAGGGGTGTTCCGCCGACCGGGACCCGTCGGACCGAGCTGTCCGCGCCCAGGTCAGGCGCCGTACACTCCCGGAGTGACCGCCACCGCAACCACCGTAGACGAGCCGGAACAGCTCGAACCCCAGGTCGCGCCCGCCTCACGCGGGTCCGCACTGGTCAGTCGCCTTGCTCCGGCCGCCGCCGCGGCGCTCTCCGGAGTGCTGCTGTACGTCAGCTTCCCGCCAAGGACCCTGTGGTGGCTCGCTCTGCCGGCCTTCGCGGTCTTCGGCTGGATCCTGCGCGGTCGCTCCTGGAAGGCCGGTCTCGGCCTCGGCTATCTCTTCGGCCTCGGATTCCTGCTCCCGCTGCTGGTGTGGACCGGCGTCGAGGTCGGCTCCGGTCCCTGGCTCGCCCTCGTCGCGGTGGAGGCCGTCTACGTCGCACTGGTCGGAGCGGGGATCACCTTCGTCTCCCGGCTGCCCGGGTGGCCGGTGTGGGCGGCGGCCCTCTGGATCGCCGGGGAGGCGGCACGCGCGCGTGCGCCCTTCGGCGGCTTCCCCTGGGGAAAGATCGCCTTCGGGCAGGCCGACGGTGTCTTCCTGCCGCTCGCCGCGGTCGGCGGTACCCCGGTCCTCGGTTTCGCCGTCGTGCTGTGCGGTTTCGGGCTGTACGAGATCGTCCGCCTCGCCGTCGAGCGGCGCGCCACCGGCGTCCTGCGCCGCGGCGCGGCCGTCGTGGCCCTGCTCGGCGTCGCCGTTCCCCTCGTCGGAGCGCTCGTCGCGCGGACGCTCGTCAGCGACAAGGCGGAGGACGGCACCGCGACGGTCGCGGTCATCCAGGGCAACGTCCCGCGCGCGGGACTCGACTTCAACGCCCAGCGGCGCGCCGTCCTCGACCACCACGTGCGCGAGACCGAGCGCCTGGCCGCCGAGGTCAAGGCGGGCAAGGTTCCGCAGCCCGACCTGGTGCTGTGGCCGGAGAACTCCTCCGACATCGACCCGTTCGCCAACTCCGACGCGAGCATCGTGATCGACCGGGCGGCCAAGGCGATCGGCGCCCCCGTCTCGGTCGGCGCGGTCGTCGAGCGGGACGGCAAGCTCTACAACGAGCAGATCCTGTGGGACCCGGAGAAGGGCCCGGTGGACACCTACGACAAGCGGCAGGTCCAGCCGTTCGGCGAGTACCTTCCGCTGCGTCCCGTCCTCAACGCGATCAACAAGAACTGGACCAGCATGGTCCGCCAGGACTTCAGCCGCGGCACGAAGCCCGGTGTGTTCACGATGAACGGCACCGGCGTCGGCCTCGTCACCTGCTACGAGGCGGCCTTCGACTGGGCCGTGCGCAGCACCGTCACCGACGGCGCGCAGATCATCTCGGTGCCCAGCAACAACGCGACCTTCGACCGCAGCGAGATGACCTACCAGCAGCTCGCCATGTCCCGCATCCGCGCCGTCGAGCACAGCCGTACGGTCACGGTGCCCGTGACGAGCGGTGTCAGCGCCGTGATCATGCCCGACGGGAAGATCACCCAGCGGACCGGGATGTTCGTCGCCGACTCGCTGGTCCAGAAGGTTCCGCTGCGCTCCTCCGAGACCCCGGCCACGAAGCTCGGCATCGTCCCCGAGATCGTCCTGGTGCTCGTCGCAGCGGGCGGCCTCGGCTGGGCCGCCACGACGGCGGTCCGCTCGCGGCGCCACACCGGCGCCTAGGGCCTGTCCGGCCGGTCACGACGGATGGCGCCGGCGGCATCCGCCGGCGCCTGCGCGCGGGACACCGGAGTCGCGCGGATAGGGTCGGCTCATGCCTACTCCCGACTTCATCCGCGAGATCCGGGCCTTCGCCGGCCACCAGCTCCTCTGGCTCCCCGGCGTCAGCGCCGTCGTCTTCGACGACGAGGGCCGCATTCTGCTCGGCCAGCGCTCGGACAGCCACAAGTGGGCGCTGATCTCCGGCATCCCCGAGCCCGGGGAGCAGCCCGCCGCCTGCGCGGTGCGCGAGGTGTACGAGGAGACGGCCGTCCACGTCGAGGTCGAACGCGTCGTGATGGTCCAGGCCGGGGGCCGGGTGACCTTCCCCAACGGCGATGTCTGCCAGTTCATGGACACCACGCTCCGCTGCCGTGCCGTCGGCGGCGAAGCCCGCGTCAACGACGACGAGTCGCTCCAGGTCGGCTGGTTCGCGGTGGACGCCCTGCCGAAGCTGGACGCGCACGCGCTGGTCCGGATCAAGCAGGCACAGCTCGACGAACCCACATGGTTCGAGCCCATGTCCTGAGGGCGAAGTGTGTGTGCTAACCACATCGGACGGGGTCTGGGCGCTGCCTAGGGTCGAGCCATGACCGCGCCCAGCGCCCTTCCGGGCCCCCACGCCTTCCCTCTCGACCTCGGCGGCCGCACCGCCCTCGTCACCGGAGCCGCGAGCGGCATCGGCCGCGCCTGCGCGCTGCGGCTCGCCGCCGCCGGCGCCAAGGTGAGAGCGGTCGACCGGGACGCCGAAGGTCTGGAAACCCTGGCCGATCAGGCGCACGGCCTCGCCGGGACGGTCGAGCCGCAGGTCCTGGACCTCACCGACCTCGACGCGGCGGAACAGGCCGCGGCCGGCACCGACGTCCTCGTGAACAACGCCGGACTGCAGATGGTCCGCCCCCTCGAGGAGTTCCCGCCCGACGTCTTCCACACGGTGCTGACCGTGATGCTGGAAGCGCCCTTCCGGCTCATCCGCGGCGCTCTACCGCACATGTACGGGCAGGGCTGGGGCCGTATCGTCAACGTCTCCTCGGTCCACGGACTGCGCGCCTCGGCGTTCAAATCCGCCTACGTCGCCGCGAAACACGGACTCGAAGGGCTCTCGAAGACCGCGGCCCTCGAAGGCGCGCCCCATGGAGTCACCTCCAACTGTGTGAACCCGGCCTATGTGCGCACCGCACTCGTGGAGAAACAGCTGGCCGATCAGGCGCGCACGCACGGCATCCCCCGGGAGCGCGTGCTGACGGAGGTCATGCTGCGGGACAGCGCGGTCAAGCGGCTCATCGAGCCGGAGGAGGTCGCGGAGGCGGTGGCCTACCTCTGCGGCCCGCAGGCGGCCTTCATGACCGGTACGTCGCTGGCGCTGGACGGGGGCTGGACGGCGCACTGAGCCCGGAGGCCGGCCCACCGGGAAGCGTGGCGTGCCGGGTCCGGGGACGACTTGTCCACCAGGCTCGTGTGCTGCCTGGCACACCTTGTCCACCAGGCTCGTGTGCTGCCTGGCAGACCTTTGTCCACCAGGCCTCGGTGCTGCCCTGCGGACCGCTGTTCACCAGGCTCGTGTGCTGCCCTGCGGACCGCTGTTCATAGGCCGATGTGTGGCCCCGCGGACCGTTGCCCGTCAAGCCCACGTGCGGCCCCGCAGACCTGCCCACCAGGCCCCGGTGCTGCCCTGCGGACCCTTGTCCACCAGGCCCGGGCGCCGCTCTGACGACCCTTCTCCACGAGGCCCGGGCGCCGCTCCGCGGATGGTTGTCCACAGGGCCTTGGTGCCGCCTCGCGGACGGTTGTCCACAGCGCCGGAAGGCCGCCTCACGGATGCGCGATCCTGTTGCCATGTCCCGCGATCACCTGCCATCAGCCGAGCGCTCCGCCGACAGCGTGGAAGCGCCGTTCCTGGAACTCCTGGCCCGAGGAGCGACCGCCGACGCCTATGAGCAGCCGGTCCTGCTCGCCCGTGCCGAGGGCCGGCCCGACCGGCGCGTCGCCGCGCTCGAACGGGCCAAGCTGCTCGCCCTGCGCGTGCGCACGGAGATAGAAGGGCGGCGCCGCCGCGAGGCCGAGCTCTCCGCGCTCTTCGAGACCGCGCACGACCTGGCGGGCCTGCGCGACCTCGACGCCGTCCTGCGGGCGATCGTGCAGCGGGCCCGGTCCCTGCTCGGCACGGACATCGCGTATCTCAGCCTGAACGACGCCTCCGAGGGCGACACGTACATGCGCGTCACCGAGGGCTCGGTCGCCGCCCGCTTCCAGCAGCTGCGGCTCGGCATGGGAGAGGGGCTGGGCGGACTCGTCGCCCAGACCGCCCGCCCGTACGTCACCGACGACTACTTCAAGGACGAGCGCTTCCAGCACACCCGGACCA
The DNA here is from genome assembly GCF_042891215.1 of Streptomyces sp. NPDC001914. Classification (NCBI taxonomy): domain Bacteria; kingdom Bacillati; phylum Actinomycetota; class Actinomycetes; order Kitasatosporales; family Streptomycetaceae; genus Streptomyces; species Streptomyces sp. NPDC001914. The sequence continues at coordinate 384,477 of NZ_JBIASW010000003.1, forward strand.
TCGACGCGGGTGTCCAGGACGAGGGGCTTGTCGCGATCCTCGGCGTGCCGCTGATGATCGGGCCCCAGGTCATCGGCGTGCTGTTCGCGGCGGACCGCAGGACCCGGGTCTTCGAGCGCGAGCAGATCGCCCTGCTCGGCTCCTTCGCCGCCCTGGCCGCCGCCGCCATCGACACGGCGAACGCACTCACGGAGACACGCTCCGCCCTGGACCGCCTGGGCCGGGCCAACGAGATCATCCAGGACCGCAGCGCCGTCATCGAACGCGCCTCGGACGTCCACGACCGGCTGGCCGAACTGGTCCTGCGCGGCGGGGGAGTCCACGACGTCGCCGCCGCGGTGTCCGAAGTCCTGGACGGCACGGTCGAGTTCACCGAGCCGGGCGGAACACCGCCCGTGGCCGTGGAGGCGGCCCGCGCCGACGGCCATGCCGTCCGGCACGGCGGCGACTGGGTCGCCGCGGTGGCAGCGGGAGGCGAACTGCTCGGCGCGCTGGTGCTGCGCGGGCATCCGGGCCTCGACCCCGTCGACCAGCGCACCCTGGAGCGCGCCGCGATGGTCACCTCACTGCTCCTGCTCGCCAGACGCTCGGCCTCCGAGGCGGAGCAGCGGGTCCGCGGCGAGCTGCTGGACGACCTGCTCGATGCCCGGGACCGCGATCCAGGGCTGCTGCGGGCACGGGCGGAGCGGCTGCACGCCGATCTCGACGGACCTCATGTGGTGCTCGCCGCGCGGCTCGACGTCGTGGCCGCGGACGCCGGCCAGGAGGCGGGCGCGCGCAGGCGGCTGTGGTCGGCCGCGTCCCATCTGGCCGCCACCCGCCACGGACTGGCCGCCGCCCGGGACGGGGGCACGGTCCTGCTGCTCCCGCTCGGGCCCGGCGACACGGCGACGACACTGGCCCGCCGCACGGCCAAGGAGCTGGGCATCGCCGTTCAGGAGGCGGTGACCGTGGGCGCATCCGCACCCCTCGACATGCTCGCCGCACATCCCGAGGCGGTGGCCGCGGCTTATACGGAGGGGCAGCGTTGTCTGGAGGCGCTGCGCCTGCTCGGCCGGAGCGGGGACGGCGCGGCGGCGGAGGACTTCGGCTTCCTCGGGCTGCTGCTCGCCGGGGACCGGGACATCTCCGGGTTCGTCGCCCGGACGATCGGAGGAGTCGTCGACTACGACGAACGGCGCGGTACCGACCTGCTGCGCACCCTCGACGCGTACTTCGCCAGCGGGATGAGCCCGGCCCGCACGAAGGACGCCCTGCATGTGCATGTGAACACGGTGGCGCAGCGGTTGGAGCGGGTCGGGCGTCTGCTCGGGGACGACTGGCAGAGTCCGGCCCGAACCTTGGAGATCCAACTCGCCCTGAGACTGCATCGGTTGTCGTCGGACGGCCCGCACTGATGGCGGACGGATGGCACTGATGGGGGGGACGGCGGCACTGATGGGGGACGGGCGGTACTGACGTCGGGCGGACGGCACTGATCCCCGCACGCGGCATCGCGTACGGGGATCGGGGAGTGCGGGCCGGTGGTCAGACCCGGTGGGCGTCGGCCGGCGCGACCGGAGCCGGCCGGTCATCGGTCACGGCGTCCACGGCGGACAGGTCCCGCTCGCGGGTCTCCTTCGCGAAGGCCAGGGCGATCAGGGTCAGCAGCACCGCCGCGATCACGTACAGGGAGATGGGGGTGGAAGTGCCGTAGGAGTCGAGCAGGGCCGTCGCGATGAGGGGTGCGGGCGCGCCCGCCGCGACGGAGGCGAACTGGGCCCCCATGGAGGCACCGGAGTAGCGCATCCGGGTCGCGAACATCTCGGAGAAGAAGGCGGCCTGGGGCGCGTACATGGCGCCGTGCAGGACCAGGCCGACGGTGACGGCGACGAGCAGGTTCGAGAAGCCACCGGTGTCGATGAGCGAGAAGAACGGGAACATCCAGAGGCCGATGCCCGCGGCGCCGATCAGATAGACGGGGCGGCGGCCGATGCGGTCGGAGAGGGCGCCCCAGGCCGGGATGACGGCGAAGTGCACCGCCGAGGCGATGAGAACGGCGTTGAGCGCGGTCTGCTTGGAGACGCCGGCGGAGGTGGTGGCGTACACGAGGATGAAGGCGGTGATCACGTAGTAGCTGATGTTCTCGGCCATGCGGGCGCCCATCGCGATGAGCACGTCACGCCAGTGGTGGCGCAGGACGGAGACCAGCGGAAGCTTCTCCGGCTCGTCCGCTCCGGCCGACTTGCGGGCCTCGGACCGCGCCAGGGCCTCCTTGAAAACAGGCGATTCGTCGACAGACAGACGAATCCACAAACCCACGATGACCAGCACTCCGGAGAGGAGGAACGGAACGCGCCAGCCCCAGGAGAGGAAGGTGGCGTCCGACTGCGTGGCGGTGAGCAGGGACAGAACACCGGTCGCCAGAAGCTGACCGGCCGGAGCACCGGTCTGCGGCCACGAAGCCCAGAACCCCCGGCGCCGGGCGTCGCCGTGCTCGGACACCAGCAGGACCGCGCCGCCCCACTCGCCGCCCAGCGCGAAGCCCTGCACCAGACGCAGCGCCGTGAGCAGCACGGGGGCCGTCGCGCCGACGGTCGCGTGCGTGGGCAGCAGGCCGATCGCGAACGTCGCCCCACCCATCAGCAGCAGACTCAGCACCAGCAGCCGCTTGCGGCCGAGCCGGTCGCCGAAGTGCCCGAAGACGAGCGCACCCAGCGGCCGGGCCGCGAACCCGACCGCGTACGTCAGGAAGGACAGCAGCGTGCCGACGAGCGGGTCGGATCCGGGGAAGAACAGCTGGTTGAAGACCAGGGCGGCGGCCGAGCCGTAGAGGAAGAAGTCGTACCACTCGATGGTGGTGCCGATGAGACTGGCGGCGACGATGCGCTTCAGATTGGCGGATGTCGGGGGAGCGGATGCTGCGGAGGCCATGTGCGCCACTTCCTCGTGTGCGGTGGGGACGGTACGTGTCGGCACACCGTAGAAACAGCCAGATCAGGCGCACATGTGGTGGGACAACATAGTTCCAGGGGTGGCTATGCGTGCGGCCACCATGCCGGCTCAAGGGAAGGCCGACCGCGCCGGACTCACCGCAGCGCAGCAGCCAGCGTGCCCGCGGCAGCGGCCGGACCCTCGGTCGCGGCCGGATGGGGCTCGTTGGTGAACCCGCCGAGTGAGCAGTCCGGCCTGACCGGATGTCAGCGCTCGGACGTCGAGATGTCCGCCTCCGTGAAGCGGTTCAGGCCGAGGACGGCGAGCAGGCGCAGCTTCTCGTGTCCCTCGGTGCGGGGCGGGGCGGTGAGGACGAGGAGGGTCTGGGACTGGTCCTCGGTGAAGAGCGCCTGGCAGTCCAGCTCGATCGGGCCCATTTCGGGATGCAGGAGTGTCTTGTGGTCCTGGAAGCGCTGGGCGACCTCGTGCCGGTCCCACAGCTCGGCGAACTCCGCGCTCGCCCTCTGCAGGGTGCGTACGAGTGTCCCGGCACGCGACCCCGGTCCGCGCAGCCCGTGGGCGGCCCGCAGATTGGCGACCTGGGCACGGCTCTGCCGTTCGTGATCGTCCTCGGGGTAGAGCGAGCGTTCCACGGGATCGGTGAACCAGCGGTAGATCGCGCTGCGCGCGAGCCCCGTGTGCCGGGAGGCGTCGCCGAACAGGGCGATGGCCATCCGGTTCTGCACCAGCGCTTCACCGAGGTCGGTCAGGATCATCGCGGGTGTGTCGTCGAGGTGGTCCAGCACCCGCAGCAGCGCCGGGGCGACATGGGTGTGGGCCGACAGCGTCGCGGGCGCGTTGCGTCCGGCGATCCGGTACAGGTAGGCGCGCTCGTCATCTGTCAGGCGCAGGGCACGGGCGAGCGAGGCCAGCATCTGCTCGCTGGGCTGCGGGCCACGCCGCTGTTCCAAGCGGGTGTAGTAGTCGGTCGACATCACCGCGAGGGAGGCCACCTCCTCGCGCCTCAGGCCCGGGGCCCGCCGACGTGCGCCCGAGGGAAGGGCGACATCCTCCGGTCGCAGCGCCTCGCGGTGGCGGCGCAGGAATTCCGCCAGTGCCTCTCGGTCCATGGAGCCATTGTCGTCCGCTCTCCGGGGGCGAACCAGGGATCGCCGATCCCCCGATAAGTGGTCTCTGCACCCGCGCCGACGAGGCGGTGAGGATCGAGGCATGAACATCTCCGGAAACACCGTCTTCATTCCCGGCGCCACTAGCGGTATCGGCCTCGCCCTGGCCCTCGCGCTGAAGGCGAAGGGCAACACCGTCATCATCGGAGGCCGGCGCACCGACCTGCTGGAACGGATCGCGGCCGAGCACCCCGGCATCGACACCGTGCGCATCGACATCGCGGACGCGGCAAGCATCACCACCGCCGCACGGCAGGTGCTGACCGCTCACCCGGACCTGGACGTGCTCGTGACCATGGCCGGAATCATGCGGGCCGAGGACTGGCGAAAGCCCGAGTCGTTCCTCGCCTCCGCCGAGTCCGTCGTGACCACGAACCTGCTCGGTCCGATCCGGCTCATCGCCGCATTCGTCGAACACCTCCAGACCCGGCCGGCCGCCACGATCATGACCGTTTCCTCGGGCCTGGCGTTCACCCCGCTGCGGATCACGCCGAGCTACAACGCCTCGAAGGCCGCGATCCACATGCTCAGCGAGTCCATCCGGCTGCAGCTCGCCGGTACCTCGGTGAACGTCGTGGAGCTCGAACCGCCGGCGGTGCGGACGGCGCTGCTGCCCGGCCAGGAGGAGAGCGAACACGCCATGCCGCTCGACGAGTTCGTCGCCGAGGTGATGAGCCTGATCGCATCCCAGCCCGACGCCAGGGAGATCCAGGTCGAGCGGGTGAAGTTCCTGCGCTACGGCGAGGCTCGTGGCGACTACGACCAGGTCGTGCGGACCCTCAACGCCCCACAACCGGCACATTCGTGAGCCGAGCCGTCCGGGAACGAGCGGCACGGCGGGCGTGGTCGTCGCTCGGTCTCAGGGCGCCGTGGCGGTAGGTCCCGGCGCGGTACGCAGGAAACGGTTGCCGAGGTGGGTGAAGGCGTCGGTGAGTTCCCTGGGGCCGACGACTTCGATCTCGGCGTCGTACCGGGCGAGGGCGGAGGCGAGACCGGGCCAGGACCATGATCCGAGGGTGAGCCTGCAGCGACCGTCGTCCAGCTCCTCGACGACACCCTCGCGTGTGTAGCGGGCCACTGTGGCGGCGTCCAGGTCCAGGATGACGGTGCCCTGGCACGGCCACAGTGCGGTGTCGTCGGTGGAGCCGCGGAAGGTGCCGACGACATGGGCCGCATCGCGCGACCCTCCCGGAGCCGAAGCCTGACCTGTCTTTCCGGGACGAGCTGGCAGAGTGACGAGACGTGCGAGACCGGATGTGTCTGGGAGGCGTCTGCTGTGAACGTCCTGCGGTCCCTGCTGCGGCGCGACGCGGGTCTGACCGCGCTCCGCAGGTCTGTCAGAGCCGCGATCGTCGCTCCCGGCCTCTTCGCCGTCGCGCTCGCGCTCACTGACAGTCCGGTCGTCCCGCTCTTCGCGGCCTTCGGGTCGATCGCGATGCTGCTGTTCGTCGAGTTCGCGGGGCCCATGCGCGACCGGCTCATCGAACAGGCCGCCCTCGTCGTGACCGGAGCGGTGCTGATCTCCCTCGGCACGCTGGTCTCCCGGGACGTCTGGCTGTGCACCCTCGCCACGGCGGTCGTCAGCTTCCTCGTCCTGTTCTCGGGCGTGGTCAGCTCGGCCCTGGCGGGTGCCTCCACCTCCTTGCTCGTGAGTTTCGTCCTGGCCGCCACCCTCCCCGGGACGGCGCAGGCGATCCCGGACCGGCTCGCGGGCTGGGGTCTGGCCGGGGTCACCTCGCTCCTGGCCGTCCGCCTGCTGTGGCCCACTCCCGTGCGCGACCCGCTGCGCGACGCCACCGCGACCGCGTGCCGAGCGCTCGCCGTGCAGCTCAGGGCCGAGGCGGACTGCGTGCTGCGCGGCTTCGGCACGGCGGATCGCACGGCGCTCGGCACGGTCGTGAACGAGGCGAAGGACGCGGTGACCGCGCTGCGCGACGCGTACTTCGCGACCCCCTACCGGCCGACGGGTCTCGCCACGTCCACCCGCGTCCTGATCCGGCTGGTCGACGAGGTGCTGCTGCTCGCCACGGTCCTGGACCGCGTGTCCGTGGGCGAGAAGGCGACCCCCTCGGACGCGGTCGTCTGCGGGGTGAAGACGGCCGCCGCGGATCTGCTGCGGGCGAGCGCCGAGGCGTTGTCCGCGACGGACGACCAGGAACCCGGGCACCTGACCGCCTTGCAGGAACGCCTCGCCCTGGCCCGCTCGGCGATGGAGAACACCGTCACCTCGTTCCGGCCGGTCACCACCGACGACCGTGAGGCTGGGCGGCCCCGGGCGGACATCCGGCCCGACACGACCGCGACACGCTTCCTGAGCTCGCTGGAGCCGAGCTTCCGCGCTCAGGAGATGAGCTTCGCGGTCTCCGTCATCGCCAGGAACGTCGAGCTGATCCTCGCGGCGCGCGGGCGCACTCTGTGGCAGCGGCTCATCGGACAACGACCCGAAGGCGCCGCCTCGACCCTGGCCTCGGCCCAGGAACGTGCCGGTGCGCACACCGAACGGCACTCGGCGTGGCTGCGCAACAGCGTCCGCGGCGCGATCGCCCTCGCTCTCGCCGTGCTGGTCGCGGAGCAGTCGGGCGTGCAGCACAGCTTCTGGGTGGTCTTCGGAACCCTGGCCGTGCTGCGCTCCAGCGCCGTGCTGACCGGGCAGAACTCGCTGCGGGCGATCGCCGGCACCGCGGTCGGCATTCTCATCGGCGGGGGACTGATCTACCTGATCGGATCGAACACCACGTTCCTCTGGGTCCTGCTGCCCATCGCCGTGCTCTTCACCGGCCTGGCCCCGGCGACCATCTCCTTCGCCGCGGGACAGGCGGGCTTCACGGTCTCGATCCTGATCCTGTTCAACCTCCTCGAACCCGTCGGCTGGACCGTGGGAATCGTGCGGATCGAGGACGTCGCGATCGGATGCGCCGTGAGCGTGGTCGTGGGAACGCTGTTCTGGCCCCGCGGCGCCGCGCCCCTCCTCGGGCACGCCCTCGCGGAGGGATTCTCGGAGAGCACCAGGTATCTGCGCGGCGCGATCGGCTACGGCGTGACCCGCTGCGACAGCCTCGTAAGGACCGCTCCGCTCCCGGACGAGGAGCGCTACCGTGCCGCGGCGGCGGCCCGGCGGCTGGACGACGCCTTCCGGGGGTTCCTCGCGGAACGCGGCACCAAGCACCTTCCGCTGACCGACGTCACCACCCTGGTGACCGCCGTCGCCGTGCTCCGGCTCACCGCCGACGCCGTACTCGACCTGTGGGGGCGGGACCAGGGCGGGTCGGGTGCCGACCGCAGCGCCGCGCGCTCGGAGATCGATCGATCGAGGGACGCGCTGGTCTCCTGGTACGAGGCGACGGCCGACGCCATGGCGGGGCTCGGAGACGTGCCCGAGGCGCAGCCCCGGGACGTGGGGGCCGACGAACGGCTGATCCACGCGGTCGAGCGTGACCTCGTCGACGAGAAGAGCGAGCAGTCGCCGGACGCCATCCGGGTCGTGTGGACCGCCGACCATCTCGAAGCGGCACGGAGGCTCCAGCGGATCGTGCTGAAGCCGGCCCGCGCCGTGGCCGAGCGGCAGCGCGAGCACAACGCCCGTCTGCGCCTGTTCCGGTTCTCCGGACGCACCCGAGGGAACGGGACGCGCTGACCTGCTCCGGCTGATCCACCGAGACGCCGCCCACCCGACCTGCCTCGTCCTGCCTTTCACGAAACCCACGAAAGCCTGAGGAACTCCCGCCACCCGCACCGCCCGGGCCCTGCCTGCCGGTTCGGGACGGCGGCGGGCGGTCCGCGATGCAGCCCTCTGGCATATGCCAGTTTTCGATACGGGGCAGGAAGCACGCCAAGGCCCGGCCTGCGGCGGCTCCAGCGTCTAGGGTTCCCAGTGCGAACCGACTCGTAATCGATTACGCAAGGGATCCGGCCCAGCTCCTTCCCTCGCCGCTCACCGCACGCCGTGCGCACCGGAGTCGAGTCGTGCCCAGGCTCACGCACCTTCGTTCGTGCCACCTCCGCTGCCGCGGCAGCGGGCCGACCTCGGCGTCCGGCGTACGCGGGCGCGCCATCCGAATGGAGCAGGAACCGTGACGACGCCGCCAGGAGGCGAACAGTTCGGGAGCCGCACCCCGTGGCCCACGGGACAGGACGCCCGCCTCCGCGCCGCACCGGGTCGCCCCGCGCGGCCGTCCGCACTCGTCCGGCCCTACGCGATGACAGGTGGCCGCACCCGCCCGAGCCATCAGCTCGCGCTGGAGGCGTTGGTGAGCACCGCGACGCCCCTGACCCAGCCCGTGGCCCAGCCTCCGGAGGCGTACCGGATCAGGCTCCTGTGCCAGGAGGTCAAGTCCGTCGCGGAGATCAGCGCGCACCTCTCCCTGCCCCTCGGAGTCGCCCGCATCCTCGTCGCCGACCTCGCGGAGGCCGGGCTCGTGGTCATCCAACAGCCCGGCGGGGACGACGCCGACGGAGGACGACCGCATGTGACCCTGCTCGAAAGGGTGCTCAGCGGGCTTCGACGACTGTAGGGCCGGGCGGCTGCGCGGTGACGGGTCAGCGAGGCGCGGTCCACCGGGGAGCGGTGGCCGCCCAGGCCGTGTCCCACCGGGAGAGGTTGCGCCGCTCCAGCACGCGGACGGCACAGCGGTACACGGCGGCGCCGAGCAGGGGGACGGCCAGGCCGGCGAGGACGGCGCAGCCCATGGTGCGGTCACGGACCTGTTCCGCGGTCAGGGGCGGGTCGGTGATCCTCCCCTCGGTGTCGACCCAGACCTGGACGGTGCTGCCCTTGGTGAGCGCGGGTTCGACCTCGGCCTTGCCGGTGCGGGCGTGTCCTTGGGCGTCGGTGAAGCGGACGGTGGCGGGATAGAGGGCGGACTCGGCCTCGTCCGAACCCGGTTCCGGGTGCCGGGGGACGTCGTGGACCAGTGCGGCGGTGGTGTCGTGCCGGCTGGCGGCCTGGTGCCGTGCGGTCTCCCTGTGATGGCGGTAGGCGGTGTCGCCGACCAGGAACACGGCGGCGGGGATGCCGGCGAGGACGGCCAGGAAACGGCCGACGGCGACCCAGGCCTGTGCGAGGTCGCTGCGCCGGCGCAGGGGACTGCGCCGCCACCGCCACCACAGGATGTGCGGGAGTTCTTCGGGAGGGTGTGACGGGGGCGTCGCGCGGGCCACGATCTCGTTCCTTCCATGGGGGCGTGGCGGCCTCGCCGGCCCTGCGGGGACGGGGTGGGGACGGGGGTGGTCTAGCGGTGGCGGGCGTCCGTGATCGCGTCGGCGGACGGGTGGGCCTGGGCGGACTGCAGGAGTTTCGCGGCGCCGCGGACCGCCGCGGTGTGCGGCGCCGAGACGGGCTGGACCGGGGCGCGCAGCCGGTCGGCGAGGCGATAGGTGATGTCGGGTCGCAGCGCGCCCCCGCCGGCGAGGAGAGCACCCCGGTGGACGGCCTCGAACGTCTCCGAGGTGTGGTCCTGCTCCAGCATGGTGGTCACCATGGCGGCGACCGCCTCGGTGATCCGCGAGGGCGGGGTGTGGCCGTCCAGGTCGCTGGTGCCCAGCGCGGTGTGGCGCGCGTCGGTCACCGCGCCGTCGGCGAGCAGCGTGACCTCGGTGAGGTGGGCGCCGATGTCCACGACGAGCAGGGGGCAGGTCGGGTCGGCGTCGGCGGCGATGGCCACGGCGCGCGCGGTGGGGACCGTCAGGACCGCGCGCGGGCGCAGGACTTCGACCGCCGCGCGGGCCTGGGCCCGGTAGGCGATGCCACCCAGTACGGGCGTGGTCAGGACGAGCAGGGGACGGCCGAAGCGGGGCAGGCGATGACCGAGCAGCCGGTTCAGCATCCTGCCGGTTCCGGGCGCGTCGACGATCGTGCCGCGCTGGATGGGGTAGGTGGCGCCGGTGCCGGGGAACGTCACGGTGGGCACGTCGAGGATCGTTCCCCGCCCGGACATCCAGACACGGGTGCGGGCGCTGCCCAGGTCGAGGGCGATGCCGGCGTACGGCCGGACCCGGGACCACGTGCGATGGCGGGCCGGCGCGCGGCCGCGCCCCAGGGGGATGGTCATCGTCCGGTCTCCCGGACGTGCCGGCACCGGGTGCAGTAGCGCGCCTGCGGCACGATCAGCAGCTGTTCGCGGGCCATGGGCCTGCGGCACAGATGACAGGTCCCGTACGTGCCCTGGTCCATCCGCGCGAGGGCGGCCTCCACGTCGGTGAGGACCATGCCCGCGGAGGCCGCGAGCTTCACGCGGATCTCCATCTGGGCGGCGGTGTGCCGGTCGAGAAAGGCGTCCGCCTGGGTCGCTGCGTCCGAGAGCTGCCGCAGTTGCTCCCGGCGGAACAGAAGCTGCTCGCGCAGGTCCTCGCGCAGGGCGGCGAAGTCCTCCGGGGACAGGGCCGTGGTGCGGTCGTCGATGATCTGGTTGTTCACCATTACACCCCCGGGCAGTGCGGGTGGGCGGTTGTCAGGCGGCGTTACGCTGGCACGGGACGCAGAACGGGGTGTGGGGGAGGATCTCCAGACGCTCGACCGGGATCGCTTCGGAGCAGTTCCGGCAGACGCCGTAGCTGCCGTCCCGGACCCGGGCGACGGCGTCCTCGACCTCGCCGAGTACGCGCTTGACGGTGTCTTTCTGCGCCGACATCACCTGCTCCTCCCCGCCTGCCGCGACCTCGCCCAGCGCGCGCAGCTGCAACAGCCGGGAGGAACGTTCGTGTTCGAGGCGCTGGAGCGCTTCGTGCGCCGTCAGCCGCTCACGGCGGGTCCCGGCCTGGGATGTATCGAGGGACATCGCGATTCCTTCTTTCGACGGGGAGGCGACTCGCGCCGGACGGGGAGACGTCGGGGGAGCGAGGACCGGGGGAGGGCGGTTGTGGTGCACGCCTTCACCGTCGCCGCGGCGCCCCGCGAAAACCATCGGGCGCGATACCCATCTCCGGCCCGTCCCGGAGCCCATCGGGACGTGGGCGGCACAGCGCCCGGGAAATGGGCATTGGAGCCCATCGACGCCGGGCCCGGGCAGCGGGCAGCCTGGGAGTCGACCGGTCGGCACCGGTGACCACGGCTCATCCTCGGGATGCGCGGTGAGCGACAGTAGAGACAGGGCCATGCCACGCACAGCCATGTCACACAGAGAAAGGCGTCATCCGGGTGTCCCTGTTCTGGCGGGTCTTCGCGCTCAACGCGGTCGTGCTGGGAAGCGCCACCGCGCTGCTGCTGTGGGCCCCCGTGACCGTCTCCGTGCCCGTGGTGCTGACCGAGGCGCTCATCCTCCTGGCCGGCCTGGTCGTCATGTTGGTCGCCAACGCGGCCATGCTGCGGATCGGCCTGGCCCCGCTCGACCGGCTCACCCGGCTGATGGCCACCGTCGATCTGCTGCGCCCCGGGCAGCGGCTGCCGGAAAGGGGCCGAGGCGAGACCGCCGAACTCATCCGCACCTTCAACGCGATGCTCGACCGCCTTGAACACGAGCGTGCCTCCAGCAGCGCCCGCGTCCTGCTCGCGCAGGAGGCGGAGCGGCGCCGCATCGCCCAGGAACTGCACGACGAGGTGGGCCAGAGCATGACCGCCATCCTGCTCGCGCTGGAGCGGGCGGCCGACGACGCGGACGAGCCCCTGCGGGGTGATCTGCGCCAGGTGCAGGAGATCACGCGGGGGAGCCTGGACGAGGTGCGCCGTCTGGCGCGCCGGCTGCGGCCGGGCGTGCTGGAGGACCTCGGTCTGGTCAGTGCCCTGACCTCGCTGACCGAAGAGTTCTCCACGCATGTCGGGCTGCGCGTGGTGCGCCGCTTCGACAGCGGACTGCCGGCGCTGGACCAGCAGACGGAGCTGGTGCTGTACCGCGTCGCCCAGGAGGCACTGACGAACGCCGCCCGCCACGCCGAGGCGGGCCAGGTCGAGGTGAGCCTGCACCACACCGACGAGGCCGTCGTGCTGACCGTCGCCGACGACGGCCGTGGAAACGGAGTCGCCCGCGAAGGGGCGGGAATCCGCGGCATGCGCGAGCGGGCCCTGCTGATCGGCGCCGGGCTCGACGTCACCTCCGAACCGCAGGCCGGCACACGGGTCCGGCTGACCGTGCCCCTCGTCAGGAAGCAGCCATGAGCACCCCTCACACCTCCGCGATCCGCATCCTCCTCGCCGACGACCACGCGCTGGTACGACGCGGTGTGCGGCTCATCCTCGACCGGGAGCCCGACCTCGAGGTCGTCGCCGAGGCCGGGGACGGCGCGGAGGCCGTCGAGCTGGCCCGTACCCACGAGGTCGACCTGGCCGTGATGGACATCGCCATGCCCCGGATGACGGGCCTGCAGGCCACCCGGGAACTCCTCGCGCTCAAGCCGCACGTACGGGTGCTCATGCTGACGATGCACGACAACGAGCAGTACTTCTTCCAGGCACTGAAGGCCGGAGCCAGCGGATACGTGCTGAAGTCCGTGGCCGATCGCGACCTGGTGGCGGCGTGCCGGGCCGCCATGCGGGACGAGCCCTTCCTGTATCCCGGTGCCGTCACCGCGCTCGTCCGCAACTACCTGGACCGGGTCCGCCAGGGCGAAGAGCCGCCCGAGCAGGTGCTGACGGCGCGCGAGGAGGAGGTCCTCAAGCTCGTGGCCGAGGGTCACTCCTCCAAGGAGATCGCCGAGATGCTCTTCATCAGCATCAAGACCGTTCACCGGCACCGGGAGAACCTGCTGCACAAGCTCGGCCTGCGTGACCGGCTGCAACTCACCCGGTACGCGATCCGCGTCGGCCTCATCGAGGCCTGAGCCCCCAGACCGCCTCAGGGTCCCGGCCCCCCTACCCCCCGCCGGGGCCCTGAGGCCTGACGTCGTTGCCGCCAGAACGCCATCGAGACCGAAGGGGAGCGGGGATGGCCCGGTACGTGCCTTCCCTTCCGCGCCCTCGTGGCCCGGCAGCGACGATGGCCCTTCTGCTCGCCGCACTCATCACGCTGCTCGGCCTGTCCGCGCCGGGCGGCGAGTGTTACCGGGCGTCGGTCGGAGCGGTGCCCGTCGGCACGGTCTCCGCCGGCAAGGCGTCGATCGGAGCGACCTCCGTCGGCACGGCGCTCGTGGGCACGGTCTCCGCCGGCAAGGCGTCGATCGGAGCGACCTCCGTCGGCAAGATGTCCATAGGAGCGACCTCCGCCGGCACGGTGTCCACTGGAGCAACCTCCGTCGGCACGCTGTCCCTTGGCACGTCGTCCGTCGGCACGGCGTCCCCGAACACGGCGTCCCCCGGCACGTCGTCAGACGGCGCGGTGCGCGGCACAGAAGTCGTGTCGGCGCAGAGCGGGACGCAAGCGACCGACGGAGATCCCGCCCTCACCGCCGCCCTTCGGAACCATCGGGATGCCGTAGGCGAGCGTGGAGGCGAGTGCCGGCTTCCGCCGGTCTTCGCCCCGGGTACGTCACGTGGCCCGGCCGTCCACCCGCTCCGGCCCACGCGGCCCCCGCACGCTGCGGTGGTCCCCTGCGCGTCCGGGCAGCCCTCGCACCGTCACGGGGTACGGGCCCCTCCTCCGCTCTCCGGCATCTGAACCCTCATACCCGCTCCCTCCTCCCTGCTTCCTCCCCTCTCCTCCCTCAACTTCTTGGCCGCGGCCGGTGTCCTGGCCGCGGCGTGCCTGCCGGAGGCTCCCGTGAACCGATCCCCGCACGTCAGAGGCCTGATCGCCCTCGCCGTCGTCGCCCTTTCCCTGTACGTCGCGCTCACCGTGCCCGTCACCCTCGGACTCGATCTGCGGGGCGGCACCCAGATCGTGCTGGAAACCCGCCCCACCGCCGACGCCGATGCCGACCTCGACGCCGAAGGCGAGGCTGGGACCGGTAGCGACGCGACGGATCGCACCGTGGAGGTGCTGCGCGGCCGTATCGACGCGCTCGGTGTCACCGAACCCACCATCACCCGCTCAGGCAGCGACCGGATCGTCGTCGAACTGCCCGGCCTGCAGGACCCGCAGAAGGCGGCCGACGTCCTCGGACGCACCGCCCAGCTCACCTTCCACCAGGTACTCGGCACGTCGGCCGGACCTGACGACGTATCGGATCCCCTGCCCAAGCGGGCACGCGAGCAGGTGATGCCCGACGAGTCAGGCGATCCGCTGCGCCTGCGGGCCGCCTCCATGACCGGCGACGACGTGGACAAGGCGGCCGCCCGGTTCGACCCGCAGGGAGGTGCCGGATGGCACGTGACCGTCGATTTCACCGGAGCAGGTGACGGGCGGTGGGCTCATCTGACGGGCGAGGCCGCGTGTCATGCGGCCGGGAATCCTGCCCGCCGGGTCGCCATCGTGCTGGACAACAAGATCATCTCTTCGCCCCAGGTCGATCCGTCGGTGGCGTGCCGGTCCGGCATCAGCGGCGGCTCGACCCGGATCACCGGGTCCTTCGACGAAGCCGAGGCCAAGGAACTGGCCCTGCTCATCAACGGCGGCGCTCTGCCGGTACCCGTCGAGACCATCGAACAGCGCACCGTCGGAGCGACCCTGGGAGCGCAGGCCATCACGGCCAGTGCCTGGGCCGCCGTGATCGGTACCGCTCTGACCTCACTGTTCATCATCGCCGTGTACCGGATCATGGGAGCCTTGGCGACCGTGGCCCTGGCCTGCTACGGCCTGATCTCCTACGCCGCGCTCGCCGTTCTCGGCGCCACCCTGACCCTGCCCGGCCTCGCCGGGTTCGTCCTCGCCATCGGCATGGCGGTCGACGCCAACGTGCTGGTCTTCGAACGCGCCCGCGAGGAATACGCCTCTCGCCTCCGCCCCACTCCACGGTCGTCGCTCACCGCCGGCTTCCGCCAGGCCCTCAGCGCGATCGCCGACTCCAACATCACCACGTTGATCGCCGCCGGCCTGCTGTTCTTCCTCGCCTCCGGGCCCGTGCGCGGGTTCGGAGTCACGCTGGGGATCGGCGTACTCGCCTCCATGGTCAGCGCCCTGGTCATCACCCGGGCCCTGGCCGACTACGCCGTCGCCCGTCCTTGCCTGCGCCGGCGCCCGCGACTGACGGGCATCGCCCACACCGGCATCGTCCGCGAGCGCCTCGGCCGCACCGCCCCGAACCTGATGCGCCACCCGCGCCGATGGCTTGCGGTCTCTGCCGCCGTACTCGTCCTCGCCGCTTCCGGGATCGCCGTACGGGGCCTCGACTTCGGCGTCGAATTCACCGGCGGCCGTCTCATCGAGTACACGACGTCCGCTCCCGTCCATCCTGACCGGGCCCGCCACGCGCTCGCCGACGCCGGATTCCCCCGAGCCGTCGTCCAGAGTTCCGGCGACCATCAACTCACCGTCCGGACGGTGAAGTTGAGTAACACGGAGGCGGCAGCCGTCACCGAGACCGTCACCGGCCTCACGGGCCGGGCCGACAAGATCCGCGACGAGGCCATCGGACCCAGCCTCGGCAAGGAACTTCGCCAGGGCGCCCTCATCGCCCTGCTCGTCGCCCTGGGTGCCCAACTCGTCTATCTCGCCGCGCGTTTCCGCTGGCTGTTGGGAACCTCCGCGGTCGCCGCACTCGCCCACGACGTCGTGATCCTCATCGGCGTCTTCGCCTGGCTCGGCAAGCCCGTCGACGGAGTCTTCCTGGCGGCGCTGCTGACCGTCATCGGCTACTCGGTCAACGACTCCGTCGTCGTCTTCGACCGGATCAGGGAACTCGGCCGCCGCAAGGTCGAGGAGCCCTTCGCCGGCGTCGCCAACCGGGCTCTCCTGCAGACGCTGCCCCGCACCGTCAACACCGGTATGGGGGCCGCCTTCATCCTCACCGCGCTGGCGGTTCTCGGCGGCGACACCTTGAACGATTTCGCCCTGGCCCTTCTCATCGGCCTGGCGGTGGGCACGTACTCCTCGATGTTCACGGCCACACCGCTGGCCATCGAACTGCACAAGCGCCGGACGTAGCGATCGAGTCACCCCGGCATCGCGCGGTACGCGGCCGTCGCGCTATCGACGAAGGATCGGATCAACGCGTTGGTGTCTCCTTCGTTCCACACCACCACGACGCGGCTCGGTGGCATGTCGATCAGCGGCACCACGGCGAACTCCGCCGGCAGGTCGTGTCCCAACGGCGCCAGGCCGATCGTGCCGTTCCACAACACGGCCTGCAGGCACTCCTGAACGGCGCGCACGGTCGGCCCCTCGCGCGGGCTGCCACCGTTCCAGTACGACTGCCAGACGGGGTCGGCGTCCTGCGGGAACTGGAACCAGCGCCGGTCGCTCAGTTCGGCCAGCCGCAGTTGGGCGCGGCGGGCCAGGGGATCGTCGGCGCGCAGGACCACACCGACCGGATCGGACCGCAGCGTACGCACCGTCAGTGCGGTCTCGTCGAACGGTGCCCGCGTGAGGGCGACGTCCACCAGCCCGGCGCGCAGCCCGCACGTCGGGTCGGTCAGGTCGGTGTCGCGGATACGGATGTCGATGCCGGGGTGGGTTCGACGGTAGGCGGCGGCGAGCCGGGACACTCCCGGGTCGGTGCCGTCGCCCAGGATGCCGACGGTGATGGACGCGGCGCCGGCTGCCGCGTCGACTCGTACACGGACGCGCTCCGCATGGGCGAGCAGGGCCCGCGCCTCGTCGAGCAGCACCGTTCCCACCGGCGTGAGCGTGACGCCGGTGGGCGAGCGGGTGAAGAGCAGCGCCCCGAACTCGGCCTCCAGCCCCTTGATCGCCCGGCTCAGCGGCGGCTGACTCATGTGCAGTCGGGTGGCGGCCCGGCCGAAGTGGAGTTCCTCGGCGACCGCCACGAAGTAGCGCAGCGTCCGTAGCTCCATGCTGCAACGATACCCACGAGGTATCGGTGCCGCGGGATGGGTCTTGGACACCGGAGGGGCTCCGGCGGTGCACTCGTGAGCATGCGCCCAGCACGACGAGGGCTTCTGAGTCCGCCGGCGATGTCGACGGATCTTCGCAATCGACGGGGCCTCGGCGAGCCGGCGGCCCGAGAAGGAACGATGAACATCGCTTACTGGATCGTCGCCGGACTGCTCGCCCTCTTCTACTGCTACGCGGGAGTGTTGAAGGTGTCCCGCAGCCGCGATCGGCTCCGCCCGATGATGAACTGGGTCGACCGAGTTCCCCTGCCCGCCGTCAGGGCGCTCGGGACGGTCGAGATACTCGGCGCGATCGGTCTGGTCGTGCCACCGCTGACCGGTGTCGCACCCTCGCTGGCGACGGCCGCGGCCATCGGCTTCGTCCTCCTGCAGGCAGGCGCGATCGCCGTGCACCTCACCGGCGCGGAGGACCGCGGGATCGCCCTCAACGTCGGGCTCATTGTCACCGCGGCCGTCACGGTCTGGCTGGCCACCGGGCTCTGATGGAGGTGCCCGGGTCAGCGGGTGGCATGTGCGCCCGCGTCCAGTACGTTCACCTGGGCGGTCACGATGTCCGTGGACACCTTCGGGTAGTGGCCGGGCTCAGGAAGGGTGTCCACGGCGTTGAAGACGGCGATCGTGGAGCCCGAGCGAATGACGACGACGCTCTTGGGGATCGGGATCGCGTCATCTCCGCCTGGCGTGTTGAACAGTTCGGTGAGCCTGAAGGACACCGCTTCGTCGCCGGCCGCCGGATCACCGGTGGGCGACACCTTCTCGTAACCCGCGCTGCTCGTCGACGACGTGAAGGCCGTGCACGTCCGCAGGGCCGCGCGGAGTTCGTCGACGACCCGGACCGCGTCCGCCTGCTGGTAGGACACCAGGTAGAACGTGGCCAGGCGGCCCTTGCTCTGGGCCATACGCATCACGCTGGCGACCGGCGTGAACCGACTGCTGCCGGCGAGAGCGCTGTTGACCGGCCCGCACGCCGAGGGCCGCGCGGCACGGTCGAGGACGGGACGGACCACGCCGTCGCCCACCCCGTCCGTCCCCGCGCCGATCGTGTTGACACTGACCCCGGGGAGATCGCGCTCATCCAGGACCATCTCTTCCAACCGGTCCTGGACCAGCACCGGAACACGGGCGGTCGACTCCTCGGCCTTCGAAGCCTTCGCAGCCTTCGAAGGCTTGGTGCCGGCTGCTCGCTCACCGCTTCGGCCGGCCGGCGCGTGCACCGCGGCCGAGTCATCGGCACCACACCCGGTCGCCCCAAGCGCCAGGGCCAGGGCCACAGCACCGACTGCGCATCTTCGGAAAAGGGTGTTGCTCACTGCTTACTCCCGGATCATGTGTGTGGCCGTGCCACGACAGCGTCTTGTTCCGATGGGGTCGTACGGCAGGTCTCGGACCTGAGAACGGTGATCACTGTCCGCCGCACATGCCGTCGTGCCCGCGCATCCCGCCCCGGCGCGGCATCAGCCCGCGGAGGCGGCGGAATCGGCGTGCCGGGCCTCCATCGCGACGATCACTCGCTGCCGGGCCAGCCTCCGGCCCTGCCTGAGCTTGCTGTCAGCCAGCAGAAGGGGCATGTACCAGAGCCAGCCCCACACGCTGTAGGAAACGGTTCCGCTCAGCACCAACGCCTTGTTGGTCGCGACGGCCAGCACGAAGGCGGCGACGTAGGCGGCCACCCGATGACGGACCAGGAGCCGGAGAGGGGCCCGCCACGGACCGGCCAGCAGTTCCAGTGCGGCCGCCACTTCGGCGGCCCGCAGGTCTTCGGGGTGTGCGGGCGTCGTCGGACCGCCCCGCCCCAGCGCCTCCGCGACGTCCTCGCCGTGGGACGTCAGAGCCGCCCGCTCGGCCCGCGCGGTCGCCGTCCTGTCCCGTACGTCCTGCCAGTAGCCCCGCCCGGCCCAGCCGAGCGCGTCCTCCACCCGCGCCGCCTCGGGCGAACCCGCCGGAGCCAGCACGGCGATCCGCTCCTTCAGCACGACCGCCCGACCGCTGCGCCCGGGGAACGTCCACCCGTCGGCCCGCAGACACAGTTCCAGGTAGGAGACGAGCAGCCCGAGGTCGTCGGGATACAGCTTCAGCCCGGCCTCGTAGGCCTTCTCGGCCTCGGCGTCGTGGTCGTCCTCGTCCTCCGCGGCGTGTGCGAGGCCGAGCCAGCGGTAGAGCCTCGGATCGGGTCCGAGTTCCTTCAAGCCGGATTCGGCCAGCTTCCGGACCTGCGTGAATCCGCCCACCGCGAAGAGCTCTTCGCAGTTGCCGGCGTATTCGTCGTGCGTCATGCTTCCCACCCCAGTTGATCAACAGGGTTACTTTCAGCCACACGAACCCGCTGGTCAAGGCCGTAGTCGGAGGGGATCCGACCGGCCGTTTCCCGTCACCAGATCCACATTCCTCCCGCGACGCCGTCAGGCCCGAGGAAGTGGGCCGCCTCGGGACCCACGCGCGAGTCGTCATCGAGCGGGATGACGAATCGGTCCTCGCCGAAACCGAGGGCGAGGAGCCTGCCGGGGTCGAGTTCGTAGCTGTCGACGGTCCTGCCGATGTACCGGTGCAGGAGGTCCATCGATCCCGGCTGCGGGAAACGCCACTCGCGACCGCCTTGCACACCGAAAGGATCGCTGATCGCGCGCAGCACGGCTCCGTCGGGGTCGAAGTGCAGTTCGACGTAGTCGGCCACGAAGCACACGGAGCGGACGTCCAGCCCCACCAGCTGCTGGATCGGGTCGTCGGGGTTGTTCGGGATGTTCACGACTCCATGGTGCCAAGCGGCTCCGTCCACCCCCGTCGACGGGGGCATCCGCCGGTTCGGCAGAAGATCAGCAGGCCGATGGCCGCAGTCCGAGCGGGCAGCGGCGAGACTCCGGAAACGCCCGGCCCGGTGCGCGCGGGTGTCCCGTCGGCAGGACACCCACGGCACCGCGAGACCGTCCTGAGGCGTCAGCGTCTTCCTCCCCCTGCAGTGGATGGATGGGGGAGTCAACTGACGTGCAGCCCCGCATGGTTCGCCGAGTCGACCGCCACGTAATGGGCCGTGCGGACTTCGATTTCCCTGCCGGGCTGGGCATTCTCGGTTGGTCACCCTGCTGGTCTTCCCGCTGGTCGGCCGCGTGCGCGACAAGCCCGACGGATCGATGAATCGGCCAGGTCGAAACCGAATCCTGCCGCGACAGATGAACGTTGAGGAGTAGCCGATGATCCCGTTGTCCTTCGCTCAGCGCAGGCTGTGGTTCCTGTACCGGCTGGAGGGGCCGTCCGCGACGTACAACATCCCCTTCGCGCTGCGCCTGGAAGGGGAGTTGGACACGGCGGTCCTGGCCGCGGCGGTGGCGGACGTCGTCACCCGGCACGAGAGTCTGCGCACCCTGCTCGTGGAGAACGAGGACGGCGTTCCCGAGCAGCGGGTCCTGCCCGCGGAGGAGGCGGCGCCGCCCTTCCGGGTGGTCGACGTGGCCGCGGACGCGGTGGACGACGCGATGCTGGAGACGGTGCGCGCCGGCTTCGAGCTGGACCGGGACCTTCCCCTGCGGACCGCCGTGTTCCGTGTCTCGCCGCGGGAACACACGGTGATGTTCGTGTTCCACCATGTCGCGGCGGACGGGGCGTCGATGGCGCCGTTCGTCCGGGACCTGCTGTCGGCCTACGAGGCGCGCGGGCACGGCACCGCGCCCGACTGGGCCCCGCTGCCGGTCCAGTACAAGGACTACACCGTGTGGCAGCGGCAGATGCTCGGCGACGAGGACGACCCGGACAGCGTCGCCGCGGAGCAGCTGGAGCACTGGCGCCGCGAACTCGCCGGGGCGCCGCAGCCGGTGCAACTGCCGCTGGACCGGCCGCGGCCCGGCTCGGCCGGCCACCGCGGTGCCGAGGTCATGTTCGAGTTGGAACCCGAACTGCTGAACGGGGTGCGGAAACTGGCCGCGCGGCACGGTGCCACGGCGCCGATGGTCGCGCAGGCCGCGCTCGCGGTGCTGCTGCACCATCTCGGCGCGGGCAACGACTTGACGATCGGCAGCCCGATCGAGGGCCGTCCCGACGAGCAACTCGAGGACCTGATCGGGTTCTTCGCCAACACCTGGGTGCTGCGCGTCGACCTGTCCCGCAACCCGGCGTTCGGTGATCTGCTGGATCAGGTACGGGAGCGGGCGCTCGCCGCGTACGACCACCAGGACGTCCCCTTCGAGCACCTGGTCGAACTCCTCGACCCCGACCGCACCACCGCCTACCAGCCGCTGTTCCAGGTGATGCTGGCCTGGCAGTTCGTCTGGCCGGAGATCGAGGTGCCGGGCCTGAGGGGCACCCTCGTCTGGCCGGGCACCGAGACGGCGAAGTTCGACCTGTTCCTCAACATCGTCCCCGACGCCTCCGGGATGGCGTACGGACGCCTGGAGTACGCGACGGAACTGTTCGACCACACGACGGCCGAGACCTTCGTCGACCGCTTCGTGCGGGTGTTGCGGCAGGTGGTCGCCGACCCGGGGACGAGGCTCGGCGCGGTGGACGTGCTCACCGAGACCGAGCGGGCCGGGTTGGCGCGGTCGAACGAGACGACGGCACCCGCGCCGATGGTCACGATCCCGGAGCTCGTCACCGCCCAGGCGGCACGGGCCCCGCAGGCGACCGCCGTGGTGTGCGGACGAACCTCTTTGTCGTACGGGGAGTTGGAGGTCCGCGCGGGCCGGCTGGCCGCGGTGCTGCGCGAACACGGGGTGGGACCCGACGCCCTCGTCGCCGTGGCGCTGCCACGCTCGGCGGACCTCGCCGTCACCCTGCTGGCCGTCCTCAAGGCAGGCGGTGCCTACCTGCCGGTCGACCCGGCCTTCCCGTCCGCACGCGTCGGTCTCCTGCTCGACACCGCCCGCCCCGCTCTGGTGCTCACGGACCACAACACCGCACACACCGTCGCCGGTTGTGCGCCTACGCTGCTGCACCTCGACGACCTGGACCTCGACCTGGACCTGGACGGCCCCGTAGTCGACGCCTCAACGGCCGGCATCGGGCCCGATCACCTGGCGTACGTGATGTTCACGTCCGGGTCGACCGGGACCCCCAGGGGCGTCGCGGTCACCCACGCCGCCGTCGTCAACGGCGTACAGGATCTGGCGCGGCGCACTCGCGTCGAGGCCGGATCGCGGACGCTCGCGGCGACCTCGGTGAACTTCGACGTCAGCGTGTTCGAGATCTTCACGGCGCTGACCTGCGGCGCGAGCGTCGAGATCGTCCGTGACGTCCTCGAACTCGCCGAGCGTGACGCATGGTCGGGCACCACCATCAGCGCCGTACCGGGTCTGGTCTCCGCGCTCCTCGACCAATGGGCCGCCGATGGTCCGACCGGCCTTCGCCTCGACGTGGAGACCATCGTGTTCGCCGGTGAGGAGCTTTCCGGCGACCTGGTCCGCAGGGTGCACCAGGCACTGCCCGGCACCCATGTCGTCAACGCCTACGGTCAGACCGAGAGCTTCTACGCCTCCACGTTCGCCGTCCCGCGGGAGTGGACGGGGGCCGGTGCGTTACCGGTCGGCGCGCCGCTGGCCAACATGCGCGCGTACGTCCTGGGACCGGAACTGGCCCTGGTCGCACCGGGCGTGACCGGGGAGCTGTACGTGGCGGGCCCTGTCGCCCGCGGCTACCACCGGGACGGCGCCGCCACCGCCGAGCGCTTCGTCGCCTGCCCCTTCGGCCCGCCCGGCACCCGCATGTACCGCACCGGCGACCTGGCCCGCTGGGACACCGAGGGCCGACTGAGGTACGAGGGCCGCGCCGACCACCAGGTCAAGGTGAACGGCATACGGGTCGAACCCACCGAGATCGAGTCCGTCCTGGCCCAGCACCCCGCCGTCAGCCGGGCCGCCGTGACGGTGTGCAATGGCGCCTCCGGCAGCAGGCGGCTCGTCGGCCACGTGGTGCCGGTGCAAGGCGGCGCCGGAGACGGGGACTTCGCCCTGGACGCCGGCGTCTCGGTGGCGGACTTGCGGAGGTTCGTGGCCAAGCGGCTGCCCGACTACATGGTTCCCGCCCACCTCATGGTCCTCGACCGGCTGCCGCTGACCGCGAGCGGCAAGCTGGACCGTGCCGCACTGCCCGAGCCGCGGTTCGCCGGCTCCGCGTACCGGGCGCCGCGCGGCGAGACGGAGCGGAGGCTGGCCGGCGTGTACGCCGACGTGTTGGGCGCAGTACCCGAACAGGTGGGTGTGGACGACGACTTCTTCGCCGGCGGCGGGGACAGCATCCGTTCCATCCAGGTGGTGGCCCGGGCCAAGGCGCGCGGTGTCGTCGTCAGCACGCGGGAGATCTTCGAGCACCGCACCGTCGCCCGGCTCGCGGAGCTGGTCGACGGCCGCACCGAACAAGAACACGTGAAACTGGCGGAGTTGGAGGGCGGGGGTGTCGGCTGGGCACCGCTGCCACCGACGGCGGCGCACGTGCTCGCGCTGAGCGGTGGCATAGGCCGGTTCTGCATGTCCGCGCTGCTGACCCTGCCCGAGGACATGGACCGTACGGGACTGGCCGCGACCCTGCAGGCCGTACTGGACCGGCACGACGCACTGCGCTCCCGGCTCGACAGGATCCGGCCGGGCCTGCGGATGGAGCCCGCGGGCGGCGTGGAGGCAGGGACGCTCCTACGGGAGGTCGTCGCCGACGCCGACGTGCAGGCCGAGCTGGACGCCGCCGCGGGGCGCCTCGACCCGGACGCGGGCGTCATGGCGCAGTTCGTCTGGTTTACCCCCGACATGGGCACGGCGGCCGACACGGGCACGGAGGCCGACGCGGGCAAGGCGGCCGACGCGGGCAAGGGAACGAACGCCGGAGCCGGTCGGCTGCTGATCGTGCTGCACCATCTGGTCGTCGACGGGGTGTCCTGGCGGATCCTGGTCCCCGACCTGGTGGCCGCCTCGCGCCAGATCCGGTCCGGCACCACCCCGCGACCGGCGCAGACCGGCACCTCGCTGCGCCGCTGGACCCACGCCCTGGCCGAGGAGGCCGTCCGCCCCCACAGAGTCGCCGAACTGCCTCTGTGGCAGCGGATCCTGGACGGCGACGAACCAGTCCTGGGCGCAAGGGAGTTGGACGGCACACGCGATGTCGCCGCCACCTTGGACACGGTACGCGTCAGCGTTCCGGCCGACGTCACCGAGACCCTGCTCGACACGCTGCCCACGGTGTTCCGCGGCGGCGTCGACGACGGTCTGCTGGCCGGTCTCGCGCTGGCCCTGGCGCGCTGGCGACGGACGCGCGGGGTGTCCGGACCTCCGGCGTCATCGGCCCTGGTCCGGCTGGAGGGTCACGGCCGCGAGGAACACCTGGTGCCCGGCGCGGACCTGTCCGGCACGCTCGGCTGGTTCACCGCCATGTACCCGGTCCGCCTGGACGTGACCGGCATCGACCTGGCGGACGCGTTCGCGGGCGGCGTCGCGGCCGGCCAGGCGGTCAAGGCCGTCAAGGAACAGCTGCGCAGTGTGCCGGACGCGGGCCTGGGTTACGGCCTGCTGGCCCACCTCAACCCCGACACCGCCACCACCCTGGCAGGGACGCGCCGCCCGCACATCGGGTTCAACTACCTCGGCAGGACCTCCGGTACGGACATCCCCGAGGAACTACGCGGCCTGGGCTGGGCCCCGGACACGACGCACGCCGACCTGATCGCCGCACCGGACCCGGACATGGAGGTGCTGTCCGCGCTGGAGATCAACGCGGTCGCCACCGACACCGGGAACGGAGAGCAACTGACCGCCTACTTCGGCTTCCCCACCGGCGTCCTCTCCCGCGAGGAGGTCGGCGACCTGGCCGCTCTGTGGGTCCGGGCGCTGACCGCCCTCGCCCTGCACACCACCACCACCGACGCCGGGGGACTGACACCCAGCGACGCGCCTCTGGTCACGGTCACCCAACACGAGATCGACACCTGGGAGGGCCGCTTCGACAAGCTGGCCCAGGTGTGGCCGGCCACCCCCGCACAGTCGGGTCTGCTGTTCCACGCCATGCTCGCCGGATCGTCCTTCGACGCTTACCACATGCAACTCGTGTTCCACCTGTCCGGCACGGTCGACCCGGAACGGATGCGCCGGGCCGGACAGGCGCTCCTGGACCGACATCCCGCCCTGCGCGCCGCGTTCGTCGACCGGGCGGACGGAGATCTCGTACAGGTGATACCGGAATCCGTGATGCTGCCGTGGCAGCACCACGACCTGACGGCGACCGAAGAGCCCTACCGCACCCAGGAGTTTGAGCGGTTCCTGGACCAGGACCGGACCACCTACTTCGACGCGGACGCTCCGCCGCTGATTCGGCTGGCCCTTGTCGTCCTCGAACCCGGCCGGGCCGAACTCGTCCTGACCGCCCATCATGTCCTGTTCGACGGCTGGTCCACGCCGCTCCTCATGCGCGACCTGCTCCTGCTCTACGCCGCCGACGGGGACCCGGCCACGCTCGCCCCCACCCGCGACTACGGCGGCTTCCTCACCTGGCTCTCCCACCACGACCATGAGGAATCCGCTCGCGTCTGGGCGGCCGAACTCGACGGTGTCCAGGAACCCACCCTGCTCGTGCCGCACGCGGGAACTCGGCACGATTCAGCGGGCATCGGCACCATCGAAGTGGCGTTCGAGGGCAAGCAGGACCTGTCCCGACGGGCCGCGGAGCTCGGCGTCACACTCAACACCCTCGTACAGGGGGCCTGGGCCGTGCTCCTCGCCCGTCTCACCGGCCACTCCGACGTCGTCTTCGGAGCCACGGTGTCCGGGCGCCCGCCCGCGGTGAAGGACGTCGACGACATGGTCGGCCTGTTCATCAACACCGTGCCCGTCCGGGTGCGTTGCGCGCGGCAGATCACCTTCGCGGACCTGCTCACCGAGTTGCAGGACCGGCAGGCGGCCCTGCTCGACCATCACCAGCACAGCCTCGCCGAGATCCAGCAAGCCACCGGGCTGACCTCACTGTTCGACACGATGGTCGTCTTCGAGTCGTATCCTATCGACCGCGAAGCCATCGCAGAGGCCAACTCCTCCGCCGGTGTCGCCATCACCGGACTGCGCCCGTTCGCGGGCTCGCACTACCCGGTCATCCTGGCCGCCGCGGCCGATCCCCAACTCCAATTGGTCCTGCAGTACCAGAAGGACCTGCTGGACCAGGAGGCGGCGGCCGACATCGTCGCGCGGTTCGTCCGGGTCCTGGAGCAGGTCGCCGCCGCCCCCACGACCCCGATCGGCACCATCGACGTACTTGGTGCGGACGAACACGACCGCCTGGTGCGGCAGATCAACGACACCGCCCGTCCGGTCGCCGAGACGACCCTGCCCGACGCGTTCGAGGCACAGGTGCGCCGCACCCCGGACCGGGTCGCGGTGATCGGCGAGCACGAGACGCTCACCTACGCCGAGTTCAACGCCCGCGCCAACCGCCTCGCGCACTGGCTGATCGCACAGGGCGCGGGCCCCGAGCAGCTCGTCGCGGTGAAGATCCCTCGCTCCGTCGACCTGCTCGTCGCCGTGTACGGGGTGGTCAAGGCGGGCGCCGCCTACGTACCGCTGGACACCGAACTGCCCGCCGAACGCGTACGCCACGTCCTGGCCGTGGCCGACCCTCTGCTGCTGCTCGACGGGATGCTGCCGGACGTGTCGGAGTATCCGGACAGTGATCCTGAGCGCAATTTGTCGTCCGACAACGTCGCCTATGTCATCTTCACCTCCGGCTCGACCGGCGGCCCCAAGGGCGTTCCGGTCGCCCACCGTTCGATCACCAACCGGATCGAATGGGGCCTGGAACACTTCGACGTCACGGTCGAGGACCGGATGCTGATGAGCACCTCGGCGAGCTTCGACGCCTCGGTGCCGGAGATGTTCTCCAACCTGCAGACGGGCGCCAGTGTCGTGGTCGCCAGTGCCGAGGGCCGTCGTGACCCCGCCTACCTCGCCGATCTGATCCAGCGCGAGCAGGTCACCGCCGCGTTCTTCGTGCCCTCCCTGCTCTCCGCGTTCGTCACCGAGCCGGCCGCCAGGGAGTGCACCAGCCTGCGCTGGATCGAGGTGGCCGCCGAGGCCTTCCCCGCCGCCCTCGCCAACCGGTTCACCGACCTGCTCCCCGGCTGCTCCGCCAACAACCTCTACGGACCCACCGAGGCCACCGTCGAGGTCACCGGCTGGCAGCACGTGCCCGGCGCCGACCGCGTCCCGATCGGCACCCCGATCTGGAACAACCAGGTCTACATCCTCGACGCCGCGCTGCGTCCGGTCGCGCCCGGCGTCGCCGGCGAGCTCTACCTCGCCGGCATGTGCCTGGCCCGCGGCTACCTCGGCCAGAGCGGGCTGAGCTCCGAGCGGTTCGTGGCCTGCCCGTTTGGTCCGGCCGGAGCGCGCATGTACCGCACCGGCGACCTGGTGAAGTGGAACAAGGACGGCCAGGTCGAATACCTCGGCCGCACCGACTCCCAGGTCAAGGTCCGCGGCTTCCGCATCGAACTCGGCGAGATCGACCACGTCCTGTCCGGACACCCCCTGGTCGCACAGGTCGCCGTCGTGGTCCGCGAGGACCAGAAGGGCGACCAGCGCCTGGTCGCCTACGTCGAACCCGACCCCGACGCCGCCGTCCCCGACACCGCGGCCCAGGTCGAGGAGTGGCGCCACGTCTATGACGACACCTACACAGTCTCGGCCGAAGGGGCATGGGGCGAGGACTTCCAGGGCTGGAACTCCAGCTACACCGGTGAGCCGATACCGCTAGAGCAGATGCGGGAGTGGCGGGACGCGGCGGTGGCCCAAGTGCTGCGGTTCGCGCCACGCAGGGTGTTGGAGATCGGCGTGGGGTCCGGGCTGCTGCTGGCGAAGATCGTCGGGGAGGTCGAGGAGTACTGGGGCACCGACATCTCGCCCACGGTCGTCGACCGGGTCCGGGCCCAGGCCGAGGAGGCCGGCCACGGGGATCGAGTCCGGCTCAGTGCCCAGGCGGCCGACGACCTCTCCGGGCTGCCCCGGGGAACGTTCGACACGGTGGTCATCAACTCGGTCGCGCAGTACTTCCCGAGCGCCGAGTACCTGGACCGGGTGCTGCGCGAGGCCATGCAACTTCTGACCGAAGGCGGTCGGTTGATCGTCGGTGACGTCCGCAACGCCGCGACCCTGCGGATTCTGACCACCGCGGTGCAGGGCGCGGCACACCCTCACGCGTTCTTGAGCGAGGTGCGGACGCTGGTGGAGCAGGCGCTGCTCGCAGAGCGGGAGTTGGTGGTCGCTCCGGAGTGGTTCGCCGAGTGGGCGCGTGACCATGCCGGTGGCGTGGACATCAGGCTGAAGGCGGGGCACGCGCACAACGAGCTGACCCGGCACCGCTACGAGGTCGTCCTGCACAAGGCGCCCGCGGACCTGCTCGACCTCTCCGGTGTGCCGGCGGTGATGTGGGACCGGGAACGGTCCGGCTGCGATGGCCCGGGCGGTTTGGGTGGCTGCGTCGAGCGGGCGGACGGTGGCCCGGTGCGGGTCACCGGGATCCCGAACGCACGGCTGACCGAGGAGGCCGCGTCGGCGGGTTCCGCCGGCGGCCGAGGGACGGTCGGCGGCACCGGTGCACCACTCGATCCGGAGGAAGTCGCCGCATGGGCGCGGCGCCAGGGCCTGGACGCGGTCCTCACCTGGTCGGGAGAGACAGCCCACGCCTTCGACGTGATTCTCCTTCCCGAGCGGAAGGACGAGAGGCGGGCCATGACCGGAGGGTTCGTGCCCGGCGCCGCGGTCGACCGGCTGCGGGTGAACGCCCCCGCGCTCGCGAAGGTGATCGGTCCGCTGCTGGCGGAGCTGCCCGAGTACGTACGCGGACGCCTCCCCGACTACATGGTCCCGGCCGCCGTCGTACCGCTCTCCTGGCTCCCGCTCAATCCGGCCGGAAAGATCGACCGACGGGCCCTGCCCGCGACGTACACGACCGCCGTGAGCAGCCGCGGACCACGCAACTCCCATGAAAAGAAGCTGTGTTCCCTCTTCAGTGAATTGCTCGGTCTGGAGAGGGTCGGCATCGACGACGACTTCTTCGCGCTCGGCGGGCATTCGCTCCTGGCCACCAGGCTGATCAACCGCGCCCGCGCCGAGATGGGGATCGAGATACCGATCCGCAAGATCTTCGACCTGCCGACGGTCGCCGCGTTCGCCGAGTGGTCGAGGAAGGCGACCGGTCCCCGCCGCCTCAGGTTCGAGCCGCGCGACCACGCGGGGGAGAACGCCCCCATTCCCCTGTCGTTCGCGCAGCGCCGCATGTGGATCCTCCACCAGCTCGATCGCGGTGCGGCGGCCTACAACATCTCCCCGACGTTCCGGCTGACCGGGCCGCTGGACGAAGCCGCCCTCGCGTCGGCGATCGGTGACGTGGTCGCACGGCACGAGATTCTGCGCACCACCTATGTGATGGACACCGACGGCGAGCCACAACCGAGCATCCTGTCGGCGGCACAGGCGCCGGTGCGAGTTCCGGTGGTCGACGTGACGCCCGAGGACGAGTCCCGCGCGATCGGCGAGGCCGCCGCGCACCGGTTCGACCTGGCGACCGAAATCCCCTTGAGGGCAACCCTGTTGCGACGCTCCGCCCAGGAGCACGTCCTGGTCCTGGTCGTCCACCACATCGCCACGGACGGCACCTCGGGAGCGCCGCTGGCACGGGATCTGGCCGAGGCGTACACCGCGCGCCTGGACGGCAGGGCGCCGCAGTGGGAGCCGCTGGCCGCGCAGTACAAGGACTACGCGCTGTGGCAGCGCGAGTTGCTCGGTGACGTGGCGGATCCGGACAGCCTGGCCGCGGCGCAGTGCGCGTACTGGCGCAAGGAACTGGACGGGGTGCCGCAGCCGTTGAGCCTGCCGCTGGACCGCCCGAGGCCCGCCGTGAGGAGTTCCGAGGGCGCCGTGATCGACGTCGTCGTCGGACCGGAGTCCGCGGCCCGCTTGCGGAGACTGGCCGATGAACGCGGGATGACCTTGTCCATGGTCCTCCAGGCCGCGTTGGGCGTGCTGCTCGGCAAGCTGGGCGGCGGCGAGGACGTGCCGATCGGCAATCCGATCGCCGGCCGTACCGACGAGGGGCTGGCGGACATGGTCGGGTTCTTCGTCAACACCCAGGTGTTGCGGGTGGACCTCTCCGGCGATCCGTCGTTCACGGACGTCCTCGCGAGAGTGCGGGACAAGGCACTGACGGCCCACGAGCACCAGGACCTGCCGTTCGAGACGCTGGTCGAAGCCCTCGACCTCGAGCGCTCCGCGGCCTACCAGCCGCTCTTCCAGGTGATGTTCGCGTGGCAGAACTTCGAGAAGCGGGAACTCGAACTCCGCGGTCTGAAGGTCGAGTTCGAGCAGCACCTGACGTCCACCGCGCAGGCCGACCTGATGTTCAGTCTGGCCGAGGACGGTTCGGGTGCGCTGCGGGGCGATCTCATCTACGCGACCACCCTCTTCGAGAGGGAAACGGCCGAGACGATCGCCGCCGGGTTTGTGTCAGTGCTGGAACAACTGATCGCCGAACCCCAGTTGCCGGTCGGCGCGATCGACGTCCCGGAGACGGGACTGAAGGCGAGCCGCCGCGGTCCGCGCAACGCTCACGAAGAGAAGCTCTGCGCCCTCTTCGGCGACCTGCTCGGCCTCGAACGGGTCGGTGTCGACGACGACTTCTTCGTGCTCGGCGGGAATCCGGAGTTGGCCACCCGCCTCAGCGCCCGCATTCTCGAAGAGTTCGGCGTCGACCTGCCCCTCAGGACGATCACCGACCACCCCACGGCGGCCGAGCTGGGCGGGCTGGTCGTCGTCGGCGGCACTCAGGACGACCAGAGCGACTCGTACGGGGTCGTCCTGCCCTTGAACAGGGATCCCGGGACGGGCGAGCCGCCGCTGTGGTTCTTCCACGGAGGCGGCGGCCTGGGCTGGGCGTTCTTCACCTTCGCCCCGCACGTGAAGGACCGGGCGGCGTACTCCCTGCAGTCCCGAGGTTCCAACGGCAAGGACCCGCTGGCGGATTCGGTGGAGGAGATGGTCGAGGACTATCTCGCCCAGATCCTCGCCATCCAGCCGGAAGGCCCGTACCACCTGATCGGCTGGTCGTTCGGTGGCCCGGTCGTGCACGCCGCCGCGGCGGAGCTGGACCGGCGCGGCCACCGGGTCGGCCTCGTCGCCGTGCTGGACGCCCCACCGGCCACCACCGCCCCGGACAGCCCGTTCAAGCAGGTGGCCGGCCGGACGGCGGCGATGTACCGGGGTGACGTCGAAGAAGTCTTCGGCCAGTACATGAACACCGACAACCTGGACGGCTTCCTTGAGGACATGTCCAAGGTGGGGGCCAACAACCTCAACAAGATGGCCGTTTTCGCGTCGCCGGTCTACCGCGGCGACATGCTCTACTTCAACGCGAAGTCGGACAAGACCGACGGGCTGTCGTCGTACGGCCCCGGCTGGCGCCCGTACGTGCTCGGCTCCCTGGAGGAGTACGACGTGGACGCCTCGCACCACGACCTGCACATGCCCAGGCCCGCGGGTCAGATCATGGAGGTGATCGCCCGCAAGCTGGCCCGGTGAGCACCGCCATCGCGATCGCTGGGCCCGATACCTCGACCGCCGGGCCGCGCCCTGGGACTCCTGGTCCCCAGGGCGCGGCCCGCGGCTCCCGGTCCGCTTGACGTATTCCGATATGGGAATACGATGGCTGGTATGGCACGAGCAGCGACGACGTCGGACGCGTTCAACGCGATAGCCGAGCCCCAGCGCCGGGACATCCTGGTGCTGCTGCGGGCAGGTGAGCGACCGGTGACCGACGTGGCCCAGGAGCTGGGGATGAGCCAGCCAGGGGCGTCCAAGCATCTGCGTGTGCTGCGGGAGGTGGGGCTGGTGCGGGTCCGTGGAGTGGGCAAGCAGCGCCTCTACGGCCTGGACGCCCGAGGGCTGCGGCCGGTCCACGAATGGGTCGGTGGATTCGAGCGGTTCTGGAACGAGAGCTTCGACCGGCTGGATTCCTACGTGCAGGATCTCAAGCAGACACAGCAGGAGGAATGACCGATGGCTGGGGCAAGGCGGGAAACGCCGGCGGAGACGGCGACGGCCGACCGGGAGATCGTGATCTCGCGGGTCATCGACGCCCCGCGAGAGCTGGTGTTCGAGGCGTTCACCGAGGTCCGGCACCTGTCGCGGTGGTGGGGTCCGGAGGGGTTCACCACCACCACGCGGTCCTTCGAGTTCCGTGAGGGCGGGGAGTGGGTCTTCGTGCTCCACGGGCCGGACGGGACCGACTACCCCGAATGGATCCGGTGGTTGCGGATCGCCCGGGCGGAGCGGATCGAGCTGCTGCACGGCGAGTTCCGTGACGACCCGAACGCCTTCGAGTCGGTTCTGACCTTCGCTCCGGACGGCACGGCGACCCGGATCGTGATGCGCACGGTGTTCCCCTCGAAGGAACTGCGCGACGAGGCGGTCGAGAAGTACCACGCGGTCGAGGGCGGCCGGCAGACCCTGGGCAGCCTGGCGGCCTACGTCACCGACCTCGCGCGGAAGGGGGCGGAGGGCTGATGGCCGGGAAGGTGTTCTTCAGCGTGTCGATGTCGCTGGACGGCTTCATCGCACCGGAGTCCGTGCCCGTCGAGGACGAACTGTTCGCGCCCGGCAGGCAGGACGACCCGGACGTACGGCGCTGGATGGCGCAGTGGTCGGAGCTGCAGCAGTGGGTGTTCCCGCTGCGGTTCTTCCGGGAGAACCTGAAGCTGGGCGAGGGCGGCGAGGAGGGGTGCGACAACGACGTGGCGCGCGAGACGTTCGAGCGCACCGGAGCGAGCGTCATGGGCAAGCGGATGTTCGACCTCGGCGAGCAGTCCTGGCCGGAGGAGGCACCCTTCCACACCCCGGTCTACGTCGTGACGCACACCGGGCGCGACCCGTGGGAGCGGCCCGGCGGCACCACGTTCCACTTCGTCGACGACATCCAGCACGCCCTCGACCGGGCCCGCGAGGCCGCCGGCGACCGCGATGTCCGCATCGCCGGCGGCGGCACGACGATCCTGGAGTACCTGAACGCCGGCCTGGTCGACGAGTTCTCGATCACGGTGTCACCGGTGCTTTTCGGCGCAGGCACCCGCCTCTTCGACGGTATCGACGCGTCCAGGATCGCGCTGGAACAGGTCCGTTCGGAACCGTCGCCGCGGGTGACGCACCTGACCTACGCCGTGCGCCCGCGCCAGCCGCGTCACCACCCCTGACAACACACCCGCCGCCCTCCCGGACCGCTCAGTGCTCGCAGAGGGAGAACTCCCGTTCGTAGAGCTGCTCGTTGTGCTCGTCTACGAAGAACTTGCGTTCCCGCATGAGTTGTTCGCGGTAGTTCCGCGCCTGTTCCAGCGTCATGGTCGAGGTCGCGGACCACGGTTGCTGCGGTGCAACGTCGGATGTCGAGACGATCCTTTCCGACGGGTCGACGAGGAAGAACGCGAGGATCTTGCGGTATCCCGGTCGGGTGTCGTCCGCGAGGCGGAACGAACCGACACGGTGTTGCAGGATGTTCGGGAACGCCAGGCAGCGGCCCGCCGGCGTCGCCGCCGATCCCAGCACCTGGTTCAGCGCGTCCTCGTCCTCCAGGCCATAGACCTCACGCACGCCGTTGTCGTCACTCTGCTCGTACTGCGGATCGTCGAGTGCCGCCCGGAAACTCAGCCGGCTCTCCGTGATGTTCTCGCTGTCCCAGTAGTAGATACCGGTCGAGACGATCCGCTCGTTCAGCATTCCCTCGACGTGCCAGGATCCGCCCGGGTACTCGGGCTTGTCCGGAGTGAGATGAATGGTGGCGAGCTTGACGATGACCTGGAGACCGCGGCCGCGCAGGTCTTCCCGGGCGGATTGGTCGGGCAGCGCGGGCGAGGCGAAGGCCGGGGCGTCGGGGATGGTCGGGCGGCGGTTCTCCCACCAGTCGTCGTGCGCCTCTTCCCAGACGCGGACGGCTTCCGCGTAGGTCTCGGCATCGCCGTACGAGGCCTTGTCCGGATACTCCGGCTCCCGCGACTCGTACCACCCGTAAGGATCGGCCTCGATCCGCAGGGGCCGAGGATGGCGCAGATCGGTGAGCACGTTCTCCAGCAACGGGCGCATGCGCGCGAACAAGTCCGGCAGGACGGAGGCCAGTTCGGCATGGGTCTCGGGGTGGACGTTGTTGACGTACGAACGGAACGTGACATCACCGTCGTCACTGACGTCGACGTCCGTCGGCAACCACTGGAACTTCTCCGAGAACTCGTACTTCGAGTAGCGGTTCGTCGGGTTCTGCCAAGCCCGCTCGGGTGCGCCGCTCGCCTCTCGCACCAGGCAGAACAGCGAGGGATGAACCAGATCCAGCACCTGGCCGTCGGACCCGGGATGCCAGTCCCGCTCCGCTTCGGGTACCTCTTCCAGCACCCGGACCGCCTCGCGCAGCCGGGATCCGAGCTTGTCGTCGATCAGGGTGTCCGACTGCCACACGCCGTCGACGGCGGACACCTCGACGCCGGTTCGCCCGTCCCGCAGCGCGGCGTAGTGCACGAGTTCGTCGAGTACGTAACGCACCTGAGCTTCGGTGAGGCCCTGGGCGACCGCTTCTCGCGTCCACTTGGCGACGATTCCGGCATCGTTCATCTTGTCGAACCACGCCGGCTTCGCCCGGATGTGCGCGCTGCACTGCATCATCTGAAGCTCCCGCAGCGTTCGCGGGGTCGCGAACGCTATGGAACGGGAAGCGTGAAAGGGCAGCGGAAAGGCAGGCAGGTCAGTCAACTGTCTCGGTCCTCCGAGTCGGTGTGCGGTGGCCGGAAGGATACGTGAGCGGACTGACACCGCAGCCGTGGCCGGAGTTCGTCCGGGACCGACGCAGCTTGTCCGGGACCGACGCAGCTTGTCCGGGACCGACGCGGATCGTCAGTCGGCCTCAGGGCACCCGGGCGTGCTCGGTCTTGCACGATCGTGTGTGGAGGCGGTGCGCGGCCATAACCCGCGTGACGAGAGCGATGGTTGGCGCTACCGTGCGGCGGTGATCAACTCAGAGGGAGCGCGCCTCGGCGCGGAGGCCGCACATCGCCTGGCGGAGACCGGACTGTACACGTTCGAACCGGGACTGACCGACGCCGAGTTCACCCGCATCGAGCGCGAGTACGGCTTCGAGTTCGCCGAAGCCATGCACCGGGAGTTCGACGACGAGCGAGGCGAGGCCGACGAGAACTGGAACCCGCGAGCAACGGTCCCGTTCTGGCGAGACCTTGTCTGACGGACCGGGCCTGTGTGGCCAGGCGGTCGGGCTCCTTCCGGTCACTCGTGAGCCACGCTCCGGGGTCGGCTACCGCTTCAGCGCCCTGTAGCGCTTCGTCAGCGCGGTGATCCGGGCGGGATCCGCCTGGCCGTTGAGCTCGGCCACGAGATCGTCGGGACACAGCTCGTAGAGATCACCCCACCAACGACGTCCACGGTTGTCCCAGATCCGGTACCCACCCGGCACACCCCGGGCGACGTAACGTCTCCTGCTCATGGTCCCCATTCCCCGCACGACCTGCACCGTCGTTCTCTGGGCGGCGACTCCGAGCGTACACATGAGCGTGGAGCATCTGATCGTCTTCATCGTCCGCGCCTTCGTGCGACCGACGTCCTGAGAATCAACGGCACTCCCATGGCGACGACTGCCTCGACTGCCGCCAGGATCAGGAATCCTCGGGTGGTGCCCGTGGACAGGGTGATCGCCAAAGCGCTGGCAGCACCGACAGAGATCCCCAACGACGGTCGCCAGTCGTCGGTACGGATCACCGTCCAGCACAGTGGAGGGAATGAGAGGGCCGCGATGATGAAGACGGCGGCATACCGGCCGTAGCCGTCGGGCACCCCGCACGCGCTGCGTTGGCCGTCGTAGTGCCAGTCGCAGCCACCCTCGACAAGCCCGGTGGCCCCCCAGCCGAGTGCGACAGCGAAGCACAGCCCGTAGAGGGCTCCCCACCCCTTGCCGTTCATGCCCGGATCCTACGGGGGACGTCTTGGCCGACCGTCTCGACGACCTCGCTCGGCACCTGCCCACGACAGACCGGGACCGCCGACCAAGGCGTCCAGGAGGACTCTGGCCATCTCCATTCGACCATCCGCTAGGCTGCCCGTATTCGGCTCGCGGAGAGTCGAAGGGCGGCAATGTCTCCACAGGCCCGGCACACCGTGGACGCTGCAGATGGGTGTGGTGCACCCAACTCCGCAAACGCTGTTGATGGGTTCACGAGGTATGTGACCGAGAGAGCCGGCCGGGTGGCATCGAGGTATCAGCATGCCTGAAAGCGTGAAGAAGGCCCTTGCCCGAACCCGGATGGGATTCACCGGCGAGCCCAAGGAAGCGGCGTTCGCTGGGGTTCCACGGGACGAGTCACTCGGCCTTGACACCTGCTCGAGCGAACAACGCACCTTGCGCGCGCTGTTGGCACTGGGGCTCTTCAACCGGCTGGGACTCGGGGAAGCTCGGCCGCCCGCCCACTGGGGGTTGCACACCCTCGTGGCCTACGACATCACGGTGTCGCCCCGCTACGACCGGCTCGTCCTCATCACGGACGTTCCGCACAACGTGGCACCGTACCTCCTGCCGAGCCGCGACGGAGGAAGCTCGCTACCGGGCCTCAGGCTGGAAGAGTTTCGCGGTCGACGCACCTACGTCGCACGTCACCTGCCCACGGGCGCGGAGCTGGTGGTCACAGGAAACCCGTCGGGTACCTGGGGTGCTTCACGGCGTCCGTCCCCGCGATGGGACTTCTACTCAACTGACGAGCCGCTGACCAGGTCGGAGCAGGCACAGCTGGACGAAGTACCGGGCATGGGTACGGATGCGGAACGCCTGCTGGCCGGTCTCGCGACCAGAATCGCGACTCAGGACCCTGGGCGCAGGTGGGCGATCGGCAACTGGTTCTCCGACCCCTTGCAACGTTCTGGTTGGCTCAGCGACGGCAGCGAAGAACGCTATGGGAAGCGGCTGTGGGGTTCGGCGGACCGATGGACGTTCCGATGGAACGGCTTCCCCTACGCCGATGACGTCGCAACCTCACTGACAGCACCCAGGATCGGAATCCCCGGCGCCACGATGCACGATGCCGGCGACGGCGTGGAGGTGCGGTTGGGGGCCGCCAGACTCAGCCTGCATGGCCGTCGAGCACCGCTTCAGCGGACTCCGGGACAGTCGTCATGAGCTGGGACGACGTGACGCTGGTGATCCTGGCTTCTTTCGGGTGCGTCATGCTGCTGCTGACGCAGATCGCCGAGGTGCTGTCGAAGATCCCCGAGATCATCCGCGCTTGGCGCGAGATACAGCGCGCCTTTCGAGCAGGCCCAGACGGTTCCCCTCATGTCCAGGGCTCACACGAGGCTGCCGATCCCGCCTCTGTTTCGGTAGAGGGAACTCCCCAAGAGCCCCCACAGCGCCCGACAGGTCGAGGCGGCATTGGGACATGAGGTCCGTCGACGCACATGGATTACCTCGTTGCCCGAGGGAACGTAACTGAATGAGACGAAGAACTGGGACGGTCTCCACGTGGCCGGTTGACGCCTGTGAGCGTTCATGGGGGAGGGCAACTATGGGGAGCGCGACTATGGCTGCTGTGATCGCGGCTGTTGCGGCGGTGGTCGGGGGCCTCTTGACCGCGTTCGCCACGCGGTCCGTGGAGCGGCTACGGCTGCGGGCCAGCCTGCTGGAGAAGGCCCAGGAGCGGCGCCTCGCGGGTATCGAGGGCTTCATGCTGGCGACGAGTCTGTGGATGGACTGGCTGACGTACATCCAGGAGACGGGCTGGGCAGAGAAGCAGGAGGAACTGAACCGGCGCGTCCGGGCCCGCGACGAAGCGTATCGGCGGTTGTTGCTGCTGGCTTCGGACGAGCTGTACCGGTGGTTGAAGGACACCTATCTGCCCGCGGAGCACCTGGTGCGGCAGACCTATGTGCGGCAGCTGCGCAGTGGCGCCGAGATCAACGAACAGGCGCTGGCCGCTCGTCGGGCCTTCAACGCCATGCTCAGGGACGACCTCATGGACAAGGTGCGCCCAGAGATCCACAAGCTGCGCGATCCGCTTGCGTGAGTGTTCCGTACGATCTGGCACGCGTCTATCGGAGTTCGGCTCGTCGGCGGGCTGTACCACCTGCGTGGGTACCGCAGCGGTGTGTGACCGGACAGCCCGGACACCGCCACGCTGAGCTGTCCGGGCTGTTTGTGTGGATGAGGGCCTACCTGGGGCGCCCTCGCTCGGAGCCGC
The DNA here is from genome assembly GCF_042891215.1 of Streptomyces sp. NPDC001914. NCBI lineage: Bacteria > Bacillati > Actinomycetota > Actinomycetes > Kitasatosporales > Streptomycetaceae > Streptomyces > Streptomyces sp. NPDC001914. The sequence continues at coordinate 422,605 of NZ_JBIASW010000003.1, forward strand.
GGTGCGCGTCCGATCAAGCATCGGCTATTCGGTCGAGCAGAGCCTGAGCCTCGAGTGTGCGGCGATGGTCCGGGCCGAATGAGGCCAGACAGACATCGTGTGCAGCTGTGGCATGAAGGCGAGCTTCGGTGGCGCGGCGTAGTCCGAAGAGGGCCGTGGCCATGACCAGTTCGACGGAGCCGGTCACTGAGCGGTTCTCTCCGCCGGGCAGGCTGCGGTGCAGTTCACGGGCGTGCTCCGCCTCTGCGAGGGCTTCCTCGTAGCGGGCTTGGCCGTTGAGACTGCGTGCCAGGCCGATCCGCAATGCCAGAGTCAGCCGGTCCGGTTCAGGGTGGGTGGCCAGGGCCTCGCGGGCGCGCGCCTCGGCCTCCGGGTGGCGGTCCTGCGCGCTGAGCGCGAAGACCAGCCCGTTGCTGGCGGCCCGTACTACGTTTTGCAGCTCCCCTGCACCGCCGCTCGCGGTCCGGGCGACGGCCGCACACTCTGCCTCACACTCGGCGTACCGACCGAGCTCGGCCAGCGTCTGGGCGCGGTCGGAGCGCAGTTTGAGGGTCTGCCAGTGATCAGCTCCGAAACTCTTTCCGACGGCCGGCAGCACTTCGTCGTATATGGCGAGAGCATCGGCGTGGCGGCCCTGGGCGCCCGTCGCGTTCGCGGTGATGCTCAGTGCCAGCGGTGTGTACGTGTCATCGTGTGGCAGCGACCGGGCCACGGCACTCGCCTCGGTCACCGCCTCCGCGTAGCGCCCGGCCGTGTACAGGGCCATGGCCCGCGCCACGGGGGGTTCGGTCGTCCGCTTGGCGCGCGGTCGGAAGAATCTCATGGCTGGAGGATATGGATAGTGCGCGTGGAGTTCGGCCACGGGGCGGGAATGGCCGGCAGCACCGGATGCGCTGGCTGACGGATCGTCACGGACCGGGCCTCACACGAGAACGCGGAGGGCCTGCCGGTCGGATATCCGCCATCGGGACTCCGGCGGGGGGCGTGCGGTGCAGCGGGCCCCACCCACTTGCTGCCCAGTGCTCCGACACCTGTTTCAGCACCCCAACTCCGCCGTGCGCTCGCACATCACGTCTACTGCGTCGGGCAGGGGCCTTGGTGCGAACCCGTTCACATCCAGTGCCGTAGATCGCCAGGCGGGCGAGCCACGGCAACCACACCGCAGCTCTTGTGCCGCCCTGTCGGGGAAGGTGAGAATCCCTCAGCCATCGGATCACGGTGATCAGGGGCGGGGCCGGGGGGCTGTCATGGCGCGACGGATGAACTTGCTGGGAGAACCAGGGGTGGGGCTGTCGGGGGGACCGGGCAAGCCTGTTTCGAACGTTACGGAAGAGCGGTCCTTCGTCCGCGGCCGGGTGTGGGTGCTGCTCATCGCGGTGCTCCTCCTCGTGGCCGGCCAAGTGTGGGAGGACGGGCACCAGCCACGGGACGTGGTCACCGGAGCCCAAGGCCCCTTTCCCGCCGCGTTCGGCGCCGGATCCCCGGTCGCGCCTGAACGCGTCGTACGTCGGACTTCGGGATTCGATGAAGCCCTGGTCCACGGACTGTACGTACGACGGACAGGTTCGCTCTCCGGGGTGGCCGCGGTGAACGTACGGACCGGCAAGGAGTACTGGCGCTACGAGCGCCCGGACTCGGAGGCCGGTGTGCATACGTTCGACGTGTCGGAACGCACCGTGGTGGCCGCCTTCGGCGACGGGAAGGTCATCGGCGTCGATCTGCGCACGGGCAAGCGGCTGTGGCACGTGGACATCCAGCATGCCGAGGGCCATCGGACCACGGCGATCGCCGGCGGCCAGGCTCTCACCGAGGCCCCCGGCGCCGTGCGTGCCTTCGCCGAGCGCGACGGCCGGAGTCTGTGGACTGCGAAGACGCCCACATCGTGCCCCGACGGACTCATGATCACCGCGTACGCCCTGCCGGGCCACCTGAGCGTCGTCCCTTTGGCCTGCAACGTGACGAACCCCGCCAGGGACACGTACAACCTCCTGCTCGGTATCGACAACCGCACGGGCGAGGTTCTGTGGCAGCGGCGCACCGCGGCCCCCGGGCTGATGGTCAGGGGAGACGAGCACACGCTGGTCATACCCGACTCGGACCAAAGCCCGCCGGTCATTCAACTGCTCGACGTGAACCGCCGAGGGGCCACAGCGCGTGCTCTCAAGGCCGCGGATGCGTGGGACGCGGTCGCGGCGGGAAGCGGCGTCCTACTGTCGACCATCAACCCCGATGACCGGTCCGAGGAGGACCACGACACTCTCCTGCGCGCCTACGGCACCCGGGACGGACACCTTGCTTGGCAGCTGCGGGCGCCGGCCGGCCAGGAGTACGGGTTCCCCGAGATCGCCGACGGCCGGGTGTACGTCATACGCCAGCCGTTCCTCACGGGGAAGGACACACGGCGCAGGATCCGCGCCGACCTGCTCGTCCTCGACTCGGGCACCGGGCGTCTGCTCCACACCCTGCGGCTGCCGGCCATGACCGTTCCGGATGAGAGCAAACAACTCGACGTACGTGACATCGGCGACGGGGCGGTGAGCATCGGCTGGCGTGATGATGAGGGAGGCGTGCTGATCGCCACGGACTGACCCCATCGTGGCGTGCACCTCGCTATCGCCCTGCCCAATGGGCGTGTTGACGCGGGGCGCGTCTTTCCACATGAGGTCAGCCGAGTCTCCACGGTGGGGCAAGGCTGACAAGAAACGAAAACCGCCCCGGCGGCGACCTCACCGTGGGTTCGACATTGGTCTCGACTGCTCTGCTCCCGCTGCTTGCCCACCGCTCGATCGGGAGGCCGGGGCACGGTCAGCCTTCGGCTGGACTAGTCGCGCTTGGGCCAGACGGGGCCCTGATCGGTCCAGGTGACACCCTTGTTGCGGCAGAGGCAGAAGGGGTGGCCGATGGGGTCGGTGTAGACGCGGAAGCCGTAGCCGTCGGGGCTGGTGCAGTCCCGTTGCAGGGTCGCGCCGAGGGCCAGGATTCGGCGCTGTTCGGTCTCGATGTCGTCGACTTCGAAGTCGAGGTGGAACTGCTTGGGGTGCTCGCTGTCGGGCCACTGCGGGGCCCGGTAGTCATCCACCTGGATGAAGGCCAGTTCGACCTCGCCGAAGGGGATACCGGCCCAGTTCTCGTCACTGCCCTCCGTGACCGGGAGCCCCGTCACCTCGGAGTAGAAGGCCGCCAGCTTCATCGTGTCCGGGCAATCGATGATGAAGTCGGTCAGTCGAAGCATTCCGCGATCTTGTCACAAGAACAAATGAGCCGCACGACGACCTGCCACGACCCGCTTCCGTGCATGAGCATGGTCCGGCCCAGGGATCGCATACTTGCGTCATGGCTGTGGGCCTGCAACCCGGAACACCTGGAGCTGATGCGGGAGTTCGTGCAGGCACCGCTGCGCGAGCTGTTCTACTCACTCCCGGCAGGAGCAGGCACTTCCGCCTCAGGACCGCCCAGGAACCGCGTGGCCTCCGCGCGCACGCCGGCGTCCTCGTCGGCTGCAAGGGCTTCGAGTTGCTGCACGAACTGGTCCCGCCGACCATCGGCCATCATCCAGTTCTGATGGTTGAACACCTCGGCGTCGAGCTGAAGGCACAACTCCGCTGACACGGTTCGATGTTGCCTGGTCACCGCGGCCGGTAGGAGAGCACTGGATCCGCCCAACCGCCGAGGCGACGGGACAGCCCGAAGCGCGAAGGCAACCACCAGCGTCGCCTGACGTGCTCAGCCGTGACCGAGGACCATGGAGGGCCGGCCAGGTCTTCCACGCCCCACCAGGTCTTGACGGCCTTGCTGCCGTTGAGCTTCAACAGTGGCCAACGAGGAAGATGCAGCCCACTGAAGAACATTGAGACGTCGTCGCCGCACTTGGTGGTGTAGAAGTACCGCTCAACGTCCGTGTAGCTGGCTCCGAGGCCGGACTCCAAGCCCATGGTCCCGCCGAGCCACGACAAGGAAAGTTTCTCCCCGGCCGGGATTGAAGGCACCAGCACCGGGTTGAACCACACTTCTCCGTTGAGTCCTCTGGTGAGCCCTGTTCTTACGGTCTGCGCAACGACGATGTTCGTTGCCGGGCCTGTTCCGACGTTGACGAGCCACCACTTCGGTTCACTGGAATCGCTTTGCGCGCTCTCCCACATGAACTGCAGGACCGGCATGTGCGAACGGCGATTGGACGCGTACGCCAGAACAAGGGACCCGACGGACACGAGGACTGCGAGCACGGATATCAGGATGGTCAGCAACGTCCCTCCGAAACACGCGACGGGTGCGAGTCCTCCCTACCCGCTCCCGCGCAGCCGGACTCGTCAAGGGCATGAGGGGCTGGCAGACCTTCTCATCGGCGCCTTCACCTGCGTTCACGATGGGACCGTGTCTCAGGTTCAGGTCCCCAGTGATGACAAAGCTGCCGCCACTCGTTCGGAAGCCTCTGGTGGGGTCGAGGCGTGGGGGGAGAGGCGGAGTGAGTCGGTGCGTACGGTCGGGGTGACGCCCTCGGCGTGCAGGGCCTTTGCCACGATCGACGGGTCGTGGTCCGGCATCGTGAAGGAGAGGATGCCCGCGCGGCGTGCCGGGTCGGTGGGGGAGAGGACGCGGCCGCCGTGGGCGGTCACGGTCTCGGTGAGTTCGGTGATCCGCTCGGCGACGGCGGCCTCGATCGCCGTGACCGTGTGCCGCTCCACGAGCTCCAGCGCGGCCGCGAACGCCGCTGCCGTCACCGGGCTGAGGTTGGTGATCGACCACCGTCGCGCGTCCGCCGCCGGCGGGTGCTCCGTGCCGTCGAAGACGCCGACCTCCTCGACGCCCGTCCAGCCGGTCAGTACCGGCTCCAGCGACTCCAGCGCGCGATCGGACAGCGTTGCGAAGCCGGTCGCCCAGCCTGCGCGCAGCCACTTCTGGCCGCCCGCCACCACCACGTCGGCCGCGTCCCAGTCCAGCGCGGCCACTCCGAAGGCCTGGATGGCGTCCACGATCAGCAGCCGGTCCGGGCCGATCGCCTCGCGCAGCGCCGCGAGGTCCACGCGGAACCCGGTGCGGAAGTCGACGGCGCTGACGGACACCGCGACGACATCGTCGGTCAGAGCCGCGCGGACCAGGTCCGGGGTGACTCCGCCGCCGGGCGTCGGGTCGAGCCAGCGAGGCGTGGCCCGGCCCAGTTCGGCGGTGCGGCGCCACGGGTAGTGGTTGGCTGGGAAGTCCGTGCGCGGGGTGAGGACCACGCCGCTCCGGATGCCGAGGGCGGCGTGGAACAGGCCGGTGGAGGCGTTGGGGAGCAGCACGGTGTGGCCGCTGTCGGTGCCCGCCAGGCGCGCGGCCGTGTCGCGGGCGACCGACTCCGCGCGCATCAGGGCGTCCACGGTGGTGTGGTCGGCGCGGGCTGCCTCTTCCATGGCCCGCGCGGTGGCCGCCACGGCATCCCGCGACGGCGGACCGAACCGTGCGAAGTCGAGATACCCGGCGGGCGTGTCGAAGTGGGCTGCGTACGACGTGAGCACGGAACTCGTTCCTTCCGGGACGGGACGGGACGGGACGGGGCGGGGCCGTCGGGCCTGGGGGGGTGTGACGGTGGGGCCACCGGGCGAGTGGGCGGTGCCGCCGGTTCGACGGACCTGATTCCACCCGCCCTGCACGGTACGCGCCGCACTTCGCGCGGACCGACCCGGGGCGTTCTCCCGAGGTGTGGCCGTGTCGCCGTGTTGCCGTATCGCCGTACGAGTTCCCTGACCCGTTCTGATCCTGGGCCCGTGTCCTGGCCCTTGGCGCGTCCCGGCCCCCGGCCCCGCCCCCGGCCGGTGCCGGGCCCGGGTGCCGCAGCCCGCAGTGCGGCCCCGTACCGGATGCCGACCCGTCATAGGGCACGCAAACCCACCCGGCATCTAGCCCTCGCCGCGAATGGGACGCTCGGGCACCCCCCTCTGAAGATGCCCGACCGTCCCATTCGCCGGCACCGAGAACAAGACTCGTGCCGAAGCCGAAGCCGAAGCCGAAGCCGAAGCCGAAGCCGAAGCCGAAGCCGAAGCCGAAGCCGAAGCCGAAGCCGAAGCCGAAGCCGAAGCCGAA